>SVRD01000001.1 GCA_015064955.1 Oscillospiraceae bacterium
AAAGACAAGAAAAAGAAAGAAGCAAAGAAAAAGAAGCTTTTGTAAAAAAGAAAAAAGAAATAAATTTATTATATATAGTTGTTGTTGTGTTAATTTAATAGCTATCGTTATATTTAAACGTTACAGACCACTATATTACGTATTGTCTTGTTAGTCTATAAGCCTTACGTTATATCAAAACGTTACAGACCACTGTATTACGTATTGTCTTGTGGTATTAAGACGTAACGTTATTATAGGGCACACCATTTGAAACAACAACAACACAAAAAGCGTTTTTTTAATCTCTTTTAAATTCTCGTTTATGTGCAGCCCTCGCCCTGATTGCAAGCAAAAAAGCCCGCGAATGCAGGCTTTGATGCCGATATGTAAGGAGTTTATTCCTCGGATTCGTAATCGCTTTTTGAATCCTCGCCGTTTTCCGAGCCGACAAGCGCTTGGTCGAAGCGGCTCCAGAAATCGCTGTCTAACCCCTGTGCGCCCTCGTAATAATAGAGCGTGAACTCGCAATTATTCGGGAAGTCGTAATAATTGTCCTCGCCGTAGGGGCTTTTGTTGATGATGACCTCGGGCGCATCGCCCATAAGGGTGACCTTTTTAAGACCGCGGCACTGATTGAACGTCCAGCCGCAGACGGTTTTCAAGCTTGCGGGGAGCACGACCTCCGCGAGCTGATAGCAGGATTCAAACGCCTCCTCGCCGATGCTTTCGAGTCCCTCGTGGAAATAGAGCGAGGTGATCTTTGTGCTGTCGAACGCATTGTCGCCGACGGTTTTGAGCGTGCTCGGCATTGTCAGCTCGGTAATTTCATAGCAGGAGCCGAACGCGTTATGCCCGATATATTCCACTGTTTCGGGAACATTGACGCTTTCGAGCTTATAGCAGGCGAAAAAGAGTGCGTCGGAAATCGTATTCAGACTACTCGGGAGCTTTGCCGTTTTAAGCTCGTGGCAGTTATCGAAAACACCCTCGCCGATAGTTTCGACGCTTTCGGGGAAGACAAAGTCGGTCAAAGCGTCACAGCCCGCGAAAGCATAACGCTTTACCGTTTTAAGCGATTCGGGGAGAACCGGATTTTCGAGCTTGACGCAGCTTCCGAATGCATTTTCGCCGATCGTTTCGAGAGTTTGCGGTAAAGTTACCTTTTTGAGCAGGCTTGCACTGTTAAACGCGAAATCGCCGATGGTTTTTACTCCCTCGTGGAGTGTGAGCTGAATAACGTCGTTGTTTGCGCGGAGCATATATTCACCGATTGCCGTGACAGGCTTTCCGCCGAGTGTTTCGGGGACAGTCAGTATATATTCGCTTCCGAGATAGCCGACGACTGTTACGCTTCCGTCGCTGTTTTCGACATATTCAAGCTCCTGCTCGACAAGCGGCTGCTCGTCGGAATCGGTATAGCGCACGGGGAATCCGCAAAAGCGCGGGAAGGTCACGCCCGACGCCGATTTTTTCACCCATATCTCAAACATGCTCGCGGGGACAGAAATGAAATGGTCGAGCTGATAGCTGAATTTTTCGGGAACGTCGCCCTCGAAAACAAGCTTTTTGAAATCGTACATTCCGCCGAACGAATCCTCGTAGATCTCGGTCACGCTTGCCGGGACGGTCGCGCTTACAAGCTTGCTGTCGTAAAACGCGCGCTCGTCGATCTTTTCGAGTCCGTTTGGGAGTGTGATCTCGGAAAGATTTGTTTTTCCGAACGCGCCGTAGGCTATCGTCTTCAGCGTGCTCGGCAGGCTTATTGTTTTGATGCTCGATTCAAAAAACATCAATTCGGGTATCACGGTGACACCCTCGGGCACGTTCACGTGAGTCACACCCGTGCCCGCAAAGTTGCGGTAGCCCTTTTCCGAGAAGAACGCCGCGGGGATATCGCTTATATTCAGCGAGGAACAGCCCGCAAAGATCTCGTCTCCGACCGTTTCGAGCGACGCGGGCAGATTGATCTGATTGAGATTCTTGAAATTTCTGAACGCGCCCCTTTCGATAGTCTTTACCGATTCGGGAAGATGTATTTTTTCGAGCGCGGAGGTATTATCGTCGTCGAACGAATAGAGCCCGCCGTCGATGATACGCTCGATGGTTTCGGGGAGATAGATCTCCTTTACCTTGCCGTTGTACTTCACGGTTCTTGTATCGAACACGGTTATCCTTTTGCCGTCTATCTCGGCGGGGATCTTTATGATTTCATCGCCGCCGTGGTAATAATAGACCGAATAAACCTCGTTTTCGAGCGTATTTACCATAAAATCCTCGCTCGGTGTTTCGCTTATCTCGCTTACCGACGAGCTTTCGCCGTTTTCATCGCTTTTACAGCTTACAAACGCAAAAAGCATTAAAATCGAAAGTATGATACACAGTGATTTTTTCATAGTTTTCTCCTTCGGTTCACCCAAAAATCATTCGTTCTCCCAATATTCCTTCGGGAGACGGTAACAGCCGTAAAATGCGTTCCACCCGATCTCGCAGTCATTCGGAATCGTTACTTTTTCGAGCTTGATGCAGTCGTAAAAGGCACAATCACCGATAGTTGCAAGCCCGGGATCGAAAACGACCTCGGTAAGACCGCAATCGTAAAACGGGCGTGAGCCCCAATAGGCAATACTTTTGGGAATCTTTATAAATTCGAGTGCATAGCATTTCGCAAAGCATTCGTTGCCGAGCTGTACGGCGGTTTCGGGAATGGTTATCTCTTTCAGTCGGGTACAGCCGTAGAACGCACTGCTTCCGATGCTGTAAAGCGCGATCGGCATATGCACGCTTTCGAGATACATACAGTTCTCAAACGCGCTCATACCGATTTTATAAACGGTATCGGGAATATAGACCGATTTCAAGCCGAGATTCGACTCAAAAGCGCCCCCCGCGATCTCGGTGACCGCCTTGCCGTCGATAACCGTCGGGATAACGATCTGCTCGTCGGAGCCGATATATTCGGTTATCGTTTTTCCGCCGTAGTAGTTATTGTGGTATTTGAAATCGGCAAGCGGCGAATGCTTTTCGGGCGGGAGCTCGCCGAAGGTGTGGACAGAAAAGACGTTTGACAGCTTCGGCTTCGGCGAATCGTCGGTTTCGCCGTCATAGACCACCCTTACCTTACAGCCGATACTGATCTGCGGCAAAATACCGAGCTCGGAATCGAGCGGAACGGTATAGATTCCGTCCTCGGCTTCGGTATAGGGGACGAAAACGATATTCCGCACCGTCATCGCGCCGTTTTCGATGCCGAGAACGATGCCGTCGAGGAAGTATTCGCCCTCGTTTGCCGTTTCGGGAAAGGGAGACGACTCGTAGTTATCATTCTTCGCGGTGAGAAAAAGCAGAGAAACGGCAACACAAACCACAACCGCCGCGACAAGCACCCAGAAAGCAGGCTTTTTGTAGTTCAAAACGTTACGCACCCTGCCCTTAACCGCATTTTCACCGAAGGCGAGCGGGCAGGCTGTGATAAATCTGCGCTCGCCCGAGCAATTAAGAAGCGCGTTGCTGTACCTGATCTTTATCTCCTCGCCGAACGAGGAAATAACCTTTTCGTCGGTCGCCTGCTCGATATCGCGAGCAAAAAGAATATATGCAACCCAGAGCACAGGGTTGAACCAATAGACCGAAAGAAGCAGAAAGGCAAGCGGCTTCCAGATATTGTCCCTGCGCTTGATATGCGCGTTTTCGTGAGCGATAACACATTCGGCGTCCGACTTGTCGATATCCGAGGGGAGATATATTCTCGCTCTGAAAATCCCGAGAATAAAGGGCGATGGGATATGATCGCAGATATAAACGTTGTCCCTTATATTCACCGCCTCGCGCAGACGGCGCCTGATACGGATCCAGCTGACCGCCGCATAGATAAGCATCGCCGCAACGCCGATTATCCAGACAATACCGAACAGCGCAAGCACAGTCTGCAACGGGTTGTCACCCGAAAGATTATCGTGCGAGAAATTCCGAAGCAGTACGTCGTTGACGGCGTTATCAATAAACGGCAGACTCGAATTTATCTGCGGTGTTGTTGTGCTGACGATATTCTGCGGTATCGGCTCGTCCGACGGGAGAAGCGACAGCGCGCTCTCGAAATTAAATGGCAATATCAGCCTTATTGCGACAAGACCCCAAAGCAGAACGCTGATAAAGCGCGGCATCCTTTTGAAGCACAGCTTTACAAGAATAACGACGAGCGCGAGCACCGACGCAGTCAGGCTCATATTTAAAAGCTTTATAAGAACAGCGCTCATTTGTTGCCCTCCGAGTATTCATCGAGCATTTTCTTTATCTCGGCGATATCGTCGGCACTCAGACTTTTGCTCTTGGTAAACGCTGTCAGAAACGCGGGCAGTGAGCCCTTGAACGCATCGTCGACAAATCGCTCGCTTCTGCGCGAATAGAACTCTTCCCTGCTTATCAGCGCGCAAACCCTTCCCTTATCGTTGGCAAAAAGCCCCTTTTCGCAAAGACGCTTGAGAACGGTATAGGTCGTGCTCTTTTTCCAGCCGAGCTCGTTTTCGCTCAATTTGCAAAGCTCGGCAGAGGCTATCGGCTCGTTTTCCCATATAATATCGGCAAAGCGCGATTCGACCGCGCCAAGCTGGTAGTCAGTCATTTTATTTCCTCCATTCTACAAGTTGTAGACCGCTTATAGTCTACACTATGTAGACCGATTTGTCAATGCTTTTTTGAAGATTCCCTCCCCGACTTTTGAAAAAGCTTGGCAAAAATTTCTTCCTCCCGCGTTGGAGGTTGTTTTTGTTTGTATCGCCGTCTCCGCGAGGGTGTTATGTCGACAAAAAGAAAAGGTCGGGAGACAAGCCCCCCGCCCTACAATTCACTCTTCACTTTTCACTCTTCACTCTTCACTTTTCAATGACAATCCCTCCGTCACGGCTTGCGCCGTGCCACCTCCCTTTACACAAGGGAGGCTCATCGCGAGTTTTCACATCTCGTGTGGTACCCTCATCGCGCAAGCGATTTCGATGAAAAATCCCATAAAAATCGGCGACATGCGCGTCGATTTTTATACCTTAGAGCGCCGAGGATTCGGACAACGAACGAAGTGAGGCGCACGTGTTACGGGGTCCCCGAAAATCGCAAGATTTTTGGGGTATATAGATGCGAATGTACGGCGCTCACAAAAAACGGGGAAAATTCGAAGAATTTTTCACGAGAGCGAAGCGAATCCGATAAGAATCTATATTTTTCAAGGACAGGCGCCTTGAAAAATATACCTATGATGCCCGAAAGTGCGGACAAGACGCGAAGCGGCGCGCACGCACTTTGCGCGAGCGAACGGGCATCTCAAAAACCGATTAAAATCGTGAGATTTTAATCGAGAGCGTCAGCGACCAAAACCCGACCAAAATGCAAAGCATTTTGTGTCGAGAGCGTAGCGACGCAAAACCGACCGAAACGCTTGCGTTTCGTGTCGAGAGCGAAGCGACCGCCATTTGATTATCACTTATGTATTTCTTCTGCGAGTTCCTCTACAAGCTCGTTCGGGATATCTATCCTTCCGCTCGCCGTGTCGAAAATGATATTTTCGTTATTCAAGGAATAGAGCTTTTTGAAAAGCTCGTAGCTGATCTCGTAATCCACGCTCCATTCGCTTTGTCCGTTTTTCGAGTCGTAAACGCCGTGAATGAGAATTTTGGAATCGTGCTCGAGGCAGTCGCAGGTTTCGATCTCCATTTTCGTTATACGGAACCGATCGAGCCGGTTCGATTCGCCAAGCGCGCGCTCGAGCTCGGGGATACCTCCGTTTTTATCGTTCGGCATTTCGCCGTTCGGGCGGTCGTTGGGCGGTGCGCCCTCGGGGCGACGGTCGGGCTCGCTCGGACTGCCCAGCGATATAGAAAAGCTGATTTCCTCGTAGCTCGTTGTCTTTGTTTCGCTCCCCGCGCAGCCGCAGACGGAAAGAAACACGCCAAGCAGCACAAAAACAAATATCCTTTTCACAAAAGCGCCCCCTTTTTTAATCTTGATCATATTATACAACACAAATCCCCGATTGTAAAGGGGGGCTTTTGCGGCAGGAATGAAAAAAGACCGTCGGCGACGGTCCTTAATTCAAAATATAACCTGACTGACAACCGCCAAAAGCTCGCGGAGTCCGTTGGGGATAACGGTATGGATCTGGGTGCTTGCGTGGATATGGGTGATATTTTCAAGTCCGCATTCCTTCGCAAGCGATTCCGCACGGAAAATATGGAAGCTGTTTGTTATAAACACGGCGCGGTAATTGCCGATCCCGAGCTTTTCATCGAGGATCGCCTTTGAGAATTTGAAATTCTCGTAGGTGCTTGTCGATCTGTCCTCCTTGATTATGCGCTCGGGCGCGATCCCGCCTTCGACAAGATAGCGTTCCATCGCGAGAGCCTCGCTTATATCCTCGCCGCGCCCTTGGCCGCCGCTTACGACGACAAGTGCCTGCTTATTGATATTGCAATACTCGATCGCGGTATCGAGACGGCTTTTCAGACTCGAGCCGACCTCGCTTCCCTTTATCCCCGCGCCGAGAACGATCAGAACGTCCTCTTTATTATCGCTGTTATCGTTAGTTCCGCAAATATACAGCGCGGCAACGAGCAGCGCAACCAGCGCGATCAGAGCACAAACCGCAAGAGGAAGCCATTTCGGCAGCAGACTCAAAAGTCTTTTATAAAACACGCCGTAAAGCAGAAGCGAAATACCGACAACCAGCGAAAGCGCAGTGCCGAGTGTGAAGCTGAAGCCGAGCGAGCTCGCAACGCCCGACACCGACACCGCCAAACCGACGGTGATAAAAATTATTCTTAGTGCGGTATGCATTATTCGGCGGTCACTTCCGCGATGATCGATTCGAGATATTCCTTCGCCTTTATAATATCCTTTGCCTGCTGTTCGCCCTCGATCTCGCGCTCGATAGTGATATATCCGTCGTATCCGAGCTCGTGAAGACCCTTGATAACGCCGTAGAAGTCCACCTTGCCCTCGCCGATAGCGGTTTCGACACCTAAATCGTGGCCGTTGGTGGGATATCTGCCGTCTTTTGCGTGGAGATTGCGGACGTATTTGCCGAAAACGTCAAGCGCATCGACAGGGTTTGCCTTGCCGTAGAGGATAACGTTGGCGGTGTCGAGATTTACGCCCAAATTGTCCGCGCCCGCGGTCTCGAAGCAGCGGAGCATTGTAACGGGGGTTTCCTGACCGGTCTCGAAAAGGAGCCACTGGCCGTTCTTCTTCAAATGGTCCGCGATTCTCTTGACCGCGTTGCAGAAGGGAACAAATTCTTTATCGTTGGGGTTTTCGGGAATAAAGCCCATATGGGTAACGACGTTGACAACACCGAGCTTTGCGGCAAAGTCCGCGCCGTCGCAGAGGTTTTTAACACGCATTTCGCGGTATTCGGGGGGAACGAGTCCGAGATTCTGATGTCCCTCGTAGAAGTTCCAGGTGCAAGGGCCCTCCCAACCGCACCAGAACGCAGATATCTCCACACCGTATTCGGCAAGAAGAGAATTGAGCTTTTCTGCATTTTCATCGGTCCAATGCGACGGATTCCAGGAAAGAAGCTGGCAGTTGTCAAATCCCTGCTCTCTCAAAACCTTGAACTTCTGAGGCATACCCTCCATATCGCCGAGCATTACGCAAACGCCTATTTTCATAATAATTTCTCCTTTATTTATCTTGTTATATTTATCTGTTTTATTGATTCGGTTACTCGTTATTCGGACTTATCGTTACCGTTTCGCCGCCGATTGCCGACGATTCTTCATCTATTATTATCTCAAACGCATCTGCGCTCGGTGCATCGGTCACGGCACGGCGCGATTCGTTCATCGGTACGCGGTAGATCACCCCGTCTATTACGCGGTAGAGATATGTATTGTGCCACATCGCGCCCTTTATGACAGTATTTGTCGGTGCGGCAATACCGCCCTCGTTACCGCTCTGGTCGATAGCGTTGACACGCTTGAATTCGGCATTCTTATTTCCGCCGTGTCCGACCGACGAGAAGATCGGGCTGAGGAAATTTTCGGGATCCTTCCAGCCGTATTTCTCTCGCATTTCGACCGACGACGGAAGAGTCGATTTTGCCACAACCTCGATCTGAAGCTGAAGCTTATCCTTTTCGGGCGAACAGACGATTATTCTCAACGTATCGCCGGGGAGATAGTAATATTCGGTATATCTCCAGTGATAATTCGCATAGCAGTTATTGCCGTTTGCTGTAACGGTATAAAGTCCGCCGTGGTCGTCATAGCTTCCGATATCCTGATCCTTGTCGGTTATATAGCGCCAGAACGGGCGGAAAACGATACTTCCCGTGCTGATCTTATTGCTTTTCGTATCGACAACACCGAGCGAGAACGACAGTCCGACGTCGGATTCGCTGCCCGCGTTGCCGCCGAGGTAGACCGAGGGGTTATCCTTGCTCTTTGCCCACGGGTCAACGTCGAGGCTTTCATCGTGCTCGCCGTTATAGCGCGAGAGCTTTACCTCGGGCAGTGTCACCGTTGCCTCGATACCGAGCCATTTATCCTTTGACGAAACGACCTTATGGTACCACGCGCCGCCGAAAACCTCGTGCGGTGCGGGATCGAGCTTCTCGCCCTCGATAACGCCGTCGTATATTTCATATTTTTCGAGCACGCTTGTCGAAGTAACGGTTATCATTTTCGTTTGCTCCTCTGCGCTGTTGCCTGCGCTGTCCTTTAGATTGTATTTCACGGTATATTCCCCCGCGACCGACGGATCAAATCCGCCGAGATCGACGGTGATCTTATCGGTTATATCGCCGTCAACGCTATCATAGCCCGAAACGCCGTCCATCACGTCGTATTCATCGCCCTGCTTTATGATCACGTTTTCGTTGCTTTTGGGGGTGATCCTTATTCTCGGCGGAACGGTATCGGGCGTATCGCCGGTCGCTTCAGACGATTCATCGTTTCCGCTTTCGGCTTCGCTTTCGCTTATCTCCTCCTTGCAGGCAAACAGCCCGAAGCAAAGAGAAATCGCAAGCATTATTATCAAAAACCGTTTCATAGCAAAATCCCCTTTTTATTTGATTATATCCGCTATTTACGCTTATGTCAACAATCGCTTTTTCTTTTTTGGACAGCTATGCCGCCGCATATCAGCATCAAGACGACAATCGCCAGAAAGCAAGGAAACAGACCGACACCGAACCGCTCGGCGAAAAAGCCGAACACGACCGGCGAAAGCATTATTCCGAGGCTGGCAAACGCCATTTGAGTGCCGATGATCGACTGCGAAACGCTTCTGCCGAACAGCTTCGGGGTGAGATGCATAAGATTCGGATAGATCGGGCTGACTCCGAGCCCGACAAGGAAAAGACCGATTCCCGCCGTATATCCAAGCGGCAAAAGCAACACCGCAACAGCCAAAGCAAGCGTTATTTCGCCGAAAAGCATAATTCTTTTGCAGGAAAGCTTTATCGAAAGCAGTCCCGAAAGCAGCCGTCCGAGCGCGATGCCGAGATAGTAAAGAGTGACCGTTCTCGCCGCGAGCTCTACCGCCATTCCCTTTTGCTCGACAAGAAAGGTGCTTCCCCAAGCGCCGCACACCGCCTCCACCGCGCAGGAGGCGAAAAACATTGTCCACACGGCAGGCAATCGCTTTATCCCGAGCATTTCTCTGAATTTCAGTGTGACAGGTGCTTCCTCGGGCTCGCGCTCGAGTGTTTTTTTGCGGTGCAATCTCCATAGCGGGAGCGACAAAACGACGCACACCGCGATAAGCATCTGCAAGAGAGCAACGGTTTTGTAACCGCCGCGCCAGGAATCGCCCGACCCGAGCGCGAACGACAAAAGATAAGGGCTTATCGTCACGCCGACGCCGTAAAAACAATGCAGCAGATTCATCTGCATCGCATTATAATACAGCGCGATATAATTATTGAGCGCAGAATCGATAGCGCCGCCGCCAAACCCGAGAGGAACAGCCAGAAGAACGATAAATCCGAAATTTCCGCTCAGCGAGATCGCAAAAAGCGAAAAAACGGTTATCACGGTGCTGACCGCGGTAACGGTATATGTGCCGAAGCGGTTGATTATCCTGCCGCTGACAAGACTCGAAAGAAAGGTGCAAAACGATGTCGTGAGCGTAACGAAGCTCGCATAGGAAACCGGCAACGCGAACTCGCCGTAGATCGCCGGCCACGCCGCGCCGAAGATCGAATCGGGTATGCCGAGCCCGATAAACGCGATATAGATTATGATAAGCAAAAAGGTTGCCAAATCAGTGCCTCCGATAATAACTTTTGAACATCTGAATTATAGCACGCTTTCCCGATAAATGAAACCCTTTTTTGTCATTTCTTCTCCGCCCAAGCTTTTAAAAAAGCTTGGCAAAAATTTTCAGTTCCCGCGTTGGAGGTTGTTTTTGCTTGTATCGCCCTCTCCGCGAGGGCGTTATGTTCTTTTTAAAAAAATATCGGCGGGAGACAAGCCCCCGCCATACTAGCACTTTTCACTTTTCACTCTTCACTTTTCACTCTTCACTTTTCAATGACAATCCCTCCGTCACGGCTTGCGCCGTGCCACCTCCCTTTACACAAGGGAGGCTCACCGCGAGTTTTCGCATCTCGTGTGGTACCCTCATCGCGCAAGCGATTTCGATGAAAAATCCCATAAAAATCGGCGACATGTGCGTCGATTTTTATACCTTAGAACATCGCGAGTGTCGAGCAAAGCGAGGCGCGAGGCGCGAGCGCACGATGTTCACAAAACCCGATTAAAATCGTGAGATTTTAATCGAGAGCGTCAGCGACCAAAACCCGATTAAAATCGCAAGATTTTAATCGAGAGCGAAGCGACTCGAGAGCGAAGCTCTATCATTCATGTTTTTTATAGAAATCAATAGTCTTTTGAAGCGCGGTCTCGGCGGCATCCTTCTTCGCTTCAAACTGCGAAGCAAAGGTGCCGTAATTCAATTTCGCCATATTCTGAAGCAATATATCAAGCTCGCCCCACTGATAAACCATACCGATATCGCAGGCACGGTTGGGGAGGATATAGTTGTTGATCATATCGGCGGAATCGTCGTCGCGCGTTTTCATATAAGAAAGCACGGTTTCCTGATAGTCCTTTGCAACAGTGTTCTTCGATGCCGCGCCGAGCACGTTGAGTGCGTCGACTGTCATATTGAGCTTTTCGCCGACAACGGTTATCGGAATCGCGAAGCAGGTCGAGCCCCAAGGGTTAACGAGCGAGAAGTAATTTTCCTGCGCTTCGTTGAATTTGGGCTCGGGAACGACGCCGAAGTGGTCCTCCATATCGCCGAGTCTTGCAACAGTACCGACAACGTCGTTGAAGAACAGTGCTCTGCCGTCGATAAACGCACCGCGGGTAAGGTCGACAGGCGAGCTGGTGACGTTGAAATAATCGTTTGCCGAAACGTAATAGCCCTCGCCCTGAACAAAGTCCTGAAGGCTGTCCATAACCTTACTGCTGCGCTCGTTATACATTGTTATAGTCGGGTATCCGTCGCCGTCGGCGCTTGCGATCTTTTCGCCCGAGCCGAAGAAAATAGCCCACATATCGTCAAACTGACCGCTCCAGCCGTATTCGTCGCTGTAATCGACCTTGCCGTCGTTGGTGATATCCTTGCCCATAGATCTTGCCGCCTCGAAAACGAGATCGTGGGTCCATTTGCCCGCGCGGACAAGCTCATAAGGATTACCGCCGTATTTTTCGGTCAAGCCGTTTTTGTTCCAAAGCTCATAGTTAAAGAAGAGCGACGCAGTATTCGCCTTGTTGACAAGTCCGATATCGCCGATGCTGAAATAGAGCTGGCCCGCATAGGTCATACTCTTGTTAAAGTCCTGATTCCACCAGGGAGCGTCGATCTGAAGGTTTTCGAGCGAGAGAAGGTTGTAAAGCACGTCCTCTACCGCGAGTGTCGCGCCGTCGTAAAGGCAGGGCACGACGACCTGATAGTCCTCCGACGAGGCGAGTGCATCACGAAGGATAGTCTGGCACATTTCGCCGTTTTTCCAATTCGGGCTGTAAAGCTGAATCTCCTCAAGAGTTACGCCGAGCTCGGTTTCGAGTATTTCTGCACGTCTTTTCAGATCGTCATTGATTATCTGAGGATAGGTCTGAAGCGCGCCCGACTCATAGGTTTCGATATTGGGAAGAATTTCCGATTCGTAAACAGGGCCTCCGCCGCAGGTGAGGAAGGTGATCGTTTCGCCGTCATAGCGTCGTCCGCCGGTATCGGCAACGTATTCGCCCTTTTCGTTCTGAAATTCGCTGCCGCCGCTGACCGATTCGCTCACTCCCGAGCTTTCTTCGTTTCCGCCGCAGGCAACAAGCATAGCGCTTATAAGAAATATCGCAAGCAACAATGAAATAATCTTTGTTTTCATATTCTCCTCCGATTTATTTATTTAACCTATACTACCACAATCCGCCCCCTTTTTCAAGTGCGTATTGAATATTGCCGACATTACAGCAAAAAACAAGCTTCCCTGTTGGGCGATGCGTCATAGTGATAAATCGCCCTTCGAGAAGCTTGGCTTTTTGAATTTTAGCGGTCCTCGCGGAAATAGTTCTGACCCAATGCGGCAGGCAGACCGCTGCTTCCCCGCTTGTTTCTTATCGAGGTTACGACAAGAACGATCGCGGTGATAATAAAGGGGAGAGCCTGATACATCTGAGTCGGGATATCGGCAAGCCAGCCGAGGAAATCGGGGAATGCCGCCGCGATACTTGTGCCCGACACGCGCAGAGTGTTGAAAAATCCGAAAATAAAGGTGCCGAGTATTGCGATAGCGGGGCTCCAGTTCGCAAAGATAACCAATGCGACCGCTATCCAGCCGTAGCCGTTGATCCAACAGCTCGAGTTGAACGAGCCCGACATATTAAGACCCATATAATAGCCGCCGATACCCATAATTCCGCAGCCGATGCAGATATGGATATACTTCATACGCTTTACGTTTATACCGACCGAATCGGCAGAAGCGGGGTTTTCGCCGATAGCGCGGAGTCTGAGACCGAAGGTGGTGTGCTTGAGATACCACCAAACCGCGATTGCGATAACGATGCCGAGATAAACGAGAAGATTATGGGAGAAAAGTCCCTTGCCGATAAGCGGAATATCCGAAAGAAGCGGGATATTTATATCGGCAAAGCCCTCTTTTACGTTTGCGTAATCAGCCATTACCGGCCAGCCCGTCGACTTCACGCTGTTGCCGACGAAGAAATAGATACCCAAGCCGAACGTGGTGAGAGTAAGACCGGTGATATTCTGGTTTGCCTGAAGCGAAACGGTAAGCGCGGCAAAGAGAAGACCGAACAGCGCGCCCGCAAGAAAGGCAACGAGAATTCCGACACCCAAGCTGTTCGCATAGCAGCCGAAGATATAGCCGAATATCGCGCCGACAGCCATAGTACCCTCGACACCGAGGTTAAGGCTGCCCGATTTTTCGACCAGGATCTCGCCGACGGTGCCGTAAAGGAGAGGAATATTGAATACGATGATATTGTAAATGAATGAGGTTATGACACCGAGCTTATCCATTATTCTTTTCTCCTTTCTTTACACGTACCAAGCGGAAGCGAATGAAGAAGTCCGCCGCAAGAACGAGGAACAGAATTATGCCCTGAAGCATATTTGCAAAGCTTGAATCGACCTGTGCAAAGGTTGCCGCCGCAACAGTCGAGCCGTGCTGAAGCACGCAAATAAGCGCAGACACGATGAATATCATACCCGTGTTGAGCTGTGCAAGCCAGGCAACGATGATACCCGTCCAGCCCACGTCGTCGGTTATCGCGGTGGAAAGAACGCCCGCCGTGCCGACCTTGAACGCCGCCGCAAGACCGATGAGCGCCGCCGAAAGAAATACGGTACGCAAAACGATCTTGTTTACCTTCATACCCGCATACTTCGCGGTGCCCGCGGAGTCGCCGATAACGCCTATTTCATAGCCGTGCTTGGTGTGCTTGAGATAGATATAAATAAGCACGCCGATGATAAGTGTCAGGATAAAGCAGATATTGAGCTCGAACTTTTCGCCGATCTTGATAGTCGGGAAAGCAACGGTCTCCGAAAAATTAACAAACACGGGGCGCGAGGAGGTTTCCTGGAGGAACAAATTCCAATCCGACTTGGTTTCGCCGATAAAGTAAAGCACGTAAAGCGCGATATAGTTCATCATCAGCGTCATAAGTGTTTCGTTTGTGCCGAATTTGACTTTTAAAAAGCCTGCGAGAAGCCCATAAAGTCCCGCAATTATCATCGCGGTGACGCACATAAGGATAAGGGTGAGCCAAACGGGGAGAGTTGCGCCGAATTTGAGCGCGATATATCCCGCCGAGATAGAGCCCATTATAAACTGACCCTCGCCGCCGATATTCCAGAATTTCATCTTAAACGCAAGCGAAAGCGCGATCGAAGTGAGAACGAGCGGCAAAAATTCCTTGATATAGTTCATATAGGTCTTATAGGCAATACGGTTGCCGACAGTACCCATTGTAAAAAGCTGATAGTAATAATCGACAGGGTCAACACCGATGGCGAGCAAAATCACGGCACCGATAATCAATGCCGCAACGACCGCCGCGAGATAAGCGAGAGCGCGCTTCCACAAAGGCCAGCTGTCGCGCTTGACTACATGGAATCTCATTCTTTACCCTCCTTCTCCCCGTCGCCGCCGTCGGACTCGTTTTCAAACAGAGTATCCTTTGCGATGCCTGCGGGCTTGTCTGCATATTTTTCGCTGAGGTCGAGTGCGCCCGTCATCATCAGACCGAGCTCCTCTTTGTTTGTCTTGTGTGCGTGAACGACACCCATCACCTTGCCGTGACAGAGCACCATTATCTTGTCGCACAGTGCGATCATAACGTCGAGATCCTCACCGACAAACAGAATTCCGACGCCGTCGGTCTTTTGCTTGTTCAAAATATTATAGATCATATACGACGAGTTGATATCCAATCCGCGAACGGGATATGCGGTGACGATAACGTTCGGGCCGGCTTTGATCTCGCGGCCGAGCAATACCTTTTGCACGTTACCGCCCGAAAGACGTCTTACCGGAGTTTCTGCCGAGGGGGTCGCCACCTCGAGCTCGGTTATAACTCTTTCGGCATCGGCTCTGCCCGTCTTTCTGTCGACAAACGGACCCTTGCTGTCGCGGTATTTTTTGAGAAGCATATTGTCGATTATCGACATCGAGGGGGCAAGACCCATACCGAGTCTGTCCTCGGGGATAAACGACATCGAAATACCCTTTTCGAGTATCGCCTTGGGCGAAAGACCGACAATGTTGTCGCCCTTGTGGATCATCTGACCCGAAACGATGGGACGCAAGCCCGCGATCGCCTCGCAAAGCTCCTTCTGACCGCACCCTGCGATACCCGCAACACCCAATATCTCGCCGCCGCGGATATAGAAGCTGACGTTATCAATAGCGGTCGCGCCCTCGTCGTTGTTTATCGTAAGATCGCGCACCTCGAGCAAGGGACGGGTTGTTTCGACAGTCGGACGGTCGATATTGAGGTCGACCTTTCTGCCCACCATCCATTCGGTGAGCTCCTGCTCGCTGGTTTCGCTTGTGTTTACCGTGGTGATATATTCACCCTTTCGCATTATCGCAACTCGGTCGGAGATCTCCATAACCTCGTTGAGCTTGTGGGTGATGATAATTATTGCGTGGCCCTCTTCCTTCATTTTGCGGAGCACGCCGAAGAGCTTTTCGATTTCCTGAACGGTGAGAACGGCGGTCGGCTCGTCGAGAATAATTATCTTCGCGCCGTAATAAAGCACCTTGATGATCTCGAGCGTCTGCTTTTCGGAGACCGCCATATTATAGACCTTTTTGGTCGGATCGAGCTCAAACCCGAATTTTTTCGTTATTTCGTCGATCTCGTTATAGCGTTTTTTGCTCAGCGCAAAGCCCGCCTTTTCCTTGCCCATCCAGATATTATCCGCCGCGGAAAAGACGTCGACAAGCTTGAAATGCTGGTGCACCATACCGATACCGAGCTTTTTGGAATCCTCCGGCGAGTCGATGGCAACCTCCTTGCCGTCAACGAAAATACTGCCGCTGTCGGGCTTGTAAATACCCGAAAGCATATTCATCAAAGTGGTCTTGCCCGAGCCGTTTTCGCCGAGCAGTGCAAGGATCTCACCGTTCTTTACGGCAAGGTCGACGTTTTTGTTTGCGACGATGCTGCCGAAGGTTTTGGTGATTCCTTTCATTTCAATAGCGTATTGTTCCGCCATGAAGATCCTCCTTAATGCCTGTTGCGCGTTTTACCGCGCCACCGAATTTAAGATTTCAAAGCAATATACAAAATACAATTATTTGTATCCTCTATAACACCCTGAAAACACGTGAAATCTAATGTAAATGGAGATTTTCGCGATGCGGAAATCCTCCGCACCTCTTCACTTTTCACTCTTCACTCTTCACTTTTCACTTTTCACTCTTCACTTTTCACTTTTCACTCTTCACTTTTCAATGACAATCCCTCCGTCACGGCTTGCGCCGTGCCACCTCCCTTTACACAAGGGAGGCTCAACGCGAGCAATCTATACAATAAAAATCCATATTTTTCAAGGACAGGCGCCTTGAAAAATATACCTTAGGGCGTTGCGAGTGTCGAGCAAAGCGAGGCGCGAGGCGCGAGCGCACAACGCTCACGAAGAACGGGGAAAATTCGAAGAATTTTTCACGAGAGCGCAAGCGAATCCGATAAAAATCTATATTTTTCAAGGACATGCGCCTTGAAAAATATACCTTAGAGCGTTGCGAGTGTCGAGCAAAGCGAGGCGCACGTGTTACGGGGTCCCCGAAAATCGCAAGATTTTTGGGGTATATAGGCGCGAGCGCACAACGCTCACAAAAAACGGGGAAAATTCGAAGAATTTTTCACGAGAGCGATAGCGACTTTACAATCCCTCCGTCACGGCTTGCGCCGTGCCACCTCCCTTTACACAAGGGAGGCTCAACGCGAGCACTCTATACAATAAAAACCCCATATTTTTCAAGGACATGCGCCTTGAAAAATATACCTATGATGCCCGAAAGTGCGGACAAGACGCGAAGCGGTGCGCACGCACTTTGCGCGAGCGTACGGGCATCTCAAAAACCGATTAAAATCGCAAGATTTTAATCGAGAGCGTCAGCGACCAAAACCCGATTAAAATCGCAAGATTTTAATCGAGAGCGAAGCGACTCGAGAGCGCAAGCGACTCGAAGCGATAAAAAATTCGGACCGGTCGGATATTATTCCGGCCGGTCCGGAAGGATCAGCTTACAGATTAAGCCTCTTCAACACCTGCTACGTAGTAGTTCATAGTGCCGGTGATAACGCTGTCTTCAACAGAAGCGCCGCCTGCTGCAACGATAACGTTGCCTGCGTTGTCGAGAAGATCTGCATCGTTCTTTGTGATGGTAGCAACGCCGTCGGTAACGGTGATGGTGAGCTTAGCGCCGGAGAATACGTCCCATTCGCCCTTAACCATGATATTTCTTACCTGGTCGATAGCGCTCTGAGTACCTGCTGCGCAGTTTTCGCTGAGAGGAGAAACGTCAACGAAGTTTTCCTTGAGGCCGCCGTAGTATGCGGGAGAGCCCATGGTGGAAACGAACTTGTCTGCGGTGCCGCAGTTCATAGCTGCTTCCATAGCGGTCTTGTAGTAAACGTCCCAGTGCCAGATAGCTGCGGTGAGGTGAGCCTTGGGAGCGTCGGCAGTCATATCGGAGTTGTAGCCGCAACCGAAAATGTTAGCGTCCTGAGCTGCGATCTGAGGCTGTGCGGAGTCGCAGTGCTGAGAAATAATGCCGCAGTTGTAGGAAGTGATGAGTTCTTTTGCAAATGCGGATTCGTTGATCTCGTCTGCCCATGCGTTGAGCTTCTTAACGTAGATCTTTGCATCGGGGTTAACTGCCTGTACGCCGAGAGCGAAGCCGTTGATACCCGAAGCGGTTTCGGCATATTCGGTGCCGTATGCAGCAACGTAGCCTACGTTGTTGTTGCCGGTTTCAAGGCTCTTGAGACCTGCAGCGATACCTGCGAGGTAACGTGCCTGATATGCACGGCCGAAGTAGTTGTTGAAGTTGGTGTCGTTGCTCTTGTAGCCGGTAGCGTGAGAGAAGATAACGTCGGGATATTCCTTTGCAGCTGCTTCGAGTGCATCGATGTAGCCGAAGGAGATACCGAAGATGATGTTAACGCCCTTACCAACGAGGGTGTCAACTGCAGCGCGGACCTGTTCGGGATCTTCGGGTACTTCATCAACGATGAAGAGCTGGGTTTCGGTGTTGAGACCGAGCTGCTTCATAGCGGTGGTGATACCGTTGTGGTGAGCGAAGGTGTAGCCTGCGGTGTCGTTCTTGCTGTTGATGTAGATAGCGCCTACCTTGAATTCGGCCTTATCTGCGCTTTCGCTTTCGCCTGCGTTGGAAGTGTCGCCGCTGTTTTCAGCGCCACCGCAGGATGCAAAGCTCAAGAGCATCAATGCTGCAAGAAAGAGTGCGATGTACTTTTTCATATTGTCCTCCGAAAAACATTAAATTATTTGTTTCGATATATATACCGAACACATCTATTTTACATTTAAATACAAAAAATTACAATAGTTTTTTAAAATTTTCCGCCTTTTTATTACTGTTTTTTCTATTTTGACGTCAGCTTATAACTGAGCTCGAGCAAATTGCAGAGTTTTTCCCGTCCGACACTGCCGTCGAGAAGCACGGTAATCCAATTATTCTTGTTCATATGATAAGCGGGATAGAACCCCTCGTCCTCGATAAGCGAGCAAAGAAGATAAAAATCGCATTTCAGATTAACCACGTCGATATTTCCCTCTCCGTCAAGCCCCAAAAGCGAGCGGCTGATATTCATCGTCAGCGCAAACCACTTTTTGCTGTCCTCGTGGCGAAAAACCGAGTTATCCCTGTATTTTGTCCACGGGTGGTCCGCCGTCACGCCGTACCGTTCAAAAATAAATTTTTCAAATTCGCTTCTGTTCATCGTCTGCCTCGTTTATTGCGTTTATTTCAGCGTTATCAAACGAAAAAGCGGCTTGAATCCGATTATTTTGACGATATAGTACAGCACAACCGACAAAGTAAGCGGCAACAGAAAGCCTATCCACACGGGCGCAAATTCATTCACCCAGATAGCTTTTAAAACGTATCCGATGAAAAAGCAATGAACGCAATACACGGTTGAGCTGATATTCCTCAATTCACTGCAAATGCTGTCTTTGATGCTTATTTTCGACGAAATTCCTATCATAAACAGCAACACCGCCTGTAACGGAAAAAGGAAAAAGTATTTTTCATACAGCGCTATTTTGTCATAAACCAACGAAAATGCAACGATCCCCGCCGCAGATACCGCAAAATACGCAACGCAAAGCGACGGTGTATTCAGCTTGATTCTACCCTCAAGCGTCGTAAAGAAGCAGCCAACCGCAAAAAACGGTATGCCCAGCATAAAAACGTTATTTGACCAAGAAAAGACGGTATATATCAGATCGTTGAATTGACGTACCAAGAACCAATCGAAGTCCGCAGAATAGAAAAAGCACGCAACTATTCCGAATGCCGCGATGATATACATAAGCTTTTCCCATTTTTTAATAATAAGAAAGCCGCAAATCAACGCTGCTTCAAGCGTTACCAGCAAATACCAATACACTCCCGACCCCGCAAAAATCACTCTGCGTACTATAACAAGAGCAATATAAACGGGAGACGAGCCCTTATAAAGCGCAAGGTAGGTCTGCACAACTTCGGGAAGCGAGATAATCGCCCAAATAAAATAAAACAAGATAAGCCTTTTTGCATAGCCGATCACAAACGACTTGGGGTCGGCAGTGCTTTTCAGCTTTCGGCAAAAGAAGAATCCCGATACTATAAAGAAAAACGGAACAGCCTGCCTTGAAAAGCAGGTAACTATCATATGTGAGATCGGGTTGCCGTCCACCCCGTCACAATGTATCATAATGACAAGGCAAGCGCAAAGAAAGCGGAATACGTCAATGAGCGGATATTTTTTCAAAACCGCACCTCCTCATTTGTTTTAAGCAAGGGGTCTATCGTGGCGAGGAAATACTCTGTCATTTGCTCGGGTGTTTCCTTCATTTTGTGCGAAAGCCACCAATCGACAGCCTCGACAAACGACGACGAGATATGATTTACAAGATAATCTCTCGGAAGCTTTGATCCATCGAGCAGACCCTTGTCGGCATACTGCGAAAGTATAAGCTTTTTCAGGTTGCTTTTGAAATAGCGGAGAAATATCTCGTTGTTCTGCGACACAAGAAGCTCCAGAATATTACGGTCGTTTTCCTGAAGATGACGGAGCAGATGCAAAAACACCGAGTCGCCCTCACTGCCGAATTCACAGTGGATATGCCCGTGCGGCAGACCCATCGCAGTGTCGA
Organism: Oscillospiraceae bacterium; assembly: GCA_015064955.1. Lineage (GTDB taxonomy): Bacteria > Bacillota > Clostridia > Oscillospirales > CAG-382 > Coliplasma. The sequence continues at coordinate 20,404 of SVRD01000001.1, forward strand.
TTATATGGCCGAAAAGCTCCTCGCAAAGATCCTTCAGCAGATAATCCTTTGTCTCGAAATGCGAATAAAAGGTGGTTCTGCCGATATCGGCGGCGTCGATTATATCCTGAACCGCTATCTGATTGTAATTCTTCTCGGATAAAAGCGCGGTAAAGGCTTTGAATATCGCCTCGCGCGTTTTTTTCTGCCGTCTGTCCAAGCTATTCCCTCCCGAACAAAATCCAAAAACTGTTCCGTATCGAACAAAGCCGGTTTTTTGGCTATTGCAGGATCGCTTTTTTCTGCGTATAATGCAGGCAGATACAGAACAAATTGTTTTCTAACAAACAAATTATACATTGTTTTTCCGACAATGTCAACAAAGAGGTGTTTTTAAAATGAAAAAGCTCAACGATTTTCTTTCGGGACTCCCGATGACGATCGTAAGCGGCGTTTTCCTCGTGCTCAGCTTTCTGCTTCCGAAGCTCGATATCGTTTTGCCGATCGACCCTGCGTGGATCTCGGTGATCGTCAGCGGAATTCCGCTTTTGTATTCGGCGGTGCGAAAGCTTATCGTCAACAGCGGAATAAGCAAGATCTCCTCGGCGCTGCTCATAACGATCGCAATGATCGCCGCCGCCGCGATCGGTGACCTTTTCGCCGCGGGCGAGGTTGCTTTTATTATGGCGCTCGGCGGAATACTCGAGGATATGACGGTAAACCGCGCCAAAAAGGGACTTACGAAGCTTATCTCGCTCGCACCGACACAGGGCAGACTGATAAGCAACGGCAGAGAGGAGCTTATCCCCGCCGAAAAAATACAAATAGGCGATATGCTCCGAATACTCCCCGGCGAAGCTATAACCGTCGATGGAATTATCGTAAGCGGCGAGACCTCGGTCGACCAATCGGTTATGACGGGCGAATCGCTCCCTGTCGACAAGACTGTCGGTGACGAGGTATTCTGCGGCACTCTCAACTGCTTCGGCGCGATCGATATAAAAGCGACGAAGGTAGGCGAGGACAGCTCGCTTCAAAGACTGATAAGGCTTGTAAAGGAAGCCGAAAACCAAAAAGCCCCGATGGCAAGAATCGCCGACAAGTGTGCGAGCTGGCTTGTCCCCGCCGCACTGCTTATTGCAATTATAACCGGACTTGTCACAAGCGATATCACCCGCGCGGTGACTGTGCTTGTCGTTTTCTGCCCCTGCGCGCTCGTGCTCGCAACCCCCACCGCGATAATGGCGGCTATCGGTCAGGCTACCAAGCACGGCGTTATCATCAAATCGGGCTCGGCGCTCGAAAAAATGGGCAAGGTCGATACGATCGCGTTTGACAAGACCGGCACTCTCACGGTCGGCAAGCCGTCGGTTTCGGATATTATCGTTCTGTCGGATATTAATGAAGACAGACTTTTATCGCTCGCGGCATCGGCGGAATCAAAAAGCGAGCACCCGCTCGGCAAAGCGCTCACGGCGCACGCAAGAGAAAGGGGAACCGAAATAACCGACCCGACGAATTTCACGATGAAGGTCGGCAAGGGAATTACGGCGAGAGTCGGAAACGAGAATATCGTTTGCGGAAACGAGCAGTTTTTGAGTTCTTTTGATATTTCGCTCGGCGTCGAAGCAAAGCGGCATCTTGCATCGCTCACACAGCAGGGCAAGGCGTGCATTCTTGTGGCGGCAAACGGCGAATGTGTCGGAATGATCGCGCTTTCGGATACACTGAGAGAGGATTCAAAATCAACTGTCGAAAAGCTGAAAACGCTTGACGTGCAATCGGTTTTGCTCACAGGCGACAACATAAACGCCGCGGAATATTTCGCAAAAAAGGTCGGGATCGACACCTGCCGTGCAGAGCTTCTGCCCGAGGACAAGGCAAAAAATATTGCTTTGCTCGAAAGCGAGGGAAAGACGGTTTGTATGATAGGCGACGGCATAAACGATGCGCCCGCGCTCAAATCGGCATCGGTCGGCATCGCGCTCGGCAGTATGGGCAGTGATATCGCTGTCGAGTCGGCGGATATCGCGCTGATGAGCGACGATATCTCGAAGCTTCCCTATCTCAAGCGATTGTCAAACGCGACTGTAAGCACGATAAAGCTGAGCATTTCGCTTTCGATGATAATAAATCTGCTCGCGGTAACGCTTTCGGTGCTCGGCATACTCAACCCCACCCTCGGCGCGCTCGTTCACAATGCGGGCTCCTGCTTCGTGGTGCTTATTGCGGCACTGCTCTACGACAGAAAGTTTTAACAAAAGCAAAAAGAGAGAGAACACTGTGTTCTCTCTTTTGTTCTTTATTGCCCGATATATTCGCGCAATCTTGCAAAGTCTTCGTTGAGCGATTTGAAATCAATAATTCCGTCACTGCCGAACGAGGTTGCCTCGACGGTGAAATCGTCATTATATCCCTTTTGCTTCAAAAATGCAAAAAGCGATTCAAAATCAATATTCCCCGCCCCGATATGTAACGTTTGCAGATTTCCCCAATCCATATATCCGCCCGCATAGTCATTGATATGGAAATGGCGGACTCGCTCGTAGATCGGCAGATTTTCAGAGCGGTACAAAAGCGGAAGCTGACTGTGGAACTGCGCCATTTTTGTGTCGAAGGTAAAGGCAATATCGGGATAGATTTGCGCCAATTCGGCGAGATGACTCATCGGGTCGGCACGATTGCAAACAACGTTTTCGACGGTGAGCAAGAGATCATAGGAATCGGAAATGCTTCGGAGCGTTTTGTAACAGCTTATATTGTTTGCGATATCCTTGTCGGAATCGAGCCCGCCCCAAAGGTGCAAAACAAGCTTTTCCGAGCCGAGCTCACGCGCCAGCTTGCAGTTGATATCGAACAGCCCGAAAGCTCGTTCTATATCGCCCTCGCCGTTTCGGCTGATAAGGTTTCCGACGTCCTTTTCGATATGAAAGGTCGGAAATTCGGCGGGCAAAGCCGAAAGAAAGCAACGCAATTCGTCGATTTTTTCGTGCCACGAGCCATACATCATAAACTCAAATCCGTCACATTCGAGCTCGCGGACACATTTGCCGAGCAATGTAAAGTCACGCCCGTTCGGACGGCCGATAAGCGCACCCGTCGAGCAAAATATTTTATTCATAATCCGCCTCCTTGCCTGAAAAAGCACGCACCCTCAAAGCGCAAAGTCAATGAAGGTGCGTCTGACGTTTTAACTTTTAAAGAGAATTAAAGACCGCGTTCGTTTTTCCAGTCGTTAACCTTGTTTGCAGCCAAGCGCTTGATGTTTTCTTCGGGGTGAACAGAATCGGCACCGCCGTTTTCATAGATGAAATACTTGCCCTCTGCGGTCTGGTAAAGAGTTTCCTCGTATCCCTTGGGATCGCCGAGCTCGCCATTGGTGTATTTTGCTACGATAGTAGCGTTTTCTGTGTCGTATTCGACCTTGCAGATAATCTTTTTCATTTCAAAATTTCCTTTCAATTATATCTTTTTATCTATTGTACCACACAAACCGCCAAAACACAAGTGTTTTTTATATACGGTGAAAACCGCAAGCAAAATCAAAACTGCCCTTTGCGAAAATCACGCAAGGGGCAGTGTTTTTTATTTTTTGCGTTTGATAAACAATACCGCTCCGACAGCCAAGACGATAAACGCGATAACGCAAATTACGATTATCGTAATGCTTCCCGAATTTTCGTCTTCGGGATCGGCGCTTACCGAGCCGTCCGACGCTTCGGTCGAAGTATCGGTAATTTCACCGTTTTGGTCTTCGGAGGTGTCGCTTGACGCATTTTTATCCTCGATAGTAAAGCTGTCAAGAACAAATCCGTTGATTTGCTTGGTCGTAACGACGATCTTATCGTTTTTAACCGTAACCGTCGTATATGCCGATTGAGTAGGGGTCGGCGTTGCAAGGATTCCGATCTCCTCCTCGTATTTCGCATCGTTTGCGCCGTCGTGATTCAATGCAGTCGATCCGATCGTCGTATAAACCGTACCTATTCCCTTTTCGACCGTTTCGTCAACTGCTTTGGTAACGATCTTTCCGTCCTTCATCGGATAGGTTCTGGTTACTAAGTGGGAATGTCCCTGAATAACAAGATCAACTCCGTATCCCTCGATAACGTCGTGTAACCAAGGTCTGCTTTCTCCTGCGCCCGCACGGTGATATACAGGCTCGTGGAAGAGCATTATCTTCCATTTTGCGTCCTTGTTGGCTTCGAGATCTCTCGTAAGCCAATCGCGTTGAGCGTCGATAATATGCTTATCCTGATCGCTGTAGCTTCCGGTGTTCAGCACGATAAAATGCGCATCGCCGTAATCATAGGAATATATCGTTTCGTCCGCGTTTTGGAAAAGCTGTAAAATGCCACCGTTGGTTGCCGCATTCTTGAAGCTTTGATCAAGTGCCGCATTGCCGCCGTTGTTGGGGTGGTTGAAGTGATAATCGAAATAAAGCGGCGTTCCCCACGAATCGTGGTTGCCGATAGCGGCAAACATCGGAGTCGATGTTCCGTATCCGTTCAGCGACTTGAAATACATATTCCACATATTCTTATTGTTGCCTGTTTCGACAACGTCGCCGGTATGAAGAATAAACGCGGGGTCCTTGACCTCCTCGAACGCCTCTTGGTATGCAGCCATAGCGAACATAAAGCCCTTATCGCCCGAGGTCATTCCGTTCCAGGTGATGCCTTGTGTATCGCCGACGGCAATAAACGTAAACTCGTCGATGCTTTCCTTTGCGGTTCTGAATTTAAATATCTTCGTCCAATCGCTGTCCTTGTCGCTTTCCTTCTTGCCGATCTTGTATTCATATTCGGTGTCGGGAGAAAGCGACGAAATATCGCACTTGTAATAATCCTCGTCCGCTGTGTTGACCGACTCGATCTCCTTGACGGCGTCAACGGTCATCCATTCGGCATCGCCGACCTTGCGGTATTTGAGCGCCATCGTATTCTTACCGGCAAACACGCTTTTTGCCGTCCAGGCGAAATTGCGCGTTGTCTGTGCCTCGTTAAACGAGGTTACAACGTTGTATATATTCGCGTCCGAGCCGGTATAGATCGGTTCCTTCGTGGTAAGGGTATATTTGTTGACCGTGCATGCTTCGTATTTTACGTCAGCGGCAACGACCTTGCTTTCACCCGTGATGAAGTAATTCATCGCGTCGCCGCCCAGCAGAGTGTAAAGGCCTCTGCGGATTATTTCGCCGTTGGGACCTACGACCCTGACGGTTTGCATTTCCTGATCGGGACTGATGACCGATTCGATCTTATAGGAGCCCTTGCCGTACGAGCCCAAAACGGTCTTTCCTGCAACCCTGAGGTTGCCGTTTCCGATACAGAATATCTCGGCTCCGCCGTATTTAAGCATAACCTCGCCGTTTCCGCTGTAATCGATCTCGGAGGTATATACCGCCTGTTGACCCTTCGCGATATTTATCTCGGTCGTGCTGTCCGCTTCGACAGTCAATACGCTGAATTTGAAATTATCCAGCTCAAAAGCGCCGTCCTCGCAACGGAACACAAGATTCGTCATCGCCGCACTTTCGGCAGCCATATCGGTAAAGGCGTTTCCGCTTCTCGAGCCTTGGATAACCTCGTTGCCGTTCGAATCGGTAATATTTACCGAAATGTTTGCACCCTCCCACAAAACCGTTACGTGCATTTGCTTGTTCAAATGCTCACTGTCGGCAAAATTCTTGGTGGTCGAGCCGACCTTTATGGTATTTTCCTTCGTCGGCATTTCAATAAGATTATACCAGCCGCCGAAGGCAATATAAATTCCGCGCGTATAATTCGCTCCGCCCCAATTACTTCCGTCGCCCTTGTCGGTAAGCTTGAGATCGAAATCGAAAATATAGGTTTTGGTCTGATCGTAAGCACCAACGTCTTTAACCTTTTGCCAATTGAATCTGATCGAGCATTGCTCCTTCAGAATCACCGCACCGTTTTTAAGCTCGGGCGCCTTTGCGTCGGTTTTGCGAACTTCCTCGAGTCCCCAAACACCGCCGGCGGTCATGGTATCCTCTTCGGTGCCGAAGTCAAAATTCTGAACGTATTCGTTAGTTCCGTCACCAAAGGTCACGTTGTCGATCTCGATCGCGCCATCCTCACAGCGCCAAACGAGAAAACGGGTGTGCTTGTTGACAGTCGCGTACAGCTCATCGGTGCGCGAGCCCTTTGCGATCACCTTGCCGTCGCGGGCTACCGTGGAAATCACGGTTTTTTCGGAGGGCTTCCATTCGAAGGTACAGTTATAAACCTTATTTAATACATAGGTCGATTTATCGTTCGTCCATCCGCCCAACGGAAGCGCGGCGGTTTTGTCACCTGCGCGAATGCCTATCTGTCCCGAATAGTTTCCGCTTCTGCATTCGATCTGGTTATAATAACCCGCAACCGCAAAATACAGCTCTCTGTTCCAAGTGTTGTATTGTCCGCGCGGCACGTCGTCGCCGAAATCAAGCACCTTGAAATCAAACGTAACGGTATAGGTTTTAGACTTATCAAAACCCGAAAATCCGTTAAGCTTTTGCCAATTAAAACGAATTCCGTCGCCCTCGGCAAAGCTCAAAACGCCGTTTTTGGCTATAGGAGCGCTGCTTTCAACCGAGCCGTAATCGTTATTGTCCTTTGGCGTTGCATATTCTTTTTCCCAAACGCCGGACTTGTCGTAAAGCTCGGACGAGCCGAAATCAACATAATCGAAGGAATCGGTAAAAAGCACCTGCGCTTCATTCGCGATTGCAGACATCGAGCCAAGCCCTAAGGACTGAACGCAAATGAGCAGGCAAAAAAGCACTGCAAGCATTTTCTTCATAAGAAAGCCTCCGCAATATCGGTAATACCGTATTTTTAGAAAGTTTAACATGCCAATGTTGACAAAGCAAGTCAAATAGTGTATATATTATAGCAAAAAGTTGACTTTTTGGTTTTTGAGAAAGTGTAATGCCATGACAAAAAAAGAAGGCGGTTTTACCTCCGGCAATCTCTCACTTGAGTTCCACAGCTTCATACAACGTCAAAGCGGAGTGCTTAGGCAATTCCACAAAAATTACGAATGCATCACACCTCTCGAGGGAAAATGCGTATGCACGGTAAACGAGCACCGTTACGAGCTTTCCGTCGGCGAATGCATAATTTTGTTTCCCTTTCAGGTGCTCGAGCTTGAGCTTGAGCCAAACGCTTCTGTGCAGCGAATAATATTTAACGACCACCTTATTCTCACAGTTACGCAATCGATCGAGGGTATGATACCAAAAAAACCTGTTTTCCGTCCGAACGAAAGCGTTCTCGGTTTCGGGCTTAAAATGATCTTCGATACCTTCGGCGAAGACAGCGGCCCCATATCCAGAATAACGCCGTTCGAAAACAGAATGAGGATAAAAGGGCTTTTATATATGCTTGCAGGCGACTTTCTTGCCTCGACAACGCTCATCACAGCCCCAAAAACCGATATTGCGGCAATGGATATCGCTCTTTACATTGCGGAAAACTTCAAAAACAACATTTCGCTTAAAGATATCGCGAAGGAAAAGGGATATAATTATCAGTATCTCTCTCGCACCTTCAACCGATATATGAACATGAGCTTCAAAAAAATGCTTAACTTTTACCGCATACATCAGGCGTTTACGATGCTTCAGGATACCGACCTTCCCATTTCGCGCATTGCTTTCGAATGCGGCTTCAAAAGCATTCGATCGTTCAATCAGGTATGCCACGACGTATTCAATAAAAAGCCAACGGAGATCAGAAGTATGAGAAGAATATCTCGGAAGCGTAATTACTGAAGAAGACATTGCTTAACAATAAATATCCGCCCGCATAGCGGGCGGATATTTCAGTTTGCAGACAAAGTCTGCAAACTGAAACAGACTGAGAGAAACGAAGTTATTTTTTACAAAAAACGAGCGTAAACTTACAATGGTAAGGTAGTCGAGTTTTTTGTGAAAACCCTTGAAAATACAATAAAAAATCAAATTCCTTATAAAATACAATCGAGCTTCAAAGTAAGAATGAAGCTCGATTTTTTTCAGTTATTTCTTTCAAGGGTGTAAAGAACGAGTTTGTCTTCGGTCTGAAATATCCGCCCGCATAGCGGGCGGATATTTATTAGCCGGGTTATTGTTTTGATTTTATAGTTGTAACAGTCGAAACTAACATTCTGCGAAGCTCAATACACGCACTTTGCATTTTATTAAACTCATTTTCACTAATTGAGTTAGTTTCATAAAGAAGCTCAAGCCAATATTCGCTCTCGTTACATTCTTTTAATGCTATTTCAAATTTTGAAATAAAATCCTTTGTTCCTTGTGCATACTGCGCTTCGTGAACGTTTGCACCAACCGACGTGCCGCTTTTAAGCAACTGATTGATCAAAACGCCTTCTACTCTGCTTTCTCTTAACTGTCTGCAAAGAAAAACGATATCTTTGGCAAATGCCTTTGATTTATCTCTCAAAATACTGTCTGCCATAGTTTTTCTCCTTTTTAGTTATGAGTTCAGAGTTATGAGAGTGCTTCGCACTCGTTATGATATGATTGCCTCGTTCTTTCAACTGCACCGAAGGTGCATCATAACGTGGCGAAGCCAACCATAACTCATAACTTGCCCAACGGGCAATCATAACTGATAACTCGTTTCGCATAGGGAAAAGAGAAGTTATGAGTTTAGAGTTATGAATTTGGCTTCGCCAAATGTTATGATATGATTGCCCAATGAAAGACAACTTTGCCGCAAGGCAAATCATAACACGGCAGAGCCGTTCATAACTCATAACTTGCCCAACGGGCAATCATAGTTGATTTTGCTTTGCAAAATCACTCCCACTCGATAGTTCCGCAAGGCTTCGGAGTGAGGTCGTAAAGCACGCGGTTGATGCCGTTTACCTCGTCGGTGATGCGCTTGGTGATCTTGTGAAGTGCCTCGTAGGGAATTTCCTCGATCGTGGCGGTCATAGCGTCGAGAGTATTGACGGCGCGGATTATCGCGGGCCAGCCTTCATAGCGGCTGTCGTCCTTTACGCCGACCGATTTGACATCGGGAACGATAATGAAATACTGCCAAACCTTTTCGGCAAGACCGAAATTGTCGAATTCCTCGCGGAGAATCGCATCCGCCTCGCGCAATGCTTCAAGTCTGTCGCGGGTGATGGCGCCGAGACAGCGAACACCCAAGCCGGGGCCGGGGAACGGCTGACGGTAAACCATCGCGTGAGGAAGACCGAGTGCCTCGCCGACAACGCGGACCTCGTCCTTGTAAAGAAGCTTGATCGGCTCGACAAGCGCGAACTGAAGATCCTCGGGAAGACCGCCGACGTTGTGGTGGGATTTAACAGCCTTTTTACCCTCTGCCTGCTTGATGCTTTCGAGGATATCGGGATAAATAGTGCCTTGTGCAAGGAAAGAAATGCCTTCGAGCTTACGTGCCTCGTCGGCGAATACGTTTATAAATTCGGCGCCGATGATCTTTCTCTTGCTCTCGGGATCGGAAACGTCCTTCAAAAGAGAAAGGAATCTTTCGGTCGCATCTACGTAGATAAGGTTTGCGTCGAGCTCGTCCTTGAAGATCTTTACTACGTTTTCGGATTCGTTCTTTCGCATAAGACCGTGGTTGACGTGAACGCAAACGAGCTGTTTGCCGATCGCCTTTATAAGAAGTGCGGCAACAACCGAGGAATCGACACCGCCCGAGAGTGCCAAAAGCACCTTTTTGTCGCCTACCTGTGCTCGAATTTCCTTGATCTGTTCTTCGATAAAGGCATTGGCGAGCTCGAACGTGGTAATACGAGCCATGGATTCGGGACGAACATTGTTTTGCATATTGAATTCCTCCATACTTATCAAATATTTAATGATGAAATATTATAGCAGTTGCGCACAAGAATTACAAGTAGAAAATGAGCGAAATTTCGGAAAAATATGCGTTTTCTTTTTGTGTATTTTGAAAAAACAAGGGACGGTGTTTCACCGTCCCAAAGCTTTTGCTTTTTCAAGCGATTACATACCTACGTACCAGGTGCCGTCGATCTTGTAGCATTCAACTTCCTGATACTGACCGTCGATGGTTTCAACGCCGTCTTCGTCGGTAACGTATGCTTCCATAACAACGCCTACAACTGCGGTAGCGTCAACAAGGTCTTCCATATCGGTGCCCTTGAAGGAGAACTCTTCCATCATAGCGTCGTATTCGTCGGAATCCTTTTCAAAGAACTGGCTGTAACGAATCTCGATAACGATTTCGAAATCTTCCATATCTTCTGCGCGGTCCTGGATACCCTTGACCATTTCCTTGACGGAATCGCGCTGAGCACGTGCGGTTTCCTTAGCAGCGTCGAGCTTGTCGCCCTCGAAAACGTCTTCGAGAAGGTCGAGATCGAGCTCATAAACGGTTTCATAGAAGTTTTCGTAATCGAAATCAACGTACATAGCTTCCATGGACTTTTCAACTACCTTTTCAGCACCCGAAGCGCCGCCGCAAGCGGTGAGCATGGGGAGCACGCAAAGGATCATAGCGAGCATAAATGCAATCTTTTTCATGGTATTTCCTCCGTGTTGATTATTTAGGATAGTTAATTCTATCATACTTTAAGCGAAAATACAACACTTTTTTACCAAATTAATAACATTTTCTTAACTATGCGGCGGTATTAAGCGTCGGGAACACGAATATGATTATTGCAAGGAGTGATATTTATGAAAAGGATAATCTGCTTTTTTATTGCACTATTTTTGCTTGCCTTTCCGCTCTGCACAAGTGCATACGAGACGGCAAAAATCTACCCCTACGACGTGACGATCGAAAAATGCTGGTTCACGAGCGCAGGTGCCGAATACAAAAGCGACGGCAGCGCAAAGGCTTTGCTTCTGATGGAATATTCGACGGGGAAAATACTTTTCTCCGAGAACGAAACCGAGCATCTTCCCATCGCATCGGTGACAAAGGTTATCAGCACACTGCTCGTCGTCGAGGCGATAGATTCGGGCAAAATAACGCTCGAGGACAGCGTTACCGTTTCGGAATATGCCGCAAGCATGGGCGGCTCGCAGGTATTTCTCGAGGCGGGCGAGGAGATGTCTGTCAACGATCTTTTGAAATCGCTCGTTGTCGTTTCGGCAAACGATGCCACAGTCGCGCTCGGCGAATATATCTGCGGAAGCGAGGCGGCATTTGTCGAGCTGATGAACGAGCGTGCGAGAGAGCTCGGATGCGTTAACAGCAATTTCGTCAACACCAACGGGCTCCCCGCCGAAAACCACTATTCCTGCGCCCTCGACGTCGCTATTATCACGCGCGAGCTGATGAAGCACAAAATGATATTCAACTACACGGGCATTTGGATGGACACGATACGCAACGGCGCCTTCGGGCTTGCCAACACCAACAAGCTGATCCGATTTTACAAGGGCGCAACGGGAATGAAAACGGGATTCACGGGAGAAGCGAAATACTGTCTTTCGGGGACTGCCGAGCGCAACGGAATGCAGCTTATCGCGGTGGTGCTCGGTGCCGAAACGAGCGAAAAACGGTTTGCCGCCGCAAAGGGTATGCTCGATTACGGATTTGCGAGCTATTCGGTCATCGCCCCCGATTCGCCGCATCTCGAGCCGATCAGAGTCAACCGCGGTGTAAAGAGCGATTCTCCGCTTTATGCCGAGGAGATATCGATTCTCGCCGAAAAGGGCGCAAGCGAAAAGATCGAAACGAAAATTTTTATCGAGGATTCGCTCGATGCACCCTTTGAAAAGGACACCTGCGCGGGATATATCTCCTATCTGCTCGGCGGCGAGGAGATAGCAAGGGCAAACGTCTATACCGCCGAATCGGTTTCGGAGGTTTCCTATTTTTCACTGCTCGGTGAATTTATGAGCTCGCTGTTTTTTAAGGAATAGCGATTTTTGCGGTTGAAAATAACGATTGCTTGAGTTATAATAATATAAAGAATAATTTTCAAGGATTTTTGTAATGATAATAGAAGGACTTCAAAAGACAACTCTGCTCGACTATCCCGGCAACGTAGCCTGCACGCTGTTTGCACACGGCTGTAATCTGCGCTGTCCCTTTTGCCACAACGCAGGACTTGTGGTGCGTCAGCCCGCCAATATCATAAATAAGGAAGAAATAGCCGCCTTTCTCGAAAAGCGCAAGGGTATACTCGACGGCATCTGTCTTACCGGCGGCGAGCCGCTCGCGCAGAAGGATTCGCTCGAGTTTATCGAATTCTTAAAAAGCTTCGGCTATAAAATAAAGCTCGACACCAACGGATTTTACCCCGATAGATTGAAGGAAGCCGTCGGGCGAGGACTTATCGACTACATCGCGACCGATATCAAATCCTCAAAAGAGGGTTACCCCCGCGCAGTCGGCATCGAGGGTATCGACATAGCTCCGATCGAGGAAAGTGTTGAATTTATTATGAGCTGCGGAGTCGATTATGAATTCCGCACGACCGCCGTCAAGGGACTGCATCTTGTGTCCGATTTCGAAAATATCGGCAAATGGATCAAGGGCGCGAAGCGGTATTTTATTCAGCAATTTATCGACTCGGGTGACATAATCTCGGCGGGCTTCGATGCCTTTTCAAAGGAGGAAACCGAAAAACTCCTTGCGGCAGTAAGAGAAAACGTTCCCACGGCACAAATAAGAGGAATTTAGCACCGTTTTAACGTGTTATTATACCCCGTGGAAAAAATAGCCAAAAATTACACAAGATATTGTGCAAAGCGACAAAACCACAATATCTTGTGTTTTTCTATTGACAAGAACTCAACATTATGATATCCTTAAACTCGCCAGCCGACGCCGATGCGTCGTTAGAAAGATAAAAATTTTTTTGATATAGAAAGGTAACAGATCATGTATCAGGTTGTAAAAAGAAACGGCAAAACCGCAGAATTCAACATTAAAAAGATCGCCGACGCGCTCCAGAAAGCGTTTGACGCGTGCGACAGACCCAGCCACCCCAGCGTAATCGATTTCCTTGCACTCAAAGTTACCTCGGATTTCGAAAACAAGATCCAGGACGGCCTCATCGCCGTTGAAGACATTCAGGACTCCGCGGAAAGCGTACTTTCCCAAGCCGGCTATGCAGACGTTGCAAAGGCATATATCCTTTACCGCCGTCAGAGAGAAAAGCTCCGTAATATGAAGTCCACAATGCTCGACTACAAGGCATTGGTCGACAAGTACGTTAAAAACGTTGACTGGCGTGTTAAGGAAAACTCCACCGTTACCTATTCGGTAGGCGGTCTTATCCTTTCCAACTCCGGCGCGATCACCGCGCACTATTGGCTTTCCGAAATCTACGATGACGAGATCGCCAACGCACACAACAACGCAGAAATCCACATTCACGACCTTTCGATGCTCACAGGCTACTGTGCGGGCTGGTCTCTCAAGCAGCTCATTCAGGAGGGCTTGGGCGGCGTTCCCGGAAAGATTACCTCCTCCCCCGCAAGCCACCTCGCAACACTCTGCAACCAGATGGTAAACTTCCTCGGTATCATGCAGAACGAATGGGCGGGCGCGCAGGCGTTCTCCTCCTTCGATACCTATCTCGCTCCCTTTGTAAAGGTCGATAACCTCAACTACGATCAGGTCAAGAAGTGCATCGAATCCTTCATCTACGGCGTAAACACTCCTTCGCGTTGGGGTACCCAGGCACCGTTCTCGAACATCACTCTCGACTGGACTGTTCCCAACGACTTGGCAGAGCTCAACTGTATCGTAGGCGGCAAGGAGGTCGACTTCAAGTACAAGGATTGTAAAGCCGAAATGGATATGATCAACAAGGCTTTCCTTGAAATTATGATCGAAGGCGACGCCAACGGCAGAGGCTTCCAGTATCCTATCCCCACCTACTCCATCACCGCAGATTTCGACTGGTCGGAAACCGAAAACAACAAGCTTCTCTTCGAGATGACCAGCAAATACGGCACTCCCTACTTCTCCAACTATATCAACAGCGATATGGAGCCCAGCGACGTTCGTTCGATGTGCTGCAGACTCCGTCTTGACCTCCGTGAGCTCCGCAAGAAGTCCGGCGGCTTCTTCGGAAGCGGCGAAAGCACCGGCTCGGTCGGCGTTGTAACTCTTAATATGCCCCGTATTGCTTACCTCTCGGCAGACGAAGAAGACTTTATGAAGCGTCTCGATCACCTTATGGATATCGCGGCTCGCTCGCTCAAGGTAAAGAGAACCATCATCACCAAGCTTCTTGAAGAGGGCCTCTATCCCTACACCAAGCGTTACCTCGGCACCTTCGACAACCACTTCTCCACTCTCGGTCTTGTCGGTATGAACGAAGCGGGCTTGAACGCAAAGTGGATCCGCAAGGATATGACAAGCACCGAAACTCAGGAATTCACCAAGCGCGTGCTCAACCATATGCGTGAAAGACTTTCCGACTATCAGGAAAAATACGGTGACCTCTACAACCTCGAAGCAACTCCCGCGGAATCGACCGCATACCGTCTTGCAAAGCACGACGTAAGCCGTTACCCCTCGATCATCACCGCAAACGAAAACGGCACTCCCTACTACACCAACTCGAGCAACCTTCCTGTTGGCTACACCGATGATATCTTCGAAGCACTTGCTATTCAGGACGAGCTCCAGACTCTCTACACCTCGGGCACCGTATTCCACGCATTCCTCGGCGAAAAGCTTCCCGATTGGAAATCCGCAGCAACTCTCGTTCGCAAGATCGCAGAAAACCACAAGCTTCCCTACTACACCATTTCCCCGACCTATTCGGTATGTAAGAACCACGGCTATATCGCAGGCGAGCACTACACCTGCCCCGAATGCGGCGAAACCGCAGAGGTTTACAGCCGTATCACCGGTTACTACCGCCCCGTTCAGAACTGGAACGACGGTAAGAGCCAGGAATACAAGGATCGCGTAACCTATGACGTTCTCAACAAAACCGAGGTCCACGTAAACACCGCAAAGGCTGACGAATCTTGCGATTGCTGCAGCGACGACATCGGCGAAACCATTCTTTTCGCAACCAAGACCTGCCCCAACTGCCGTATCGCAGCGTCGCTTCTCGACAAGGCGAACGTTTCCTACCGCAAGGTATACGTTGAGGACGAGCCCGAGCTCGCAAAGCAGCTTGGTCTCAAGCAGGCGCCCACTCTTGTTGTCGGCAACGAAAAGATAGTCAACGTTTCCAATATCAAGAAGTACCTCGGCAACTGATGATCAACCGATAATAACACAACCCCCGAAATCAATTTTCGGGGGTTTGTAAATGAAAGGCAAGGATAGGCTTTATGCACGATATAATCATCATCGGCGCAGGTCCCGCGGGACTCACCGCCGCAATATATGCTCTGCGCGCAAACAAAAGCGTGCTCATTCTCGAAAAATCGAGCTTCGGCGGACAGATGACCTTTTCCCCGAAGATCGAAAACTACCCCGGATTTATCTCCGTCTCGGGCACCGAGCTTGCCGACAGCCTCGTCGAGCAGGCACTCGCTCAGGGCGCGGAGGTCGAGCTTGAGGAGGTCGTATCTATAACCCTCAATCCCGACTCCACCAAAACAGTCAAGACCGACTGCGGCGAGCATAACGCAAAGGCGGTAATTATCGCAACCGGCGCGAAGCACAGACTTTTGGGCGTAAAGGGCGAAACCGAGCTTATCGGCAACGGTATTTCGTTCTGCGCGGTGTGCGACGGTGCCTTCCACGCGGGCAAAAAGGTTGCGGTTATCGGCGGCGGCAATTCGGCACTTCAGGAAGCGATTTTGCTTTCCGACGTCTGCGAAAGCGTTACCGTTATTCAGAACCTCGACAATTTCACCGGCGAGCAGCGTCTTGCCGAGCAGCTTATGGCAAAGGAAAACGTCAACGCGATCTTCGGCACGGTCGTTACCGAGTTTCTCTCCGAGAACGGCGAGCTTTGCGGCTTGGTTGCCAAAAACGTCGCAAGCGGCGAGGAAACAAAGCTTGATTTCGAGGGCGTGTTCGTGGCTATCGGACTCGCACCCGACACCGCGATCGCCGAAGGACTTGCCGAGCGCGACAAATGGGGCTATATCGTTTCGAACGAAAAATGCCTCACCGCCACCGACGGACTTTTCGTTGCGGGCGACTGCCGCACCAAAGGTGTGCGCCAGATAGCGACTGCGATTGCCGACGGCGCGACCGCCGCACTTGCGGCAAACGCTTATTTGGATAAGTAAGTTGATCGATATACAAACCTACGAGAGAGGAGCTTTTAAAAAAGCCCCTCTCTCGCGCTCTCTCCCCAAAATTTTTTAGAATTAACAAAATCAAATATACATTTATGTGAAACGTTACAAATTTAACGTTTATCGTTAATTTGTTGTTGACAGAAAAGAGAACACGTGTTATTCTGAAAACAGAACAGGAGGGGTTTGAATGAAATTTTTCACAAAAGAAAGACTTTCTCGTTTGGCAAAGGCAATAGACGGCATCGCTTTGTTTAATATGATCTTGGTCTGTTTCTGTTTAGTGTTTATGTTGCTCACAATGATTATTCCCTCACGCAGAGAGAGGCTTTATGATATTATAACCACCAAACTCGAGTTCTCGGAAATCGTTATTAATTATCCTCACTATGACGACAATTATTTATTGCCCGAAAAGGAAATTCTTGATATAAAATACATTTACGAGATTTCAGTAGCTACAGCAGAACTTGTTGTATATTTCTTAGGTTCTTGGTTTTTGCGAAAAATGATGAAGCCGTTAAAAGAGGCTCAGCCTTTTACGAAAGAATTTTCAGCAGGCTTTAAAAATTTAGCCATTCTTGTCTTTGTTTCAGGTGTGATTTTCTCAATTGCAAGTAACTTTTTTGATCATTTCTTTTTCGAAGCGTACGAAATCGCCGATAGATTGCTTGTTTGGGAAGAAACGGCAACGGGCGGAAGAACTATGATGTATTCGAATTTCCAAAGTACGTCGAGTGTGAGTATCGTAACAAGCTTGTTGTTGTGGGTATTTTCAATACTGTTCAAGCACGGCGAAGCCTTACAAAAAGAATCCGACGAAACACTTTGACGGGGTGCAAAAATGGCAATAATTTTAAGACTTGATCGTGTTATGGCAGACAGAAAGATATCGCTTAACGAGCTTGCCGCAAAGGTAGGTATCGCAAACGTAAACCTTTCAAAGCTAAAAACCGGCAAGGTAAGCGCGATCCGATTTTCGACTCTCGAAGCCATTTGTGACGTGCTCGACTGTCAGCCGGGAGATATACTTGAATACGAACGAGAAAGCAAAAGCAAATAGCAAACAAAGCCGCGTTGAATCAACGCGGTTTTATTTTTATTTAAATGCGTTTTCTTGTGACAAATGCGGTATAAATATCGTCTTATATTACGAATGCACCAAAAAACAATGATTTCGCACCAAAACACGCACCGAAACTTGTTTTTGTTTATAATTTTAATAATACATTATCAAGGGGGTAAAAATATGAAACGCATCGCTATTATTCTATTGGCATTTATTCTTTTGCTTTGCGGCTGTCAAGGAACGCTGTCGGGCGAATCGTCGAAAGCGGGCGAGGGCGAATTGTCGGAAACCGCAAGTTCTCCCGCAGAAAGCGGGCAGGACAGCGAATCCCAAACCGACACAAGCGATACAAGCGAGCCCGAGGAAAGCGGAAACGAGCCGAACGAGGACGACGAGCCGTATCTTGTTATCGGCGGAGTTGCTGTCGACGAGGAGAACGCGCAGGACGTTTTCGGTGACGGCAAGGTCAGCGTCGAGTTCGACTCCGAGGGGTACGATATTTCGGTATATCTGAAGAATGCCGATATCAAGGCTATGCCCGACCCAAATTCCCCCGAGCCCGAGGCGTTATACGGCATTTACTCCAACAAGAGTCTGTTTATCTACCTCGACGGCAACAACAGCATCGCAATCGACATACCCGATATTGATTGGGTCCACTGCTTCGGGATAAGAACCGACTCCGACGCCGCAATTCAAATAAATGGCAGCGGCAGTCTGAATATTCACACAAACGGCAACGGAACTGCTTGCGAGATCGTCGGGATCGAAACTATGCAGTTGAGCGTTCATTGTAAATCGCTCGATATAGATATCAAGGGCAACAGCGAAGTTGTCGGTATATATTCGTCTCGCGGAGTCAACGCGGGGCACCACGATCTGTTGCCGAAAATCACCGTAAATGCCGAATCGGCAAGCAAGGACGAAACAGTCTTCGGTATATTCACCTCCGAGATCGACGTATCGCACGGGGCGATCGATATCCGCGGCTTCTCCTCTGCACCCGAGCAGGTATATACGGGAGTATCGAATTCTTCCTACAAAATCGCATTTTCCGAAGCGCCGAAAATACACGCCGACCATGGCGGCGAGGTGATTCTGCGCGGTAACGCTTCGGTTTGCTACGGCAACTACTTCTACGTTGATGAAATGCTTTTATCCGGCTTGGACGAATTTTATTACAGCACCCAGCAGGTTTTTGTTTCGGACAGTTCCGACGGCAAAAATGCGTACACAGCGGAAATCATTCACGACGAGTGCCCCGAGGCATTCAAAAAGCCTTATATCAAGATCACCGAGGGTCCGAAGGACGATTACGGAGTCTGGGTATGCGGCAAGCGGATCACGGCAGACAACGCACAGGACGTTTTCGGTGACGGCACCGTAAAATACGATTTTCAATCAAGCACCCTCACCCTTGACAACGCGCTTCTTTCGGGCGGCGGATTTGTCGACAACCATTTTTCCAACAGCGAATCGGTCATTTTCGCGGCAGACTCGCTGAACGTCGTTCTGCTCGGGAACAGCAAGCTTTCCTGCACGAGCGACAAGGCATCTTATTCCTGCGCGCTGAGCGTCGACGGAATATTGCGTATCTCGGGTGACGGAAGTGTCGATCTGCGATCGGGTACGGTAAGCGGTATTTACAGCACGAGTGCGGCTATCTGCTGCAACGGATATTGGCAAGACGGCGGCAAGGTTACCGCTATCGCCGCAAGCGCTTCGGAAAACTCCGCAGAGGCGGGAAGCTACGGTATGATAATGAATTGGGATTATTTCTATTTCTACGGAGGAGAGCTTTATGCCGAATGCGCGGACAGCAAATACTCCTATCCTCTGGATCAAAAGGGCGCGGAATTGAATTTCGTGCGTTATGAAAACGCAACCGTAGAATCGGGCACGACCGAAAACGGAAAATTTATAAGAATCAAGGAGTTGTAATTCCCTTCTCTACGACTTTTGATATTCCCCCAAAAATCTTACGATTTTCAGGGACCCCGTTAAGTTTGACAAAAATTTTATCCTCCCGCTCCGCTTTTGATATTTCCCCAAAAATCTTACGATTTTCAGGGACCCCGTTAAGCTTGGCAAAATCTTTTTCCTCCCGCTCCGACTTTTGAAAAAGTCGGACAAAAGCTTTTTCCTCCCGCGTTGCAGGGTTATAACGTTTGTATCGCTCACACCGCGAGGGTGTTTTGTCCTTCAAACTCAAAAAAACAAAGCCACGTTGTTTTAACGTGGCTTTTTATTTTGTTTTTATTCTGTTTTAAGAGTTTTTGGGGAGGGAGTTTGAGGGAGGGACTTTTTGCAAAAAGTCCCTCCCTCATAATATCATAATATTTAACCTATCACGTAAGTTCCGAAATAGTGACGTTTGATCAAAATGTAGTCGTACTGGTTGACGTTTCCGTCGCCGTTAACGTCAGCGCGGGTCATTTCGTCATCGGTGAGATAACGAGTTTCGAAGTAGTGGCGCTTAACGAGAATATAGTCGTACTGGTTGATAGCTTCGTCGTTGTTTATGTCGCCGAGCATACCTGTAATCTCGCCTGCGCTTACACAAGCCTCGACCTCGTCGATCCAGGTGTGGTTACCGGTAGGAGTTACGGTGAACTTAACGTAGCGTGCGCTGTTGAGCTCTTTGGTATAAACGAGATACTGCCACAGCTGTACGTCGTAGCCGTCGGACTTACCGTTTGTACCTCTCGAGATGATATCTGCATCGCCGAGATCGGTATATGTCTCGCCGTCAACAGAGATCTGAACATTGACAGACTTGGGCTTGCTGATACCCCAGAATCCTGCCGCTGCGTAAACCGAGTAGGAGTTGGTTTCGATAGCTTTGCCCAGATCGAGCACGATCTCTACCTTTACGCCCGAGCTCCAGCCCGAATAGGTCGCGCCGTTGGGAGTGCCCTTTGCGCCGTCGGTGAGACGAATACCGTCGTCGTTGTTTGCGTTGCCGTCGCCGCGGTTGGGAGCGGTAGTGGTGTAGCTTGCGCCGACAGAAGCGGGAGTCTTGTCAACGGTGTCGTTGATAAGGCTTGCGAGCTTGGTGCTTGCCGCGCTGATCTCAGCCTCGGTAGCCTCTGCGTCGGAAAGAACAGCCTCTGCCTCTGCGATAGCAGCCTTGATCTCCTCGTATACCGCGGGGATATAGTCTGCACGGTTTACAGAGGTTGCGTAATCAACAACAGCCTTGAGTGCTTCCTTATCGTTGCTTACGGTGATTTCAAACGGCTGGGTATAGGTTACGTAAACGCCGCCGGTCGGAGTTGTGGAGCGGTAGCCGAGGATAACGGTTGCGGTGCCCTCCTTGAGACCGACAAGCTTGCCGTCGACAACAGAAACAACGTCGTCGCCCACGATCACGCTTGCAACGGTGCTCTTGCTGTCCGCGATAAATTCGCTGTTACCGTAGGTGATAACCTTTGCACCGAGTGCAAGAGGCTGACCTACTGCGATAGTTGTGTTTTCGGGTGCTACGAGATATTTTGCCATATCGGTCGCCCACTGCATATCGTCGGTGGTAACACCGTCGCAGCCGGAAAGGAAGCCGATGTGGTTGCTCGAATAGGTATAGGTCCAGGGCCATACGGTGATGCCGCGGTCGGTTACTGCCTTTGTGAAGTAGTTACCGTTGGAGCGGACGATACCGCAAGCGGGGTTGATGGTGCTGTTTACGCTCTGCGCGCTGGTGAGATAGGGATAAAGCGAAGCGAGAGCGTCCTCGGTGGTCGCGCCGTTGTCCTGACCGGACAAGAGGTAGCCGGTGGACATACCGGGGCTCTTGGTCTGGGTCTGGGTAAGGAAGGACGCACTGAAGGAAATAACGTCTACAAGATAGTCCATTCCGTAATCGTCGAGAAGCTTCATCGTAACGGGAACGTTCTGCGCGTTGCTTCCCTTGAATTCAACGAAGATCTTGCAGTCCTTGTCCTTGAAGTAGTCGCAAACCTCTTTAAGAGTGGGCACCTTTTCGGTGGTAGCCGAGCTCTTGTCGTTTGCTTTAGCAAGGATAAATTCAGCCTTGACCTCTTCGAGTGTCATCTGGTTGACAGTCTTGGTGCCGGTATAGGTGGTGGTGCGGTTGAGGGTGTTGTCGTGCATTATGATGATCTCGCCGTCTTTGGTGATCTCAACGTCGACCTCGAAAACGTCAGCGCCGTTTTCGTATGCGGCGATAAAGCTCGACATAGTGTTTTCGGGAGCTTGCGAGGGGTTGCCGCGGTGACCGATAAGAACAGGAGTTCTGGTCATCGCATTTTCCACGAAATGCTTGTTGATAAGCTCTGCGGTTTTCGCCGCGTCGCTCGTGATGATGCCGTTTACACCTGCAGTAACGAGACGGATGGTATCGAGCTCGACATTATCGGCAAATGCATCGTTAATGCACCAAACGGCGATCGCATATTCCTGAATCTCCATAACAAGCTCTTTTGTGACCTTGTCGGAGGCGCAGTCGAGTGCTACAAAGGTAGCGGGAGCCGAGCGTACTGCAACACGGAGATCGTGAATATTATCGTAATCCTCGGGGTTTGCGATAAGACCGGTGCGGACGGTTGTAATATTCTTGCGGATATAGGAAAGCACATCGGTCTCATACGATATTACGTTCGCGTCCTTGCAGTTGTTGCTCTTCATCGCGGCAACAAATGCTTCCGCGTCTGTAAGATTGTCGATATTATAGGTTGCGAGAATGTTTCTTTCAACACAGTTCTTGACCATAGTCGCGTAATCATTCATATTATTGAAGATGAAAACGCTGCCTGCTTCGGTAGATTCGAATTCTGCCATATTCTGACAATACTCTACGTTTGCGATGGGGTTGATGAGGTTTACGTCCTCGCGCGCGTTGTTGATAAGGTCGAGCTTTCTTGCCGCCTTAACGGGCGCGTTTTCCTGAACGGTTACCTTGATATTCTTGAAAGCTACGGTACCGTAGTTCATCGTAAGACCGAGCATACCCTTTTGGTACTCAGCCGCGCTGACGTTGGTTACCGATTTTCCGAAATAATCCTCGGTAACAAACATCACCTGACTGTTGTTGATGTTGTAGCTGATGGTGTTGCCGTATACGTTAACGGTGAAGTTGTTGTATGCGTTCTTGAGCGAGGTGATATCACCCGATGCCTTGAGCACAACGTTCCAGCCGTCGCCCGCGGTTCTTTCGGCAAATTCGATACCGCTTGCGGTGGTCGCTTCACGCACGCACATATGATAGTAAGGATAATATTTGCCGTTGGTGTTCTGAATACGGTAAACGATACCTACCCATCTGCCTGTGTCTTGGGTGGTGAGCATCTTCACATCGGTAGAAATACCGTAATCGCCGAAATCGCCGAGCCACGCGGGGAGGATCGCTCTTGCATAGCCGTCGCTGATATTACCGAGCACGAAAGCGCCGTCCTTGAAGGAATATCTGTCGGCGGAATTGAGGAATTTCCAGCCCTTCGATTCGAGCTGAGAGGTAGAAGAATACTTCGAGAAATCCTCTTCGTAAAGAACGTATTCGGTTTCGTCAGCTTCCTTTGCAACGACGTAGATCGTCTTTGTCTTGCTTCCGCTTGTCGCGGTAAGATTTGTAACACCCTTTGCCGAGGGCTTGAAGGAAGTGATGGTGCTTGCTCCGTTCTTCCAGGTGATATCCGAGGTTGCCGACGTGTCGCCGTCAAAAACAACCGAATAGCTTGAAAGATCGATAGTTTCGCCAACGTCTGCGGTGATTGCAGGCGAGGTATTGGAGATTTCGATTACAGCGGCAGCGCCCGAGATCGCAAAAAAGCTGCAAAGCGACAGAAGCATTGCCAGTGTAATTACCATACTGATAAATCTTTTCATACTGTTTATCCTTTCGTATTTTAGTTTGCTGATTCATTATAGCACATACTATACAAAAAATCAACGACGAAGCAGAACTTTTTTATCAAAAAAATAAATCGCTGACGCTCTCGATTAAAATCTTGCGATTTTAATCGGTTTTTGTGAGCGCCGTTCATTCGCACGATATACCCCAAAAATCTTGCGATTTTCGGGGACCCCGTAACACGTGCGCCTCGCTCTGCTCGTTGTCCGTGTTCTCGGCGCTCTAAGGTATAAAAATCGACGCACCTGTCGCCGATTTTTATGGGATTTTTATTGTATATAATAAAAAATGTTTGTTTTTAAAGTTTTTGGGAGAGAGCACGAGAGGACCTTTTTGCAAAAAGGTCCTCTCGTAATATCGTAATATTTATCCTATTGTATAGGTACCGAAATAATGGCGCTTGATGAGGATATAGTCGTACTGATTGATATTTCCGTCGAGGTTAATGTCGGCGCGGGTCATTTCGTCATCGGTGAGATAACGGGTTTCGAAGTAGTGACGCTTTACGAGAATGTAGTCATACTGGTTGATTGCTCCGTCGTTGTTAACGTCGCCGAGCATTCCCTTCTGTTCGGGAGCGGGCTCGGTCGCGAGAAGCTCGTTACAAACAGAGCAACGCTGTTCCTTGCTTCCATCGGCGAGAGTTACCCATTCGCCTGCGGTGTGGCCCTTTGCGGAAGCGAGCACTTCGCCGCAAACGGTGCAGGTCTGGTCGTTTACGCAGTCAGCCTCTGTGCCGGGAGTGTGGCCCTTTGCGGAAGCGAGTATCTCGCCGCAAACGGTGCAGGTCTGGTCGTTTACGCAGTCAGCCTCTGCGCCGGGGGTGTGGCCCTTTGCCGAAACGAGTACTTCGCCGCATTCGGTGCAGGTCTGGTCGTTTACGCAGTCAGCCTCTGCGCCGGGGGTGTGAACATGAGGCGGAACGTATACCGAGTAGAACGACGTGCAGATATAGCCGTCATCATACCAATTCGTAGTGGGAGTCGTGGTGGAAACGACGGGGTTCAACGGGTCGATTCCGTGGAACTTGAGCTTCATACCGACAGTCCAGGTCGAAGCGTCGATAATAGCATTGGTGCAGTTATCGGAGGTATAGTCGATCGCGGTTTCATCATCGGGGTAGATGGTGGGATAGTCGTTGCCGTAGTTTGCCGCCCAGACAAATCCGCCCTCGGGGATAGAAAGTGCGGTTCCATCGCCGAGATCGGTGCCGTCGGAGATCTCAACAATCTCGAAGTATCCGTCGAGATCGGTAACCGGCTTGAATGCCACGTGCAACCACCAAGCCGCGCCGGTGTAGCTTTCGGTAAAGATAACGCCTGCGCCCTCGATGGTGTTGTTGTTGATATGGGTTACCCAGAAATTCTTGGAATTTTCGGGTTTTTCGGTAGGAGCGGGCTCAAATCCGACAAGAGTGCCGCAAACAGTGCAGCGCTGTTCCTTGCTTCCGTCGTCGAGAGTTTTCCATTCGCCCTCGGTGTGACCGAACGCGGTAACGAGAACCTCTTTACAAAGCTCACAGATCTGATCGTTCTCACAATCCGCCTCTGTGCCGGGCTTGTGGATATGGGTAAATGTGAAATAGGGTGCAACGGTGCTCAACGTTTTTGTGCTTACGTCGATACCACTGAACACGATAGTATCGCCGACGTTGGCGGAAACGAGATTTTCGTTGTTGAGCTTACTGCCGACAAAGGGATTTTCGCTTGTGTCGTAAATGTCCCACTTGTGAGTAGCGATCATTATCTCGTCGCTCGCGAGGGTGACGCTTGCGGTATCTGCGCCGACGCCGTGAGAGACAGAGGTTACAACGTATGCGTTAAGAGCGGTATCCCACTTTGCGATAAGGTTTGCCGTCCACGCGTGGTTTGCGGAGGAAACCGAGATAGTGCCGAAGTCGGGAGTGAAGATAACCGACTGACCCGATGTGATCTTTTGGTTGAACGCCGTCACGTAGACTGCCTTGTCTGCGGCAGGTCTGTCCTTGACAAGTGAAACCTCGACCTCATCTATCCAGGTGAAAGTGTTGGTGGGGTCGATATCAAACGCGATATAGCGTGCATTTACGGGGGTGTCGAGCTTGACAGCCATTTCGTAGGTGCACCAGGTATCTGTCTTGTTCATAAGAACGGCAGAAACAGTCGCGCCGACAACCGAAAATTCGCTGCCGTCGGTCGAAACGCGCACAGTGAGCTTTTCGGGAGCCTGAATACCCCAGTCGCCGCCGATAGCATAAATACGGTAGGTATCGCTGTCGGCAGAAGTGCCGAGATCAACGGTAACGGTAACGCCGTCGGGATCGGAAAATCCCGCATAGGTATTGCTCTTGCCGCCGTCGAAATTGCCCTTGCTTCCGTCGGTAAGACGGGTTCCGCTGTCGCCGTAGGTGCCGTGTGCGATGCCCTCGGAAACATAGGTCTTATCCTTGGAAAGAATGATTTCCTTTACAGGACTTGCGATAAGGTCGGAAATCTCGAGTGCGAGCGCATTTCTTTCCTCGGCAGTTGCGCTTGCAGAAAGACTGCTGATCTTTTCGCAGCATTCGCGAATACTCTTGATGCTTTCCTCGGTGTAATCGGAAACGGTGATTCTTCTTGCAACTGCAACGAGGTCATCGAGCATTTCATCGCTTGCCGCGCCGACGGTGACTGTAACGGGCTCGGAATAAACGATATAATCTCTGCCGGTCGCAGTCTTGGTTGCATAGCCGAAGATAACGGTAGCCGTACCCTCGTTGATGCCGACGAGCTTGCCGTCGACGATCGCTACGTTTTCGTTGCCCGAAACAACACTGCAAATAGTGTCCGAAACGGGAATAATAGTTTCGGTGTTGCCGTATGCGACGGAAACAACGTTGCCGCCGACGTATGCCTGACCCTTAACAAGAGCGAAGTCCTTTGCGGTGAGGTACTTCGCCATACTGCGCGCCCACTGAGCGTCGTCGGTGGTGACACCGTCGCAGCCCGAGAAGAAGCCGACGTCGTTGTTGTTGTAATTAAAGGTCCAGGGCCAAACGGTCATACCTCTGTCGGTCGCCGCCTGGGTGAAATATCTTGTGTTGTAATAAACGACACCGCAGGAGGGGTTGATGGTGCTGTTTATAGGCTGAGCGCTGTTGAGATAAACGTTGAGCGAGGTGAGCGCTTCGTCCCAGGTGGAAGCGGCGGTCTGGCTCGAGAGGAGATAGCCCGTCGACATACCCGCGCTGTTCGCCTGAGTCTGCTGGAGGAAGGTCGCGCTGAAGGAGATAACGTCCACGAGATAGTCCATTCCGACAGTGTCGAGAAGCTTCATCGTAACGGGAACGTTCTGAGCGTTGCTTCCCTTGAATTCAACGAAGATCTTGCAGTCCTTGTCCTTGAAGTAGTCGCAAACCTCTTTGAGAGTGGGCACCTTTTCGGTGGTAGCCGAGCTCTTGTCGTTGTCGGTCGCGAGAATGTAGTACTGCTTTATTTCGGAAAGCGTCATCTGGTTGACAGTCTTTGTTCCGGTATAGGTGGTGGTACGGTTGATGGTGTTGTCGTGCATGATGATGATCTCACCGTCTTTGGTGATCTCAACGTCGACCTCAAACACGTCCACGCCGTTTTCATAAGCCTTGATAAAGCCCGAAAGTGTGTTTTCGGGAGCTTGCGAGGGGTTGCCGCGGTGACCGATGATGATCGGGGTTCTTGTCATCGCGCCCTCGGCGAAATTCTTGTTGATTGCGGTTGCCGCTGCGCTTGCGTCGTTGGTGATAATACCGTTTGCGCCGGTAGCGACAGCTCTCACGGCCTGCTCATCGAATTCGGCACTGCCCGACTCTGCGGTGGTGGATACCCAAACCGCAACCGCATATTCCTGAATCTCCATAACAAGCTCTTTGGTCGCTTTGGCAAGCGGAATTACACAGAAGGTCGCAGGGGCGCTTCTTACCGCAACGCGAAGCTCGTGAACGGTGGAATAAGCGGAGGGGTCGTTGATGATAAGACCGGTGCGAACGTTCGGCTTGCTTGCGCGGATGCTCTTTAAATAAGCTGCGTTGTTCGCAAGCACGTTGACGTCCTTACAGCCGCTCGAGGTCATAGCCGACACGAGTCGGTTAACGTCGTCGTTGCTGTTTACGTAAAGAGTGGGGAGTATCGAATTGTCGACACACTTCTTCAGATATCCCGAAAGATCGTCGATAAGGTTGACGTTGCGGTATGCGATATCGGGAGCGTCTGCGCTGTCGAGCACCGAAATATCGGCAAGACGTTCGACGTTCGCAATCGGGTTGATAAGGCTCAATTCATCGTGGCCGATATTGATAAGATCGAGCTTTCTTGCTTCCTTCGCGGGCGCATTTTCCTGAACGGTAACCTTTACGCTTTCAACGGCAAGAGTACCGCCCGTCATTGTGATACCGAGGTAGCCCTTTGTGTTCTTCACCTGAATCTTCGACAGATCGGTGATATACATAAGCTGCTCGCCGTCGATATAATGTCCGATAGTGTTGCCGAAGGTGCGGATGGTAAAATTGTGCATGGTATCGGAAAGAGTGGTGTTCTCGCCCGATGCTGTCTGCATTACGTTCCATGCCGCAGAATCGGTTATGCGTTCGGTAAATTCGATACCGTTGTTTACGGTATTGTTCGCGCGGACGCACATATGGTAATAGGTAGGAGTTGCGCTCAGATTGTTGCTGCGGTACTGCAAAGCGAGCCAGCGCGAGCTGTCGTTATTGATAAGCGATGTTATCTTTGCGTTTACCGAGAACGAATAATCGCCGAAATCGCCGAGCCATTTGGGCAGATAAGCGGTAACGCCCGAATAAGCGCCCGACGAAACGATATTGAATTTGCCGCCCGAAACGGTATATCCGTTTGCGGTGGGAAGAGTCCAGCCTGCGTTTACAAGCGAATCGAGATTTGCGATGCCCGACATATTCGCTTCGTAGAGAACGTATTCGCTGTCGGTCGGATTCTTCGCTACGACGTAAATGGTTTTTGTCTTGCTTCCGCTCGTTGCGGTAAGCTTGGTAACGCCCTTTGCGGTGATATCGAGCGAATCGATCACACTGCCGCCTGCGTTTTTCCAGACGATTCCGGTCGTGGCGGTGCTGTCACCGTCGAAAACCACCGAATAGCCCGAAAGGTCAATAGTGTCGCCCACTATCGCGGTGATTGCAGGGGAGGCGTTGGTTATTTCTGTGATAGCCGCAACACCCGTCACCGCAAAAACGGTAAACAGCGAAAGCAGCATGGCCAGCGTTAAGATTGTGCTGATAAGCCTTTTCATAATGCGCTCCTTCTCAATTGTTTTTAATAAAATGCTTCTTATGTGCAATTATAACAGAGTTTCGGTTTGTTTTCAATAGTTTTCGTGTTTTTGGTTTTCGTGGTTTCCTCTTTAAAAAAAACATTGAAAACACAACAAACAACGGGTCTACCAAAAAACAAGCCTCGCAAGATGGCGAAGCTTGTTTTTGCTGTATCTTTCAAGGGATTAAAGGGTCCTTTTTCTCACTCGATCACATAGGTGCCGAAATATATACGTTTTATTAAAATATAGTCGTACTCGTCAACGTTGCCGTCGCGGTTTACGTCTGCATAGCCGAGTTCTTCGTCGTAGGGCAGATAAGTTTTAAAATACATACGCTTTGCGAGAATGTAATCATAAGGGTCAACTTCGCCGTCGGCGTTGATATCGCCGTTGCCGTAATCGGATTTGTAGTCTACCGAAACAACATCATCGTTGCATTCAAATACCCAAATCGCATCGCTGTTGGTCATCATTTGTTTTCCGAGCTTAATCGCGTAACCGTAAGCTCCGTTTTCGGATTCAATCGCGCTGACAGTGTCGATACAAACTCCGAAAAGATAATGCTTTCCCTCTCCTTCGAATTCGGTCAGGTCAAGCTCATATTTCAAATAAACCGTAAATTCATCGGGCGCAAGCGAATGAATATTCTCAAGTTCTTCGGGTGTTTTGCCGATGTAAGGCGAGTTTTCGGGATAATGCTGTTCGCGGTAGTCGAGATATTCCACATAATTTAAAAATACCTCTTCAACGCCGTCGGCTTCGGAAAGCAGTTCCGACGCCGCGATAGAATCTGTTCCGGGCGCAAGCTTAATATGATAGAACCCCTTGTCAGATGAAGAGACGCTCCCGTTTCGCATATCCTCTATTTCAACAATGCTTATACCGAAAAAGTCAAAAGGAGCTTCGCCCTCAAAGGCTGTCATATCCAGCTTTTCGGCAGTGCCGACCAAAAGCTCGTTTTTTACGAAAACTGACCCCTCGACAGCTTCTAACTCTTTAT
This sequence comes from Oscillospiraceae bacterium, assembly GCA_015064955.1. Lineage (GTDB taxonomy): Bacteria > Bacillota > Clostridia > Oscillospirales > CAG-382 > Coliplasma. The sequence goes on from SVRD01000001.1 coordinate 49,790, forward strand.
CATAAGAATATGCGTTTGCGCACAGCGAAAATATGCCGAGCAATAAGCATAGCGTTAAAATCAAACATAATCTTCTTTTCATTGAATCGTCCCCCTTTTTATTAACATACTGTACCCCTTTTCTGACACTGATGTATCTTTAATATAATTCGGTGAATTTTCTACTGTACGTTTATTATATACTACAAGAGTTCATATGTCAATAGAAAATGTGCAAAATGCAAAATTTCCATTTATGAAAACTTTTCATTTTAGTCATTTTGCACAATATTTCGACGTGAAAGTAATTTACTCCGCCGAAGGTACAGGTATAAAAAACAAGGAGGAAACAATTGTTTCCCCCTCGAACAGTGTTTTATTAATAAGCCTTTGCCCAGACGACGTTGTGCTTAGCTTCCTTGCCGCAGCAAACGCACTTTTTGCCCTCGACGGAGATTTCGTCGTAGATACAGCGCGAGCCGACGCCTGCCTTCGCCTTGACCTCGTCCTCACATTCCTCGTCGCCGCACCAGGGAGCATAAACAAAGCCGTCGCCCTTTTCGGCAAGCGCGCTTGCGATTTCCTCGAGAGTGTCGCAGCGGTAGGTGTGAGCTTCGCGGTTTGCAAGCGCACGCGCGAACATATCGTCGTGTGCCTTGACAAGTGCTTCTTTGACTGTTTCACCGATATTTTCGAGCGATACAACAGTCTTTTCACCGGTAACGCGCGAAACGATTACGCAGTTGCCTGCCTCGATATCACGCGGGCCGAGCTCGATTCTTACCGGAACACCCTTCATTTCGTATTCCGAGAACTTCCAGCCTGCGCTCATATCGCTGTCGTCGAGCTTGACTCTTATTCCCGCCTTTAAAAGCTCCTCTTTAAGTGCGCCGCAGCGCTCGAGAACGCCCTCTTTATGCTGAGCGATAGGAATAATGACTGCCTGAACAGGTGCAACGTCGGGAGGAAGAACAAGACCGCGGTTGTCGCCGTGAGTCATAATTATCGCGCCGATAAGACGGGTGGTAACGCCCCAAGAGGTTTGGAAGGGGTTGACCTTTTTGTTTTCCTTGTTTGTATAGGTGATATCGAATGCTTTTGCAAAGCCGTCGCCGAAATAGTGGGAAGTACCCGCCTGAAGCGCTTTGCCGTCGTGCATCAATGCTTCGATCGCATAAGTAGCCTCTGCGCCGGCGAATTTATCGCTTTCGGTCTTTCTGCCCTTGAGAACGGGAATCGCAAGACTCTTTTCGCAGAAATCGGCATAGATATTGAGCATCTGTACCGTTTCGTCGATAGCCTCCTGTGCGGTGGCGTGAATGGTATGGCCCTCCTGCCACAAGAATTCACGTGTGCGGAGGAAGGGACGGGTCGTCTTTTCCCAGCGGACGACGCTTACCCATTGGTTATAAAGCTTGGGAAGATCGCGGTAGGAATGGATTATATTCGCATAGTGCTCGCAGAAGAGAGTTTCGCTGGTGGGACGCACGCAAAGTCTGTCCTCGAGCGGTTCGCTTCCGCCCATTGTTACCCAAGCAACCTCGGGCGCGAAGCCCTCGACGTGATCCTTTTCCTTCTGGAGCAGGCTTTCGGGGATAAACATCGGCATACAAACGTTTTCGTGGCCGGTTTCCTTGAACCTGCCGTCGAGTATCTTCTGGATATTTTCCCATACAGCGTATGCATAGGGGCGGATAACAAGACAACCCTTTACAGAGGTGTATTCGATAAGCTCTGCCTTTTTAACGATATCTGTGTACCATTGAGCAAAATCCTCCTCCATGGGAGTGATTTCCTCAACGAATTTCTTTTCTGCCATTGTGTATATGTCCTTTCGGTGAAAAAATTTCGTTACATTAATTTTATAACTCTTGCATTATTCGGAAATATCATTATAATATATCTTTGATAAAGTATAACAGATTGGATTACGATTGTCAATTACAAAGAATCTTTTTTTAACGGAGGAACTATGAAAAGGTCATTTAAGATAATATCACTGCTTCTCGCGGTGCTTATGACAATAACCACCTTCGCCTTTGCCGCACTTGCGGAGGGCGAAAGCACCGACCCCAACGCCGAAAGCTCTTCGACCGATCCCGGTACCGAAGGCTCGTCGACCGATCCCGGTACAAGCGAGGACCCCGGCACAAGCGAGGATCCCGCAACAAGCGAGGATCCAAGCACGAGTGAGGATCCCGGCACAAGCGAGGATCCCGGTACAAGCGAGGACCCCGGCACAAGCGAGGATCCGAATGCGTTTACCGTTAATATCGCGATCGAGGGCTTGGGCGAGGTAGACGTTTACTTCAACGAATCTCTCGTTTCGGGAAGCTACGTCGGAAGCGTATCTCCTATTGCAATAAGAATCGAGCCGAAGGCGGGAAGCAAGATCAACTCCGCGATCTTTGACTACGGCGGAGCTTCTGCCCCTCTCAACGAGACCGACGGCAAATTCAGCGGTGTTACCCTCACCCTTTCGGCAGGCTACACCTACACTCTCAAAATATCCACCGAGCTCGTACCCGTTCCCGCAACACTTTCCGTCGAAACACTCGGAATCGGCGGATACAGCGTATCGGTAAACGGAGCGGCGATCGACCTTGCGACCGCGCAGATAATGACGGGCGACAATATCAATATCAGCTTTACCGTAAACGGTGTGTTTGATGCAAATCTCGCAAAGCTCACCCACAACGGCGAAGCAAAAACGCTCACCGAAGCGTCCTACTCCTTTGTAATCACCGGCGACACCAAGATAAGCATTCTCTACGGCGATCTTGTCCCGATAATCGTAACCCTGAACGGCCCCGGCTCACTCGAGTTCCAAAAAACGCTCGACAGCAGTCCGATCGAAACCGTCACCAACGGTGCGACGGGCACGGTAACCAAAACCTTCTACGTTCAGAAGGACGTCAGCTGTAAGGTCATCGTCAAGCCCTCGCTCAATTACGAGCTCGCGGGAGGTGTCGAAATTTCCGAGCCGAGACGTGCAGTAGACGCAAACGGCGTTTACTTCTTCACTCCCTCGGGCGAAACCACCGTCAACGCAACTATGAGAGAATCGGCAGGCGGACCTCCCGTTACCAACTGCACCGTTCAGATCAACGTCGGCGCAGGCGGCTCGGTTCAGGCGGGCACCCAGCTCATTCTCGGCGGTATGGGCACCAATATTGTAGTTCCCGCAGGTGAAAGCCTCACTATCACCGCAACCGCCAACGAGGGCTACGTTGTCGACGTCGTTCGAGTCGGCGGTATGGCAGTTTCTTTGGTAAACAACAGCTACACGATCAGCAACATCGTCGCATCGACCACTGTTTCGGTAGTCTTCAAGAGCAACATCGCGCCTCCCCCCGAAACCGAGGGCATCGGCGTTGCCGATATCGATTGGAACGCAAATCCGATCCGTGTCGATATAAGCGGCAATAAGCTCGTAAAGCGTGAGGTATTCGACAAGATCGCAACACTCAAGGGCAACGGTCAGTACGTTGAATTTGTAAGCGAAAACGGCACGGTTTATCTCCCCTACGGCAAGAATATCGAGGGCTCCGCGACCCACGCAAACCTCACGATAACCCCTCTCACAAGCGGTGATATCTACAATATCATCAGCTCCGCGATCAGCACGGTCAGCGGCGGAAATGCAGTTTACAAGATCTATTCCTTCGAGTTCGGCGTTGCCGTTCCCGACGGAACGATGGTATCCTTCAAGCTCGGCGCAGAGTTTATCGACAGCAAGGCTGTTATGCTCCGCTACAACTCGAGCGGCTCCTTTGAAAACGCATCAGAGGCTATCCCCACCGAGCCCGACGGCAGCTCGGCGAAATATGCATATAACGACGAGGGCTTCCTTATCATCGCAAAGGAGATCGCAGCATCGGGTATTACCATCGACGCTTCGACGGTAAACGAGGGCGGCTCGATCAACCCCGTCGGCATCGCTCCCGTCACCGCAGGCTCGAGCAAGACCTATTACATCAACTCCCAAGAGGGATACGTTATCAAGCGCGTGCTTGTCGACGGAAATGCTGTCGACGGCGCGGAGGGACAGAAATTCTTCAACTACACCTTCGATAATATCACCGAAAGCCACACCATCACTGCGGAATTTATGGCAGACGAGTCGGCAGAGGAAGAGGAAGACGGCGGTTCGCTCACAACGATCATCGTCATTCTCATAATCGTTCTCGTGGCGGTTGCGGGCGCGGCGGCACTGTTTATCGTAAAATGGCGTCAGGAAAAGTTTTAAATGAAAAGCAAATGTATTGAATTCATAAAAAAATACCGCTATATCATAATCGGTGCTGCGGCAATACTCGCAATTCTTTTGCTTGTTTTGCTTTTGATCCCGGGCGGCGATAAAGAGGAAATCGCCGTTTGGGGCGAGGGCATCACCGAAAATATCCCCGAATTCGACGGACGCGCCGAAATCGAGAGCGGCGAAGGATATACCGCCGCATACTACGAAAATGTTTCGGGCGAGCAGGTCGAGGAATATTCAAAAAAGCTCGAATCTGTTTGCGGAATCGAATTTTCGAGCAACAAATATCCCCGCTCCGCAGTGTACGGAGACAAAATGATAGTAATACACTATAACGTAACCGAAATGAAGCTTTCGGTCACCGTTACGGCGATAAATGCCGACTGAAAGGCATATTAATTATTAATACAGAAACAGCAATATATCGGAGAATCACGGCAATGAAAATTAACAACTCTATCAAAGCAATCATTATCGACAACACAAGACTTCTTGTAAACACCTGCAAGGACACCGACGGAAGTATCTTTTACACCCTTCCCGGCGGTAAGCAGAGACCCGCCGAGCTCATGATCGACACTCTCAAGCGCGAGACCAAGGAGGAGACCGGTTATGACGTCGAGCCGAAAACGCTTCTCTTTATCCGCGAGGGATTTAAAGAGGATTCCCACAGAATCGAATTCATGTTCATCTGTGATATCGTGAGCGAATACGAGGAGAATAAGCTCAAATACGACGACAACCAGATCGGTACGAAGTGGCTGTCTATCGACAATATAACCCACGAGCCCCTCTTCCCTGCCGAGCTGCGCAACATTATCAAGCGCCACTTCCTCGGCAAGCACAACGATATCTACCTTGGAGAAATGCAATAAATTTTCGGAGGCAAATATGCATCTTTATCTTGCTGACGGCGTCAGCGCAGAGGCTGTCGAAAAATATCTGAAAAGATCCGCCGAAAACGGCATTTATATCCGCGCGATGCAGATTGTCAAGGGCAAGGAGCCGATGGCAAGGGTTTGCTTTGCACCCTATGATTTCGAGACACCTATGCATCTCTATTCGCTCTCGAAATCCTTCACATCGACAGCTGTCGGTATTTGTGTCGACGAAGGACTTTTATCGCCCGATACGAAAATGTGCGAGCTTTTCGCCGATAAAATGCCCGAAAATATGACCGATGCACTCAAAAAGCTCCGTCTGCACGACCTGCTTTCGATGCAGAGCGGACACACCGCCTGCGTGCTCGACAAAATACGCTGGTCCGACGACACGGTAAAGGCATTTTTCGAGCAGCCCACCACTTACGAGCCCGGCACGACCTTTGCTTACAGCACCGCGGCGACCTGTATGTGCGGTGCGGCGGTCGAGAGAGTGACGGGCAAAAAGCTTGTCGATTTCCTCGACGAAAGACTTTTCAGTAAGCTCGGAATAGCAAAACCGACCTGGTGGGAATGCCGCGACGGGCAGACCTTGGGCGGCACGGGATTGCATCTTTCGAGCAACGATATTACCAAATTCGGTATGATGCTTAAAAACAAAGGTATTTACAACGGCGAGCGTATTGTGAGCGAGGATTATATCAAGCTCGCGACAAGCAAGCATTCGCTTGACGTAAACAACGGCGCTCCCGACTGGGTTGCAGGCTACGGATATCAGTTCTGGCTCAACGACCGCGACGGCTTCCGCGGCGACGGTGCGTTCGGTCAGCTTTGTATGGTATTTCCCGAAAGCGACACTCTTGTTACCGTTATGGGTGAGGTCGGCAATATGGCGCTCGAGGTAGAGATACTTTATGATCTGCTCGATACCATATACGGCGAAAAGGGCGAGACCGATTCGCTTAACGGGTATCTCGAAACCGCGTATATGCCCGAAAAGACCGAAAACTTCAACAACGATATCTCTTTTACGGTTGCAGAGAACGCCGCAGAGGTCGAAATGATACGCTTCTTCGGCGAAAAGCTTTTACACGTCGAGCTTTCCACCGCATACGGCAAAAAGGAATTTGTTTGCGGCAACGGCGAATATATTCTGAACCACTATATGCTCAAAAATATGACCCCGTCGATCACCTTCCTCGATCCCGCGGTGAATACTGTCGAGCGTCAAAGCGTTTTTGCATCGTACAAAAACGAAAACGGCAGGCTTTATATAACCCTGCGTCACCAAAACACCTGCCACGTTCAGCATTGGACGGTCGATCTCGAAGCAAACACGGTGAATATCCACCTCCACGCAGGCGATATAATCTGTAATCATCTCGATCTCACTCCGATTTCCGACAATCAGTAAATCATGGGCATCTGTTGCGAAAAACAGATGCCTTCCTTATATAATTAAGGTTGACAAAAAAGAAAATATAATCTATAATGTTTTGGATTTTTATTAAAGAAGGTATGTTTTTATGATCAATTTAAGATACAAGCAGGCAAAAAGCATTTCGGAAAGCGATATTGCCGCTTTTGACAGCTTGCTCAAGACAGCGGACGGTTACCTCCGCGAAAAGAACGGCTTGGGCAACGATTTTCTCGGCTGGCGCGATCTCGGTATCCGCACCGACAGTGAGGAATATTTGCGCATAAAGGCGGCGGCAAGCCGTATCCGCGCAAACAGCGATATTCTTTTGGTTGTCGGCATCGGCGGTTCTTATCTCGGCGCACGCGCTGTTATCGAATATCTTATGACTCCCTATCACAATCAGCTCAACGACGGCAACCCCGAAATATATTTCCTCGGCAATTCCTTCTCGGGCAGTGAGCTCAACACCGTGCTCAAGCTTTGCGAGGGCAAAAGAGTCAGTGTCAACGTAATCAGCAAATCCGGCACAACGACCGAAAGCGCGGTCGCATTCAGAATCTTGCGCGAATATATGGAATCGCGCTACGGCAAGAAGGAAGCGGCGGAAAGAATTATCGCAACCACCGATGCAAACCGCGGTGCGCTCCTCTCGCTTGCAAAGCAGGAGGGATATGAATGCTTTGTTATTCCCGATGACGTCGGCGGCAGATTCTCGGTGCTCACCGCAGTGGGTCTTCTTCCCGCGGCGGTTGCAGGTGTCGATACCGATGCATTGTTGAACGGCGCGGTAGATATGCGTAATTCTATCTTTGAAGAAGGCATTTCCCACCCCGCGTATAAATATGCAACGCTTCGCAACGTGATGCTCGCAAAGGGCAAGACAAACGAGCTTTTGGTCAGCTACGACCCTGATTTTCGCTTTATGGGCGAATGGTTCAAGCAGTTATTCGGCGAAAGCGAGGGCAAGGACAAAAAGGGATTGTTTCCCGCTTCGGTAACATACAGCTCCGACCTGCACTCTCTCGGACAGTTCGTTCAGGACGGCTCGCCGATACTTTTTGAAACGATCGTGCGCGCCTCCCGCCCCGAAAGCGATTCCCCCGCGATCCCCTATGACGAGCAAAACGGCGACGGACTCAATTTCCTTTGCGGTATGACGATGGACGACATCAACGAAAAGGCGATGATGGGAACACTTCTTGCTCACCGCGACGGCGGCACCGAAAGCTTTATTATAGATTTCGGCGGCAAGGATGCTTATTCGTTGGGCGAGCTTATCTATTTCTTCTTTGCGTCCTGCGCGATTTCGGGCTATATGCTCGAGGTAAACCCTTTTGACCAGCCGGGTGTCGAGGCATACAAAAAGAATATGTTCGCACTGCTCGGAAAGCCGGGTTACGATTCCGGCAAGGAAGAGCTTTTGGCGAAAATCGCGGAAATAGAGGCATAAAAATAAAATAATTTGATAATATGATGAAAAATTTTATTAGTTTTACTCAAATGCTATTGATTTTTTCACCGAAATAAAGTAAAATAGTCGTACAGAGACCGAGTCTGTGCCGGCACGGCCTCGGCGAACAAAATCCAAAGCCGGAAGAACGGAGAATTATTATGCAGCTTTTAGTCGGATTAAAAGGTACCGGTAAGACCAAGACCCTCATCGAAGCGGTCAACGAAGCATCCAAAGAAACCAACGGTGTTGTTATCTGCATCGAATGTGGCAGAAAGCTCACCTTTGATATTAAATATCACGCACGCCTCGTAGATACTCAGGAATACGGCATTGACGACGCTGACAAGCTCTACGGCTTTGTTTGCGGTATGCTCGCAGGCAACTACGACATCACCGAGCTCTTTATCGACAGCGCTCTCAAGATCTGCGGCGACGACGTCAACGCATTTGAAGAATTCGTTTGCAAGGTTGAAAAGATCACCTCTGCTCACAAGATCGAATGTGTGATCGTTGCATCTGTCGCTCCCGAAGCACTTTCCGAAAAGACCTCCTGCTTCATTAAGAAATAATGGAAGCAAAAAAGCAAGCCCTGCTTAAATGCTGGGTCCGCGCGCTCGGCGCGTATACGGTTATCAATTTTCTCTGGACCGCTATCCTTTCGATCGGCACCTCTGCCGCTTCCGAGGGCGGTGCGGAAAGCATCAGCATGAGCGGAATAAGCGCGTTTGCCGAACGGCTCGTTATGGCGAATGCAGTGATCGCGCTGTTTTCGGTGGTGTTCGGCTTTTCCTTCCTCGTTTTCGAGGTCAAGAATATGTCCCAACCCGCCAAACGCTCGCTCCACGTTATCATCAACTATATCGTTTCGATGATATGCGTTTATCTGCTTCATTCCACCGCGCCCGAAGCGAATGCAGGCACTTGGATAATTCTTATCTTCTTTGCCAGCATCGTTTATTTCGCAATCTACGGTATCGCGTCGTTGGTCGCTTTCCTTATCAAGAGAAACAAAACCAAATAAGAACAATATCAAAAAGCCGCGTTGTAATAACGCGGCTTTTTTGTCTCTGACGCTCTCGACACGAAACGCAAGCGTTTTTGGGGTGTAAAGGCTCATGCCCTTGAAAAATATGGGTTTTATAGTATTTAAAATAAATACTATTTGTTTTTAAAGTTTTTGGGGAGGGAGTTTGAGGGAGGGGCTTTTTGCAAAAAGCCCCTCCCTCATAATATCATAATATTTATCCTATTTTATAAGTGCCGAAATAATGACGCTTGATCAAAATGTAGTCGTACTGGTTGACTGCACCGTCGTTGTTAACGTCGGCTCTGGCAGTTTCATCGGAAGTGAGGAAACGTGTGCCGAAATAGTGGCGCTTTACGAGAATGTAATCGTACTGATCGATCGCGCCGTCGAGGTTCACGTCGCCGAGTTTGCCCTTGTTTTCGGGAGCGGGTTTAGTGCCGAGAAGGAGGTCGCAAACAGAGCAACGCTGTTCCTTGCTGCCGTCTTCGAGAGTAGTCCATTCGCCTGCCTTGTGTCCCTTTGCGGGAACGAGGATTCCGTTGCAAACGGTGCAGATCTGCGGAGAGGTACAGGTCGCCTCGGTGCCGGGGATATGCTCGTGCAGGGTGGGCTCGACACTCGGGTTACCGTCGCCGAGCTCGGTGACGTAAAGCATAGCAACAGGTGCCGTGAATTCGTTTTTATCAACGTCGATACCGTAAAGAGTAAGCTTCGAGCCGAGCGGAACGGTTTTCGCAAGTGCGACACGTTCCTTGCCATCACCCACTTTGTCTGTGTGGAACGCGGCGATCACCATACCCTCGGTAAACAGATTATCAAAGCTGACGGTCGATCCGGTTCCTTCGACAGTCTCGATAAGCTCATAAACGTTTTCTTCGCCCTCGACCGGCTTGAGAAGCATATTATATGCGTATCTTGTGTTGTAATTACCGAAAAGATCGGTATTGAGCGACGAATCCTCGCCGGTAAGTGTGCGATTTATGCCATCGAGAGTGAGTTGGATCTTACCCTCCGCTTCGGGAGGAATACCGTTATTCGTGCCGCTCGATCCATCGGTAGTGCCGGAATCGCGCAGTGCCGCGGCAAGCGCAGTGCCGAGATCAAGCTCCATACGTTCACGAAGTGCTCCCGATACTTCAGAGGTCAGCAAGCTTCGGAGATAGATTATCTCATCATCTGCCTCGCATACCTTTTCATTAACAGCGGTGATCGTTTGATTGGACATCCAAATCAGATCGTTGGCAAGAGAAGAAGAGAGATATCCGCATTCGAGCGCGAGATCAACACGTTCTTTAAATCGGTTGATCGAAGCAAGCGCGGTTTCGGTGTTGTTGAACGCGGGTGCGAGAGCATGCTCGGTGAAGATCGATTCCGAAAGTGCACTGCCGGTATTCTTCGAGTTGAAGGACACCGATTCGAAATAGACAACACCCGCACAGCCGATATCAATCATTTCGGTAGTCTGAGTGATCATATCCTGCGCATCGAAGTCCGCCATAAAAATACCGAGTCCGGGAACGACAAGACAACCTTCGTCGCAATAATCGAAAAATTTCAAAACGTAGTCGAAATATCCCTCGCCATATGCCATTGGATGAATCATATCGAGCCATTCGTTTTCGAGCCAGGTGGCTCCGTCCTGATAAAGCGACCAATATGCCGAATCGAGCGAAGCGCCGACGTCTGCGGTAAGCATAACGTCGGGTGCGACGGTATCAACAAGAGTTCTCATACGGCCTACAAACTCGGTGACCTGTGCGGCACGGAATGCAACCCAGTCGTTCCAATAGTACGCGTTTGTGTTGTATGTAATATTGTAGCTTTGATATTTCGGATATTCCTTCTTGAATTCCGCGATAGTTGCCGCATCATAGCCGTAATCCTCGGTGGAGGAGCGGTCGCGGTAGCGGATATAGTCGAGCTGGAAGCCGTCGATATCGTAGGTTTCGAGAATATAAGTATAGAGCTCGATAAGGCAATCCTGAACCTCATCGAGTGCGGGGTTGAGGAATACCATACCTGTGCCTTCGCCGGCATAAAGACTCGAGCCGTTGTTTGTTTTCAACTGCCATTCGGGCTTTTGCGCCGCAACGCTCAAGCTCCAGTTCGAGTTTCCGCTGTCGCCCGAATAGAAAACAGGGGTCCAGCAGTGAAGCTCCATACCGTATTTGTGGCAGGCTTCAACAAACGCGCCCAAAACGTCGAATCCGTTGAAGATAGGGTTTTGGTTAAAGAGGCTTCCCGACGGGGTGGGAAATATCATCGTGCTCGAATAAATAGTTTCGATACAGATCATATTGATCCCCGACAGATAGCACTGTCTGACATAATTTTCGACCTCGGTCTTGCTCTTTTGAGTGGGACGAAGCCAAAGTCCGCGGTATTGCACCGCTTCGCGCTCGAGATAGAGCGAGGTAATGAGAGTGTATTCCTTGACGAGTGCGTCTGACTGAGCTTGTGTAAGCGTCGTGCTCGACGCAAAGACCTCGTCTGCGGCAGCCAATCTGTCGTCCGCTTCGCTGTCATAGAAGATACAAGCGTCCTGCGCCGCCTGCTTTGCTTCGTGGGCGGTTTCGCGTGCGATCTCTGCCGCATATCTGACAGTAGACGAGTCGGAAACGAAGGTGACGGTACCGCTTCTTCCGTTCCAGCTGTACGTTACCTTCATACCAACCGTTACGTTATCGTTGATCCAATCCTGTGCCGCGCCGTGACCCGAAACGACAAAGCTGTCGCTTCCGCTCGGGACAGTGGTGTTGTTACCGCCGATCGCGGTAACAACTCCGTTAACGACCGTCACCTCGACACCGTAAACGTTCGTGCCGGTGGCACTGCCCGCTCGGTTATAGATAACAAGATAATCGGTGTATCTGGTTCCGTTGACTGCGCTTATCGCATAGGAAACGGTTGTGTCCGCAAGCGAAACGAGCGGAACTGCCGAAAAGAGCATCAGCAAGGTGAGCAAAAAACCGACAATACGTTTTGCCATATTATTTGCCGCCCTTCTTCTTGAGAACGACAACGCCGACAACTACTGCCGCGAGAGCGACAACGCCTGCGATGATAACGATGATGATATCGGTGTGGAGACCGCCCTTATCGTCTTTTTCGGATTCACTTTCATCGGTTGCGGGGGTGCTTTCGTCCGAGGGAGTCTCGGTCTCGTCGCCCTTGCTTGTATAGTCGGGAGTATCGGGAAGATCGGGAACGCCCGACATATCGAATTCCTTGTTAAGTACGGTATACGCCTTTACCGAAATCATAAGGTCTTCGGTCATACGTGCAACAGCCTTTTCATCGGCGCCCGAATTTGCAATAGCAGTCTTGACCGCATTGAATTTTTCGGTGTCGAAGGACTCCTTGGTAACGGTGGTTATAAGCTCGTCAATAGCCTTGGAAACGGCCTCTGCGCCCGAAGCGGAGACACCGTTGTTCGCAAGGATAACGTCGTTTACTCTGCTCTTCATAAATTCGAGCTGAGCTTTTGCCGCCTTTTCGATATCAAAGGTGGGGGTGATTGCATTTGTTCTGTATATACCCGAAAGGAGATGCTTGCCGGTTTCCTCGTGCAGATAAGAGGATGCCTCGAAATATACCGAACCGTCGGCATAAACGGAGTTGTTATAGACTGCCTGGGAATGCATATCGTCGGGAGTGAGCTCATGCATAAAGATACCCAAGCCGACCGCAAGGAAGGATTCGCTTCCGCAACGGTCGCTCTGATCTGCGATAGCCTCCTCGTGTCCGTAGCCGTAGGACATCGGGAAGAGAATGTCGATCCATTTGTTTTCGAGCCAATTATAGTAGTTCTGGTAGTTTACCTGAACGCTTTCGGTAGGATCGGGGACGACGTCCGCTCCGAGAAGCACGCCGGGACGGGTCTCGTCGATAAGCTTTCTCAAGCGCTGAACGAAGTTGTTGATATATTCACAACGGAAGTTCACCCAATCCTTCCAATAGGACGCATTCATATCATATTTCGGACGCACGCCGTATTTTTCCTCGAAGGCATCGAGTGCTTCTTCGGTGTAGCCCATATCGTAGTCTGCGCCGCGGTTGAAATAACGGATATAGTCCATCTGGAAGCCGTCTACGTCATAGGTTTCGAGAATGTATTTATAGGTATTGAGCAAATAGTTGGTCGCTTCCTCGTTGGAGGGGTCGAGCATCATAAGCCCCGAACCGCTCTCGCCTGCCTGAAGAATCTGGTGCGAGGGCTTGCCGGTGTTGGAAACAGAAAGCCATTCGGGCTTCTTTTTGCCGAGAGAGTATCTTAAATTAGAAGAGCCGCTGTCGCCGACGTAGTAAATGGGAAGCCAGAGGTGAAGCTCCATTCCGCGCGCATGGCAGGCATCGATATAGCACTGAAGCATATCGAACTTTCTGAATTTCGGGTTGGTTTCAAACAAGCTGTCCTCGGGCATCGGCATGATCATCGTGCAATCGTAAAGAGTTTCGATACAGATCATATTGATGCCGTTGTCATAAAGAGTCTGAACCGTTTGTTCAACCTGTTCCTTGCTCGTGTCGGTAGGTCTGATCCAGACACCGCGGTATTCGACAGGTCTGCTTTCGGAAAGCGCGAGACTGATCTTTTTCGCATTTGCCTCGACAGAATCGCGCGCCTTTACAAGCTCTGTCTGGTTTTTGTTCTTTTTATAAGCCGTCTTTGCGTCGGAAACCTCTTTTTCGAGCGCGTCGATCATCGACTTGACGTTTTCATAATCAAAGTTATCATATCTCGCAACAGCCTCGTCATATGCGCTCTTGATCGCCTTGACCTTGAGCTCCATGCCCGAAACAGCCGCCGTCTCGTCATACGCAAAGGTAACCTTTTTCGTGAGCGAATCATAGGAAACGCTCATACCGATCTTGATATTTTCCTGAAGCCAGGTAACCTCCGAGCCGTGAGCCGAAACAACGAAGCTGTTGGGCTTACTCGGAACGAGGTTGTTGTTGCCGCCCATGGAAACAACGATACCTTCTTCGCAAACGACCTCATAGCCCCAGTCGTTTGTACCGGTATATTTGCCGCGGTTGTTATAGATAACAATCGTGTTTTCGTATCTGGTGCCGCCGACGGAAGCGAAATTTCTTGTCAATTCATAAAAAACGCTTGCCTCGACAGGCTTGTCGGAAACGGTGACAACTCCCGCGGAATTATAGTAAACGTAATCGCCGATGGCGATATTGTCCTTTATCCACTGGCCCATACGCTTTCCGCCCTCTTCCTGATCGTGACCCGAGAGGACGAATCCGTTTTTGGGAATGGCGCTGTTACCCTTGTTATAGGAAACCGCAACGTTATCCTCAATGATAACCTCATAGCCCCATTCGTTCGTGTTGGTGGTTTCTCCCATTTCGGAAGTATAAATAACGAGATAGCCGCTGTCGCGGAATACGTTGATTCCGTCTGCCGTGACAGTCACTTCCTTTGCGGAAGCAGAGAAGATAAAGCAAGGAAACGCCATCGCGAGTAAAATAACCGCCGCGATAATCCTTTTTGCTGTATTCATAAGATCACATATCCTTTCTTTAGGAATACCGTTTATGCATTTTTAGACAAAGACAGCCGAATCAACTTCGGCTATCTTTATTTCATTCATCATTTGGAAAATATAAATCCGCTTCGGCAAACAAAGCGTTATGCGTCGAGATATTCGAGTGTTTCCTGCATTTTGGTTTCAGCAGAGGTAAGAACAGACTCGAAGCGCGATGCGACGTTGTCGGTCATAGCGGTGTACTGGGCAAGAATGCTGCCCCAGTTGAACGCTGCGCCGAGGTCGAAGGTACGCGATGCAAAAATGATATCGAGCATTTCACCCGATTCATCGTCGTGAGAGTCGCGGTACTTGAGCTGAATGTCGTAATATGCGGGAGTGACCTTCTGCAAGGACATTTCTGCGATTGCGGAAACGATAAGACCAACGTCCTCGGTGTCGGAAAGACCGATGGGAATACACATACAGGATGCGTTGCCCTGAGAAACGGTGTGGTAGTATCTGTCCTGAGTGTCATAGTACTTAGGAATCGGGAGAATACCGAACTCATCTTCCATTACTCTGAAGGAGGCCGCGTGGATAAGACCGCACATATAAAAGAGCTCTCTGCCCTCGATAAATGCCTTGTGAACGGTTTCTTCCCAAGGATGATTGGGGAACTTGGTGCCGTAGATGGGGCCGTTCGCGATCATAACGAGATTATTGTTGTTGTAGAATTCGAGAGTTTTCTGGAGAATGGTGTAGGTAGCTTCGGTCTCCTTGCTCAAGGTGAGATAGGGAAGGTCGTTATTGTCCTTCTGTGCTATCTTCTGACCTGCAGCTACGAGGTGAACGTAGAGGTTATAGGTTTCGGTACCGAACGCCCAGTTGTCGAGCTCGTCCTGATCGTTGTCGCCGTCAGAGTCGAAGGAGGCGTTGCTTTCGGTACAGATCTCAACAAACTTATCGAAGGTCCATTTATCGTCGCGGACGAGCTGATAGAAGTCCTCCTCGATATTGAGCTCCTGCTTGAGATTCTTGTTGAAGAGCATACACCAGGTACCCTGGTCGTCGTATGTATTGATCGCGCCGCAGGTGAAATACACCTTGTTACCGATAGAAAGATCGGCAACTGCGTTCTGGTCCCACCAAGGCTTAGTAAGGTCGATGGTGGAGATAGAATTGAGATCCTCGATAACGCCGTCGATAGCGAGAGGCGCGGTCGAGCTGATGCCGGTGAAGCAGATATCGTATTCGAAATCCTCGCTTCCTGCGAGCACCTGCTGTCTGATAGTTTCGGGAATAGGTTCGGTAGCGGTCTTTTCGCCGACGATCTTGCAGTTATACTTTGCTTCGACGTAGTCGACTACCCATTTCTTTGCCTCGTCAACAGAGGAGGGGTTTTCCTCGGCATACATAATTTCGCCGGTATAGCCGAGAATAGAGGTGGAGTTGTAGCCCCAATCGTGACAAAGAACGTTGAATTCCTTGCCTCCCATATCCTTCACGGGTGTTTCGGGAACGTAGTCTTTCGAGCCGACCGATTCTTCGATCTTGGATTCGTCCTCGCTTCCGTCACAAGCCGCAAACAAAGGAACGAGCAAGCAAAGCGCGAGTAAAAAGAGACACAGCTTTTTCATCGTGGAATTCCTTTCGTAAGTTGTTTATGTTTTTTATTATAACCGATCAAACGTTGAAGCGGAAGAGCACGACGTCACCGTCGTTCATAACGTATTCCTTGCCCTCGCTTCGTACCAATCCCGCTTCCTTGCAGGCGGTAAGCGAACCTCTTTCGATAAGCGCTTCATAGGGAACGACCTCCGCGCGAATGAATCCGCGCTCGAAGTCGGTATGTATCTTGCCCGCCGCGCCGGGAGCCTTGGTTCCCTTTTTGATAGTCCAGGCTCTTACCTCGGGCTCGCCTGCGGTGAGGAACGAAATAAGACCGAGCAACGCATAGGACGCTTTGATAAGCTTATCAAGACCGGTTTCGGAAACGCCCAGATCCTCGAGATATGCTTGCTGCTCCTCCTCGTCGAGATCGCCCAAAGCCGCCTCGGTTTCGGCACAGACCGAAATAATTTCGGCGTCTTCGCCCTCGATATATGCCTTCAAAGCATTGTAGTATTCATTTTCCTCATCGGGTCTTGCAAGATCGTCCTCAGAAACGTTTGCACAATAAATAACCGGCTTGCCCGAAAGCAGAGGAACGGTTTTCAAAAGCTCGGCTTCGCTTTCGCTGAGTGCTACGTTTCTTGCACATACACCCTTTGTAAGCTCGGCGCAGACTCTTTTCAAAACCTCTGCATCGGCGAGCGCGCTTTTGTCGCCCTTGCCCTGCTTTGTAAGCTTGTCTATCTGGCGTTCGAGCATTTCGATATCCGAAAGGATAAGCTCGGTATTGATCGTTTCGACGTCACGCGCGGGATCGACCGAATCCTCGACGTGAATGATCTTGCTTCCGCCGAAGCAGCGCACAACGTGAACGATAGCGTCTACCTCACGGATATGCGACAAGAATTTGTTACCCAAGCCCTCGCCGTTCGCCGCGCCCTTTACAAGACCGGCGATATCGACGAATTCAACTGTCGCGTGGGTGATTTTTTTCGGGTTGTATATTTCGGCAAGCTTATCCAAACGTTCATCGGGCACGGGAACAACGCCGACGTTGGGATCAATGGTACAGAATGCATAGTTCGCGCTTTCTGCGCCCGCCTTGGTCAATGCGTTAAAGAGTGTGCTTTTACCGACGTTCGGCAAGCCTACAATTCCAAGCTTCATATTATTATATTCTCCTGTTTATGCTGCGCCGCCGCGTTATCACGCGAACCGGCAAAGATATTTATGCCCTTATAGTATAATATATTTGCCGTAGATATGCAATATATAATTTTATGTCATATTTTGCTACATAAAAAATTTAACAGAAATTAATAATATATACAATAAGTACCGTTGACAAATTGGGGATTTTATGGTATTATCGAGCTGTAAAGTAAATTTGTATTAAAAATATGTTTATTAATAAAAAGGAGAAAAAGCTATGAGCACCAAAATTCTCGTAATAGATGACGATACAAACATCTGCGATTTACTCAGAATGTACCTCGAAAAAGAGGGTTATGAGGTCCGCACAGCCAACGACGGTGTCGAGGGTATGACCGCATTCCGTATGTATGAGCCCGATATGGTTCTGCTCGATATTATGCTTCCCAAAAAGGACGGCTGGCAGATCTGCCGCGAGATCCGCGAGCATTCCTCCAAGCCGATTATTATGATCACAGCAAAGGGCGAAACCATCGACAAGGTATTGGGACTCGAGCTCGGCGCGGACGATTTTATAGTAAAGCCGCTTGATATGAAAGAGGTTTTCGCACGTATCAAGGCAGTGCTCCGCCGTTATGCGAAGCACGACACCTCCGACGGCGAGCTTATCAAATTCGACAATCTCGAAATCTCGCTTCAGAAATACGAGCTCAAGGTTTGCGGCAAGGCCGTTGACCTTCCTCCCAAGGAGTTGGAGCTTATCTATTTCCTCGCCTCCAACTACAACCGCGTTTTCACCCGTGACCAGCTCTTAGACAAGGTCTGGGGCTTTGATTACCTCGGCGACAGCCGTACGGTAGACGTTCACATCAAGCGTCTCCGCGAAAAGCTCGAGGGCGCATCTGACAAATGGGCGTTAAAGACAGTTTGGGGTGTCGGTTATAAATTCGAGGTATCCTCTGAAAACTGAATATTCCGCGTTTTCATAAAACGTGATTCCTTTCCGCAACGCTTCCTTCGGGGAGCGTTGCTTTTTGCATATTCGTATGCAAAAAGCACGAGACCGAGAGAAACGAAGTTGGTTTTTACGAAATTCGAGCGTCGGCGTACGAGGGTACGTCAGTCGAAGAATTTCGTGAAAGTGCTTGAAAATACAAAAAATTCAAATACCTTATAAAAGTAAACTGTGCTTCACGTGTACCCAAAAGTGCGATTTTATTTGTCATTTCATTTCAAGCACGCAAACAACGAGTTTATATCGGTCTGCAACGCTTCCTTCGGGGAGCGTTGTTCTTTTTTTATTTCTTGACGCATACAATCAAACAAAAACGGAGTGATCGGAAATAAAAGGCAAGACCGGATTACTTTTAAAGGGCGCGGCGTGGATGACCGCGTTTTCGCTGATAAACAAGCTTCTCGGTGTGTTTTTGCGGCTTTTTCTGTCGTCGCGCATCGGCAGTGAGGGCATGGGGCTTTATCAGCTTATTATGAGCGTTTACACAATGTTTTCGACCTTTGCCACCGCAGGTTTTACCGTTTCGGTGTCTCGGCTTATTGCCGAAAAGGACGAGCGGAGCGACGGCGACGCCAAACTTTTGATGAGCAATTCCTTTATTGCCTCTGCGGTGATAAGCGCGGTCGCAACGCTGCTTATGCTTATCGGCGCGGATATGATAGCTTTTCGCTTTTTGGGCGATGCGGCCTGCGCCCGTCCGTTGCGGATACTCGCGCTCAGTATGCCGTTTATGGCGTTTGCCGCCTGCTTGAAGGGTTGGTTTATCGCAAAGCAGAAGGTCACCGTCACCTCATCGGCATCGCTTTTCGAGCAGGTAGTCAAGATTACGGTGATCGCGCTGTTTTTAAACGTAATAATGGCAAACACAAACGATTCCGCATCTCTTTGCGTCGGAATAGTTCTCGGTGTGACTTTTTCCGAGATGTGCTCGTTTTGCTATCTTTTCCTTTTCAGATTCTTCGGCGAGCGGAGAAAAAATACCGCCTCGCTCCCGACCGAAACACACGGTGACAGTATGCGCTCGCTTATGAATGTCACTGTTCCGATATCGCTCTCGGTCTATCTCACAAGCATACTCCACACTGCCGAAACTCTGCTCATTCCCTATGTTTTCACAAGCTATTCGGGCGACCGCGGGCAAGCGTTATCGCAATTCGGTATGATCAGAGGTATGGTCGTTCCGATACTCTTCTTCCCCTTTGCTTTTCTGGCAAGTCTTGTATCGGTATTCACTCCCGAAATAAGCAGGCTGAACCTTTTATCCGACCGCAAGCCGCTAAACAGCAGAATAAGCTCGATAATGTCGTTCGTTTCGATACTTTCGGTGGCGGTCGGCGGACTGTTTTTCTTTTTGAATCTCGAGATCGGCGAAGCCTTTTATCCGAATGAAAACACCTCCCGCGCAATAAAAATATTATCGCTCGTAACACCGTTTATGTACGTCGAAACCGTGTGCGACGGACTTTTGAAGGCGATCGGCGAGCAGGTGCAGACGTTGAAATTTTCGGTCTATAATTCTATCCTCCGCGTAACGATGATACTCTTTTTCGTTTCGCGCACCGGCGCAAACGGATATCTCTGGCTTTTGGTTATTTCAAACAGCTTTACTTATCTGCTTTGCAGACATCGGCTATACAAGGCAACCGGCGTTTCTCCGCGCATGAGCTCGGATATCTTGCTTCCCCTACTCGCGTCAATAGCGGCGGGACTTTCGGCAAAATTCACCGTTTCACAGCTCGGAAGCATCTCCTATACCGCATCAGCGGCATCGGGAACGGCGGTATATATCGGGGTGTTTGTTCTGATAATGCTGTTATTTGCCTTTGAACGAATGAAAGCTCTCGTTCTGCGTCTGCGCCGATGAAAAGCACTGTCGAATCACTTTTCAAATACCTGCCGATAGGTATTTCGATGCTTATCCACTCGCTACCCGAGCCATTACTCGAAAGCATAAACGAAATACGTCTGCGCAAAAATTCGCCGATCTCGCTCACCTGCGCGGGCAAAAACATAATGCTCGGCAAAAACGGCTTGCCCTGCAGGGCGGAAAGCGCCGTCTGTGCGACCGAGGCGGAGTTTGCCGAGTGTCTTTCCAAGCTCACCGAAGGCTCGCTTTACAGCTATGACGAATACCTCAGGCTCGGATTTATTCCTCTGCAAGAGGGCGGGCGCGCGGGTGTCTGCGGCAAAGCCGACCCAAACGGAAGATTTTCGGAAATAAGCTCGATATCTATTCGTCTTCACCGCCTTCTGCCCGACTGTGCACTGCCGTTGATAAGGCATTTTTTGAGCTCGGGACTGCAAAGCACTCTCGTTTGCTCGCCCCCCGCGATGGGAAAGACGACCTTTTTAAAAAGCGCCGCCTGTCTTTTGGCAAGCGGACGTATTCTCCCGCCCGTGCGGGTATGTGTCGCAGACGAGCGCGCAGAGCTTACGGCGGGGCTCGGAAGTATCGGTCTTTTGGACGTTATATCGCTTATGCCAAAGCCGAGAGCAATCGAAATATTCACCCGTACAATGTCGCCCGAGGTGATAATCTGCGACGAAATAAGCGCGCTCGACGTCGAGCCGCTTATCGAATCGGCGGCATCGGGGATATGTCTTATCGCATCGGCGCACTGCATCGACCCGTCGGATTTGAAAAGGCGGGGCAGAATGAGCAAGCTTTTAGAGGGAAATATGTTTCCGCTCTGCGTTGTTCTCGACAACAAAAACGGCTATACCTGCCGTATCGAAAAAACGGAGGCGTTTTTATGAATTGGCTCGGCGCGGCAATACTCGTGCTCGCCTCTTATATATGCGGGAATATGCTTTCGGCGCAGATGCAGGAGCAGACAAAAATCCTTTCCGCGCTTATTTCCTTGCTCGGATATATGCGGAGAAGAATGCTGTCCGAGCGCGCACCGCTTCACAGAATCTTTTGCGATTTCGACAGCGAGCTGCTTGAACGCATCGGATTTATCACTCCTCTGCGCACAAGGAGAAGCGATATTTCGGAAATATGGAACAACGCGGTAAAGAAATTGAGCATAGGCGAGGAGGCAAAGGGCGAGCTTTCGCTTCTCGGGATATCGCTCGGTCGAATCGGACTGGACGAGCAGATAAAAAGGCTCGATGCCTGTATTTCCTTTCTCGAATCCGAGCAGTCAAAGCTTCGGGTTGCGCTTCCGCCGAAGCAAAAAAGCACAAAGACCGTCTGCCTTTTGTTCGGACTGTTGACGGCGATAATCCTTTTATAAAGGGGAATTTGATTGGGAATATCACTTATTCTTAAAATAGCGGGAATCGGCATAATAGTGAGCGTCGCCTGCCAGATACTTCAAAAAAGCGGACGCGACGAGCAGGCGACCTTTGTCACGGTTGCGGGAGTTATCATCGCGATGCTTCTGCTCGCGGGGGAGATCGGCTCGCTGTTCAATTCCATAAGGAGTGTTTTCGGGCTGTGAGTATAATATCGCTTTGCGGTGTCGCGGTGGTATCCGCCTGCGTTATCTCGGCAATACGCCGACTCACACCCGAGCTCGCATCGGTCTCGGCGGCGGTGGCGGGAGTAATCCTTCTCGCGATCGTTATCGAGCTCGCCGCGCCGTTTATCGAATTCACAAGCGAGATCGCTGTATCCGTCGGTGCGGAGAGCTATTTTTCGGTTATGCTGAAGGCGCTGGCGATATCCTTTTGCTGCCGTATGTCCGCAGAAATATGCCGCGATTGCGGCGAGGATATGCTGGCAAGCCGTGTCGAGCTTGCGGGCAAGGCGGGGATAGTGCTTTTGAGTCTTCCGATAATCTCCCAACTGTTTGATATCGCAAAGGATATGCTCGGATGAAGAAATGCCTTTTTGTGCTGTTCCTTTTCCTTCTCGTCCCTCTGCTTCAGCTTTATGCAAGCGCCGAAAGCCAAGACGATACAAGGGATATTTATTCCGCCGTCGGCGCAGACACGCTCGAAAGCGAAAATCTGACGAAGGACGAGCTTAGCGGGAAGAAAAAAATAAATATTTTCGAGAAAGCGATAGGAATTATTTTCGATTCGTTAAGCGACGGCAAAAGCAGTCTGCTTTCGTCGTTCGGCGCTCTGCTCGCAACGGTAATACTCTGCGCCGCGATGAACGCGATGAAAGTAAGCGGCAGCGAATCTCTCGACAGCGCGGGCGCCTATATTTCGGTGCTTGCTCTTTCGGGGGTTACCTATTCGGTCATCTACAAGCTTTTTATATTGGTTATCGCCGCGATGGAATCGCTTAATCTCGCCATAAGCTCGCTTCTTCCGATAATGGCGTCGCTCCATTCGTTCGGCGGAACCGTCTCCTCAGGTGCAGTAGGCAATTCGGGGCTTTTGATATTTTTGACAATCATCTCGACGATATGCACCAAGGTGCTTATACCGCTTATGCAGATATCGTTTGCGCTTTGTCTTGTCGGCGCGATGCCGGGAAGCGTGAATCTTTCATCGGTCACGAGCCTTGTGAAAAACACCGCGACCGTAATAATGTCGTTCCTTTTCAGTCTGCTCGGCTTTTCGCTCTATCTCCAGACGGCGATCGCATCGTCCGCCGATACCTATCTCACCCAAAGCCTGCGATTCGCATCGGGCAGATTCGTTCCGATCATCGGCGGGATGCTCGGCGAGGCGGCAAAAACCGTGATTGCCTCGGTCTCGGTAGTGAAAAGCACCGTCGGTGCGGCGGGACTTGTGACAGTGCTCTCGGCGATAATTCCTCCACTCATCGCGGTGATACTCAACAAGCTTTTACTGCTTATCTGCGCGATAACGGCAAAAACACTCGGTTGTGACCGTGAAAGCGCATTTTTATACGACATCGGCAATATTTTGAGTATTTTACTCGCGTTGATTCTCGGCTCGGGCGCGGTATGCATTATCGCGCTGGCGCTGTTTATAAAATCGGGGGTTACGGTATGAGAGGATATTTCTATACTCTGCTCGTTTGCTCGGTCTGCGGAGCGGTCTGCACACTGCTTGCGTGGGGCGGATTTGAAAAATATATAAAATACATCTCCTCTCTCGTCTGTGCGGTGATACTCATTTCACCGCTTGCAAGTCTTTTGGGCAGAGATAACGTCGAATTAAACCCCGAATTCACGCAAAGCGACGCTTCTATCCCGATCCGCACCCACGAGCTTGCCGAAAAACAGGCGGAGGAATATATAAACGAAATGCTTTTCAACGAATTCGGAATAAAAGAGGCATCTGCCGACATAAAGATAGATTGGGGTCAAGACGGTGCGGTGCTTCTCGGTATATCGGTTGCGCTGAGCGGGCAGGATCTTTCCCGCGCCGACGAGATCTGTATTTATCTTCGGGAGCAGCTCGGAAGCGAGGTGACGGTTATTGAAGCTTAGCGAGCGATTCAAAGCGCTTTCGGGTAAAAAGGGATTCGGCTTTGTCGTGCTCGGCTTGATAGCGGGGATATTGCTTTTGATAATCCCGAATGCCGAAGCAACCGCCGATGAAGATATCGGAATCACCCAAACGCTTTCCTCGGAATACTGCGCCTCGCTCGAGGAAAAGGCAAAAAGGCTTATCCTTTCCCTGCCGAACGTAAAAAGCTGTGAGGTCTTCATCACACTCGAAAGCGGATACAGCTTCGTATATGCCACCGACCAGCGAGTAAACGAAACCGAGCACGGCAAGGAGACCGAAAAGAATATCGTACTCGCGGGGAACGGCAGCGGAGAGGAGCCGATACTCATCAAAGAATCAATGCCCGCGGTGGCAGGTGTCGCGGTGGTCTGCACGGGCGCCGATTACCAAACGCAATACCGCATAATCGAGCTGATGTGCGCGCTGTTTGATATAAAAAGCAACCGCATAAGCGTTCAAACATAATAACATATACGGAGGAACTTATGGACATTAAGCAAAAATTCGACAAATTCAAGGAAAAGCTGACGCATACCGATTGGAAAAAGAAGATCTCGGCAAAGGCGTTTATCACAGTCGGCAGTGTTATGCTTGTATGCATGGCGGTGCTTATCGGCTCGCTCGTCGGCAACAATAACGGCGACGCTTCGGAATCGGGCAACAAGGTGCTCGGCAACACAGTGCTCGTCGACACGGCGGTGTCAACGCCCGATACCGAGGATACCGACGTCAATGCGGATATAAACAACGATCCCGAAACCGCCGAGGATTTCTTTGCAATGGCAATAATCAACCGCACCCAAGTGCGCGACAACGCGCTCGAGGTACTGCGCGAGATCGCCGAAAACCCCGACACACTCCCCGACGCGAAGGAGGAGGCACTGAGCTCGATCGCCGATATCGCCGACGATATGTCGCTCGAGGCGAATATCGAAACGCTTGTAAAGGCAAAGGGGATCGCCGATTGTGTTGCGGTTATCAGCGGCGAAAGCTGTTCGGTTGTGGTCAATCAGAGCGGACTTCTTCCCGAGGAGCTCACCCAGATCACCGATATTGTTTGCGAGCAGACGGGATTCTCTGTCGCAAATATCACCGTCGTGGAAGCGGGCGCATAAAGTTTTTTCCCCGATCAAAAACGCAAAAAAGAGTTGCCGACTTCTGTTCGGCAACTCTGTTTTTTAATAGCTTAAAGGTCGATCCGCACGCCCTCCTCGGCGGATCTGTATATCGCAAGTATAACGTCGACAGCCCGTCTGCCGTCGTAAAGCCCCGAAAGCGGGTTCGTTCCCTCTCGGATACAGCGGATCGTATCGGAGATCTGGCGGATATGTCCGTCGTTTGATATCGCGGTCGGAGTAGCCGCGCCGTTGGTAAACGACGGCATAAGCACTACGTCGTCGTGACCTGCATCGTTCCTTATATCCCAGCGCACTATCGAGGTCTCGTCAAGCACGATAGAGCCGTTTTCACCGTTTATATCGAGTCTGCGCGGATAACCGGGATAGACCGAGGTCGTCGCCTGAATAACACCGGTCGCGCCGCTTTTATATTCGACCACCGCCGAAAGAGTATCCTCCACCTCGATATTTCTGACGAGCGTTTTCGAAACGGCATAAACGCTCTTTATCTCCCCTGCGAGATACAAAAGAAGGTCGACGCCGTGTATTCCCTGATTCATCAATGCACCGCCGCCGTCGATACGCTTTGTTCCGCGCCAGGAGCCGCTGTCGTAATATTCCTGCGAGCGATAATATTTCATATAGATATCGGCACAGACTATTCTTCCGAGCAAGCCCTCGTCGATAGCGCGCTTCACACGGTCGATACTCTTGGCATAGCGGTTTTGCGATATGACAGAAACCGTTACTCCGGCAAGAATACATTCGCGCTCGACCGCATCGAGCTGCTCCTTGTTTATCGCAAGCGGCTTTTCGCAGATGATATGCTTTCCCGCTCTCGCCGCCGCTATTACCGAGGAATGATGATAGCCGCTCGGGGTACAGATACATACAACGTCGATATCGGCGCAGGCAAGAAGCTGCGCTTCATTGAGAAATGCCGAGGTATTGTGACGGTGTGCGAATTTTTCGGCGGCGTCAAACACGACGTCGCAGACGCCGACAAGTTCTGCCGACTCAAAGCATTCGTGAATAGCATTTGCGTGAAAATCGGCAATAATGCCGCATCCGATGATACCGAAACCGAGTTTTTTCTGCATATAGACCGCTCTCCTTTGTGAATACTGTTTATTATTTTATCAAAATCGAAATTATATGTCAACAGATAGACGAAAATAGTAACGCCGACTTAAAAGTTCCTTAAAAGTTCTTGACTTTAACGCGATAATGAGGTATTATAATACAGATTTCAAAATGTATTTTCTTTACATATAAAGGAGTAAAAACAATGCAACGCGTTTACAATTTTTCCGCAGGCCCTTCGATGCTTCCCGAAACCGTACTTGAACAGGCTGCAGCAGAAATGCTCAACTACAAGGACAGCGGTATGTCTGTTATGGAAATGAGCCACCGCTCTCCCGTTTATCAGGCAATCATCGACGAAGCGGAAGCCGATCTCCGCAAATTGATGAACATTCCCGACAACTACAAGGTTCTCTTCCTTCAGGGCGGCGCAACCCAGCAGTTCTCGGCTGTTCCTCTCAACCTTATGAATAAAAACGGCAAAGCAGACTATATCGTTTCGGGTCAGTTCTCGAAAAAGGCTGCAGAAGAAGCGGCAAAGTTCGGCGAGGTAAACGTTATCGCATCCTCCAAGGATAAAAACTTCACCTATATCCCCAAGGTTACCGAATTTTCTCCCGATGCAGACTACGTTCACATCTGCTATAACAACACCATCTTCGGCACCTGCTACGACTATATCCCCGAAACCGGCGATATTCCCTTGGTAGCCGATATGTCCTCGGGCATTCTCTCCCTCCCCGTTGACGTTTCAAAATTCGGTCTTATCTATGCCGGCGCACAGAAGAATATGGGTCCTTCCGGTCTCACTGTTGTTATCGTACGTGAGGATCTCCTCGGCAACGCAAGAGAAGGCACTCCCGTAATGCTTGACTACAAGGTTCAGGCAGACAACGGTTCGATGTACAACACTCCCCCCTGCTATTCCATCTACGTTGCAGGTCTTGTTTTCAAATGGCTTCTCGCTACCGGCGGTCTCGAAGAAAGAGAAAAGATCAATGTGAAGAAGGCAAACATTCTTTACGACTACCTCGACTCCTCCAAGCTCTTCAAGCCGACCGCTGAAAAGGAAGTCCGCTCGCTTATGAACGTATGCTTCGTTACCGGCGATGCAGACAAGGACAAGGCATTTGTTTCCGCGGCAAGCAAGGCAGGCTTTGTAAACCTCAAGGGTCACCGTGTTGTCGGCGGTATGCGCGCATCTATCTACAACGCGATGCCGATCGAAGGCGTTGAAAAGTTAGTTGAATTTATGAGCAACTACGAAAAGGAGAACGCATAATGACTAATATCAAGCTTTACAACAAGATCAGCAAGGTTGGTCTTGACGTATTCGATAACGAAAAATATACCGTTTCCGAAACAGTTGAGAATCCCCAAGGCATTCTCGTTCGCTCCGCGGCACTTCACGACGAGCCCTTCGGCAAGGAGCTTCTTGCCATCGCTCGTGCAGGCGCAGGCGTAAACAACATTCCCATCGACCGTTGCTCCGAAAACGGCATCGTGGTTTTCAATACTCCCGGTGCAAACGCAAACGGTGTTAAGGAGCTCGCTATCGCGGCGCTTCTTCTCGCATCGCGCGATATCGTCGGCGGTGTAAATTGGGCACTCAGCCTCAAGGGCACTCCCGATGTAGCAAAGCAGGTTGAAAAGGGCAAGAGCAAGTTTGTCGGCCCCGAGATCAAGGGCAAAACACTCGGTGTTATCGGCTTGGGCGCTATCGGCGGTATGGTTGCAAACGCCGCAAGCGATATCAAAATGAAGGTTATCGGCTGTGACCCCTACATCACCGTTAAAAACGCTTGGTCGATCTCCCGCGCCGTACGCAAGGCAGACGATTACGATGCGATCTATGCAGAAGCGGATTACATCACCTATCATATCCCCTCGCTTCCCACCACAAAGGGTATAATCAACAAGGAAAACATCGCAAAGATGAAGGACGGTGTCCGCATTATCAACCTTTCGAGAGGTGATCTTGCAAACATTCCCGATCTTATCGAAGCACTTGAAAGCGGCAAGGTCGCATCCTATGTGACCGACTTCCCCTGCGATGAGCTTTTGGGCATTCCCCACGTTGTATGTATCCCCCACCTCGGCGCATCGACTCCCGAATCGGAGGACAACTGCGCGGTTATGGCGGCAGAGGAGCTTATTGATTACATCGAAAACGGCAATATCCGCAACAGCGTAAACTACCCCGAAATCATTCTTAACAGAACCGAAAGCAACCGTGTTGTAGTTCTTCACGAGAATATCCCCAACATCATCACCCAGATCTCCGGCGCGCTTGCAAGCGACAACGTAAACATCGAATCGCTTCTCTCGCAGGCAAAGGGCAACAACGCAGTTTCTATCTTCGACACCAACGACGCTATCACCGAATCTGTCGTCAACGACATTTCGGCTATCAACGGTGTCGCAAGAGTTATGGTAAAATAAGCATCAAATAAAAGAAAACAATATGCTTCTCGAATATAGATCGGGAAGCATATTTTCTTTTGTTTTTCTTGTGTTTTTCCTTCAAGGGCGTAAAGAACGAGTTTGTCAAAGGGCTGTCAGACCGAGAGAAACGAAGTTATTTTCCGCGAAAAACGAGCGTCGGCGTAGAAATCTACGACAGTCGAAGTTTTTCGTGGAAGCCCTTGAAAATACAATAAAAAATTAAATTCCTTATAAAATACAATCGAGCTTCAAAGTAAGAATGAAGCTCGATTTTTGTTTTGTTATTTCCTTCAAGGGCGTAAAGAACGAGTTTATCTCGGTCTGAAACAAAAGATTGACAAGTATATTTTAATGTGATACAATATATTCACCACAATGTATAATAATATTTAAAGGAGAAACGACCAATGAAAGCGAAACGACTTCTCTCGATGTTGCTTTGTATTCTTTTGGTAGCGGCTTCCGCGGTTCTCGTTGCGTGCAACGGTGAAGAAGCACAGGAAAGCAGCACCGCCGCAGGCGAAACCAAGGGCGACAACATTGAAGATTACGTTACCATGCCCGAATTCAAATGGGAAGGCGACGAATACAAGGAATTCGACGTTCTTATCTATTCGAATGAAGCTCAGACAACCTACTTCTGCGAAGACGTAGAGCCCAACCTTTACAGCACAACCGACGCTTCTCTTAACGAAGCAGTTACCAGAAGAAACGACGAGATCCTTGCAAAATACGGCGTTACCGTAAAGGGTATTCCCGTTGCAGACGTTGCTAAGGACCTCAGAGAAGACATCACCTCCGACCTCCGCCTTTACGATGCGGCTCTCCCCTTTATGTCGAGTGCGGCAGTTCTCGCGCAGGAGGGTTATCTCTGGGATCTCAAGGAATTCTCCGATTATATCCACTTTGATCAGCCCTGGTGGGATCAGTCGGCTAACAAGTCGCTCTCTATCGGCAACAAGCTTTACTTCACCACCGGCGACATCTCCATCATGCCCAAGATCGTTTCCACCGCTGTTGTTTTCAACAAGGAAATGCTCAAGAAGAACTTCCCCGAAGTAAACCTTTACGAGATGGTTGAAAACAAGACCTGGACCTTCGACAAGATGATCGAAATGAGCCGTGTCGTTACCGCTGACACCGACGGCGTTTCGGGTATGTCCTACAAGGACACTTGGGGTATGTCTTCCTCTTGGGGCGACGTTTCCGCCTTCTTTATTGCAGGCGGCAAGAACTACATAGCCAAGGACGGCGACGACCTCCCCGTTATCTCGTTTGACGATACCGCTTCCATCACCCTCGTTCAGAAGATCCTTCAGAATCTTCAGCTTCAGGATGACTGGGTATTCCACTGCAACACCGTTACCGACGGCAGCAACATCTGGGTAGTTTCGCTCGACGTATTCGGTCAGAACCGCGCACTCTTCAGAACCAGCGCATTCTCGGCTATCAAGAAGCTCCGTGCTTACGACGAAGCAGAAGAATTCGGTATTCTTCCCTTCCCGCTTATGACTCCCGAGCAGGACACCTACTACACCTTCAGCTCTGCAAAATGGGCTTACTGTGCGGTAATCCCCACCTCTCTCGAAAAAGAAGAGGCTGAATTCTCGGCATTTATGCTCGACGTTATGGCATTCGGCGGCATGAAGCACATCACCCCCGCATACTACGAAACCACTCTTAAGTACCGCGATCTCCGCGACAACGAATCCGGCGAAATGCTCGACCTCGTATTCTCCAACGTTGTATACGACCTCGGTATTATCTACGACTTCGGTAAGATCGGCGGCTTGATCGAAACTCTTATGAAGACCAACAGCACCAACATCGCTTCGACCTTCGAATCGAACGAGGATGCTATCCTTGCCGACATCGACGAATGTATCGACAGCTTCGATATTCAGTAATACTGTAAACAAATAAATAAAACACGCTTCTTAGGAAGCGTGTTTTTTTATGTCTTTATTTTTAATTCTTTCTCCAGGTCGAAGGCGAAAGTGCGATAACAAGCGGGAATATTTCAAGTCTGCCCATAAGCATCGCAAACGAGAACACAAGCTTTGAGAATACCGAATAATCGGCAAAGCTTCCGGCAGGACCTACCGCGCCGAGACCCGGACCGATATTGTTGAAGGTTGCAAGCACGGCGGAAAAATTGCTTTCAAAGCCGAACGGCTCAAAGCTTACCGCAATAAACGCAACTACAATACAAAAAACATACACCGCAAAATAAACACATACGCTGTTTAAGACCTGCTTATCGACCGCCTTTCCCTCAAACTTTACCGAGGTTACCGAACGGGGATGAAGCATACGCCGTATTTCGCAGAGAACAAGCTTGAACAAAATTATTGCCCGCGAGACTTTCAATCCGCCCGCTGTTGAGCCCGCACAACTACCGATACACATAAGCAACATCAACACACCCTTTGAAAACGAAGGCCAAAGGTCGAAATTGACGGTTGAAAAGCCGGTCGTTGTCATTATAGAGGACGATTGGAAGAATGCATCGCGAAGTGCAGTGCTAAAATCAGGATACAGATGCCTTATATTAACAGTTATCGCCACAACCGAAACTGCCGCAATTCCCAGATACGTCCAAAGCTCCGAGCTTTTTGCTACCGATTTGAATCTGCCGATAATAAGAAGGAAATATAGGTTGAAATTTATGCCAAACAGCAGCATAAAAACGCCGATAACGATCTGTGAATAACTGCTGTATCCGCCTATACTTGACGCTTTGATGCCGAAACCGCCGGTACCCGCAGTGCCAAACGTATGAACAATGCTCTCGAAAAGATCCATATCCCCGAGCGCAAGCATAACGATCTGCACCAACGTCATCACAATATAGATAAGATAAAGTATCTTTGCAGTGTCGCGTCCGCGCGGAAGAAGCTTTCCGACAACCGGGCCCGGCATTTCGGCGCGCATTATGTGTATCGAACGGTCGGTCATATTCGAAACGATCGCCATTACGAATACGAGAACACCCATACCGCCTACCCAGTGAGTGAAGCTGCGCCAGAAAAGCATACTTTTGCTCATCGCCTCGATGTCGCGGAGTATACTCGCGCCGGTCGTGGTAAAGCCGCTTACCGTTTCAAAAAGCGCATCGACGTAAGACGGGATATCGCCGCTCAAAACAAACGGAACCGCGCCGACGGCAGACATACATATCCACGCCAGACTGACTATCGCAAATCCTTCTTTTGCATATATTACCTTGTTTTTGGTGCGGCAAAGCAATGAAATGCCGCTGCCGACCGCAGCTGCGAAAAGCGCAGTGCCGAGAAACGACCACAGCTGACGGTGTTCGCCGTAGATGATCGCCACCAGCGCGGGCAAAAGCAGCAAACCGCCGATTATCTGCCCGATGCGGCCGAAAATGTAAAATACCATTTTACGGTTCATACCTGCGACCGCCCCTTATTGAATAATATCATTCAGATCGAAATATTGCTGTCCCGCCGCTATGACAACAACTCTGTCGCCGGGAAGAATTTCGTCCATACCGCCGGGAATTATCGCTTTTCTGCCGCGAATAATGCCCGCTATAAGAATATTCGGCTTCAGCGTGAGATCCTTGAGCGGTGTTCTCAAGCCGACAAAATCCTTGCTGACGTTGAACTCGAGTGCTTCGACTCCGCCGTCCATCAATCTGTACAGCGT
Source organism: Oscillospiraceae bacterium (assembly GCA_015064955.1). Lineage (GTDB taxonomy): Bacteria > Bacillota > Clostridia > Oscillospirales > CAG-382 > Coliplasma. Next base: position 81,772 of record SVRD01000001.1, read on the forward strand.
TTCGATGCTGTTGCTTCCCTGCGAGTTATTCATCGCACGGGCATAGCCTGCAAGAACGTTGGAGACTATCTTTTTGGTGGAAACGATGCTTTCGAGACCGAGCTTATCCGCCATCGCGGCGAGCTCGTTGCGGTTGACCTTGGTGATGACCTTGGGTACGTTTTGTGTGGTTGCGAATATCGAAATAAGAATATTCAGCTCGTCCATACCCGTAAGCGCAACAAATGCGTCGGTCGATTCGAGCCCCTCCTCGAGCAAAAGCTCCTGCTCAGCACCGTCGCCGCAGATAACAACGGCATCGGGGAGCGCTTCGGCAAAGGTTTCGCAAACGCGGGCGTCCTTGTCGATGATAACGACTCGGCTTCCACTGTTGATAAGACGCTTTGCAAGATAATAGGCAATACGGCTTGCGCCCAGGATCATAACACTTTTTGCCGATTTCTGAATAAGATTGAGCATCTTCAAAAGCTTTTGTATTTCCGAGCTCGTTGCGGTTATACCGATCCTGTCGCCGCTTTTCAATACGAAATTACCATCGGGGATAAACACGCTTTCGCCGCGCTGAACGGCGCAAACGAGGAACTGCGCCTTGTATTTACGGCGTAGCTCGATAAGCGAAAGACCGTCGAGGATCGATTCCTGCTTCAATCGTATCTCGACCATTTCGAGATTGCCGCCCGAGAAATTTTCGACGTTTACCGCCGCGGGAAGCTTTAATATATTGAAAAGCTCCTTTGCCGCCATCCATTCGGGATTGACCGAAACTGTAAGATTGAGCTGCTTGCTCAGGAAATCGAGACTTTTGTCGTTGTATTCGGGCTTGCGGATTCGCGCAATAGTGTGCTTTGCGCCCATTTTTTCGGCAACAAAGCAGGCGAGCATATTGAGCTCGTCGGAATTTGTAACGGCAACAAACAGATCCGATTTCGCAACACCCGCTTCTTCGAGCGTTTCGGTGTCTGCGCCGTTTCCGCAAACGCACATAACGTCGTAAATATTGCCGATTTCCTCGATTACAGACGGATCGTCATCAATAGCGACAACGTCGTTGCCCTCTCTGACAAGGCTCTCGATAATCGAACAGCCTATTTTCCCGCATCCGACAATGATGATATTCATATAAACCTCCGTTCAAACGGAATTATGATATAACATTCTATCACAATAAAAAAACGAATTCAACAGTCGGCAAACAGCTTCACTGTATCTTAACCGAAGCATACCACCGCCGTAATAAGATAGAGTATAACACATTCACAAAAGAAAATCAACTCTTGACATATTCTCAATAATGTATATAATGTATCTGTAATATGTCTTCGGGGCAGGGTGAAATTCCTTACCGGCGGTAAAGTCCGCGAGCGTTATGCACGATCCGGTGTGATTCCGGAACCGATCGTAAAGTCGAGATGAGAGAAGATATGCAAAGCGGCATTATGCCGCCGTCTTGCGCTTATTTTGCCTCCGAGGATATTTCGGAGGTTATTTTTTATGAAAAAACAGCGCGTCGCCTATATCACAAAAATCGCCTGCCTCGGCGCGATAGCAACGATTCTTATGCTTTTTGAATTCCCGCTTCCCTTTGCGCCCGCCTTCTACGAATTGAACTTCAGCGAGGTCGCGGTGCTTGTCGCGGGATTTGCGCTCGGACCGTTGGCGGCTGTCTGGACCGAGCTTATAAAGATAATTCTCAATCTCATTATCAACGGCACCGACACCGCATTCGTCGGCGAGATATCAAACTTTTTGATGGGTGTCGCGTTTGTACTCCCTGCGGCGTTTATTTATCAAAAGAAAAAAAGCCTTTCGGGCGCAGTTATCGGTATGGTGACCGGAACATTGTCGCTCGTGATCGTTTCGGCTGTTGTGAACTATTTCATTATGATCCCCGCATACGTTCGCTTTATGGGCTTTGAAATGGAAATGATAATCGGCTTGGGCAACAAGGTGAATTCCTCGATAACAAATCTGACAAGCCTTATCCTGCTTGCAACCGTGCCGTTCAATCTTGTAAAAGGCGTCGCCTGCTCGCTTCTCAGCGCGCTTATTTATAAACGCATATCGCCCATACTCCATAAAGAGTTTTAAAAACGAAGCTTTTTTCTTGCATATTCCGAAGTTTTCTATCCCCTCGGTTTTTCCGAGGGGTTGCTTTTGCAATAAAAGGCCCCCGAAAAAAAGCAAACGAGGTAAAATGCCTCGTTTGCTTTTGTTGTTCTTAAATAAAAAGTGTTTTGATCATATTATTACAACGATTGTGTTATACGACTTTTTCATAATTGCACCAATGTGCGACACCGTTTTCATCAAAATAAATCATAAAATATTCCGGTGGGGTAGTTCCGAAAAAATCCGTTTCTTTCTCGGAAATCAAATATCCGCAAGCGCAATCGCGATACAACCCGTCTTCATCAGGTGTGCCTTGTTTTCTATCGAATTCACCGTATTTTTCAATTATCTCGGAAGAAGTTAATCCGACAATATCGTCTTCCGAATATTTGGCACAGCTTGATAAACAAAGCGCGATAACAAGAAGTGCGGCGAATAATATATAAACTTTTTTCATTCTATGACTCCATTTAATAACATATCCTTTTAGAATATTACTCATTTTATATCTCCTCCAAAATAAAATCCGTAAATTAAAATGCGATAGCGTCTGCTTGCGTATCGGTAAAGCGTCATCGGTCGGCTACGACGTGATACCACCCGTCTATATATTCAACAATTTCCGAACGATAAGTGCATAAATGCTAAAACTCATATGACGTTTGGCTTCTTATCCAACGATATCCTCTCATATATAATATCAGAAAGCATCAAAACGTCTATGAAATATTTTTAAATATTTTTAAAATATCATAATTATTTCCGTCTTAATTTCCCAAAAGCGTAACAGTGCCGAAATAGGCGCGCTTTACAAGGATATAATCGTACTGATCGATCTCGCCGTCGCAATTCACGTCGGCGCGTACCATTTGCCGTTCGTCGAGCGCAACAGTATCGAAATATTCGCGTTTTACAAGGATATAATCGTATTGATTCACGCTTCCGTCGCCGTTCACGTCGCCGATCCACAACCGTTCGTAAACGGCAAGCACGCAATCGGCGTAAAGCTTATAGCCCGCATCGTTCGGGTGAACGCCGTCGGGGAAATACTTGGTGTAGTCGTCGGTGGCGAGGAACGCCGCGTTTATATCGGCATAGATCACGTTCTTTTCGACAGCAACCTCTCTCGCCGCCTCGGCATAAAGGCTCAGAAGACCGTTCGGCCCGCCGTATTCCAAAAAGGGCTCGGGGTCGTGACGGGTCAGATACGGCTCGTCGACGATAGGCGTGGGGATATTCAATATCACCTTCACGCCCGCCTTTTTGCACTCGTCGATAAAATAGCGCAGATTTTCCTTGTAATCCTCGAGCGGAGTATGCTTTTCCATATCAATAGCGGCATCGTTTGTGCCGAGGCTGATAAAAACTATATCTGCCGAGCGGTAGATGACCTCCTGCCTGAAGCGCGCCATCGCCGTGCGAGTGCTGTCGCCGCCGACTCCCGCATTGATTATATCTATACCGTATTCCTGCTCGATATATTTTTGCCATTTATCCGCCGCGGTAATGCTGTCGCCGAATGCAACGACTTTCGGCTTTTCGGTCTCGGACAAGGCAAAAAGAGGCAGATTGCAAAATACAAGCAGCAAAGAAATTATTGCAAAAAGAACTTTTTTCAAGGTTTTTCACTCCCTTTTCAATAGCTTTTTATTTATTATAATTTATTTTGACAATGTATTCAATCGTTTTTTGCGAAAACTATTGAAAAAAGAATCGCAAAATGTTATTCTTTAGACAGTAATATATTGCAAGAAAGGAAATTACTTTTATGCTCAAGAAAATTACAGGTACTTGGTTTGAATTCCAACACCACAACATTCCCGAAGGAAAATATTGGAACCCGATCTGCCGTTGGTTTACCGACGAGCAGTGGGAAGCAAAGGTAGACGAGATCGCCGAGCTCGGTATGAAGTATATCGTTCTTCTTACCACGTCTCAGGTTTATGATAACACCGCATTTTCTTACTACAAGACCGACATTTACCCCTTCTACGATATGGGCGCAAAGGATCCGATCGGCGCACTTCTCCGCGCGGCTGACAGAAACGGCATAAAGGTATTCGTTTCCTGCGGTTATTACGGTGTTTGGGACCAGACTATCAACAATATGATCTCCCCCGAGGTTACCGCTCGTGCATTCAAGGCGATGGAAGAGCTTTATGCACAGTACGGCCACCACGAATCATTCTACGGCTGGTATCTCCCCGACGAAACCGGTATCTATCCTTACTACGACGAACGCTTTATCAAATACGTCAACACCTACTCCGCATTCGCCAGAACTATCGATCCAAAGCTCAAAATGCTTATCGCGCCCTACGGCACAAACAGCCTCGTTGCAGACGATAAGTATGTCGCACAGCTCGAAAGCATCGATTGCGATATCATCGCATATCAGGACGAGATCGGCGTTCGTAAATCCAAGCCCGAGGAAACATATAAGTTCTACGAATCGCTCCGCAAGGCTCACGACAAAGCAGGCAGAGGCGCGCTTTGGGCTGATATGGAGGTATTTGAATTCGAGGGCGACGTTTACAGAAGTGCACTCTACGCGGCTGATATGGAAAGAATCGACCGTCAGATCAAGAGCATCTCGCCCTACGTTGACGAAATTCTCATTTATCAGTATCAGGGTATGTTCAACAAGCCCGGCACCACCGCTTATATGGGACATCCCGACTCGGTCAAGCTTTATCAGGACTACGTCGCTTGGCTCGAAAAGAACAATCTTAAATAAGATATCTGTTCAGGTTACAAATGATAAAACTCACATTAGAGCGTTCTCCGCGTGAGGACGCTCTTCCTCTTGAAGAGCATATTTCGACTATGCTCGGAATAAAAAAAGAAGATTTCTCGCTCGAGATACGCAAAAAATCGCTCGACGCGCGCCGCGGAAAAGCAAAATTTGTTTACACCGTCGACGTGACACTGAATTCGGGCGACGAAAATGCGGTTGCAAGCCGTTGCGGCGGCACGATAGCCGAACCCGAGATACCGTTTGCGCTCCCGAAGCCGAAAAGCCTGCCGAAGCACCGCCCCGTTATCGCGGGGTTCGGTCCCGCGGGTATTTTTGCCGCGCTCAGTCTGGCACGTGCGGGACTGAAGCCGATCGTGCTCGAGCGCGGAAAAAGTGTTGATGATCGCAAAAAGGATGTCGATATCTTCTTTTCGGGCGGCGAGCTCGACGAAAACTCGAATATTCAGTACGGCGAGGGCGGAGCAGGCGCATTTTCCGACGGGAAGCTGAACACTCTTATAAAGGACAAAAGCTTCCGAGGACAGTTTGTGCTGAAAGAGCTCGTAAACGCGGGCGCACCCAAGGAAACGCTCTATGCCGCGAAGCCGCATATCGGGACCGACCTGCTTTGCGGTGTTGTGAAAAGCATTCGCAACGAAATAATCGCGCTCGGCGGCGAGATACGCTTTGAATCCCCGCTGAACGATATAATCACGGAAAACGGCGTTCTGAAGGCGGTAGTCTGTCCCGACGGCGTTATCGAGACCGATACCCTTTTTGTCGCAACCGGTCAATCGGCGAAAAATGTTTTGGAAATGCTCTATTCGCACGGCGCGGCACTCGAAGCAAAGCCCTTTTCGGTCGGGTTCCGTATCGAGCACAAGCAAAAGGATATTGATATGGCGCAATACGGCAAATGCGAGGACGTTCATTTTCTCCCGCCTGCCGAATACAAGCTTTTTGCCCACTGCAAGACCGGCAGAACCGTTTACAGCTTTTGTATGTGCCCCGGCGGTCACGTCGTTGCCGCGGCAAGCGAAAACGGCAGACTTGTCACAAACGGTATGAGCTACCACTCGCGTAACAGCGAAAACGCAAACAGCGCGATACTTTGCGAGATCCTGCCGAAAGACCTCGGAGACGGAATTTTCGCAGGCTACGATTACCGTGAAAAGCTCGAGCGGATTGCATTTGAAATGGGCGGAGGCGATTTCACCGCCCCTGCGATGACTGTCGGAGAATATCTCGGCAAGGACAAATGCGGGCAAAAGGTAACCCCGACCTATCCCCGCGGCGTCAGATTCACCGATATATCAAAGCTGTTTTCAAAGGAGATCAACGATTCCTTCCGCGAGGCTCTGTGCGAATTCGCCAAAAAAATAAAAGGCTTTGACTCGGACGGCGCGGTCATAACCGCGATCGAAAGCCGCACAAGCTCACCGGTAAGGCTTGTCCGTAACGACGACAGACAAAGCAATATAAATGGCATTTACCCTTTGGGCGAGGGCGCGGGCTACGCAGGCGGAATAATCTCCGCCGCGATCGACGGTGTTCGCTCGGCAGAGGAATATATTTTGAGTTTATAATACGGTTTTATTCGAGAGAGAACTTTTTAAAAAGCTCTCTCTCGTGCTCTCTTTTAAAACTTTTTGAATCCTGCTAACCTTTAATGACCTCAACTGACTATACGGGTGTAACGTGAATTCACAAAACAGGAAAAGCACTATGAAAACAAACGAAATGCTTGAAGCAATCGGCAAAAAGGAATTTTTGGATAAGCTTTACGGCTTCGCCTACCAAAGATGCAGCTCGAGCTTTGAAGCCGAGGATCTTTGCTCTGATATCATAATCTCTCTGCTTGCGGCAGTTAAAAAGCAAGACAATGTCGAAAACTTTTATGCGTTTGTCTGGACTGTTGCACGCCGGGTTTATGCAGATTTCTGCGAAAAACGAAGCAAAGAAGCAAAAACAGTCAGCATTGAAAACGCAGAGCTTGATTTTGCTTCAGTCCGAAACGAAATCGACGATCTTCTCGATTCCGATGAAACGATGCGTCGGCTGAAGCTTATCTACCGCGAGATCGCCTTTCTTTCAAAGGAATACCGCGAGGTAATGGTGATGTTCTACCTCGACGAAATGAAGATAAAGGACATTTCCGCCAAGCTCGGTATTACCGAAAATACAGTAAAGCAACGTTTGTTTTCCGCAAGAAACACTATCAGAAAAGAGGTCAGCAATATGGAAAACAAGAATTTATCGCTAAAGCCGGTTCGATTCTACTATATGGGCACCGGCAACCCCGTCGGCAACCAACCGAGCCTTGTTACCCAAAGAACGTTTTCGCAAAGCCTTGTTTATCTTTTAAAGGACAAGGCAAAGACAGCGCGAGAGCTTTCCGAGGAGCTTTGTGTTCCGATGCTGTTTATCGAAGAAGAGCTCGAAATACAGTGTCACGGAACAAACGGCGAATACGGTATGGTTCGCCGACTCGAAAACGGCAAATACATAGCAAACGTTATCGTTGCCGATTACAGCGAGGCTGCCGAATCGCAAAAAATATTCGGGCGCCATCTCCCCAAGGTAGCAGAGGTTGTTAAGGAAATCATTTCAAAAAACAAAGAAAAAATACTTTCATTCCCCTATTTGAGCAAGCAGACCGACACGGGCTTCATTCTTTGGAGTCTTGTAAACCGCTCCTCGTGGCAGCTGCTCACCAGAGTGCAACAGCTTCTCGCAAAGAAATACTTCGCGGATATCACTCCCGCGTCGCGCCCATATACCCAAGCGGCAATAGCGTCGCCCGCCGAAAACAACTCGGTAATATCTTCTTACGGTTGTGACGGTATCGATGCATATGAAATCTGCGGATACAAGCGCGTATTTATATCGAATATGTACGGTCCGCGGCTTGAAGCACACTTCCACTGCGGTCACAATATCGGAACCGATCCGCTGCTTTTGCTCTTGATACGTTCGATCGGCGGTTTGAAGACAGATTCACTCACCGAATCCGAAAAGGAAACTGCGGCAAAAGCGATCGAATGCGGGTATATTCGTAAAAACGGCGATCAGCTCGAGCCGAACGTTCTCGTATTTGAACTCCGGCACGACCGCGCCTTCAACAGTCTTTTGCAGATTTGTGATAAGCTCGATAACGTCGCGGAGGATATCGCGTGCGAGCTTTCCGAATTCATCAAATCACATCTGCCGAAGCATCTCGAAAACGAATTCCTTACCTATTCGTCGCTTATCGCGTCCGCCTGCTTGGGCTCGGATATTATCGAGGAGTGCATAAAAGCAAACATCTTGAGCGAGCCCGAAAGCCTTTTATGCGGCGAAGGCGTTATCGTCGTTGTCGAAAAATAAGCAGTCGTAACAAGCATATCGAGAGAGCTTTTCAGATGCTCTCTCGTTCTTTTTTGAAAAACTCGCTCTTTATTTATCGAAAAAAGTATGATATAATAACTCATAAATATCGTTGTGAGGTGAAATCATGGCGCGCAGATCCGCAAAAAGAGCCGCAAGGCAAAACAGCCGAAGAACCCGAATTGCCGCATATATGTTGCTTTTGGTACTTGTGATTTCGGCATATATCGGTTGTCAGTACTTTTTTGAGTGGGCATGGCTCACCGAATCGGTAACAACAGTTGTTGCAATAATCTCGGTAGTCACCTTTTTGATCGAATACAACGAAAACAAGCATTTGAACGAGTTCCAATTTATAACCGAGCTGAACGATCAGTTTATCGGCAACGAGAATATGTCGGAAATCGAATGGGAACTCGAAAAATTCTATTACAAGCACCGCAACGGCGAGCTCACCGACGAATATATCGAATCGTTCCGAAAAAGCTTTGATATCGAGCAAAAAAGCCGTCAAAAGCTTGTGAACTATCTTGAGCATCTCGAAAGCATCGCAACGCTTGTCGACAACAAGGTATTGCATCTCGACAAAATCAGCGATCTGATGTCATACAGATATTTTATCGCGCTGAACAATCCGATCGTGCAAGAGCTTGAAATAATCGCATACGCCGACTTTTACAGAGGCTGTCTTTGCATTTATGAAAAATGGGTCAAGGTTTTGCAGACTCAGGGAGTGGAAATTCCGATGTTTGAAGATTACGGCATTGCCGAATTTTGCGGCAAAGCAAACGAAGAATAAACAAAAAGTCTGTCACGTTGATCGTGACAGACTTTTATTGTTACGGATTTAAAATTCCTATTGCATTGTCGCCGCTTACGATATAATGCTCTATAAGCTCGATTTCGTTCGCCATAAGGTGCGCGGCGATACGCTTTGTCGAAATAATATCGTCCTGCGACGGTGTCAAATTACCGCTCGGATGGTTGTGCGCAAGAATAACCGCCTTGCCGCCTACGCGGATAACGCCCTCGGTCACCTTGCGAAGCGAAAAGCGCGCAGAGTTTACGTTGCCGTGAAATATCATTTGCTTGCCGATATATCCGCCGTCGTCACCGAAATAAAGGGCATAGACCGTTTCTTCCTCGAGTCTGCCGTAGAGCCCGATAAGAAAGCTTTTGAGCGTTTCGCCCTCCAAAAGCATCGCTTCCTTCTCAAATGCATACATTCGAAGCGAGGTCTCGCGCAGGAGCGAAAACAAAAGCTCGGTCCCCGACTTTAAGCCGGTAAGAGCTTCTATTTCGGCAGGCGATGCGTTTACAACGCCGCTTATGTTGCCGTATTTTTCGATAAGCGTGCTTGCGTATTTGCTCACGTCCTTGCGAGGAACGGCATAAAACAATAAAATTTCAAGCAGTTCGAGATCCGAAAGCTTTTTCGTCCCCTCGTCAAGCACACGCTTCTTCAAACGTGCTCTGTGCCCGACACCCGTTGCCTTTTTGCCTGCAGCCGAAGCCATTAATTACGCTTCGGAAACGAGCTTCATTGTATCGGATGCGATAACAAGCTCTTCGTTTGTCGGAATTACAAATACCTTTACCTTGGAATCTGCCGCAGTGATATCGACAGTGCCGCGGATATTGTTCTTTTCGGGGTCGATCTTAATACCGAAGTATTCCATATTTTCGAGAGCGAGTGCACGGAGACGGGCATCGTTTTCTCCGACACCTGCGGTGAATACGATACAGTCGAGACCGTTCATAGCCGCGGTGTAAGAGCCGATATATTTCTTTATCTGGTAAGCAAGAATGTTGTATGCCAAAGCCGCACGCTCGTTGCCTGCGTCGATAGCGGCGGTGATTTCGCGAAGGTCGCTCGAAACACCCGAAACGCCCAAGAAGCCGCAGTTTTTGTTCATCCAGTTGCCCATTTCGTTAACCGGAATATTTTCCTTTTCCATAACAAAGGGAACGACAGCAGGGTCGATCGCGCCGCAACGCGAGCCCATAATAACGCCTTCAAGCGGGGTGAAGCCCATCGAGGTATCCATACACTTGCCGTCCTTGACCGCGCTGATCGAGGAGCCGTTGCCGAGGTGGCAGGTGACGATCTTCGCGTTGGGGTTGCCGAGCATTTCGATAGCCTTGCCCGATACGTAGCGGTGAGAAGTACCGTGGAAGCCGTAACGGCGGATATTGTGCTTCTGTGCAACCTCGTAGTTGATGGGATAGGTATATGCTTCGGGGGGCATAGTCTGGTGGAAAGCGGTATCTATAACGAGAACCTGCGGAGTAGAGGGCATAACCTCCATACAGCCGCGGATACCCAAAAGGTGAGGAACGGTGTGAAGCGGAGCGATATCGCGGCACTTTTCAAGGTCTGCGATAACGTTTTCGTCAACACGAACGCTCTTTATAAGCCAGGGACCGCCGTGGACAATACGGTGGCCGACAGCCGAGATTTCAGCCATATCGGAAATACAGCCGTGTTCTTTATCGGTAAGAGAAGCAACAAGCGCAGAAACCGCCTGTGCGTGAGTGGGCATGGGAATATCCTTCTGGATCTTTTCCTTGCCGGTGGAGGTGTGGGTAAGTCTGCCGTCGATGCCGATACGTTCGCAAAGTCCCTTTGCGGCAACGGTTTGTGTATCCATATCGAAAAGCTGATACTTCAAGGACGAGCTGCCCGCGTTTACAACGAGAATATACATAATTACTCCTTACTTGACTTTTTATATTTTTTTCATTATACTACCATTATCAATGAATTGCAAGGGATTTTTCTCCTTTATGAACCGAAAAAATTACGTTTCCGTCATATGTGAATACAATCCGTTCCATTTCGGACACAAATTCCAGCTCGACAGCTTAAAGGAAAGCTTCGACGGGATCATCTGCATAATGAGCGGCGATATCGTTCAGCGCGGCTCGGTTGCCGTCGCCGATAAATATATCCGCGCAGAAGCGGCGATAAACAGCGGCGCAGACCTTGTTCTCGAGCTTCCGATCCCTTGGTGCTGCTCGTCGGCGCGGGATTTTGCACGCGCGGGCGTTCACATCGCCGATGCGGTCGGCTCCTCGGCGCTCGCGTTCGGCGCAGAGGACAAGGAAACGGTTTTCGAGCTTTACCGAGCGACACAAAGCGAGGTTTTTTCAGACCGTCTTAAGCAAATTGTCGAAAATAATAAAAATCTGTCGTATCCTCAGGCGGTAACTGCGGCACTGTCGGAGATAGTTTCGGCTTCGGCAGTCGAGGCGGCGAAAAAGCCGAACAATATTCTTTCGGTCGAATATCTCCGCGCGCTCGAGGGCAGGGATATAATTCCGTTTGCAGTGAGCCGAAACAGCAATTTTTTGTCGTCATCGAATATCCGCGAGGGAAACGGCGAAAAAATGCTTTCGATGCTTCCGGCGGAAAGCAAAGCTGTGTTTTCAAAATATCTCGATACACGCTTCCCGCGTGATATAAAAGCTCTCGATTCGTTTTTTATCGGCAGGCTCAGACAGCTTGACAGCCTCGTCACGAATTCTGCATTTTACTCCTCGCCCGAGGGGCTTACAAGAAAAATACTGCACGCATCGGCAAAGGCGTCGTCTGTTGCCGAGCTTGTATCTCTCTGCACCGATAAAGCCTACACCGCCGCAAGAGTAAGACGTGCGGTAAACGCTATCGTGTTCGGCATCGCTCCCGAGCAGGTGTCCGCCCTGCCGAGCTACACCTGTGTTCTCGCGGCAAACGAAAAAGGGCGCGAAATACTCCGCCGCGCCAAGCAAAAAAAGGCGATCGACATCGTAAACAAGCCTATCCGCGCCGTAAGCTTCGGCGGCGAAACCGAAAAAGCTTTTCTTTTCGCAAAATCGGTCGAGGATATAATCTCGCTTTCAGACCCGGTTCCCCTGCCGTCCGACAAGGCAAAAAATCCGATAATAGCAGGAAAATAATATGGAACGACATTTATTTATACTTAATCCCGCGGCCGGCACCAGAGACAGAACCGCAAAAATGGCGGAAATTGTCAGAAAATTGAAGCTCGACGCACCTTATGACATCTACGTTACCGATGCAAAGGGCGCAGCCGAGACATACATCGAAAGCTATCTGAGAGATCACGGCGAAAGCTTTGTGCGCATCTATGCCTGCGGCGGCGACGGAACGCTTTGCGAGGTCGCAAACGGTATCTACCGCTCGGGAAGCAAAAACTGTGCGGTCGCGGTGGTTCCGATAGGCTCGGGCAACGATTTTGTAAAAAGCCTCGATATCCCGCCCGAACGCTTCCGCGATCTCAAAACTCTTGTCCGCGGCGAAATCGAGGAGGTCGACCTTCTTCTTGCATCGGACAGCGACGGACAGACCCGTGTGAGTCTAAATATCATCTCGGCGGGATTTGACGCGGCTGTCGCAAACGGTCAGGAGAGATTCAAGCGGTTACCGCTGGTAAGCGGCAAGGCGGCATACAATATATCGCTTGTAAAATGTGTCTTTACCGACACGAAAAACTATTTCTCGCTCAAGGTCGACGGCGAAAAATACGGCAAGAGCGAAGGTCCCTATCTTTTCACAATAGCCGCAAACGGCAGGTATTACGGAGGCGGATTCAAGGCGTCGCCCTATTCGGATATAAGCGACGGATTGCTTGATTTTATCCGCATAAAGACGGTTTCCAAGCTCAAATTACTCTCTCTCGTCGGCAAATTCCGCGAGGGCAGACATATCGACGAATTCAAGGACATCTGCTCCTATACCCGCTGCAAAACGATGCAGTTTATTTCCGAAAAGCTTATCGACCTGAACCTCGACGGCGAGATATACCCGATGAAAAATCCGATAATAAAGATTCTCCCCAAGGCGATAAAACTTATCCTCCCCCCGAAAGCAGAAGCATAAAACCAACCGCGCGGAAATGCCCGCGCGGTTTTCTTTGCTAATTTCTTAACAAATTATTGTGATATTTTTCAAAAAACTATTGCTTTGATCGACATTTTGTGATAAAATTATTAACAATCTATTGAGTTTTTCGCTTCGAGGCTTGCAGATGGACGAAAATAAATATGAATCTACCGTCAGCGCTTCGAAGGAAGAAAGCCTTTTAAAAGCGCTTGAAATTTTTGAAGCAGAGCAATCCAAAAAAGAAATAACGCGCCCCGAGCTCAACACAAAACGTATCCTGCTCGTATTTTTCGGCTGGCTTGTCAGCTATGCGTTGATCTGCACCGCGGTGTTTGCAATCGGAAACGAATTGAGAATCAGCGGTTGGATATCGGCGGCGGTTGTCTTTATACTGTTGCTCGCAATATTAATTCCGAACGCGAAGAAATTGATTCGCAATTCGGTATTGCTTTATCAAAAATATGCGCCGGAAAAGGTGCGCGCTTCTTGTCTTTTCACTCCGAGCTGCTCGGAATATATGCTTTTGGCTGTTGAAAAGCATGGCGTTATCAAAGGCGTTTCGATGGGGATCAAGCGTCTGCTTCGCTGCCATCACCCCAACGGCGGCATTGATTATCCCTAAAATCAAGGAGGAATCATTATGGCTATACAGCCTGCTATATGTAACCAGTGCGGCGGAAAAATAAACGTCGACGACGTCGATCTCAACGGATTTTGCGAGTGTGAATTCTGCAAAACTCCCCACAAGGTTATCGACGTTATAACAATCGACGGTCTCCCCACGGTCAAATCCCTGATCATGACGGCGAGCATGCATATCGACGACGGCAACGTTGAAAAAGCGGTTTCTACCTATAAAGAGGTTTTGAAGATAAAGCCCAACTGCCACGAGGCTTGGTGGGGACTTTACCTTTGCAACCGTTATTTCGATATTTACTACAATTACACCGACAAATACGGAAACAGCGGCATTTACACAAAAGCGGCGATAATGGAATCCACGCTTCAAAAATACGCATTCCGCGCTATCGAATACGCGCCTTCACCCGATAAGGAGCATTATCAGTCGCAGATTCAATCGGAGATCGATTATATAAATTCCGTCCGCAACGGAAGTATGGATACCGGCAAGAAATCCGGCTGTTATATCGCAACCGCAGTCTACGGAAGCTATAACTGTCCCGAGGTATTCGCGCTCCGCAGATACCGCGACGATTATCTGGCAAAGCGTGCTTGGGGCAAGGCGTTTATCCGCGTTTACTATGCAATAAGCCCGACTCTCGCAAAATGCATCAAGCCCGATTCGGCATTGGGCAAGAAAATCCGCAGTTATCTCGACAAAAAGGTCGAAACTCTCTCTTTATAAGTCTTTTTGCAGAGCGCCGGTAGCGTTTTGCAAGCAATAAAAACAATTTAAATTTACATATTTATGGAGGATTATCATGGCTCAGTACAAAACAGTTGCAGGTCCCGTAGGTCTCACCATCAGCAAGAAGGAATCTTACACCGAAGCAGTTAAGCAGTATGCTGCTATTATTGACAGAGAAGCTGTCGGCGGTTGGAAGCTCGATTGCATTCAGGAAATCCCCGTAACCAAGAACAACGGCTGTATCGCAGGCTTGATGGGCAACGCTACTACCACCATCACCTTTAACATGCTCGTTTTCGTTAAGGAAGACTAATCGCGTTTTATTCAATACAAAAGACCGTGTACTACCGGACACGGTCTTTTTGTTTTGCCTGTGTTTTATCTTCTTGTGTATGCGAAATTCGGCTTTTCCGAGGTTGAAGCAAGTGCGATGACCTCTTCCATTCTTTGCTCGCTTTCGTCGGTAAACAAAAGGGTAAGCAGGCCCACACCCGCCTTTTTCAGCTCGGATTTTTTGTCAAGCCGATAGCTCGGAAGCGAGTTATAGATAATATTCGTGTGGCTGTGTCCGCTGATTATAGGAAATACCGCTCCGGTGCGGTCGACAAGTCTCGATATGCACTTGTCCTTGTGCTTACAGCCCTCGCTGTTGGCTATTATACAGGTGCGGGTATACATCAGCGGTGTTCTGCCATAGCCGATATATTCGAGCGCGCATCTGCTTCCGCGGGCAAATCTGCCGTCGGTCTCGGGAGAGAGCATAACCGACGAAAGTGAATAATTTTCAAGCATCGCAAGAGCTTCGCGGTTGACGACGTTGAAGGCATAATCGCCGTGGAGATACATTC
This sequence comes from Oscillospiraceae bacterium, assembly GCA_015064955.1. Taxonomy (GTDB): domain Bacteria; phylum Bacillota; class Clostridia; order Oscillospirales; family CAG-382; genus Coliplasma. The sequence continues at coordinate 97,086 of SVRD01000001.1, forward strand.
CCTCGCACAGAGTGAGATGGTTGAACGACGAAACAGTCGCGTTTTTTATTCCGGATTCCTTTACCTTTTTTATCTGCGCCTTTACTGTATCGAGCTCCTTCAGGAACACCGAGCGCGGTATTATCGCCGATATTTTATCTTTATAGGGCAAAAATCGCTCGTCACAGCAGTATTGAAGCGGTATGTCTATCCTCGCCGCGCTCTGAAAATGCTTTTCGATGAATCTTTTTGAGGGCAGTCTTCCCTCAAACCGAAGCACCAATCCCTTTTGCTTTGCGGGTGAAAGTGTTTTTTCCTCGTCGCGCGCAGGAATATCAAACGGCAAATTTTCACTGCTTTGAGATTCACGCTTGGCTCTTTCGGTTTTTGATGTCGGCATTTTCGGAATCGCTTTTTTCTTGTCTTCCTCGCGGCGTATACCGAACATATCGCGGTTGATGCGCGAAACAAAGTAGCCGTCGGTAAATCCCGAGCGCGAAAATGCGTCGCTAAGCAATCTCATTTCCCTCTCGGTCGCGTTGCGTTGCTCATCGAGCAGACGGCGGTAGACCGAAACGACCGTCGAAACGTAATCGGGCGCTTTCATTCTGCCCTCTATCTTCAAGCTGGTGACACCGCTTTCGATTATCTCGCCGATATGGTTCGCAAGGCACATATCCTTTAAAGAGAGCGGATAGCGGTTTGCCGATCGGTAAGGCAGACGGCAGGGCTGGGCACATTCGCCGCGATTGCCGCTGCGGTTGCCGATGACCGAGCTCATAAGACAGCCTCCGCTTTCGCTCACACATATCGCACCGTGAACGAATATCTCGGTTTCGAGTCCGCTTTCGCAAAAGCGCTTTATATCCTCCTTCGGAAGCTCGCGGGCAAGCACCGCGCGCGAAAAACCGAGCGATCTGAGATACTCGGCATCGAGATAGGAATGAATCCTCATCTGAGTGCTCGCGTGGAGGTTAGCCGACGGAAATTCGCGTCTGATACGCCCGATAAGCCCCAGATCCTGAACGATGAGCGCATCGGGGTGCACCTCGTTCATAAGAAACGAGACGTATTCGAGCACAGAAGCAAATTCCTTGTCATATATTAACGTATTGAGGGTAATATGCATCGCGACGTTATTCTTTTTGCAAAGCTCGGAGGCGCGTATCAATCCCTCGGAATCAAAATTCGACGCATTTATGCGTGCATTGAAGGACGAACCGCCGAGATAGACCTCGTCGGCACCCGCATCGATAGCGGCGCGCAACGCCGAAAAGCTCCCCGCAGGCGCGAGCAACAGCGGCTTTGATGCCATATTTACACCTCCGTTACAAGTCTGAGTCTTGTTCATCATTATAACCCTTTATCGCCGATATGTCAAATAAATAAACAAAGTACGTCATAAATTGCTATTGAAAAGATAAGGAAAATGTGATAGAATCAAGTGAATATAACCATTACGGAGGCAAAAGATGATAGCCAACCCCACTTTTATTGAAAATGAAGGCGGACAGCGAAACGGATACGACCTTTTTTCGCGTTTGCTCAAGGACAGAATTATCCTGCTTTTCAACGAGATCAACGATGATCTTGCCTGCAGTATCGTCGGTCAGCTTCTGTTTCTGGAGGCTCAGGATCCCGAAAAGGATATAACGATTTACATCAACTCCCCCGGCGGAAGCGTTTCGGCCGGATTTGCGATATACGACACGATGAGAAGCATCAAATGCGACGTTTCGACTGTCTGCGTCGGCTCTGCCTGCAGTATGGGCGCTTTTTTGCTCGCCGCCGGCACAAAGGGCAAGCGTTATGCGCTTGAAAACAGCGAGGTAATGCTTCATCAGGTCATCGGATCGGCGGGAGGTCAGGCGTCCGACGTTATCATCGCCGCCAATTTCGCAAAGCGCACCAAGGACAGAATCAACCGCATACTCGCCGAAAACATCGGCAAGCCTTATGAAGAGATTTGCGCCGACACCGAACGCGACAACTGGATGTTCGCCGAGGATGCTCTCGCTTACGGCGTTATCGACGAAATAGTAAAGCCCAAGGAATAAAATTTTTTCGGGACGTTCAAAGCTATGTTTGGAATAACCGCACTAAAGGTTTTAATGATGATCGCCTACGGTGTGCCGGGATATCTTCTTGTGAAAACAAAGGCACTCGGCGAGGAAGCGATCAAGGTATTTGCAAAATTTCTGCTTTACGTCTGCCAGCCCGCGCTCTCGCTCTATACGCTGAGCTCGGTAGACAGCACACCGACGCTTATCCGCGATCTGTGGATATTCTTTTTCGCAACGCTTATCGGTCAGGTGGCGATAATTTTACTTTATCAGCTCATCTTCCGCAAGGGAATAAAGACCGATTTTGCCCACCGCGTTTGTGCGGTTGCGGGCGCTTGCGGAAACGTCGGCTTTTTCGGCATACCTCTGCTTGAATATCTTATTCCCGACGTGCCCGAGGTAAGAGTTTATTCCGCCGCGTTCTCTATTTCGATGAACGTCCTCGGCTGGACACTCGGGCTTCTGATGATGACGGGCGACAAAAAATACGTTCGTTTAAAGGCGGCGGTGCTCAACCCGTCGGTAATAACCTTTGCGATATCGTTTGCTTTGTTTGCGTTCGGGGTAAAATTCCCGAGCCTGCCCGCAGAATATATCGAAACGCTCGGCAGAATGTCGACTGTTGTCTGTATGACGGTTCTGGGAATGAGACTCGCAACGAAAAAGCTCTCCTCTATCTTCTCCAACCGCAAAATTTATATCGCCGCGTTCTCAAAGCTTTTGATATCGCCTGTCGTTATCGGCTTGATATTCTGGTTCCTGCCGGTATCCGAAACGGTGAAGACATCGGCGTTTATTCTCGCCTGCTGTCCCTGCGCCACAATGATACAAGGCTTGGCGGAGACTCACGGCGGCGACGGCAGAACGGCGGCGGATATCGTTTTGTCGACAAGTCTTTTATGTATACTCACCATTCCTTTGATGTGGACGGCATACAATACACTCTTCTTATAAAATCGAAAAGAGGCGTTTTTATGAAAAAAACTGTTGCAATTATATTTGGCGGCGAATCCTCGGAATATGAGGTAAGCTGTGTTTCTGCGGCGAACGTTGCCGAAAATCTCGACAGCGAGCTTTTTGACACTGTTCTTGTCGGTATAACCAAGGACGGCAAATGGTGGATATTCAACGGAAGCACCGACGACCTTCGCAACCACGTTTGGCAGGAAAAGCGCGCGCTTCTCACCCCCGCGGTGATTTCGCCCTGCAAGGCTCACCACGGCTTGATCGCGCTCGACGGCGCAAACGGAAGCTTTGAGATCGTCAGAATAGACGTTGCCTTCCCCGTGCTTCACGGCAAAAACGGCGAGGACGGCACGATGCAGGGACTTCTGGAGCTTTCGGGCATTCCCTATGTCGGCTGCGATACATATTCCTCCGCAGTTTCGATGGATAAGGCGGCAACAAAAACCATATGTGCCAATGCGGGAATCCCCGTCGTTCCCTTTATCGCGGCATACAAAAGCTGTGATATAGCTTCGCTCGTTACCGAAAGCGAGGAAAAATACGGTTATCCCGTTTTCGTCAAGCCCGCAAACGCAGGCAGCTCGGTCGGCATAACCAAGGCAAAGACAAAAGAGGAGCTTTTGAGCGGTATCAAGCTCGCGTTTGAGCACGACAAAAAGCTTCTTATCGAGCCGAACACTGTCGGCAGAGAGATCGAAGTTGCTGTTTGCGGTAACGAAAAGCCCTTTGCTTCGGTTTGCGGCGAGATCAGACCGAATTCCGATTTTTATGACTACGAAACCAAATATATAAACGACAAATCCGAGTGTCTCGCGCCCGCACCGCTCGATGAATCGGTTTCCGAAAATATCCGCGAGCTTGCCGTAAAGGTCTATACCGCGCTCGGCTGCAGCGGTCTTTCGAGAGTTGATTTCTTCCTTACCGAAAACGGCGCGTTTTTGAACGAGATCAACACCATTCCCGGCTTTACCCCGATAAGTATGTACCCGAAAATGATGGCTTGCATCGGAATAGAATATTCCGAGCTTATCACCAAGCTTCTTTCGCTTGCAACGGGGTGTGAAGAATGAATCATGACAAAAAATCCCTCCCGATAGGCGTTTTCGATTCGGGGTTGGGCGGTCTGACCGCGCTTGACGAGCTGAAAAGGATACTTCCCAACGAGGACATTATCTATTTCGGCGACAGCGCGCGTATCCCCTACGGAACGAAATCGCGCTCGGTTATCGAAAAATTCGCGCTTCAGGATACCCGCTTTCTTTTGAGCAAGGGTGTAAAGGCGATACTCGTCGCCTGCGGCACCGTCAGCTCGAACTGCTTGGACGAGGTAAAGAATCTGGCGGGAGTGCCCGTTGTTGTCGGAGTTATCGACGCGGCGGCGGAAAAGGCGGCGGAGATTGCCAAAAGCGGCAACGACAGAGTAGCGGTTCTCGGCACGAGCGCAACTATAAAAAGCCGTGCATTTGAGATCGCGCTGGAGAAAAACGGCGTCGGCGAAATAATCAGCCGCGCCTGCCCGATGTTCGTTCCGCTTGTCGAAAGCTGGCATACCGATACCGACGATACCGCCACCAACGCCATCGTTTCGGAATATCTTTCGCCGATCGCGGCAAATCCGCCCGCGGCTGTAATATTGGGCTGTACCCACTACCCTCTGCTTTCTGAGGTTATTCAAAAATATCTCCCCGAATCCGAGCTCGTCAGCTCGGGCGCGGAAGCGGCGAGAAGACTTGCAAGCGAGCTCGCCGAAAATGATCTTTTGAACCGAAGCGGCGGAAGGATAGAGTTTTACACAAGCGGCGGTGCCGAGCTTTTTGTCGAAAACGCAGGAAGATTTTTGAGCAGCGACACCGTACCGAATGCAAATCATATCGACATAGAAAATTACTGATCAAGGAACAACAATGAAGATACCCATAGATATAAGAGTACGCAGTGAAAGGGTCAACCCCGACCCTCACAACCGCGTTACTGCGCCTGCAACCGAGGATTACACAGTTTCGGGCACACTTAAAAAGACAAAAAAGGGATACCGTATCGAATATGTCGAGCAGGGCGGTGAGGTCACCACTATGATCGACACCTTTGACGACAGCACGGTAACACTTAACCGCGTCGGCCCGATAAACACAAGTCTTGTGTTTGCCGACGGCAAGGCGCACACCTGCATCTGCAACACGGGATTTTTCCCGCTTCAGATGTACGTCCGCACAAAAAGCATCGTCAATTCGATAACAATGGAGGGCGGAAAGCTCGATATCGACTACACCGTTGAAATAGTCGGTAATCTTGCCGAAAGAAGCAAGATCTCGCTGTCGGTTTCGCCCGACGTGAGCATTATTAAATCCTGAACATAAAGGTTTGTTATGGCTATAAAAACACCGATAGACAGTATAATACTTCTCCCGCGCGATATATTGCCGCATATCAAATCGGCAAGCGCCGAGGAATTGAAAATCTTAATATATCTTTTCGCGCATCCCGAAGCAAATATTGTCGATGCCGCACGTGAAATGGGAGTTACCGTCGCAAAAGCCGAATCGGCTGTTTCGTTCTGGCGCGGTGCAGGTGTATTTGCCGAAGCCGAGGCAAAGAAAAAGGCTGTCGCGCAGGATACGAGCGTTTACCGCAATTACGACAGCGCGACTCTTTCCAAAGCATACGAAACAAATTCCGACTTTGCGCTCATCTGCCAGCTTGCAAGCGAAAAGCTCGAAAAGCAGCTTACCAAAAACGATATGAGCTCGCTTTTCTATCTCTACGATTTCGCAAGCCTTCCCGCCCCGCTCATCTGTGCGATAATCGAGGATTGCTGTGCAAACGGCAAAAAGAGTCCGCAATACGTCTTTAAAAGAGCTTTGGGGCTTTATGAGGACGGCATCGACGATTACAACAAGTTCGAGCAATATCTCGCAAAGCGCGAATTACTCAACAGCAATATCGGAAAACTGAGAAGACTTTGCGGTCTCGGCGAGCGTGCACTTTCTTCAAAGGAAAGCAAGACCTTCGAGCGTTGGTTCACCGAATGGGCGTTCCCCTTTGAAACAGTCGAGCTGGCTTATGAAAAGACTGTCGATGCAAAGGGCAGCTTCTCGGTCGCATATATCAACGGCATACTCCAGCGCTGGCACGACAGCGGATTTGTCACCGCGGACGACGTGAAAAACGGCGATATAAAGAAAACCGCGGGAACCGACAGCAGTCTCGAAAGCGACGAATTCATCGAAGCGGCACTCACAAGAGGCTTCGAGGATCTTTTAGGGGATAAAAAATGAAGCTCAATGAAGCATTGAGAATAAAAACCGAAAAAAGAATAGCGGCGATGGAGCAGGCGGAAAGCAGACGCGCCGAGCTCCATATCAGACTTCCGCGCACCCAGCAGATAGACGCACTTTTGCAGGATATCCCGATGCGTCTTATCACGGGTGAGGACGCCGAAATGCTCAAGCGTGAAAGCGAAGAGCTTGTTTCCGAGCGTAGCAGACTTTTGACCGCCGCAGGCTACGATCCCGACTACGACGAGCCGAAATTCGAATGCACGCTTTGCAACGACGGCGGCTATTGCGGACTGAAGCTTTGCCGCTGTATAAAAGAGATGCTCACCCAAAACACCTACCGCGAAAGCCCGCTTGCAAAGGGGCTTGTCGGCAAGACTTTTGAAAACTTCAGTCTTGATTTTTACGCCGAGGGCAACGAACGCGCACATATGGAAAAGCTGCTCGAGGGCTGTAAGCGCTACGCCGCAAGCTTCCCCGACGATAATTCATCGGGATTGTTTTTCCACGGCGGAACGGGATTGGGCAAAACTCATCTCACCGCAGCGATCGCAACCAAGGTGGCAGACAAGGGTATGAGCGTTATTTACGAATCTGCCCAGCAAATATATGATACTCTCGACGCGGTGCGCTTTAACCGCGCGGATATGTCGGAGCGCAAAAAATACGAAACCTGCTCGCTTCTTATCATCGACGACCTCGGTGCAGAATATATGAATCAGTACAACGTTTCGGTGCTCACCGGCATAATCGATCTGAGAATAGTAAACGGCAAAAAGACAAATATATCCTCGAACCTCAACCCCGCAGGATTACGCAAGACCTACGGCGAACGGCTTTATTCACGCATAATCGGCGAATTCCGTGTTTTGCAGTTTTTGGGCAAGGATATAAGAATGCAAAAAAACAAGGGATGATATATCTTTGAAAACAGTAAACATTTATACAGACGGCGCCTGCAAGGGCAACCCCGGCGCAGGCGGCTGGAGCGCGATACTCGAATGCGACGGTTATGAAAAGGAGCTTTGCGGCGGTGAAAAAGCCACTACAAACAACCGAATGGAGCTTACCGCGGCGATCGAGGGACTGAAGGCGCTGAAAAGCGAGTGCAGAGTAATACTTTACAGCGATTCGCAATATCTTGTAAATGCAATAAACAAGGGCTGGCTCGAGAGCTGGAAGCAAAAGGGCTGGAAAAAGGCGGACAAATCCCCCGTTTTGAACGACGATCTCTGGAAAGAGCTCGATAAGCTTCTTTCCAAATACAAAACCGAATTCGTTTGGGTGCGCGGCCACGACGGCCATATATACAACGAGCGTTGCGATGCGCTTGCAAGCGGATATGCAGAAAGACTGAACGACCAATGAACAAGCTAAGCGTTAAAAACTTTATTTTACTTACGATTGCGGGAGCGGTGAATGCGTTCGGGGTTACCTTTTTCCTCGCCCCCGTAAAGCTGTACGACAGCGGCGTTTCGGGCACTTCAATGCTTCTGTCACAGATCACACCCGAATGGATGAGTCTTTCGTTATTCCTGCTTATTCTGAATATCCCGCTTTTCCTTTACGGACTGAAAAGGCAGGGCAAGGAATTCACGATCTACGCGGTCTATACCGTTACGATGTATTCGCTTTTTGCCTATCTCATCACCGACGTATTTCCTATTGACGTCAGCGCGGCATCGCCGCTTGCCGAAAGCGATCTTTTGCTTTGCGCGCTGTTCGGCGGACTTATTTCCGGCGCGGGAAGCGGTCTTGCGATACGCTTCGGCGGTGCGATGGACGGTATCGAGGTGCTCGCGGTAATATTCGCAAAGCGCTTGGGTGTTACCGTCGGAACCTTCGTTATGACCTACAACGTCGTTCTTTACGTAGTTTGCGGTCTTATATTGCAAAGCTGGATACTTCCCCTTTACTCTATCGTGGCATATATGGCGGCATTGAAGACGGTCGACTTTATCGTCGAGGGCTTTGACCGCTCGAAAGCGGCGATGATAATCACCTCGAATCCCAACGAGGTGGCGCAAAGGCTTTCCGAGGAATTCGGCTGCGGTATGACTTTGATCGACGCAAAGGGATTCTATTCCTCCTCGAAAATGACCGCAATCTATTTTATCGTAAACCGTTTCCAAGTCGGCAAAATGAAGAGCATCGTTCACGAATACGACCCGAAAGCATATATCACGATATCCGAGATCGCAAACGTGTTCAGCTCGAACGCCGATAAATAATAAAATAAAAGGAGAAAAGTTATGTATTATCTTTACGCTGCGTTGGCAATCATTTTGGTAATCATTCTCGCAAACATCAGAATCGTTCCTCAGGCTCACGAATTCGTTATCGAATGGCTCGGTAAATACAAAGGCACCTGGGGCGCAGGTTTTCATATCAAGGTTCCGCTTTTTGAAAAGGTCGCAAAAAAGATCTCGCTCAAGGAGCAGGTGCTTGATTCTCCTCCCCAGCCGGTTATCACCAAGGATAACGTAACAATGCAGATCGACACCGTCATTTACTATGCGGTCTACGATGCAAAGCTTTATGCATACGGCGCAGAAAACCCCATTTCCGCGCTCGCAAACCTCGCGGCAACCACTCTCCGTAACCTCGTCGGCGAGCTCGAGCTCGACGGAACGCTCACCTCGCGTGATACCATCAACGCGAAAATGACAGCGATCCTCGACGAAGCGACAGACAAGTGGGGTATCAAGGTTCACCGCGTTGAATTGCGCAACATCATTCCTCCCGCAGAGATTCAGAATGCGATGGAAAAGCAGATGAAGGCAGAGCGTGACAGACGTGAAACCTTGCTTCAGGCAGAGGGTCACAAGGCGGCGGCAATCACCCGTGCAGAAGGCGAAAAGCAGGCTATGATACTCGCCGCAGAGGGCGAACGCGACGCAAGAATCGCTCGCGCAGAGGGCGAAGCACGCGCTATATATCTCTCGAAAAAGGCAGAAGCGGACGGTTTGATCGCTCTCCGTGAGGCAGGCGTTGACGGCGCAGTGCTCGAGCTCAAAAAATACGAGGCTCTCGTTGCGATGGCAGACGGCAAGGCATCGAAGATCATCGTTCCCACCGACACTGTAGAAATGGTCAAAAACAACGTTCTCTTCTCGGAAACCTCGGGTCTCGGCGACGTAACCAAGCCCGCACCCGAACCCCCCGCACCCGCAAAAAAGCCCGATCCCTGCTGTGACGAGCCCAAGGCTTCCCCCAAAAAGAAGGCTCCCAAGGCAAACGATATCTTTATTTAAAAGCAAACCTCCTGCGGTTTTATCCGCAGGAGGAATTTTTTATTCAAGACTTTTTATCACCGAAAACAGCATTTCACAGTTTTCGGGCGAAAGGTCGGTAAGCGGTGCGCGAAGGATATTTTTGCAAAAACCCTTTTCGGCAAGCGCCGCCTTGATCGGAATCGGGTTTACCTCACAGCGAAGCGCATCGCAAAGCGGCATCAGCTCGGTCTGAAGCTCTGCCGCGCGCGATAGAATGCCGTCGAAATAAAGCGAGCAAAGCCTCTTTACCTCGAGCGGAACGATATTCGACATCACCGAAATAACACCCTTTCCGCCGAGCGAAAGAATCGGCAAAATCCTGTCGTCGTTACCCGAATATATCGGCAGAGCGTCCTTGCAAAGCGAAATCGTGCGTGCGGTATCCGAAATACTGTCGCCCGCGTCCTTCAATCCGCAGGCAAGCTCGTTTTCGGCGATGCGGCGGGCGGTTTCGGGCTCGATCTTGACTCCTGTGCGCGAGGGAACGCTGTATGCGATAAACGGAAGCGATGAGGACTTCGAAACAGCGTCGTAATACTCGACAAGTCCCCTTTGCGTGCATTTGTTGTAATAGGGCGTAACCACGAGCAAGGCATCTGCGCCGACAAGCGCGGCATATTCCGACATAGCGCAGGCACGCCGAGTGTCGTTTGCACCCGTCCCCGCAATAACCGGAACCCTGCCGCGTACCTGCCTTACCGCAAACGAGATAAGCTCCTTTTTTTCTTCGTCGGTCAGAGTCGCGCTTTCGCCCGTCGTTCCGCATACAACCAAGGCGTCGATTCCGTTTGCGAGTTGAAAATCTATCATTTTTGCAAATGCGATATAATCTATCCCTTTTTCATCAAAGGGTGTGACAAGCGCGGTCGCGGCGCCGCGGAAAACAATCGTTTTTTTCATACGAGATTTTCCTTTTCTGTTGAATTTTAGCGTTTGGTGTAGTATAATTTATAAATCCTCTCGGAATAAGTATATTCAGAATCAAACAACTTCGACAATAAAGGGAAAATCTATGGATCTTTTGAAACGCTCAACGTATTTTTACGATCTTCCGCAGGAGCTTATCGCGCAGACACCGAGCGCAGTGCGCGATCAATCGCGTCTTCTCTGTCTCGACAAGGCAAGCGGAAATATCGAGCACAAGACCTTTTGCGATATAATAGACAGTCTTTCGACAGGCGACTGCCTTGTTATCAACGATACCAAGGTTATCCCCGCGCGCCTTTTCGGCAAAGCAGAGGGCAGGGAGGGCGAAATAGAAACGGTTTTGCTTTCGCGCGTCGAGGGCGCAGAGGGCGAATGCTGGAAATGCCTCACCCGTCCCGGCAAAAAAACGAAGTGCGGTCAGAAAATCATCTATTCCGATGAGCTTTCGGGCACCGTTACCGATATTTTAGAGGGCGGATTGCGTGTTATTAAATTTGAGTACGACGGCGTTTTCAACGAAATTCTCGACCGTGTCGGAATTATGCCGCTCCCCCCTTACATAACCGAAAAGCTCGCCGACAAAAACAGATATCAGACAGTTTATGCAAAGACCGACGGCTCCGCCGCCGCACCTACCGCAGGGCTTCATTTCACCCCCGAGCTTTTGAAAAAGGCAGAGGAAAAGGGTGTCGAGATAGTTCGCGTTTTACTTCACGTCGGCTTGGGTACCTTCCGCCCCGTCAAAGAGGACGACCTGAGCAACCACATTATGCACGCCGAATATATTAAGGTAACGCAGGAGGCGGCGGACAGAATAAACGCGGTCCACGCACGCGGCGGCAGAGTTATCGCTGTCGGCACGACAAGCGTCCGCACACTCGAAACCGCCACCGGCGACGACGGCATTGTGCGCGCCTATGACGGCGAGACCTCGATTTTCATTCACCCCGGTGTAAAATTCAAATGTGTCGACGCGATAATCACCAACTTTCACCTTCCCGAGAGCACGTTGATCATGCTCGTTTGTGCCTTTGCGGGATATGAAAACACGATGAAAGCTTACAAAGAAGCTGTCGAAAAGAGGTACCGCTTCTTCTCATTCGGAGATGCGATGTTTATTTCATAGCCCCAAACTCGCGCGGCGAGGTTTTGTGAGATTCGTTCGCTCGCGCCAAATCGGTGCATAAATGTCCCGATTTGCGAATCTCCAAGGTATATTTTTCGAGGCACATGTCCCCGAAAAATATATTATTTGTCATACTATATACTTACAATTTCGATGACGTTTCACTGATAAAACAAGCCAAAACCCATATATAACAAAAAGAGCAAGCACAAACGGTGCCTGCTCTTTCTGTTTTCGGAGAGCTGTATCTATTTGCAGGAGAAATTACTCTGTTTCAAAAAAGGTATATTCGCATTCCTCGACAAGCTCTCGCTCGCCGTCTGCCGAGGTCTTGAAGGTATAGGTGCAGTTTCCGTGTTTATCATATTCATATTCGATCTCATACTCGTAAAATCCGATATGTTCGGTTCTTTTGTAAATACAGCTTCCGTATTCGTCATAACGGTATTCGACGCTTTCAATCAGCTCGCCGCCGCTGTATTTCTTTTGGGAAAGCATTCTTCCCGATTCGTCGAAGCTGTATTCGCAGTAGCCCTTACTGCCCGTATTGTCCTCCCAGGAAACAAGATTGCCGTCCTTGTCGTAATACTCGGACAATTCTGCTTTCCCCAACGGATTGCGTTTTTCCTTTTTGTAGCCGCCGTCGGAGTCATAGCTGTAATCATAGCCGACGATATCATTATAGGTCTCGCAAACAACTCGCTTTTGCTCGTCGTATTCGTATTCGACCGTGTTTTCAAAGCTGTTGCCCTCGTATTCTGCTGTGTACGCGGTTTTATATAAAATCAGCAGACCGTCGGAATTATAGCTGTTGCTTTCAACCGTTTTCCCGCCGTAGCTCTCGGTAACGATGCTCAAAACCCGTCCCGCCTCGTCATAGCTGTAAACCGAAATCGAGTCACCGAGATTCGTCTTCATTTCGACACGTGCGACCCTGCCCTGTTCGTCATAGCTGTATTCGGTTATCGTGCTTCCTCCGTTGCTCGACTGCCTTGTTAAAAGCCATTTCCCCTCCTTTTGCTCCGATTCGGCTCCGCTTTCGTTTTCGTCTTCTTGGTTCTTGCAGGAAAACAGCGAAATCACAAACAAGAGCGAAAGCAGACATAGACAAATACTCTTAAATACTTTCAAAACGATCATTCCCTTCTGTTTTTTTTAATTTAAACACAAAACAGTAAAGAAAGCGGTAAAGAAAAGCGTTAAGAATTCGTAAAGATTTAAGTCAAAGTTTTAAATATGCCACTTGAATGTTGGGCGTTTATATGATAAAATACACCAAAGCAATAAACAAGCACGAAAGGAATGATAAAGTAATGCTTGAAATAAAGAACCTTTGCTTTTCCGCAAGCGACGGAACCGAGCGAAAGGATATACTTAAAAATATCGATCTAAATATAGAAAACGGTACTTTTCTTGTGCTCACCGGCCCCAACGGCGGCGGTAAGACAACGCTCGCAAAAGCAATTTCGGGTATCGTTCAGGCCACCGGCGGAAAGATAATCTGGAACGGCACCGATATTTCCGATATGTCGATAACCGAGCGCGCACACCACGGCATCAGCTACGGCTTCCAGCAGCCTCCGAGATTCACGGGTATGACTGTCAAAGCGCTTTTGCAGATTGCCGCAGGCGGAAAGAAGCTTTCGCGTCTCGACTGCTGTAATTATCTCAACAAGGTCGGTCTTTGCGCGGCGGACTACGTCGACCGCGAGGTTGACGCATCGCTTTCGGGCGGCGAGGTAAAAAGAATCGAGATCGCAACGATTCTCGCACGCGGAAACGGATTGATGATTTTCGACGAGCCAGAAGCGGGTATCGACCTTTGGTCGTTTGCAAAGCTCACCGAAACCTTCCGCGAGCTTCACAAGGAAAGCGACGCAACGATTATCATAATCTCCCACCAGGAGCGCATCATCTCGCTTGCAGACGAGATCTGTGTGCTTTCGGGCGGCGAGATCGCACAGCACGGCGCGCGTGACGAGATCTTCCCCAAGCTTATGGCGGGCGATCTCAACTACGGCTGCCAATATATGAGAAAGGGCAACTGATATGGAAAAGCTCGATTTTGATCTCCTTAAAGAAATTGCCCTGATGGATTCTATCCCCACAGGCGCATACAACATCAGAAAGAACGGCGGCTCGGCGGGCAGATTTTCTACCGAGAGCATTCGTATCGAAACAAAGACCGATAAGCCCGGTATCGACATAAACATCAAAAGCGGTACAAAAGGCGAAACGGTGCATATCCCCGTTATCATCACCGACACCGGCTATACCGAAACGGTATACAACGATTTCTTTATCGGTGACGATTGCGACGTAACCATTATGGCGGGCTGCGGTATTCACAACTGCGGCGACAGCGAATCGCGCCACGACGGTGTCCATACCTTTTACATCGGCAAAAATTCGATCGTGCGCTATTCAGAGCGTCACTACGGCGACGGTGACGGAAGCGGCGAGCGTATTATGAACCCCGAAACGATAGTTTACGTCGGCGAGGGCTCGACCATTCAGATGGACACCACCCAGATCCGCGGAATTGATTCAACCGCAAGAAAAACCAAAATCGTCGTCGGCAAGGACGGCAGTGCGATAATCAACGAAAAGCTTCTTACCCACGGCAAGCAGTACGCCGAATCGGATATGGACCTTGTGCTCGAGGGCGAAAACGCCAACGGCAGAATTATCTCGCGCTCGGTCGGTCAGGACGATTCAAAGCAGGTATTCCGCCCCTGCGTGACCGGCAAAGCGCAGTGCTTCGGTCACATTCGCTGCGATTCGATACTTATGGGCAAGGCAACAATAAGCTCTATCCCCGCAGTTGCGGCAGAGCACCCCGAAGCAAACCTTATTCACGAGGCTGCTATCGGCAGAATCGCGGGAGACCAGCTCATAAAGCTCATGACACTCGGACTCACCGAGGAAGAAGCCGAGGAAAAAATACTCGAGGGCTTCCTTGGAGAAGAATCCAACTAAATCTTGTAACACCAAAAAATCCTCCGAAGAAACATTCTTCGGAGGATTTCGTTTTGTATTTATCAGCCTACGGGGGTATCGTTGATATCGGGAGTTACGGGTTCGGCGTGAATGTAGCTTTCAAAGTTATACATCAACGTTGCAACCTGAGCTCTCGTAAGCTCGTTTTTGGGAGTGAGGTTGTTATCGTAGCCCTGAATAAGACTTTTTTCAACCGCCCAGGCGAGTTCCTCGTAGTAGAATTCATTGATCTGATCGGAGTCGTTGAAATAAAGGAGTCCGTAGAAATCATTTACGGTAGTGTCCTCACCCAAGCAATCTGCGAGGCGGTAGAAGTAGACCGCCGCTGTTTCGCGGGTGACGATTTCGGCAGGGTTGAAGAGTGTCGCGGAATCAACGATGCCGTTTTCATAGCACCAAGTGAGAGCTTTGATATACCAAGCATCTGCCGTAACGTCGGTATATGGGAGCACGGTGCTCTTTGGAGCGGGCTCGCCCGCAAGTCTGTGGATAAATGTCACCATCTGCGCCTTTGTTGCCGAGTCGTTGGGAGCAAATGTGTCGGTCGTGATACCCGTAATATATCCCTTTTTGTAGGAATAGAGGATCTCGTCGTAATACCAAGCGTCAACGCTTACGTCGGCAAACGGAAGCTCGGAGCAGGCGACGTACTTCGTTGTCCAGTAATTAACGTCGTTGGGGAAGCAGGTCTGCACCGCGATCTTCAAATATTTACCGTTTGTAAGAAGCGACGGGTCGATAGTATAGGAAACGGTCTGGTCCATCCAGGTAGTGATATCGCGGATAACCTTTGCGTTTTCGGATTCGTTATAGTTGTTCGGATCGGGAGTGCCGTTGAGCTCGATGATCTTGAATCGGTAGCCTGCCGCACCGGGAACGTCGCTCCAGGTTGCAGTATAGCCCGAGTTTGCCAATCTTGTATCCGAGCTTGTGATGGTGGCGCCGGTATGACCGTAGCCGCCGATGTACTTGGTGTCCTCATCGAGAAGGATATATCCCTTGTAATCGCCGTACTGAGTGCGGCCGAAGTTGGAATTTACAACCTCGTAAACCTGCATAACCTCGCCCTTGGGAATGTTTATGATCGTGTTGGAGTTGGACGAAGCGGTATCGCGGAGATACTTAACTCCCAAAAGCTCATAGTTGCCGGGCTGCCAAACGACAGCGGGCGTCTGGCTTGCGGCGGGAGTGCCGGTAGCCGAAAGCAGACAGAACCAGTCGAGATCCAGCTTGCCGGTGGAAAGTCGGGACTGGGTTACCCAGCAGTCGCCGTAATTGGTGCTTGTGCCTCTCGAGGAGGAGGGAGCACTGTCATATACGTGGAACTTGTTTGTCGCATAATCATATCCGACAAGCGCGATGAAGTGGCCTGGAACGTGTCCGACAGCAACACCGCCGTTCGCAAGGTGCTTTTTCAAGGTCGAGCTTGCAGCCGTTGACCAATAGCCCGTATTGCCCGAGCCGCAGTCAACGGTAAATCCGTAGGTCGCACCGTATTTTGCTTGAACGCGGGGATAGAGTGCAGTACGGTAGGTACCGCCTGCCGAGGGGGTATTGAACGCACCGATCGAATGTGCCCACGAGGCAACACCCGTGATACTCATACGCTTACCTGTAAGATATCCGACAGCGTTGACAAGCGCGAAAATACCGCAGCCTGTATTGTAAAGGTTTCTTCCGCCGTAGTAATAGCTTTTCCATTTTGTTTCCCACTGAACGAGATGTCCGAGCGGTTCAACAGCAGTCGCGGTAACAAAGGTGCTGACCGCAAACGCCACGAGCATCGCAGCAACGATCAACAACGCGACCGATCTTTTAAGAACAGACATATTTGCCTCCCAAAAAGCGAGCGGAGGACGATTCCGCCGCAGTATAAATTTATATAGTAACATTATACCGACTTTTTAGCATTTTGTCAACTACACCGAACTTACAAGAAGTTTTTTCGGCGTTACCTACAATTTAACCGACCCGCTTTTATCCAAACTGCCCTCCGAAAAAGAAAAAACCGCGATAATACAAGTGTATATCGCAGTTTTTTGATGCAGTATTGTGCAAAAATGACGGTTTTAAGACGATTTATCACTGTGACGCATCGCCCTTAGCGAGACTTCCTTATGGGAAGTCCCGCAAAGCGCGGCTTTCAATCTTATTTTCTCGGCAACACGATCTTGCGGTTTTCGGGCTTGCGTGATTGGCGGTAGATAACCACCTTTCTGCCGATAACCTGAACCGGCTCGCACTTGAGGTTGTCGCAAAGCGTGACCATAGCCTCCTTGGGTGTTTCGGGGCAGGTTTCGAGTATCGTGAGCTTGATAAGCTCGTGCGCATCGAGCGCCTTTTCAACCATATCGAAAACCGTATCTCCGATACCGAGCTTGCCGAGCTGTGTTGTCGGCTCTATTGAGTTTGCAAGCGAGCGCAGATACGCTCTCTGTTTCGTTGTAATCATTTTTACCTCTTAATATATCTTTTTGTTATATGCGAAAGTGTTTTTTGAAAAAGCCGTGTGTTTTTTGTCGAACGCGAAGCGTCCCCGAAAAATCAAGGATTTTTGGGGGAAATGTCCGTGCTTCCGAATCCGCCGCGGCGTTCGGCAATACATTCGTCGTCCTCGGTTATGCCGTACGGCAGAAAGATCCCTTGTGCAAAGGCGTCGCCCGTCTTGACGTTATAGGCTTTGCTTCCGCCGACAAGCTTTATCTTTATATGTCCCTCGTTATCGGCATTGAAATAGTCGGAATCTATCACGCCCGCAGTGTTTGCAAGCCTTACTCCGTATTTAAAGCCCGAGCCCGAGCGCGGCAGGATCACCAAAACCCAGCCGTCTGCGATCCGCGCGCGTATCCCCGTATCTATCACAATTTCCTCGCCGGGCTCGAGAGTAAAATCATAGGGCGCGATAAAATCATATCCCGCCGAGCCCGAGGTTGCGCGGCGCGGAAGAATTATATTTTCATATCCGTCGCGGTTGAACTGTTCGCGCGACACCTTGTAAAACTTAGCAATACGGTTCATAATACCACCAAAAACAATAAATTTTATATATCCTCAGCTAAATCCTTACAAAACGGTCGTTGTCGGGCATTACCCGTTCCAACCGCCGTTCACATCAAAAACACCCGCGGTGATATACAGAGCCCTGTCCGATGCGAGATATGCCACACAGTCTGCAACCTCCTCCGCCTCGCCCATTCGCAAAAGCGGTATCTCGTCGCAAATCGCTTCGATATCGTCAAAGGTCAGATCGCCGTTCATATCGGTATCAATAATTCCGGGGCAAACGCAATTAACTCGGATACCCGTGGGCCCGACCTCTTTGGCAAGCGCCTTTGTAAAGCCGATAAGTCCCGCCTTTGCCGCAGAATAATCGACCTCACAGCTTCCGCCGACCTCGCCGAACACCGACGAGATATTGATGATCACGCCGCTTTTTCTTTTTAACATAGCGGGCAATATCGCTCTTGTCAGCTCGATAGGCGCAAAAAGGTTTATTTCATACATTTTTCTTGCCGATTCGGCAGAGATCGAATCGAACGGCGCGACGAGCGCAACGCCCGCATTGTTCACAAGCAAGTCGATATCTCCGCACCTTTCGGCGAGCAGCTTGACCGATTCGCGTTCGCTCAAATCGGCGCAGATATATTCGGCGTTGCCAAGCTCGGCGCAAAGCGCTTCCGCCTCGTCAATGCTTCGGTTACAATGGATATAGAGATAATAGCCCTCTTTTGAAAGGGCACGGCTCACCGCCTCGCCGATGCCTCTTGCACCGCCGGTTATCAATGCCTTTTTCATAGCTTACTTTCTACTGCCTTGAGCAAATGCTTAAGGTCGCTCTTTGAATATTTATATACCGAATCGCAAAAGCTGCAGGTCATTTCAGTGACCTCTTGGCCGTTTTCGATCATATCGGTCAATTCCTTTGCACCGAGCGAGATGAGCGCATTGTCGGTCTTTTCCCGACTGCAAACGCACTTATATTCGCATTCGATCTCATCGAAAAGATCGTATTCGATGCCGTCGAACACCTCGTCGAGAATATCCTCGAGCTTGCCGTCGGAAAGTGTTTTTGTCACGGGGCGCATTTTCGCAACGTTCTGCTCGAGTCTTTCTGCAACCGCCTCGTCGGCAAACGGCAAAAGCTGTACCAAAGCGCCGCCCGCCTCCTTGACGGTATAATCTCTGTCGACAAGCACACCGACCGCGCAAACAGTGGGGATCTGCTCACTCGTCGCATAGTAATAGGCTATATCGTCGCCGACCTCGCCGGTTTGTATCTTTGAAACACCGACGTAAGGCTCGCTTCCGCCCGCATCGCGCAGGATATAAAGCTCGCCCTTGCCGATGCAGCCGCCAACGTCAAGCTTGCCGTCGGCACGCAAGGGCAGATCAGCCTGCGGATTCTGAATAAATCCGCGTACGTTTCCGTAATAATCGCCGCTGACAACGACAGCACCGCCGACACCGTCGCCCTTGAAGCGAACCGTCATAACGTCCTCTTTTTCGCCGAGCATCGAGCTCGCAAGCGAGGTCGCAACAAGCGTTCTGCCGAGCGCCGCTGTGGTGACGGGTGTTGTATTGTGTATCTGACGAGCACGCTCGACTATATCGCGGCCATCAAGCAAAATAGCTCTCGCCGAGCCGTCTCTCGTCATCGCTCTTATAATTCTTCCCATAATCTTTTCCGATCCCCTGCCCCGACTCGCCATATGGCAAGAGGGGCGGTTTTCCTTGATGAATTTATTATTTTGCAACAGCCTTTCGCTTGCCGTCGGCAAGCATCAGCTCGAATTCTTTTCCGCTTTCAAGCTCGTTTACGCTTCTTATCGCCTTGCCGTCCTCGCCGAAGGCTACCGAAAAGCCGCGGCCGAGAACCGACAGCGGATTCAAGCTGTTGAGCTTTTCGTTTTGAGCGTAAAGCTTCATTTTTTCGCGCTCGATCCGATTTCCGAATATATTGAAAATGCGTTCCTCGCTTCTTGCCACTGCCATACGGCGATCGTCAAAATAACCCTTTGGACTTTGAAGCACGGGGCGCTGTGAAAGCGCGAGCAGGCGCTGGCGCAGATAATCGGTTCGCATCGAAAGATTGTGAAGCATTCTCTTTTCGACGTTGCCGAACTGCTTTTTCAGATCGTTCACGTCGGGCACGGCAAGCTCTGCCGCCGCACTCGGTGTGGGAGCGCGCAGGTCCGCAACGAAATCGCATATCGTAAAATCGGTTTCGTGGCCGACCGCAGAAATTATCGGTGTTTTGCATTCATAAACGGCATGAGCAAGTGCTTCGTCGTTGAAGCACCAAAGATCCTCGGCACTGCCGCCGCCTCTGCCGATTATGATAACGTCGCATTTGCCGCTTTCATCGAGCGCACGGAGCGCGCTAATCATCTGTGCGGGCGCAGACGGTCCCTGAACGAGCGACGGATAAAGATAAAGCCTCGCCGCAGGGAAACGTCTTCTTGTGACGTTGATCATATCCCGAACAGCCGCACCGCCCGGCGCGGTAATAATTCCGACCGAAAAGGGAATCTTCGGGATCTTCTTTTTATGCTCAGGGGCAAAAAGGCCTTCCTTCTGAAGCTTTGCCTTTAACTGCTCAAACGCGATATAGAGCGAGCCGATTCCGTCGGGCTCCATTTCCTCGGCATAAAGACGGTATTGACCGTCCCGCACGAAAACGGCAACTCTGCCGGTGCAGACGACCTTCATACCGTTTTCGGGCTTGAACTTCAGTTTTGAAGCACCGCCGAACATTGTCGCGGGGATAGCCGAATTCTCGTCCTTAAGGGTGAAATATATATGTCCGCTTCCACCGTAAACACGCACGTTGGATATTTCGCCCTTTACCACCACCTTGTTAAGCAGAGGCGAGGTCGAAAGGTAATCCTTTATGTACGTATTCAGCTGCTCGACGGTGAGGGTACGGATCGTTTGTCCGTTCATTCTGCTGCCTCATCCGACATTATAACAGGCTCGCTGTCCTCTTCCGACTCGGAGGAAAGCGGTTTTTTCTTTGCAAGAGGCTTTTCGATGCCTGCGGAATATTTACCGAGCACGCCGTGAATAAATCCGACCGAGTCCTCCTCGCCGAAATGGCGGGCAAGCTCAAGTGCCTCGTTTACGGTTATTTCGATAGGAATTTCGGGGAAATAATCGATCTCACACGCCGCGATCCGAAGAACTGTAAGCGATACTCTGTCGATTCTGTCGATTCTCCAATTATCCGCACAGCGCTCGATCTTTTCGTTTATATCTCCGAGATTTTCGTCTGCACGCAGAAAAAGATCCCTTGCAAACGCACTGATCTTCACCCCGCGCTCCTCTACCGCAGAATCAATAATCTCCGAAGCGGTTCTTTCGTAATCAAAGCTTCTTTCGAAAAGAAGGGTGATAGCAACCTCGCGTGATTCACGTCTTGTCATATCTCTACCTCGTTCAAAATATCCTGAAACATAATAATTCATAGTATTATATCATCTAATTCACTCTCTGTCAAATATATAATTAAAGAAAAAAACATAAAAAGCTATTGAAAAAACAACAATTTTTGGTATAATTATAATGTTATAATATATTTTTGAAGCCGAAAGGATTAAAAATCATGTCTAACGGAATTTTCGGCGCGGAAAAGCGCCCCGTAATCACAATCGTAATGGACGGCATCGGTATATGCGATCGC
Source organism: Oscillospiraceae bacterium (assembly GCA_015064955.1). Lineage (GTDB taxonomy): Bacteria > Bacillota > Clostridia > Oscillospirales > CAG-382 > Coliplasma. The sequence goes on from SVRD01000001.1 coordinate 118,376, forward strand.
GTTGCAGGTAACGCAGTCAAGGCTGCGGACACCCCCACGCTCGATATGCTCGCCGAAAAATATCACTGCTTCAGCCTCAAGGCTCACGGTACCGCAGTCGGTCTCCCCTCCGACGACGATATGGGTAACTCCGAGGTCGGCCACAACGCACTCGGCGCAGGTCAGGTTTTCGCTCAGGGTGCAAAGCTTGTAAGCGTTGCTATCGAATCGGGCAGAATGTTTGAAAGCGACTCCTGGAAGAACGTCGTTGCAAACGCAAAGGACGGCACTCTCCACTTCCTCGGTCTTTTCTCCGACGGTAACGTACACTCCCACATCGATCACCTCAAGGCGATGATTGTCCGCGCAAAAGAGGAAGGACTCAAAAAGGTACGTATCCATATCCTTCTCGACGGACGCGACGTCGGCGAAACCAGCGCACTCGAATACGTTCTTCCCTTCGAGGATTTCCTTTCCTCGCTCCGCGACGACAATTTCGACGTTTGCATCGCATCGGGCGGCGGACGTATGGTTATCACCATGGACAGATACGAAGCTAACTGGGCAATGGTCGAAAAGGGCTGGAAGACCCATGTTCTCGGCGACGGCAGACTCTTTGCATCGGCAGAGGAGGCTATCAACACCCTCCGTGCAGAAACCGGCGCGATCGACCAGGACCTCGCTCCCTTCGTTATCGCACGTGACGGCAAGCCCGTCGGCACGATCGAGGACGGCGACAGTGTCGTATTCTTCAACTTCCGCGGCGACCGCGCTATCGAGATCAGCAAAACCTTTGAAGCGGGCGCAGATTTCGACAAGTTCGACCGTGTACGTGTTCCCAACGTGGTTTATGCAGGTATGCTCGAATACGACGGCGACGCTCACATTCCCTCGAGATACCTTGTTTCTCCCCCCGAGATCAGCAACACCTTGGGCGAATTCCTTGTAGACAAGGGTATCCGTCAGCTCGCTATCTCCGAAACCCAGAAATACGGCCACGTAACTTATTTCTGGAACGGCAACAGAAGCGGCAAGTTCTCGGAAGAGCTCGAGGAATATATCGAAATTCCCTCCGACGTCGTTCCCTTTGAGCAGCGTCCCTGGATGAAGTGTGCGGAGATCACCGACGTTCTTATCGAAAAGATTTTGAGCGGCAATTACGATTCTCTCCGCGTTAACTTCCCCAACGGCGACATGGTCGGCCACACCGGCTCGTTTATCGCCGCAAAGATCTCGGTCGAGGCGCTCGACGTCTGCCTTGCAAGAATTCTGAAGGCTGTCGACGAGGTAAAGGGTATTGCGATAATCACCGCAGACCACGGCAACGCCGACGAAATGTATGAGATCGACAAAAAGACCGGCGAAGCAAAGCTCAACTCCGACGGCAGCAAGAAGGCAAAGACCAGCCATACGTTGAACCCCGTTCCCTGCTATATCTACGATAATTTCTATTCCGATAAGTACGAATTCGTCGATGGCAACTACGGTCTTGCAAACGTTGCGGCAACCGTTGTTACCATGATGGGCTATGAAGCTCCTTCTATGTGGGAAAGCCCGATGATCAAGCTTAAATAATTTTCATAAAGCATCGGCGTTTTCGATTCGGAAACGCCCGATGCCTTTCATCAAAAGGACTGATATAAATGCTTTTATCCCTTCTTTTTTCCGATGTTGAATTCGGAATGAAGCTGTTGCTTATTCTCGTTTCGATAATTGCGATGCTCCCTGCGCTCACGCTTCACGAATTCGCGCACGGCTACGTCGCATATAAGCTCGGCGACAAAACGGCAAAGGCGGACGGCAGACTTTCGCTCAACCCGCTCGACCATATCGATCCGATCGGTAGCCTTATGCTTCTGTTTGTCGGATTCGGCTGGGCAAAGCCTGTACCCGTGATGACGAGAAACTTCAAAAAACCGCGCCGCGATTTTGCGCTTGTCTCGCTCGCCGGGCCGATAACGAATTTTATCGCCGCTTTTATCTCGGCGTTGCTTTACGCGCTCACGGCAGTGATCTGTATCAAATATAATTTTGATTCCAACGTCGCGTATGCGATAGAGATGATATTCTACTACTCCGTAAGCCTCAATCTCGGCTTGGCACTGTTCAATCTCATTCCCCTGCCCCCGCTTGACGGCTCGAACGTGGTTATGTGTCTGCTCCCCAACAGGCTCGCGGCAAAATATTCAAGAATCCGTTTTTACACGCAGTATATTTTTATCGGTCTTATTATTTTAAGACGCATTCCCGTGCTCGATATCATTCCCGAAATCGTTTTTTGGCCGATTGAGAAAGGTGTTTTCTATATTTCGTACTTTTTCATCGAACAAGTCGGAGTTTCGATTTTCGGAAATCTGCTGTAAAATCTTATAAAATCGGTGATTTATGGAAATCCTTAATCTGAAGGTCGAGCAATACGAGGGGCCTCTCGATCTGTTGCTCGCACTCATTTCAAAACATAAAATAGATATTTTCGATATCCCCATTTCCGAAATATGCGATCAATACATCGCATATCTCGACGCTATGCGCAAAATGGATATGGAGGTAACGAGCGAATTTGTCGTTATGGCGGCAGAGCTTATGCTCATAAAGAGCAAAATGCTTCTCCCGCGGACAGAGGAAAGCGAAGACCCGCGTGCTCCGCTCGTCGATGCACTGCTTGAGCATCAGCGCGCAAAGGCGGCTGCCGAATTTTTGAAAATGCAGAGCGCAGGTCACTACGACACCTTCACAAAGCCCGCAAGCGAGCCCGAAAAGAGCGATTATTCCCGCGGCCACGCAGTCGAGCTTCTCACCGAAGCGTTTGCAAGAATCGCCGACCGTGTCGCCGCAAGAAAGCTCGAGGGCGAGCCCGAGCTGTTCAAGCGGATAGAGGAAAGGTATTATTCTGTCGAGGAAAAATCGCAGGCGATATTGTCCTACCTCGACCAAAGGAAAAATTGCAGCTTTATCGACCTGTTTTTGCGTGTTCAGAGCCGAAGCGAAGCGGTTGCAGTGTTTATGGCGCTGCTCGAGCTTGTCCGCGACGGACTTATCGACGTCGAAGGCAACGGAGAGGATATCGAGCTTTCGCTCGTTGACGCTCTCGACTGAAAACGCCGTTTTCGGTCGGTTTTGGATATCCGTTCACTCTCGTCAAGCTCGTGCGCGGCATAAATGCTTTGTCCGAGCTTGCGGATATCATAGGAGTTTTTTGAGGCGCATGTCCCCGAAAAACAAATATTTTATTGTATATAGAAACAATGAAAGGTTGAAGCCGTATGAACATAAATCACGAAACTCCCGCAGCGTTGGAGGCGATACTTTTCGCCTGCGGCGGACCGGTCGCATTCGACCGACTCTGCGAGATACTCGGAGTCAGTCCCGAGGGTCTTCGCGAGGCGGCGGCGATACTCAAAAACAAATATTCCGACGACAAGGAAAACGGCATACAGCTCATAACCGTCGAAAGCGCATATCAGCTTTGCACCAAGGCATACGTTGCAGAATACGTCAAAAAGGCTTTGGAGCTCCGCAAAGCGCCCCCGCTTTCAAAGGCATCGCTCGAGGTGCTCGCAATAATCGCTTATAACCAGCCGGTTACAAGATCGTTTATAGAAATGGTGCGCGGTGTCGACAGCTCGGCAATCGTCGCATCGCTTGTTGACAAGGGGCTTGTTACCGAGCGCGGCACGCTTGATGCCCCCGGCAGACCCGTCCTTTTCGGAACGACGGACGCATTCCTGCGCTGCTTCGGGCTCGAAAGCATCGACGATCTCCCCAAAACAGAATTGCAAATGACCGGCGAGCAGGTTTCGCTTGATCTTGCAGACGAAAATACAGACAAGGAGCAAACTGATGAATAACACAAACGAAATGCCAATGAAGCAAATGATAGAATCGGCGCTCTCGAAGATACGCGACGTCGTCGACGTAAACACGGTTATCGGCGAACCGATAATTCTTCCCGGCGAGGTATCGGTCATTCCCTTTTCGAAGGTTTCGGTCGGTTTCGCATCGGGCGGCAGTGAATTCGGCGGCAAAAACCCCTCGCCCGACGGAAAATCTTATTTTGCAGGCGGCAACGGCGCCGGTGTCACCATGACTCCGATCGGCTTTATCGTTGTCGAGCAGGGCAGAGTCCGTATTATCGAAATCGGCAACGAAGCAACCTATCAGGCTCCCAAGGACCCGATCAACCGAGTATTTGACGGCGTGAACGGAGTTATCGACAAGACTCCCGATCTTTTGAGCAAGATAATGGGTGTATTCGGCAGACACGGCGAGGAATCCGATCCCGCCGAGGTCGACGTGGAAGAGCTTCTTGCAGAGGAAGCAAACAACGAATAAACACAAAACAAAAAACGCCCAACTTTCCCGCGGAAGTTGGGCGGACTCATTTATAAGCACAGTTCGGCTTGACTGAAGAAAAGGAGTACACTATGAACGTTACAAAAAAATTGATCGCAACGCTTCTTTGTCTGATTCTTGTTTTCGGTACGCTTTTGTCGGCAATGACTGCAACAGCTACCGAAACACCGACCGAGGTCAGAATCACCTTTGTCGGTGACGAGGCAGACAAGGCGGGATTTGCGCAGAGTATTATTTCGATAACCCCGGGCGACGATGCGCTTGCAAGCGGTTATTATCTCGTTTACTACACCGACGGCAACGAAACGCTCAAGGATTACGACGAGCTCGCGTCGATTCCCGTAACCGACGGCGGAACCGTCACCTATAACGTTCCCGACGGAATTATGCTCCCGATCGGTGCAAAGGGTATCGCCGTTTTTGAAAGCGCGACACGATTCAAGGACACCGCTCCCTCGATAAAGGACGCAGTTGCAACCGCGGCTATTCCCACGATTAAGCAGATCGCATCGCTCGGCGAACCCGAATTTTCATTCGGCGCGGTTTCCGACGTTCATATGAACTATGAGCAATACAGCCGCGGCGCTTATCAGAAATGGGCAAACGCGCTCGATTTCTACAGCAACGCAGGTATTGAATATATAGTCGTCGCGGGTGATATGACGGGTGACCGCGGCGAAACGCCCGATTTGGAGGATCAGTATAAGGAATACGTAAAGATAATCAATGATTCGGATATTGATTTCAACAAGGTTATCGAATGCTTGGGCAACCACGGCAACACCTCTGCCGATATCGGTCTGTTCACCCAATACCTCACCGGCGCAGGCGAGGTTCACCCTTATGCAAATTCGCCCTATTTCCATGTTCTCATAAAGGGTGACAGCGGCGAACGCGACAACCTTTTCATTGTTATGCGTCAGGAGATCGAGGCAACCGGCGAAAGCTCGACCAAGGACAATTTCTCACAAGCGCAGATCGACTGGCTCGAAGGCTTGCTCAAAACCTATTCGGGCACAAATACAAACATTTTCATTCTCGAGCACTCCCCCTTCCTCAATTACGGTGCAGGCGACCGAAAGAACGGCGGATATACCGCGCTCGTGACATTCAACAAGGAATATCCCCAAACGATGCGACTCAAGGGTCTGCTCGAAGAATACAAGGACGTTATCGTAATGTCGGGACATACCCACGTTTCGCTTTACGACGGCTGTAACTATTCCGACGAATACAACGCATTTGCACGCACAGTACACATCGGCTCCACCGCACAGCCCTGCGCATACGGCGGAGGCGCGGTCTATACCCGCAACACCGACGGCAGATATGAGGTTTCCACCACCTACGGCAGTGAGGGCTATACCGTCGAGGTGTATTCCGACTTTATCGTTTACACCGGATATAACCTTTCGACAGGCAAGAAGATCCCCGCCGCCTGCCTGCTTATTCCCACAAAGGCATACGGCGGTGCCGCAAATCCCAATCTCCCCAAGGATCCGAGCGAGGTGTTTGTCGGCTCGGGCACTGTCAGCGACCCTTATATTATCGCTTCTGCCGATGATTTTATGGCGTTCACCGCAGGATTCAACGCTTCGACAAGCACGGTCGAAAGCGAAATGTACGGATACGGCAAATACTTCCTGCAAACCGCCGATATTGATATGACGAATTATTACGGTTATGCGGGAACCGAGGCAAACGGCAACGCAAAATGCTATTTTGCAGGCACGTACAACGGCAACGGATACAGCCTTAATATAAATATCAACAGCACAAATCAACGCTCGGTATTCCCTTACGTATACGGAACGGTTTGTAATCTGACTATAAACGGCTCGATTACCTCCGAGGTGAGTGCACAGCCCGTAAGAACTCTTTACGGCAGTGTTATCAACTGTATTTTCAACGTCGACGTATTCAGCAATCAGATCGCAAACGGTATTATTTATTCCAACTACGGATTTGTTTACAACGTTTATTCCTCGGGCTCGATGACCGGCACAAGCCTTTACCCCGTCGCATCGAACGACACCTCGAAGAATTATTGCAACGTCTATTATTCCCGTATAAACGGCTCGGGCACTGCTGTCACCGATGAATACGGAACTCAGTCCTCGAACGTATCCGCCATCGCTTCGGCATTCAACAACAGAACCGCAAGCGAATACGCCACCGCATTGAGTAAGCTCGGCGGATTTGAAATCAAAACCGCTTCGGTTGTAAATAACCGTCTCGCGCTTGCCCGCCCCGAAGCTCCGATCGTCAACGACAATCTCGCACTCGGCAAGAAATATGAAACAAGTCAGCTCTACCGCGGATTAAAGGTTGCTCCTTGGACCTGGGACGAAAACGAAACTGTAAATTACCCCGACGAAAACGGCATATCCTTCACCGACGGCAGAAAGCCCACTCACAATGCAAGCTACAGCGCAACCGAATTTGCAGGATTCCACAAGGATTGCCCCGACTATATCGCAAACGGCTATTCTTGGATCACCGTCGACCTCGGCAACAGCTATTGGATGAATAAATTCGTCGTCAACTGCGGCACTAAGTTCAACAAAGACGCGGGCATAACCGTGCCCTCGTCGATTTCGGTCTACGTTTCGGCAGACGGACAGAATTGGGGCGACGCGGTCGCAACGGTAACACCGACCGAAAACGAATCGGTTGCTTCGACCGACGTAGAGCTTGTGCTCGACAATGCGGTCGAGGGCAGATACGTTCAATACCGTATGGTGCGCGGCGGCAACTGGATAATGGTTTCGGAGATCGAGGCTTACGAGGGTGAAAAGCCTCAAGAACCCGACACACCTACCGATCCCGACACTCCTACCGACCCCGATACACCTACCGATCCCGACACACCTACCGATCCCGACACGCCTACCGATCCCGACACTCCTACCGATCCAGACACACCTACCGATCCCGACACGCCCACGGATCCCGATACTCCTACCGATCCGGACACTCCTACCGATCCGGACACGCCCACCGATCCGGACACTCCTACCGATCCGGACACTCCTACCGATCCCGATACGCCTACTGACCCTGATGTTCCCACACCCGAGGTTTATGTTCTCGGCGACGTGAACGACGACGGAGCTATCAATCAGTACGACTATCTACTCGTAAAACGCCACTACTTCGGCACACGTTATCTCACCGATGACGAAATGCTCCCCGCAGACGTTAACAAGGACGGCGCAGTAAATCAGTACGACTACATTTTGATTAAACGTCATTATTTCGGAACTTATACGATTGGTTAAGATCACGATATTACGAGAGAACCCTTTTGCAAAAGGGTTCTCTCGTGCTCTCTCCCAAAAACTTTAAAAACGAAAATCGAAAGATTTTAATCGAGAGCGAAGCGAAAAAGCTTTTTCTATTGACATTGCCGATTACGAGTGATATAATCGGCTTAGAATTTGAAATTCGGAGGATTTATCAAATGAGAATAATTGTTTGCGAAAACGCAGATGCAGTAGCAAAAGAGGCGGCTAAAATCTTCGCCGCACAGGTTTATATGAAGCCCAACTCTGTGCTTGGTCTTGCAACCGGCTCTACCCCCGTCGGTATGTACAAGATCCTTGCTGATATGAACCAGAAGGGCGAAATTTCGTTCAAGGACTGCAAGAGCTTCAACCTTGACGAATACTACCCCCTCGCTCCTACCCACGATCAGAGCTACCGTTATTTTATGAACGTTAACTTCTTCGATCACATCGACATCGACAAGGCTAACACCCGTGTTCCCGACGGTCTTGCTGAAGATCCTGCAGCTATGGGCGCAGAATACGACGCAGCTATCGACGCAGCAGGCGGTGTAGATATTCAGGTTCTCGGTATCGGTCAGAACGGCCACATCGCGTTCAACGAACCCGATGAAAAGCTCGTTGCAGGTACTCACCTCACCTCGCTTACCGAAAGCACCATCAACGCAAACGCTCGCTTCTTCGAAAAGAAGGAAGACGTTCCCACCCAGGCGGTTACTATGGGTATGGCTTCTATTATGAAGGCAAAGACTATCATTCTTCTCGCAACCGGCAAGGCAAAGCATCAGGCAGTTGCTGAGCTTCTTGACGACAAGATCACTACCCAGAACCCCGCAACCCTTCTTAAGCTCCATCCCAACACCATTATTCTTGTTGACAAGGACGCATACGAAGGCTAATAAAGCTTCGCTTTCGAGGGAAAACTTGCGTTTTCCCTCGTTTTTTGCGCTTTGCGCTCCATTGAAAACGCTGTTTTCAATGGTTTTTGTGATGTTCGTGCGCTCGCGCCTCGCTCCACCGCTCGCGAACATCATAGGTGTATTTTTCGAGGCGCATGTCCCCGAAAAATACTTTATTGATCATAAAAGCCTGCTGTTTAGCAGGCTTTGTATTTTTCGTGTACCCCATCGCAGTAGATTTCTACAGCTTCGGTCGATTTTGCACGATCTGCACTCGCCTGAACGCTTCTCTGTATTGCACACATCGTTGACGCTTCGCTTTCGAGGGAAAACTTGCGTTTTCCCTCGTTTTTTTGCGCTTTGCGCTCCATTGAAAACACCGTTTTCAATAGTTTTTGTGATGTTCGTGCGCTCGCGCCTCGCTCCACCGCTCGCGAACATCATAGAAGCCTGCTATATCGCGGGCTTTGTTTTTTAAAATCGTTGCGTTTGCAACGTGACAAACGGTATATTTCGGGTATAATAAAGCAAAGAAGAAAAGGAGGCTGTTTTTATGAAATATGCATTCTTCGATGCGAAGCCCTATGATATTCCGTCGTTTGAAAAATACGGCAGAGAAAAGGGCATCGAGTTTAAATTTTTTGAAACAAAGCTGAATCACGACACATATTCGCTCGCAACCGACTGCGACGGCGTTTGCGTTTTTGTAAACGACACCGTCGATGCGTTTGTTATAGACAAGCTTTATGAAATGGGTATCCGCGCCGTTGCTTTGCGCTGTGCGGGATACAACAACGTCGACGTAAGACACGCGTTCGGCAAGCTTCATATATTCCACGTCCCCGCCTATTCACCCTATGCCGTTGCCGAGCACGCGATGGCATTGCTTCTTACCTCAATACGCCGTATACACAAGGCATATATACGCACAAAGGATTTCAACTTCAGTCTGAGCGGACTGACAGGATTTGATCTGCACGGAAAGACTGTCGGTATCGTCGGCACGGGACGTATCGGACGTGTTTTTGCCGATATCTGCAAGGGCTTCGGTATGAATATCTTGGCTTACGACAAATTCCCGAGCGAAGACAGCGGACTTAACTACGTTTCTCTCGGCGAGCTTTTCGAGCAGAGTGATATCATCTCGCTCCACTGCCCGCTTACCGAGGAAACGCGCCATATGATCGACGCAGACGCGATCGGCAAAATGAAAAAGGGAGTTGTGATAATCAACACCTCGCGCGGTGCGCTGATCGATGCCGAAGCGTTGCTCGCGGGGATAAAATCCCGCAAGGTCGGCGCGGCGTGCCTCGACGTTTACGAGGAGGAATCCGACATTTTCTTCGAGGATTTCTCGGGTCATATTATGGACGACGACACGCTTGCAAGACTTATCTCGATGCCGAACGTAATCGTCACCTCGCACCAAGCGTTTCTTACCGAGGAGGCATTGAACAACATCGCCGAAACGACTGTCGGCAACATTCTCGAGTTTTCCGAAAAAGGTTATTGCGAAAACGAGCTTTGCTACCGTTGCGGCAAGACAGAAAGCTGTAAAGCCGCTCGGAAAAAGTGTTTTTAAAGCTTTTTTCTTCGGATTTTACAGTTCCATAACAATTCCAGAATATATTCAGAATATCGAGAGTCTACAATTCGGGTACAGAAAGGAGGAGTGTTTATGAAAAACAAAACAATTGCACTCATTACCGCGGTCAGCATCACTGTTGCGGCGTTGCTTCTCACAGCAGGTCTTTCGCTTTTGAACGGCGCGGCGATAAACGAAGCTCCCATTCCCGAAACAGATTCGTTTCCCGCTGTTCCCAACGACGAGGGCCCCGTTACAGATGACGAGATCTTTATCGACGGCGCGCCCGAAGCAGACGAGCCGATTGAAGACTCTCCCGTTATCGAAGATACCGAAAAAACCGAAGAACCCGAGCTTCCCTCTGCCGAGGAAGGTCCGTTCCCCGATGACGAGATATTTGTAGATCCCGCACCCGATGCAGAGGATTACGTTCCCGCAGTCGATGCAAACGGCAACCCCATTTTCCCGCCCAGCGAGGAATGCAAGGAAATTCTTGTCGAGGGCAATTCTCTGCCCTGCTACCGCTACGACGTTGTGGTTCAGATATACGAGCACGCAACCGGTAAGCTTCTCGGTCAGGTGACTGTTCGTGACGATCAGGCTTGGGAAGATATCAACCAGCTTCACCTCGATATTTACAAAAACGGCCACCGTGTTTACGACCCCGACGACAAGGACGCTGTTCCCGTAGCTATCCCCAACGGCAAATACAGAATCGAGGTTTACGGCATCTGGTATGCCGACAGCAGCGGATGCGGAAGCCTCTTCTTCGCGTATACCTACGGCGATAACGAGTTTATCGAAATGTGGAAGCACGGTATACTCTACACCGGCTGTGCCGAATTTATCGCTTATACCGATGCACTTATCGCAGATGAGATCGCCGCTATCGAAGCAGGCACAAACACAGTCCCCACTCTCGAAGAGGACGTGACTTATATCTGCGGCTTCAGCGGAGAAATGGTAAGCAGAACCGCATTCAAGTGGAACGGCGATTACCACAAGGTTCACGAAGCGAGCCGCGGCACCCCGAGATTCCCTTATATCGAAACAGAAGAATAATTTCGCAAAACAAAAAGCCTCCGAAAAGGAGGCTTTTTATAAGGATGTTAAAAAACCGACAGATAATAAATCCGTCGGTTTTTTGTTAGGCTGCTTGGGGTTTATTGCTTCATATTCTTTATTCCGTACGCAGATATCAATCCACCCGCAATAAATAGTACTAACAAAATAATAAAAAACCAGAGTGTATCTGTTCCGATCAGAAAACCGATCAATCCTTCAAAATACCATCTTCCAATAAGTGCTCCCCAAGGATTCAACGCCGAACAGATGACAAAGACTATAATCCCTATAAGTGATACTCCTAAAATAATGGCACCTAAATAAACACATAATTTGTATGTAGCAACGCTGCGTGACATTAGTTTAGTATGTGAGTTCCTTTCTTCTAAATCAGAGTTGTTGCAAGGGGGATCATTATTGAATTGTGTTCCTTTGATCAAAAAGTCAGTAGACACAGCAAAAAAATCGCTTAGTCGCACAAGATAATCGAGGTCAGGTGTTGATTGATTAAGCTCCCATTTTGAGATTGTTTGTCTTGTTAAGCCAAGTTCTGCAGCCAGCTGCTCTTGGGATAAACCTTTCGCTTTCCTCAAGTTAGATAGTGTTTCGCCAAATGCCATAAGAGAACCTCCATTCTATAGTGTGATTGAATTATACCACAAATCCTCATTGCAATCCACCAACAAGCAAAGGAATTTCCGCAACGAATCGTTGCGGAGTATAGACTCTTACTTATCAAACTGTTTCAGAAGAAGAACCGGCATCGCATTTGTACTACAAATGCTTTGTTGGGCTATGTCTATACCCATTTTATAATAACACAACAATAGATATTGTTCAAGTTTTATTCCGACTTCGTCGGAGTGATATTCTTTTGGGAAGTCTCGCAAAGGAGGTTTTTCTTATTCTGTTAATTATCCGACGCTTCGATGACGCCGCCGCCGAGAAGAACATCGCCGTCGTAAAAGACAGCCGACTGTCCGGGAGTAACGGCGCGCACCGGCTCCGACACCTCGACAAGCATTTTCCCGTCGGATACAGGAGTCAGCCTTGCCGAAACAAACGGCGCACGGTAACGTATGCGAACTTCGCAATCAATAGGCGCTGTCGGATGATCGATCGCCGAGAAGTTCACGTTTCTGACTGTAAATCGGTTTGTAAACAAGTCGGAATTGCTTCCGAGAATAACTCTGTTTTTCGCCATATCGCGCCCGATAACGTAAAGCGGCTCTTTATACGCGATTCCCAAACCCTTTCGCTGACCGATAGTATAGCATCTTTGTCCCGAATGTCTGCCGAGAATGCTTCCGTCCTTGTGAACGAAATCGCCGACGCGGTCGGTATTTCCGACAACACGGTCAAGAAACGCGCGGTAATCGCCGTCGGGGATAAAGCAGATATCCTGACTGTCGCTCTTGCTTGCCGCGGGGATACCGAAGCTGTGCGCAAGCTCGCGGACCTCTTTTTTCGTATATTCGCCGAGCGGAGCGATAAAGCGCGAAATCTGCTCGCTGCTCAACTGCCAAAGCATATAGCTTTGATCCTTGTCCTCGTCTGAAGCACGCGCGACAACACGTCTTCCGCCGTATTCCTTTATTCTTACGTAATGACCGGTCGCATAATAATCCGCACCGTTTGCAAATGCATATTCGGCAAGGGCACCGAACTTTATAAATCTGTTGCAAACAACGCAGGGGTTCGGTGTTTCGCCGTTTGCATAAGCGTTTATAAAATCGCCGACAACGGAATTATAGAATTCCGGAGAAAGGTCGACTGTGTGGTGGCGCACCGACATTGATTCGCAAAGCTTTCTCGCATCGTCAGCCTCGCAAAAGCTCGATTCGGGAACAAGCTCGCGCCCGAACGGGATCATCGTAACGCCCTCGACCTCATAACCCTTTTCCTTTAAAAGCGCAAGCGCAGTCGCACTGTCGACACCGCCGCTTACCGCAACAAAGCATTTTTTCATTGACCACGCCTCCTTTTCTATGTATTTTAGCACACGCAAGTCCATATTACAACCGTTTTTTGTCATAATAATCGCCAAAGACGAGTATTCTATATCGAACAACAGTCAAAAGGAAGGGCTTTTTATGAAGAAAACGATACTAACCGTCATCGCGCTTTTGATGTGTCTTGCGCTCGTGTCCTGCCAAGGCGGGCAAGAGCAGGAGCAAGAAGATATTCCGCCTGCGTTCAGTCTGCTTCAAAGACAAACAACGCTTTCCAAGCACAGCCAAAAGGGTGAAAGCGCAAGCTTTTCGAGCAGCGAGCTCGAAAGCCTGCTCGGCGAAAAGCCGACTTGTATAACGATTACCGAATTGCCCGAAAAGCAAAGCGGAACGCTCGTATTCAACGGTGTCGCGGTGACAAAGGGGCAAACTCTGCCCGTGCGCTCGCTCGAATATCTTAAATTCCTGCCGAACAACGAGACCGAAAGCGTATTTTTCAGCTTTACCTGCGACAGCGAGAGCTACAAGGGCACTCCGCTTCGCTGCGAGATAGTGTTCGGCGATGGTATTAATTCGCCTCCCGTTGCGCTCGACAGCGCCATCAGCACTGTCGCGGGGATATCCTGCAGCGGAAGCCTTTCGATAAACGAGCCGAACGGCGACGAATACAAGGTGAACGTGATAACCTACCCCACCGATGGGTTTATTGAGATCGGCGAAACCGGCGATATCGTCTATACTCCAAACAGCGATTTTTCGGGTAACGACAGCTTGGTATATACAGTTACCGACAAATTCGGAGCGGTTTCACAAAGGGCAACGCTCAGTATCAAGGTTGAGGAAAACGAAAGCGGAATCTGCTTTGCCGATATGGCAGACAACGAAAACCACCTCTATGCCCACCGAATGTGCCGTGACAATATTATGGTCTACCGCTACGAAGACGGTGAATACCGCTTCGACCCCGAGGTAAAGGTAACAAAGGTCGAATTTCTTGTTATGCTTATGGCTTTATCGGGACAGGACACCGATATTCTCGCGGTTGCCGACAGTGTTATCACCGACGACAACAATCTTTCCTCGGGGCTTAAGGGTTATATTTCGACTGCGGTCGAAAAGGGGTTTATCAAGCTCGACAACGGAAGCTTTTCGCCAAATGAAAGCATCACTGTCGCCGACGCGGCTTATATGATCGCATCGGTGCTGAAGCTTCCGGGGGTCGATTCCGAAAGCGTTTCTTCGGGCGAAAGCGACAAAACCTTCGCCTCGCTTCTTGCAGCGACAAATGCGGGTATCTTTGATACCGCCGAACCGACACAGACGATAACAAAATCCGAATGTGCCGAGATACTTTGCAGGATCGACGACTATATGACCGAAAACAATATGAACCGACTCCGCGATTGACAAACTGCGAAACGGGTGGTATAATCAAATTCGGGCGGTGATACTGCCGCCCGAATCTGTTTCCGAGGCGGTAAAGATGTCCGAATCACGCGGAATTAAAGACAACGGCACAAAAATGCCGAAACCGAAAAAGAAAAGCAGGATCCCGAAGACTCTGCTTTTAATACTTCTTTCGTTTATCGCGGTCGCACTCGCCGTCATATTGACAGGCTACGTCGTGCTGAACGTGTTTATCGACCGTACTCTCGATTATATTTCTTATGACGAAAGCGACAGCGAATGGTCCGGAGTCGATATCGACGCATCGGACTACGATAACGAGGATATGGGTATCGATTTTTCAAACTTTTCCGACCCCGAGGAGATCGAAGAATCGCTCCCCGAGATTGATGAAAGCGAAACCGAGCCCGATATTTCCCACGGCAATATCGACGACGAAAACGATGAAAGCTCCAAAAGCGGCGGAAGCAGCTACGTTCCCGCCCCGCCCGAGCCTCCTTATGAGCCCGATTACGAGATCATCGAAGGACTTTTCGACGGCGACACAGTAACCGACGCATACGACAAGGACGTTATAAACATACTCCTTCTCGGTGCGGACACCTTGAGCGGCAAGCGCGCACGAAGCGACACGATGATACTTATGTCGGTGAACAACGTGAAAAAGCGAATCGTTTTCACATCGTTTATGCGCGATATCTACGTTGAGATACCGGGGTATAAAAACAACCGTCTGAACGCATCGTTTGCGGCAGGCGGACCCGCGTTGCTTATAAAAACGATAAAGAAAAACTTCGATATCGACATTGATTTTTATATGATGGTAAGCATAAGCTCGTTTGAGCAGGCTGTCGACGTTATCGGCGGTATCGATCTGACCGTTAACGAAACCAATTACAACTATTTCAAAACTTGGGAGGGAATCTCCGGTCTTTCCGAGGCGGAAGCCACCAACGGCTCGCACACTGTGCATCTCACCGGCGGAAAGGCGCTCGGATATGCGCGGAGCCGTAATTACTCCAACGGTGACTTTACCCGTACACTTCACCAGCGCGATCTGCTTATGCAAATGGCGATGAACTGCAAGAATAAATCGCTCACACAGCTTCACGATCTTATAAAGGCTGTTCTTCCCTACGTTTCGACAAATATCCCAAAGGCTACTCTTAAATCTATGGTATGGAACGTGTTGACCTACGTTTCCTATAACATTACCGACGCAAGATGCCCCTGCCCCGGCTCGTTTGAATATGCCCGCATCGACGGCAGAGAGGTGCTTGTCGTAAACAAGGAAGCAAACAAAAAATACATCAAGGCAAAAATCTACGGGTAAAACAAGCTCCCGAATTTATGCTGTATAAAAACAAGCTCAGAGCCAAAACGACTCTGAGCTTTTGTTTTATTCCAATCCGATTATATAATCTATCGCCTTGATCAACGCGGGAGTGATATTTTCATAAATCACGGTTTTTTCATCGTTAATATCCTGCTTCAAAAGCTTCAATGCTTCGCAAAGCTCGGAAAAATCGGCATACTCACCCTCGTCAATACTGTCTATGACACCGCGGAGCGATTCGATATGACTATCGTCAACGCCATCATAGAATCTAAGTGCATAGCACAAATTGTTGATACGTCCGAAAAGGAATTTTTTGCTTTCTTCGATAAGTAATCCGTCCTCGGTATCGGTGGGTATCGCTTGGTTTCTGAACGATTTGAGAAACACGTCGTTGTATCCGCAGGTGGCGATATAGCGGAGCGTGAACACCGATACCCCCTCGGCGATAAGCTCGCAGGGCATTATCAGCTGCTCGGAAATCGATTGTCCGCTTGCCTTGACATAGGTTCCGACACCGAGAATAAGATCGGTATATTCGGTAATCGGAAGCATTTTTTCGGCATAAGAAAGCTGATATTCGGTGGTGTTGCCATAGATCATCGGATAGATCGCGTCGCAATAGCCGTTTTCAGCCCATTTCTCGACGTCCTGGTAAACGTATATCTGTCTGTCGCGGTAATCGGCAAAGCAGGTGAAGCTTACGTTCAGGCTTTCGTCGATCGACTTTACCGTTTGGTAAAAGCGCTTTTGGTAATCGGAAATGATGTTTCTGCGGTATTCGCACCACTTTTCCCAAAGCGGATCGGATATTTTCATTGTCGTCGGGTCCTTGCCGTAAGCCTTTTTAAAGCCCGAAATCGTTTCCTCGTTATATCCGAAATCCTCGTAATTGTGCTCCTGATAATAATACGGCAGGGGATAACGCATATAGTCCGCCTGAACGCCGTAGATATCGTATTTGCTTGCTATTTCGCTGATAACGGCGAGATTGAATTCCTGAACTGCCTTATCGGCAGGATTCAAGGTTATCACCTTGTCGGGACCGATCGTTCTGCCCTTGTTGGTGAGCAGATACTTGTCCTTGTATATCGACATATAGTGATCTTTCGGATACACAACGTCGGAAAGACCGCTCGAAAATGCGTTTACCATAACGATAAGCCGTATTCCCTCTCTGTTGCAGGAATCCGAAAATGCTTTGATAAGGTCGATATCCTTCAGCTGAGGAAGCTTTACGATTCCCTCGACCTCGCTGTCGTAAACTCCGAAGCCTGCGGCGAGATTGTCGATAATAAGGGTGTTTATACCCAAAAGCTTTGCGTATTTGACCGAATGGTCGACGTCGGCTTGAGTCTTGTAATGCAAAAGTATGCTTCCGTCGTAGTTATGCTCGCCGAGTGTCACCCAAGCGGCTCTGTCCTGAAGCGTGATGCTCGGGATAAGCTCGGTCTTTGCCTTGTCAATACGTGCGCGGAGCTTTTTTACCTGCTCGGCAATAATATTTCCGTCAAAGCCGTAATATTCGCCCTCACCCTCAACACCGAGCTCGGACTCGCATACCGAGATACATTCGGATATCTCGGATATTAAAACACCGATATCCTCGAAATTGATATATTCCAATCTGTCGACCGAATCCTTGTATGCCTGCATCAATGCATCGCGCTCTTTTATAAGGCGTGCAAGCTCGGTAAGCGGTGTTCTGATGATATATATGCTTCTCGTTCCGCCCAAGCACGCCTCTGCCTCGTTCACAGCAGCTTCCGCAAGCCTGACCGCCGCATCTCCGCTCGCCGAAATCACAAATCCGCCCTCGGGTATTTTGTTGATTCCGTTGCTTTCGGTATAGACCGCTTCTATCCTTCCGATATCGTTTACCGCTATCTCGGTGAGATTTGTTCCGACGGGAGTTGTGCTTTGATCATTTCCGGTAAAGATGATGATTCCGTTTTCCAAACGGCTTCTGTCCTTTCCGCTGTATCCGAATCTTGTGAGACTGTAAAGATCATCGCGGTTGTCGATCAATTCAACACTGTCGCCGACCTTTACCTTGCGCAGCTTTCGCTCGCAGGCGCTGTTCTCCCCGACGGTGAGAACGTATCCGTTTTTTGGAATAGATATCCCCGCGACGTCGTCGCCCGACGGATTTATCTCGATAACCTTGCCGTCGGAAACTGCAATTTCGGTGCAATATATATTACTCATCGTGTTGCCGGTATACCAATATTCATTGTAAAGCCAACCGGTATCCTCGGCGGTGCGTGTTTCGTTTTCGTGGCCGATCTCTATTGTGATATCGCCGAATCTGACAAATCTGCCCGAAAGATTTTCAATATCAACGGCATCGCACTCGACACTGTCACCGACGTTGATTTTCACCTCGCCGACGTTGCGGAATCTTATAACATAGCCGTTTTCGGGAATAACCGCCGTTTCGCCGTTTTCAAAAACCGCAACAACTATACCGTCGATAACAGCCGCATCGAAAAAGCTTTTATCGTTATCGTCGATTTTGGGAGCACTGACCTTTTCGCCCTCGCGGGTGTAGATATAAATTCCGTCCTCGGTGAGAGTCGAATCGACTTTATCGCGCAGAAGATGCTCTTCTTCCCCGATGATTATCTTTATTCCGTCGGTCCCGCCCGATTCCTCGGGCGGCTCAAACGAGCTTTCTGTGCTTTCTCCGCAGGAAACAGCCAACGGAAGCATCATAACGGCAATAAGCATTGATGCCGCACGGCGCAAAAATCCGCCCTTCATCGTCCGCCTCCTATTTGTAAATTATCGGTTGTGTTCTCGGAAGCGGCTCGGGAAGCTCGCAATTCCGATAACCGAGAATACAGTTTCCGATACCGATATATTCATCGGGAACACCGAGTGAGCGCGCAAGCTCTCTGCCGGAATCGGATTCAAAAACCTCTTTCGCACGGTGTATCCAGCAGGAATCTATCCCGAGCGAGAACGCCGCGTTCATCAGATTCGCCATCGCGCAGGAGCCATCCTCAACCGTTGTTGTGCGGTTGCGGTCGGCAAACACAATTATAACCGTGCCCGCATTGTAAAACGGGTCGCTGTCGCCGCCCATAACGGCGGCGTTCATTTTTGAAATCTTGTCGCGGAGCTTTTTATCGGTAACGACGAGGAAAAGAGTATCTCTCGAATTTCTTCCCGTCGGCGCATAAAGCCCTGCCTGAAGTATAGTGTCAATATCCTCGCGGGAAACCGGCTTGTCGCAGAAGCTTCTGATGCTTCTGCGTGTTGTCAACGTTTTTATGGTTTCGTTCATTATTATTCCTCCAGTGCCGACATAAGCATTTCGGCAAATTCGCGGTAATCATCGGGATTGACGCTCATTATCGCGTTTCTGTCCCAATTCGAATAAAGCTTTTTAACGTCGCGCTCGAGCATAACCTTGTTATATGCCGCTTCGACCGCCGAGTCGAGTCCCTTTCCTGCCGCCGCCTTCAAAAGCACGTAATACCTGATTCCGCGGTAGAGCGCCTTCCAGCGCAGAGAAAGCCAAGGGTTGCCGTCGGGCGAGGGGTAAACGTAGTTCAGGTCGCCCACAGGGAACGGACCGAAGCGCAGATCGTTGTTCGGGTCGTCGGTCCAGCAGGTATAGCTCCAGCGCAAAAATCCGTCCATACCCGTCATAGCGGCAAGTATGCCGATATAGTATCCGTCGGTGAGCAGACTCCGCAGAAAGCTGTTGGGAATTTCGGGACAGCAGCAAACGTAGTAAAGAAAGCGTTTTTCGGGCATTTCCGCCTTGAACTGCATCAAAGCGTCGTATTCGCTGTACATCGCCGAAATATAGGGCGCGAAATCGTATATATCCTTTCCGAATTCGTTTACAAATTCGGCGTGGTTTATCGCGGTTTTGTATTTAAAGCTCGGCGCAACGGATTTTATATGCTCCAAGCTCTTGCGGTAAGCCTCGATGTCGGCAGGCTCGTCCGCGGCGATACGCAATATATCGTTCTGATCGGTTTCAATAAAATATGATTCGAGTGCACGGATATAGCAATCGAGCTCCTCGGCAGTGCGGATATAATCGTAAACTCCCTCTTTTTCGTCGAATACCCTTACTCTGACACCGTCGGGATAATCGGCGGCAACGTGTCCCTCTCCGTAGGTTTTGTTGTCCCATACGTTTACAAGACCGTATACCGAAATACATTCGTCGATTCCGTGCTTCGCGCAGAGGTCGATATATCTCTGCATTATCGAAAAGTCGTATTCGAGCCTGCCGTCGCATTTACGTGTTACGGGAATCATCGAATACTCGAAAAGGTTTGCGTCATAACGTACCTCGGATTGACAGCCCTGACCGTTCCAAGGCATTTCCGATGCGATGACCGTAACGCACTTGACACCGAGCCTTCCGAGCGAGGCGCAATATTTATCGAGCAGTACAAAATGCTCGTCGCTCCAAAGCTCGACACCGTAATATCTCGCGATATTCGAAGGGTGCTGCCAGAGGTCGAGATGAAATCCGTTGTCCTTGTTTTCGGGGAAGCAATAGTCATATACCCTGAGCTCGATATTAATCTCGCCGACAAGGCTTTCACGCTCGAATCCGAAGCTTTCAAAAAGCTTTATTTTGCCGTTGTAACTGCCCTTTTGCGCGTCCTTCGGAACCGAGATCTCGCAATATACCGAAAGAACCTCCTCGTCCTCTGCCTCGACAACGCTTTTTGTAAGCAAAACGTCACCGCGGAGATATCCGTCGTCGCAAAGAACAGTACCGATATGATTCATTCCGAGCTCAAACGGAAGCTCGGCAGAAAGACGGATATTTCTGCGCTTTGAATTCTGCGAAAACCAAGGTTGCTTTGCAATATTCAGCGCAAACCGCTCGCTCGCGGTCAGAATTATCTGAAACGACGCGGTGTCGTTTTTGCCTGCGGCAAGCTTGATCTCCTTCGGCATAGCCTCGATCTCCGATAGCTGTATCTGTGATTTTTTACCTCTTACAAGCCCAAAAGTCTCGGGCGCTGTTCCGTAATATATTTTCATGCCGTTTCTCCTGTAGATTTATTATTCGAACACAAAAACAGAATAATATCCGTCGCCTAAATACATACCTATGTATCTGTATTGTCTGCCCGTTTTTATCATCAACTGTTTCAAAACGCTTTCCGACAAATCCAAACTGTTCTTAGAATACACCAAAACGTAATCACGGTCGGAATCGCGCAATATTTTCACAATATCGGCTATAAATGCCCTGTCATCGCCTTTGGTGTACACATAGTCAGCCTCGTAATAATCCCCCTTGCAGTCGGGAGTTATCGACGCATACTCACGCTTGTATTCCAAATAATTCAAGCGTTCGTCGGAAAAACCAAAACGAAACCATACCGGCATCGTTTGATCCTCTTTTGCCGCAGTGGCGTCAACATTGTACCACACATCGTCTATGCAAACAGCATTCCATGTATGCCCTGCCGATTCGTTCTTCTCTGCGAAATGTATTTTTTCTATACAATCTATTCCTGCCATATTACAAAGCATTGAGAATGCATTTGCGTATCCGTCGCAGTTTGATGCACCCTTACACAAAGCATCGTAGAGATAATACGGCGTTTCATATATGCCGTAGTCGTAATACTCCACATTCTTCCCAAGGTATTCGTAAAAATATTTTGCTTTTTCCATATCGGAAAGTCCCTCGGGCAAAGAACCGACGATTTCTTGCGCTTTTCCGAGTGCTTCTGTCTTGTTTTCTTTTTTGTTTTCAAAAAACGTGTTCACATAGATAAGCACTCCATTGTAATCACGGACGTAATCGCCGTTATCATCTTTGAGCGCAGTAGTAAACGGTAATGCCGATAAGTCCATATTTTGCTCTACTAAAGGCGAGTCCAAAGATAGCAGATACAGTATCTCCGCGTACTCGTGTTCAAGCCCCTCAAGCAATTTTTCATCAAACCAAATATTTGAATAGTTATTATCAAACGCGTATTCGTATATACGATATATCCATTGTTCCTTCTCGTTCAATTTTGAAAAATATGTATACGTGTTATACTTTGCATTAACCGATACGTAATCTTTATAGGCTGTTGCATCTTCAATAACAGAACCCGAAGGAACGCCTGCCACCATTCTGCCTTCGCGGAAAATCACGTAAACACCCGACCACAGTTCTTCCTTTGACTCTTCAGATACGGCAGAGGTGTCGTTTTCGTGAGGTGTTTCAGAGGTCATCTGACTTTCAGCGCCGTCGCTGCCCGAAAATACGCACGACACCAAATTAAAGCTTACAAATAGAGCAAGCATTAAAATCAATGTTTTTTTCACAAGTTTCGGTCCTCCTTTGTAAAAGAATTTCACCCGGCTCAAAGCTCCGATGCCGCCTACGCATTCTTCAAATAAGGGTTATATCTTCTTTCGTTATCAAGTGTTGTGGGGGAATCGTGACCGGGAAAAACGTCGTAGTCGCCGGGGAGATTACGCAGTGCGCGCAGTGAGCGCATCATTTGATTTTCGTCGCCGCCGAGATCGGTTCTTCCGATGCTGTTTTTGAACAGAGTGTCGCCGGTGAACATCATTCCGTCGAAAACGTAGCAAACGCTTCCCTTGGTGTGTCCCGGTGTGGGAATAACGTAAAAATCAAATCCCGCAACCGAATATTCGCCCTCCTTCGAGAAAGTGAATTCTGCAGGCTCGAAGGGGCGCGGGTCATAGGGTATTATCGCGCTGAACATATCGCGCTCGGTAAGCATATGTGCGTCGTCCTCGTGGATACCGACGGGTATACTTATTCCGCGCAGGTCGCCGACGGCAAGAATATGGTCGAAATGGCCGTGGGTGAGCAGAATAAGACGGCAAACCGCATCTGCACGGTGAAGCGCGTCCTGAATCACGGTAAGGTCTGCACCCGGATCGATAACCACTGCGTCGCGGGTTTCGGGGTTTTTGATAATATAGCAGTTTGTCCCGAGCGAGCCAACCACTACTCTTTTAACGATCATATCCTTCATAGTTCATCTTTCCTTTCGAGTATATACACTTAAATTATACACGCGCGCGAACCAAAAGTAAATAGAAAAAATGCGTGCTCGGTTTATTTGAATGAATTTTTTCGTTTCAAGCAGAAAAAGAAAAAGCTTCGGCGGCGGAAGAACAAAATTATTCATAAAAACAGCGTAAAAAACCGTTGACTTTGAGCGATATTATGATAATATAGAATTGGGCACAGGCGCAGAATCCCTGCGCCTTAATGCTATTTTTTGAAGCAGTGGCGAAAATCGGGAAAACACTTGATTTTCGGTCGAGCACTGCGTTTAGAGGTTTTTTACTTTGCTTATGAACAAGATCCCCTTGCTTGTTGTCGTCGGCCCTACGGCGAGCGGAAAAAGTGCATATGCGCTCGAAAAGGCGCTGTCTCTCGGTGGAGAAATAATCAGCGGCGATTCGATGCAGATATATCGCGGAATGGATATCGGCACAGCCAAGCCGACCGCCGCCGAGCTCGATTCGGTGAGGCATCATCTTATCGACATCGCCGATATCGAGGAATCTTTTTCCGCCGCAAAATTCGTTTCGCTCGCAGCAGAAGCGATCGAGGATATCGTTTCCCGCGGGAAGCTGCCGATAATCGCGGGCGGCACCGGACTTTATATCGACACTCTCATCTCCGGCACAACGCTTTCCGCCACCGAGGACGACCCTGTTCTGCGCGAGCAGCTGCTGCGCGAGGCGGAGGAATTCGGTGCGGTCGCCCTGCACGAAAAGCTGAAAAGCATCGATCCCGACGCGGCGGAGGCGATACACCCCAACAATATCAAGCGTGTCGCAAGAGCGTTGGAGATATATTACAAAACCGGTGTTACAAAAACCGAGCTCGACAAAAAGAGCAAGCAAAACGAAGGCATCTATGCGCCGCATACCGTTTACATTATGCCGAAAGAGCGCGAAACTCTTTATGAGCGTATCGACAAACGGGTGCAGACAATGTTTGATATAGGTCTTGAGAAAGAGGCAAAGGCACTTGTCAAGCGCGGTCTGCGCGATACACCGACCGCATCGCAGGCGATCGGGTACAAAGAGTTTTACCCGTATTTCGACGGATTTTTGAGCTTGGACGAGGTGAAAGATGCTATCTGTCTCAACACACGTCATTACGCAAAGCGCCAGCTGACCTGGTTCAACCGCAAGCCCGCTGACGAAATTATTTACATTTGAGTTAAAATCAGCCGAAAGGTATTGCATTTCAGCCCTTTCGGACCGATCCATGCAGCTATAATTTGAACAAGGAGGAATCAATTATGAGTGACAAGCAAAGTCTGCCTGCGAATTCTTCGCAGAACGCGGTCGCCACAAGGCGAATCAAAACGCGGGAAGAAAAAAACGCCACCTACGCAAAGGCGGCAAAACGCTTTTTCACTCAATTCGGCGCGGCGATGATCGCCGTTGCGATAGTTGCTTACGTGTTCCTCCAGCTTATGCTCAACGTCAGCATCAGCCTTGACCGCGAAACAGCCACCTATGCAAGCATCACCGACCGAGCCGAGCTCGAGGCATTCCTCTTCCGCGATGAATTTATTATCCCGTCGGGCGCGCAGGGGACAGACTGCTTCCTTGCCGAAGACGGCGAAAAGGTGCGCTATGGCGAGGATATCGTTATTACTTATTCCGAGCCGAACGACGTAAGCATACGCAACCGTATTGACGAGATCGACAAAAGAATAGATATTCTCGAGCGCTCGAGCCTTTCGATCGGCGCATCGACCACCGATATCGCACGTATAGACGAGGAGATCGACGAATTGGTGCTTTCGATGATAAGACAGGTCGACACCGACGATCTCGACAAGGTGCTCCGCGAGAAAGAGGAGCTTCTTATACTGATGAACCGCCGTCAAGCGCTGATCGAATCGGAAAGCTATGAATCCGAGCTCGAAACGCTTAAAATCGAGCGCGAAAATCTCAGTCTTCAGTTGAGCGGCGCAAGCGCGATAACCCAATCTCCCAAAAGCGGTTATTTTTATTCGACCGTCGACGGTTATGAAAACGCATTCACGCTTGACAGACTCGAAACGCTTACGGGTGCGGAATTCGAAAGCCTTTCCGAAACCGAGCCCGACCAAAGCATTATTTCCTCATCGTCGGGCAAAATAGTTATGAGCTCGACCTGGTATATCGCTGTTGCGATCGACAAGCGCACCGCCGAAACCTTCCGCGACGGAAGCAGTTATCCGATAACCTTTCAATATTCAAACAATCTCGAGCTGAATATGAAGCTCGATCGACGGATCACCCGTACCGACAAGGATATGACGGTTTTGGTGTTCAGCACCAAAACGATGCCCGAGGGATTTGACTATTCCCGCAGGCAAACAGTCGAGCTTACGACCGCCACACACGAGGGCATCCGAGTCAGCAACAACGCAATAAGAATCAAGGACGGACAGACGGGTGTTTATACCGTCGTCGGCTCGAAAATAGTTTTCAAAAAGACCACCGTGCTTTATAACTACGGCAGCTATTCTATCTGCGCGATTCCCGTGAATCCCGCATACCCCAACCGACGTGACGTCGCATATTCATCGAAGACCGAGCTTTCGCTTCACGATTCGGTGGTGATCGACGGCGACGAAATATACGACGGAATGCGTATAAAATAACGGCTATGAACGACAAAAATCAAATTGCAGAAGCTATACACAGAATAAAATCCGAGCTTGGCGGCAGAGCAAGGTTGCTCGGCGCGACAAAGACTGTCCCGCCCGAAACGATAAATTTTGCAATCTCGCAGGGGCTCGACCTCATCGGTGAAAACCGTGTGAACGAGCTGCTCGAAAAATACGAATATATCGACCGAAGCAAGACCGAGCTTCATTTTATCGGCGCGTTGCAGACCAACAAGGTGAAGTATATCATCGACAAGGTGGATATGATACAGTCGGTCGACCGAGTGTCGCTCGCCGACGAGATCGAACGGCTTGCAAAAAAGCGCGGGATCATTATGCCCGTTCTTGCCGAAATAAATATCGGCAAGGAAGAAACGAAATCGGGTGTTTTTCCCGAGCAGGCAAGAGAATTTTGCGACTATATTTCCTCGCTTCCGCATCTCAGTCTTCGCGGATTGATGGCGATACCGCCGAAAAGTGAAAAAATCGGCGGAAATCGAGAATATTTTTGCGAAATGAGGAAAATATTTATTGACATATCAAGCAAAAATGTAGATAATAGTATTATGGATATTCTCTCGCTCGGTATGAGTGACGATTATCTCGACGCCGTCGCCGAGGGCTCGAATCTCGTGCGGGTCGGCAGCTCGATATTCGGCAAAAGAGCATATCCCCAACCCGAAGTAAATAAATAATTTTAACATATTCAGGAGGCACACTATGGGACTTATGAATCGCTTGGGCGATCTCTTCAAGGATGGAGAGGAATACGAAGAATACGAAGAAAACGAAGAATACGAAGAGGAAGAGGAAGAAGTAGCGGCTCCCGCGGCAGCACCTAAGGCAGCTCCCGCAGCGTCCAGACCTACCGGCGGTATCTCCTCCGGCGCAGCATTGGAAATGAAGGTCGTTAAGCCCGAACGCTTTGACGAGGTTCGCGCTATCGGCGAGCATCTTCTTGCAAGACGCACTGTCGTTCTCAACCTCGAGGAAACCAACAAGGAAACCACAAAGAGAATCATCGACTTCCTTTGCGGCGTTGTTTTTGCTATCGACGGTCAGGTAAAGAAGGTTGCAAACGCTACCTACGTTGTTACCCCGAAGAACGTTGACGTTTCGGGCGAGCAGTCCGAACAGCCCGCAGAAGAGCCCGCAAACAAGCAGCCCAGAGAATTATTCCGTTAATCGTTCTCTGAAAATGAGCCGAAGCTTGTATCTTTTATAAATTTCGGCAAACACTATAGCTTGGAGCTGGATTCTATTGGCACAGTTGTTTTATATTTTGGCTACGACGGTAACGTTTTTTCTCGACGCACTTATGTTTTTGCTTCTCGGAAGAGTGCTTTTGAGTTTCTTTGCGGACGAGGAATCGCCCTTGCTCAACTTTTGCAGCGCCGTTACCGAGCCTGTTGTTGCACCGATGCGCGGATTGCTTTCACGCATTCCCGCGCTTGAGGATTCGCCGATCGACTTTTCCTTCGCGGCGACAAGCCTCGTAATATTAATCGTTCAGATTGCACTACCTTTTTCGTGACATTTAAAATGCCGCCGAAAGCGTAGTGCTTTTGGGCGTTTTCCGTCTTTTTACACATATCCCGAAAGGAATGACATATAATGCTTGCACCGCATGAACTGAAAAACAAACAGTTTCAGAAGACCTTCAAGGGCTACAATCCCCAGGAGGTAGACGAATATCTCGAATTCGTGCTTGAAAAATACACCGAGGCATACCGTGAAAACAACGAGCTCGAGCGCAAGCTCAGAATCGTTGTCACCAACCTCGATGAAATCAAGGACGAGGAAGAGTCGATAAGAAGCACTCTTATCTCCGCGCAGAAGATGGCAGAAAAGATTATTGCCGATGCAAACGACCGCGCGGATATTATTACGGGCGCGATCAAGGACCGTTGCGACGGCGTTATCGCAGAATTCCGTCAGCAGCTTCAGGCCGAAAAGGAAAAGGCTTGGATAATGCGTACCCGTATAATAGATTTCAAAAAGCAGCTTTATGAGCTTTACGGTACTCATATTGCAGAGCTCAAGGATCTGAGCGTCAACGAGATCGAGGATATCGTTCTTCCCAACGACGACGCACTTGTCGCAAATATCTTCAACGACGTCAAAACAAGAATCGAGGAAGAGACCGAACGCCGTAAAAACGTCCGCGAGCTCAAGAACGAAGCTCCTCACTTCGCCGAAGAGCCCGAAGCTGTTGCGGCAGACGAGGAAAAGACCGAAGAGCCGATCGCTCCCCAGCCCGAGCTTTCCGCAGAGGCAAAGAGCGCAGAGGACGAATATCTTAAATTTATGATGGGAGAAAGCGAGAGCGAAAACGAATAAGAACGCTCGCTTTTAGATAGAATGAAGGATTACAAGGATACACTTAATCTGCCTGTCACCGAGTTCCCGATGAGAGGCAACCTCCCCACCAAAGAGCCCGAAACGCTCAAGCGCTGGACCGAGGAGAATCTTTATGAAAAATTGTTAAAGAGAAACGAGGGCAAAACACCCTTCGTGCTTCACGACGGCCCTCCCTTCTCCAACGGCTATATTCACATGGGTCACGCACTCAACAAGGTGCTCAAGGATTTCATCGTTAAATCGAAGGCGATGAGCGGTCACTATACCCCCTATGTGCCCGGTTGGGACAACCACGGTCTTCCTATCGAAAGAGCGATTGAAAAGACCAAGAAGGATCTCAACAAGGATATGTCTGTCCCCGAATTCAGAAAGGCGTGCGAGGATTTTGCAGAGGACTTTATCCAGAAGCAGATGTCGGGCTTTAAGAGAGTGGGTGTTGTCGGCGATTGGGACGCTCCCTATCGCACGATGGACAAGCATTTCGAGGCACAGGAGGTCAAGATCTTCGGTGCGATGTTCGACAAGGGCTTCATTTACAAGGGATTAAAGCCTGTAACCTGGTGCCCGTTCTGTGCTACCGCTGTGGCAGAGGCCGATATCGAATATCACGACGACCCCTGCACCTCTGTATACGTAAAATTCAAGATCAAGGACGACCTCGGCAAGCTTGGCGGATTCGATCTCGAAAATACATATTTCGTTATCTGGACCACTACTATCTGGACTCTTCCCGGTAATATGGCTATCTGTCTGCACCCGCGCGAAAGCTACGTGCTCGTAAAGGCAGAAAACGGCGAAACCTATATTATGGCAGAGGCTCTCGCCGAAAAGACGATGAAGATGGGCGGTTTCGAGAATTACGAAACTCTTGCAACCTTCCCCGGCGAATTCTTCGAGAATATGCTGGCATCCCACCCCTTCCTCGACAAGACCTCGCGTCTTGTTTATGCCGAATACGTTACCATGGACAGCGGTACCGGCTGTGTTCATACCGCTCCCGGATTTGGTGCGGACGACTATCAGACCTGTATGCGTTACGGTATGGATCTTGTCGTTCCGGTTGACGATTACGGCAAGCACACCGATTACGCAGGCAAATATGCCGGCTTGAAGACCGAGGAATCCAACCCCATCATTCTCGAGGATATGAAGGAATCGGGCGCACTCTTCGCATCCGAAAGCATTATTCACTCCTATCCTCACCACGACCGTTGCAAAAAGCCGGTCATCTTCCGTGCAACTCCTCAGTGGTTCTGCTCGGTCGAATCCTTTAAGGACCAAGCAATCAAGGCGATCGAAAACGTTCAGTGGTTCCCCGCTTGGGGCGAAGACAGAATGGTAAGCATGATCAGAGAAAGAGCCGATTGGTGTATCTCGCGTCAGCGCCGTTGGGGTCTTCCCATTCCCGTATTCTACTGCAAGGATTGCGGCAAGCCTGTTTCCACCCCCGAATCTATCGCAAAAATATCCGCCCTCTTCGACGAATTCGGCTCGAACGTTTGGTTCGAGCGCTCCGCAGAGGAATTGATACCCGAAAACTTCACTTGTCCGCACTGTAACGGCAAGACATTCGAAAAGGAAACCGACACTCTCGACTGCTGGTTCGACTCGGGCTCGACTCACTACGCTTCACTTATGAACCGTACTCCCGATCTTTGGCCCGCAGACGTATATCTCGAGGGTGCAGACCAATACCGTGGTTGGTTCCAGTCGAGTCTTCTCACCTCTGTCGGCGCGCTTGACAAGGGCGCTCCCTTCAAGCAGGTATTGACTCACGGCTGGGTAGTTGACGGTCAGGGCCGTGCGATGCACAAGAGCCTTGGCAACGGTGTAGACCCCGCCGATCTTATCAAGGATTTCGGCGCGGATATCGTTCGTCTTTGGGCGGCAAGCTCGGACTACCACGCGGACGTTCGTTGCTCGAAGGAGATCTTCAAGCAGCTTTCGGAATCCTACCGCAAGCTCAGAAACACTCTCCGTATCCTTCTTGCAAACCTCGGCTCTGCCGAAACCGATTTCGATCCCAACAAGGATATGGTCTCCCCCGAAGCATTGAGCGACATCGACAAGTGGGCACTTTCGCGCCTTAATAAGCTTGTAAAGCGCGTCCGCGAGGCTTACGACAGCTATCAGTTCCATATCATATACCACGATATCCACAACTTCTGCTCTATCGATATGTCGAAGCTTTATATCGACATTACCAAGGACAGACTTTATTGCGAAGCGAAGGACGATCCCGCGCGCCGCAACACCCAGACCGCGATGTATATCATCGTCAGCGCGCTCACCCGTTTGCTCGCTCCCATTCTCTCCTACACCGCAGAAGAAACCTGGACATATATCGCTCATACCGCCAACGACAATATAGAAAGCGTATTCTGCAACGATATGCCCGAGGTTGAAGAAAAGTACGACTTCTCGGATATCGAAGAAAAGTACGAATCTCTCTTCAATCTCCGCGACGGCGTTATGAAAGCGCTTGAATTGGCAAGAGCCGACAAGGCTATCGGCAAATCGCTCGAAGCGGCTGTCACCATTTACGGCGACAAGAACAGCGACGCAATGAAGCTGTTCACCGAATTCGAAGCTATCCTTCCCGATATCTTTATCGTCAGCAAGGTAACCCTTTGCGATTCCGCAGCACCCGAAACCGCATATACCGACGAAGAAACCGGTATCACCGTTTCTGTTGCGGTTGCAGACGGCGAAAAGTGTGTTCGTTGCTGGATGCACAAGGACGATTGCACCACCGATGAGGACGGTCAGCATCTTTGCGCTCGCTGCCGTAAGGCTGTATGTTAGCAGCAATTATCGCTGTTTTTGCGATAATCGCCGACCAGATCACAAAATATATCGTAGTTCAGAATATCGAGCTATATGAAACTATTCCGTTTATCAACGGATTTATGAGCTTTTATCACACGCGCAACACCGGCGCGGCGTTCTCGATGCTTTCCGAGCACCGCTGGGTATTTATGGTCTTTTCCTTCATTTCGATGGGATTGATCGTTTACCTGCTTGTCAAGGAATACCGCCGTCATATGCTTTTGAACATCGCCTTGAGTATGGTACTCGGCGGCGGAATCGGCAATATGATCGACAGAGTCAGACTCGGCTACGTGGTGGATTTCTTCCACACCGATTTTATGAATTTCGCGGTGTTCAACGTTGCCGATTGCTTTATCACCGTAGGCGCGGTCCTTTTGGGAGTTTACGTCATCTTCTTTGAAGCAAAGGTCGAGAAGCGTATCCAAGCCGAAAAGGCAAAGCAGGAGGAAGTAACCGCCGAAGAAGCAA
Organism: Oscillospiraceae bacterium; assembly: GCA_015064955.1. GTDB lineage: Bacteria > Bacillota > Clostridia > Oscillospirales > CAG-382 > Coliplasma. Next base: position 149,544 of record SVRD01000001.1, read on the forward strand.
CCGAGCTGCAGGAAAGCAAAACCGAGTTGCAGGAAAGCGAAGCCGCACCCCAGGGGAACAGCGAAAATGAATGAATACATTGTGACAGAGCAGGACGCGGAGGAAAAAGCAAGGCTTGATGCATTCGCCGCAAAGCAGTTCGGGCTCAGCCGTGCAAGAGTTCAGGATCTGATTTCCGAGGGTTTGATAACCGTAAACGGCAAAAAATGCGAAAAGAAGCTTCTGCTTTCGGCGGGCGACACTATCGGGATAGATCTGCCGCCCGAGCGCGAGCTTGAAGCGATTCCGCAAAACATTCCGATAGATATCATTTACGAGGACGAGCACTTGCTTGTTGTCGACAAGCCGCGCGGTATGGTGGTACACCCTGCCGCAGGCAACCCCGACAAAACTCTGGTGAACGCATTGCTTTATCATTGTGAAGGCAGGCTTTCCTCGATAAACGGGGTAATACGCCCCGGAATAGTCCACCGTATCGACAAGGATACCTCGGGTCTGCTTATCGTCGCGAAGACCGACGACGCACACAAGGGGCTTGCCGAGCAGATCGCGGTACATTCGTTTGTGCGAAAATACGAAGCGATCGTCGGCGGACATCTGCGCGAGCCCGAAGGAACGGTTTGCGCGCCGATCGGAAGACACAAGACTGACCGAAAGAAGATGGCGGTCACCGATCACAACTCCAAGGAAGCGACTACACATTGGAGAGTTATTTCGGAATCGAAGGATTATTCTCATCTCGAGCTGACACTCGAAACCGGCCGCACTCATCAGATAAGGGTGCACATGGCGTATATCGGCCATCCCGTCGCAGGGGACACGGTATACGGAAACGTACGGTACAGACTTGGCATGGAAGGTCAATGTCTGTTCGCAAAATACATATCTTTTGTCCACCCGATAACGAGTGAGACGTTGACGTTTGAAGCGGCAAGGCCAACGTATTTCAGCGATGCGTTGAAGCGTGCCGGGCTTTAGTCAGGAAAGGAAACGCGAAAATGGAAAAAAACACCGTATTAATGCTGAAAGAAAGAGCCGCCAAGATCAGAATGCACTCTGTCGAAGCGGTCTACGGCGCAAAAAGCGGCCATCCGGGCGGATCGCTGTCGATTGCTGACGTAATCACCTATCTCTATTTCCACAAGATGAACATCGACCCGAAGAATCCCGCAAAGGAGGACCGCGACAGATTTGTTCTTTCCAAAGGACACTGCTGTCCCGCGCTTTATTCTGCGCTTGCTGAAAAGGGCTACTTCCCTGTTGAAGAGCTCAAAAAGCTCCGTAAATTAGGCGCGATGCTTCAGGGACACCCCGATATGAAGGGAATCCCCGGTATTGATATGTCCACCGGCTCGCTCGGTCAAGGCTTTTCTACCGCTTGCGGTATGGCGGCTGTTGCAAAGCGCAAGGGATACGACTGGAGAGTATACACCGCACTCGGTGACGGCGAGATCGAGGAAGGTCAGGTTTGGGAAGCGGCTATGTTTGCCAACCAGTACAAGCTCGATAACATAATCGCATTCATCGACTGCAACGGTTATCAGATCGACGGCGCGGTAGAGGACGTTATGAACCCCCACCCCGTTGATGAAAAGTTCGCCGCATTCGGTTGGTTTGTAACCGTTATCGACGGACACGATTTCGAAGCTATCGACAACGCTGTTACCGCCGCTATCAACAGCGGCAAGCCCGCGGCAATTATCTGCAAGACCGTGAAGGGCAAGGGCGTTTCTTATATGGAAAACAACTATCAGTGGCACGGCAAAGCTCCCAAGGACGATGAATATGCTATCGCGGAAAAAGAGCTTTACGATGCTTGGATCAAGGCAGCGGAGGATGTAAAAAATGGCTGAAAAAGAAGCAACCAGAGCCGCGTATGGCAGAAAACTTACCGAGCTCGGTGAAAAATATGATTTTTATGTGCTCGATGCCGACCTTTCGGGCTCGACACAGACCGCTGTTTTTGCCAAAAAATATCCCGAACGTTTCTTCAACGCAGGTATCGCGGAGGGCAATATGATCTCGGTTGCGGCAGGTATCGCGGCAACCGGAATTCCCGCATTTGCTTCGTCGTTTGCAATGTTTGCCTGCGGCAGAGCGTTTGAACAGATTCGCAACTCGGTGGCATACCCCTGCCTCCCCGTAAAGATCTGCGCTTCACACGCAGGCGTTACCGTCGGCGAAGACGGCGCAACCCACCAATTCTGCGAGGATATGGCAATAATGCGTGCGCTTCCCAATATGACAGTTGTCTGCCCCGCAGACTCTGCATCGACCGAAGCTCTGCTCGAAGAGATCGTTAAGTTTGACGGCCCTGTTTATATGAGATTGGGCAGATATGCAGTTCCCCAGTTCTACACAAAGGGTGAGCGTGAATTCAAGCTTGGCAAGGGTATCGTTCTCGCAGACGGCAAGGATGTCACCATCGTTGCAACCGGTATTATGGTTGCGGCGGCTATGGAGGCTCGTGAAACACTCGCTGCAGAGGGCATCGATGCGGCGGTTATCGATATCCACACCATCAAACCGCTCGACACCGAGCTTATCAGGGAATATGCCGAAAAGACCGGCAACGTCGTAACCTCCGAGGAGCATTCGGTTATCGGCGGTCTCGGCGACGCAGTTATTTCCGCACTTGCTGAAACCGCAAGCGCAAAGGTCGTTAAGCACGGCATAAACGACGTATTCGGCACCAGCGCACCCGCAGGCGTGCTTTTGGAGCACTACGGACTCAACGCCGCAGGTATCGCCGAAAAGGTCAGAAAATTACTCAATAAGTAAAAATCGAGGGGTATCGGACGATACCCCTTAATTTACAAAAAGGCATCTTCTCCGCTTGTTTCGGCAATATGCAATAATTTCAGGAGCTTATTATGACTGTTGAGCAATTAATAAAGGTTCTCGACGAACGATTTCCAAAAACACTTTCTGAGCCGTGGGACAACGACGGCTGTGACGTTATACCCGATAAAAACGCAACAGTCACACGAGTGCTTTGCGCGCTCGACTGCACAAGCGCCGCGATAAACAAGGCGGCAGAGCTCGGCTGTAACGTTATCCTCACCCACCACCCGCTCGTATTCAAGCCGCTTTCGAGTGTCACTTCGGACGACAGCGTCGGTAAACGAGTTATCGAATGTATCAAGCGCGGAATCGCCGTTATCTCCTTCCATACACGACTCGATATAATCGACGGCGGCGTCAACGATACTCTTGCACTGCTGCTCGGAATCGAAAATACCGAAGCCTTTATTCCATATGGCAGAATCGGCGACGTAGAGGAGCAAAGCTTCGAGGAGTTTTCAAAATCCGCCGCGGACAAGTTAAAGCTTGATATTACCGAATTGCAGCGAGTCAAGGCTTCCGACAAGGTAAAGCGGGTTGCGGTAATTTCGGGCTGCGGCAAGGACGAAATAGGCGAAGTTATCGCCGCAGGTGCAGATACCTTTGTCACCGGCGAGGTTATGCACAACCATATGATCGACTGCAAGGAGCTCGGACTGAACCTTATTTGCGGAACTCACTATGCGACAGAGCGCATTGTTTTGCCGATTCTCGCAGAAGCGGCAAGCGAGATTGTCCCGAGCGACGTATATATGTTTACAAGAGAAGAAGAATATGGCATTTGACGGACTTTTTTGTGCCGCAGTGGCACACGAATTGAATAAATGGGCAGGCGCAAGAGTCGAAAAGATCCACCAAAGCTCGCAAAACTGCTTTTATTTCCAGATATACCGCGACGGCAAACGCGGGAATTTCGTTATTTCCGCATCTGCCGCACGTCCGATACTTGCGATAACCGAGGAATCGGTTGCGCGGCCCGATACCCCCACCCCGCTTTGTATGCTTTACAGAAAGCATCTGCAAAACGGAAGATTCGTCGCGGCGGAATGGGTCGAAAACGAGCGAATTATTAAATTCATTTTCGATTCTGCCGACGAAATGGGTTATATCAAGCGCAAGCTGATTTTTGCCGAGATGATGGGCAAATATTCCAATATTATCCTGACCGACGAGAACGAGCGTATTCTCGCGGCAAGCTCGGTTTCGGATATAACCGCAAGCGTGCGTCGTATTATGGCGGGATTGCCCTATGAGCTTCCGCCGAAGCAGGACAAGCACTCGGTTTTCGATATAGACGACAACGCATTTTTGCAGTTGGCCGCCGAAAAAAGCGGTATGCGTGCGTGTGACTTTTTGTTGAAAAGCTTTCTCGGCTTTTCGCCCGTTGTCTCGCGCGAGCTTGCTTTTTCGGCTTTTGGCGAAAGCGAAACCGAGCTGACTCCCGAAAACAGCAAAAAGCTGCTCGAGGTATTCAAACGCTTTGTCGAAGCTATTCGCTCCTCTGATTTCAAGCCGCACGCCGTTTACGACAGCGAGGGCGACGGAATCGAATATTCCTTTATCAAGCTTTCGCAATACGGAGTTTCCTCCGAATGCCGCGAATATGAAAGCTTTTCCGCGCTTCTCACCGATTACTTCGGCAAAAAAGAGGAAGCGGTCAACATCGGCAGATACTCGCGTGATATGCTCAAAACGGTAAACACCCACCTTGCGCGCGCACAAAAGAAGCTTGTTTTGCTCAAAAACGAGCTCGACGATTGCTCTGCGATGGAGGAAATGAGAATCAAGGGCGACGTAGTGACAGCCAATATTTACCGCATCCGCCAGGGCGATACAAGCGTTTGCGGGATCGATTACGAATCGGGCGAGGAGATAACAGTACCGCTCGATATCGCGCTCACTCCTGCGAAAAACGCGCAGAAATATTACAAAAGGTATTCAAAAATGAAGCGTGCATCGGTTATGCTCGCCGAGCAGATCAAAAAGACCGAGGCTGAATGTGATTATCTCGAAAGCGTCATCTCCTTCACCGAGCGCGCCGCAAGCCCTCAAGAGCTTCAGGAGATCAAGCAAGAGCTCGCCGAGGGCGGATATCTTTCGGACAAATCACTCGTGTCCAAAAAGAAAAAAACACCCGCCTCGAAACCGCTTTGCTTCACCACGACCGACGGGCTCACTGTTCGCGTCGGGCGCAACAACCGCCAAAACGACTCACTCACGGGCTCTGCCGAGCGCAACGAGCTCTGGTTTCATATTAAGGGCTTCCACGGCTCGCACGTTATTCTCACTCCCAACGGCGACGAGGAGCCGACCGACCGCGATTACAACGAGGCACTGATGCTCGCCGCTTATTACAGTGAAAAGCGCGGTAGCCGCAACGTCGAGGTCGACTATACCCGAGTCCGCAATCTGAAAAAGCCCGCGGGCAGTGCCCCCGGCTTTGTCACCTATGAAAAATATTATTCCGCCGTCGTCGACGCGGTCAATCCTTTTGAATAAATTCTTTCCGCTTATAAAGGTGCAGCTATGAGCCTACTTGAACGTTCACTTCCCTTAATAACCGAGCAGGGCGCAGAAAAATTGAATAACGCAAGCGTCGCGGTGTTTGGTGTCGGCGGTGTCGGCTCCTGGTGTGCCGAGGCATTGGTACGTTGCGGTATCGGAAAAATCACCGTTATCGACGGCGACGCCGTATCCGAAACAAACCGCAACCGTCAGCTTATAGCGCTGAATTCCACCTTGGGCAAGGACAAAGCGATCGTCTGTGCCGAAAGATTGAAGGATATCAATCCCGGTTGCGCGGTATTTGCGAAAACACTCTTTTATTCCGGCGAAACACAAAACGATATCGACCTCGGCGAATACGATTATATCGCCGACTGCATTGATACCGTCACCTCGAAGCTTTTGCTTATCCAAAACGCAAAATCATCAAATATTCCGATAATCTCTTCAATGGGCACGGGCAACCGTTTGGACCCGGCGCGAATCACTGTTACCGACATTTACAAAACCGAGGGAGACCCGCTGGCACGTGTTATGCGAAAAGAGCTCCGTGCGCGCGGTGTCGAAAGCCTTTGCGTTGTTTGCTCCGACGAGCCGCCGAGCAAATGTATCGAGGGCAGAAACGAGATAACCGGACGCGCCACTCCGTCGAGTGCGGTATTTGTTCCCGCAACAGCGGGCTTGCGGTTGGCTTACGAGATAGTCAGACAGATCATTAAAGGATAAAGCTATGGCCAAACAGAATTGGAAGGGCTCTGCCCTGCTTGCACCTGTACCCGCGGTTTTGGTTTCCTGCGGGAACGGCGAAAAGGACAATTTAATCACGATCGGCTGGACAGGCATCGTTTGTACACAGCCGCCCAAGCTTTATATATCGGTTCGTCCCGAGCGGTTTTCTTATGAGCTTATAAAGCAAAGCAAAGAATTCTGCGTTAATCTTCCGACAGCCGAAATGGCACGCGCGGTCGATTGGTGCGGAGTCAGATCGGGACGCGATTACGACAAATTCGCCGAAATGAAGCTTACAAAAGCCGACTCCTTCGCGGTCAACTGCAAAAGCGTTGCCGAATGTCCCCTCACACTCGAATGCAAGGTCGATTCGATCGTTCCGCTCGGCTCGCACGATATGTTTATTGCCGACATTGTCAACGTAGCCGTCGACGAATCGCTTCTCGACGAAAACGGCAGACTTATGCTCGAAAAGGCAAATCTTCTCGCATATGCTCACGGAGATTATTTCACTCTCGGCAAAAAGATCGGCGATTTTGGCTTTTCGGTCAGGAAGAAAAGGAATTTAAAAAGGTATAGAAAATGAATTCTGTCACTCTTATCCACGTCGGAGACTTCAAGGAAAAATATTTCAAGGACGCCGAAAACGAATACATTAAGCGGTTAAAGGCGTTTTGCGATTATAAAACGATCTGCATAAAAGAGGAATCCTGCTTCGGTGAGGAATCCGAAAAGCTCATAAAGCGTGCGCTCGAAAAGGAAGCCGCGGCAATCAAGGCGGCAATACCGAAAAACGCGCTGAAGATCGCGATGTGTATCGAGGGCAAACAGCTTTCGAGCACCGAGCTTGCCTCGCTTTTTGAAAACGAATCGCGCCCGATATGCTTTATTATCGGCTCGTCTTTTGGGCTTGATGAGGCATTGAAGCGCGAGTGCGACGTGCGCCTTTCGATGTCGAAAATGACCTTCCCTCACATGCTCGCACGTGTTATGCTTGCCGAGCAGGTCTACCGCGCCTTCGCGATCAATAACGGAAAAAGGTATCATAAATAAAGAGCCATCAATGATGGCCCTTTTATTTTGGGTAATAACCCTTTGAAAAAATGCTTACTTTTTGAAGCTATAGATTTCCTATGTATTGAATTCACCCAACAAAATCGGATTTAAGACTTTTAATATGGTTGCGTGTCCGACAATACGCGCGCCTTCTTGAATACTGATCCTTTTTCCAGCCCACAAGCAATTCGGATAGGCTTCCGGAGTAATAAAGGTGATTGTACCTTTCGCTGTTCCGTTTGGTGCAACCGTCTCGACTTCATAATAATGATGAACGCCGGTGGTCAAGCACCCATCCTTTACCAAATGATGAGGACGATAACCGTCTGCTGCCGGATATCTTCTTGATCCATTAAACTCAAATAATACTTCAACATCCGGTTCTCGATCAAGCATTGTTTTTTCCATACGATCACCGCCTTTCTGAAATCATCGTGCCATAAGAATCAAACAACCGCAAGTCCTTTGTGTCAGAATTGCGGTTTTTGTTTTGCCGGAGAAGGTTCGTTGCACTCGTGTGCACAACGTTTTATTCCGAACGAAAGAAAAGTTGTTTTAATTTTTTGCTGTAAATAAACGGTAATATAAATCCATAGACAACTATTGGCAACAGCACGCCTGCGACATTCCATTCAGACCATACAAGCAAATTGTAGATTGCGTGAAAGGTAATGGCAACGGTTAACAAACCGAACGTTCCCGCAAAAAACAATCTTTTTTCTTTTCGCACATACAAAATACCGCAACCTACCAGATAGGTGCATAAACCGTGAACAAGGCTGCAAGAAATTCCGCGTATCAACGCCCACAGCAGATTGATTTGTTGAAAAGAATTGATTAAATAGTAGGTGTTTTCCAAAATCGCAAAACCGATTCCCAATGACATGGCAAGCGGTAACACGATTTTTTTATCATCACTGAACAGAAACGCATAAGCCAGCACAGGCAACGCCTTCATACATTCTTCGGTTACAGGTGCAATTCTCAGCGATATATCATAAACAGGAATCTGAAACAACAAGCCCAACACACTGTTGATTTCGGACGCGCTCACCGCCATAAAAGCGCCGATAAGCATAAACAAAATCAACGAACGCGATTGCCCCTTTATAATCGGGAGCATCAACGCCAGAGGAACTGCAAAACAAATGAAAATTATATAGACCATCGTTTGCACCCCCAATAAGCGGTTATCACCGTGGCTGCCGATAACACCGAATGGAACAAGATCGGCAAAGTCGTGTGTTCACGAGTGAGCATAGACACCAACATAATAGGCTGCATCAAACAGAACAGCAAGACAACAATATGATAAACACGCATAGAATTGGCATATTCACCGGCTTTTGACGGAATAAGCAGCCCCAAAAATGCGTAATATGCAGTCAGCGCAACGGGAATCAATAATAATTGCGAAAGAACGCTATGCCCGTTTGTTGTATTCCATACACCCCACGCAGTGATAACCAGAGCAGGTATCATTGCCGGCACTTTTGCGCGTGTTTTTATTCCCTTAAAAGTCTCTTTTGGCTCGGCAAAAAAGCCGCTGAGCAAAAACAAAAATGTGCCTGCATAGGTTAAATACCCTGCGTGAAAGGCGGGAACGGGTATTAAAATCGCGTAAAGAACCCGATAGATCACCGCCAACAAATACGAGCCTGCGGAAAATACAACAATTTTATAAAACAACGTAGTTTGTTGCTTGAAAACGGTTATCACTCCGAACACGACCGCACAAAAAGCAACAATTAAAGCAAAAATATTCACTGTTTTTTCTTACGGCGAATATGCTGAACCAACAAAGTGCCGCCGATTCCCAATACAATTCCGATTAACAATGTTGTAAATAAAAGTCCGCCGTTTTCTTTTAACATGGTGATCATCGGGGGTTGCACACCGGGTTTAATTATTTGGTCACTGGGCGGAAAACTATTACCGGACGTATTCTCTGCAAATGCAGTTAAAGATAATGTAGCGAGCGTTGCTATACAGAGTAAAATTGTCAAAAAAACTTTTTGGCTTTTTTTCATATAAACACCTCATTTCCTATGTTTACCATCATAATATCACAAAGCAAATCAAAAGTAAATACAAACATAAAAATAGCTATCAACGATAGTCGTATAGCTTCAATATATGATTGGATCTCGCGGTGCACGTATTTTTGTTCGCCTGCGCTTTTTCGCTTCGGCGCAAAAATCCGACCGCTTCAACTCCAACGGCTCGCTGTATCCGCCCCCGACAAACAATCAACGGCGAAAGCTGTTGTATATCATCTGCAACTTGTTGCGGTATATCATCAAGACGAAGTCTTGCATATCATCATTGCGAAAGCTTTTATACAACCTCTGGCTGATGATATGCACGCTCCGCGTGATGCAAATGAATTCGAACTCTCACCTAACCGTTAGTTTTTAGTGATATTCCGTCTTCGACGGAGCGATATATTTTGCTACGCAAAATGTGATATTGAAACCTGCGGTTTCAGTGATATTATATTCGCCCCTAACACCCGCAGGCGTATCACTTGCAAAGCAAATATCACGCACCAAAGGTGCATATAACTCGCCGTAAGGCGAATATAACTGAAAACGACAAGTTTCTGTCGAAACTTGTCGTTTTCTGGCGGAGAAGGTTCGTTGCCATCGGTTTCCCACACGGGTTTTTATTGTTTTTTCATTATTTTCGTGGAATTCCGTAATCAAAAAATGTTTTTGAAGCATTACATAATAAGCAAAAAAACCTTATCATTAATATAAAAATTATTCTAGCATTCCCTGATAATACGCATCATAATCAAAATCTTTCAAATAAGCATAAAACTCATCAAATATCTGATTATAGTTATCCTCTACCAATCGGCAATCTCCTTCATACATTTGTTGCGCCATATAACTATTAATCGAAGGCTTAAAATGTGTAAAGTCTTTATAATTGTCCAAATTTGTTATTATTTCTTCGTTGTTTTGAAAGAAATACACCTTGACATTTGAATACTTCAACAATTCGCTCACCGCGGTACGCGCAATATACAGTTCGGCATCCAAAGTGCCATTTTGCTTGTTCATATACCAATAAGATATACTGTAAGGAACCATATAAAAATAGAATTCAGTTTCAGGGTGGTCTTTTACAAATGGTATAATATTGTAATTTAGATTAGGCAACCATCTTGTCGATTCCTATTTGAACAAGGCGAAAAAATATAATTTTTTAGATTATTCATTGTTTGTTACATTTTTTCCGCAACTTATTGCTGGACCTATAGTATTACATAGCGAAGTGATTCCTCAATTTGAAGATAGAAATAATTGGAGCTTTAGTTTTGACAATTTTTCAAAAGGTTTATTTGCATTTTCTCGTGGTCTCGCAAAAAAAGTTTTGATCGCAGATAACTTTGGTAAAATTGTTACGTTTGGTTATGCAAATATTTCCGGATTAAGTGGATTTGAGGCATGGTTGAGCGTCGTTGCATATACCATACAGATTTATTTTGATTTTTCAGGATATTGCGACATGGCGCTCGGAATAGGTTATATGTTTAATATAAAACTTCCGATGAATTTCAATTCACCATATAAAGCCTTAAGTATTTCGGAGTTCTGGAAACGATGGCATATTACGCTCACCAGATTTTTAACGCAGTATATCTATATACCCTTGGGGGGAAGCCGCAAGGGTATATGCAGAACTTATTTAAACACCATGATTGTTTTTGTTATTAGCGGCATATGGCATGGGGCTGGTTTTACCTTTATTTTATGGGGATTATTGCACGCTATTGCTATGGTGTTGTATAAGGCATTTTCAAAGTATTTTGATAAAATACCGGCTGCATTAAGATGGATAAGTACATTTGCATTTGTAAATATCACGTGGGTGTATTTCAGAGCTTCTACGATTAATGAGGCTAACCTTATGATATCGAAGCTTTTCGAAGATGGAATGACACTTAATTTTGAAATCACAGAGACATTGCTTAATATTATTCCGATAAGTGTTGTTTATAATTTGTTCGACCTTGTTGGGAATTTGCCCATTATAATGATCTTGTTGGTCTCCGTGATGGTAGCGGTATGTTTATTTACAAAGAATGTATACGAACGCACAATGGAATTCGCACCTAAAATAAGCAATCTTTGCACAACCGCTTTTCTTTTGATATGGAGCATCCTGTCTCTTTCTGGTGTTAGCACATTTTTGTACTTCAACTTTTAATTGGAGATAATAGGCTTATGAAAACAAAAACATGGTCAATCGCAATTGTTGCAATCGCGCTTTGTGTTATTATGATTTTTGGAGCTTTGACATATTCCTTGGATCCTTTGCTGCAATATGGCGCAGAAGGAGGATTTTTAACTTATCGTCATTATTCCGAAATATATTCTAATCCGGGTATAGCTAAAAACTATAAATATAATGCCGTATTTTTGGGATCTTCCATGGTGGAAAACGCTAATGTCGGTGAAATTGACGAACTATTTAACTGTAAAACTATAAAAGTTCCTTATTCCGGTGGATCGTCGTATAATCACAAAGCTATACTTGATGTTTGTTATAATTCCGAAAATAAAATAGAAAAAGTTTTTTGGGCATTAGATGAGTATTCGCTTACTACAGATAAGGATACTCCCCGTTATCCGTTGCCTACATATTTATATGATGATAACAAGTGGAATGATTTGTCGTATCTTTTGAATTTGGATATTTTCTATTTCTACACCATAAAAGGTTTGATAGGTACATTTACAAACCGTGCGGAAATTATGATGAAGGATGGTTCGTGGGTGGAAGATGAAAGTATATATTGCGCAAAAAATGCGTTGAGCTCGTTTTCCTATCCGATGGAAGAAAATGAAAATAAGGGTGAATTGTATTATGCGAACGCTCTTAATGATAATCTAAATTACAATATTATACCATTTGTAAAAGACCACCCTGAAACTGAATTCTATTTTTATATGGTTCCTTACA
>SVRD01000015.1 GCA_015064955.1 Oscillospiraceae bacterium
AAACATGGCAAAATATCTGCTTTTCAAATCAAGAAAAATACTGAAAGAAGGAATGAGTATGGAAAGAAATCTTGGAGAACTAAGTTATAATCCGAAAACATTAATCCCAATGTATAGCGGTCAAGGCCCCAATCAATTTTGGAAGTTTATGCAGAGCAAGATCAAGCAGAATATTGTTAGCGCTTGCTATAATGACGCACTTACCATTCAGCAGATCAGTCTCGAAACCGGCATCCCGCTTCCGTATCTTGACGATGAAATCAAAGAGCTTGAAGACAAACAAATCATAATCAAAGAAGGAAAGCATTATAAATCCAATATTATTGTTATCACATCCGAGTGTGCTGATGAAATTGAACGTGCCGTTACAAAATATCATAAACAGATTGCTGATAAAATAGCGACTTTTATTAGCGATAAGTTAAATGAATATAAAACTCTTAACTTTGTAGGTCATGATTTTTCGGACAATACATTGCGTTGGCAGCTTGCTACTATCCTTTTTAGAATGATCTGCGGTGTAGATTGCAGTGATACAATAGATGCCCCCAAAACAGGATGGGGCGAGTCTGCTTATCTTTGGTGTGTGGAGAAGCTAAGTGAGAAACATATATTCTCTTATTGCGGTGTGGATGATAAACACGGAAACAGTTTATACTTTTTTGACTATTGGAAAGACCGCAAGGGAAAGGGCGACCATCACGATTTTTATGGAAACGAACGTTATATCAATATTTTCTGTGATATTTGCCGTGGCGAAAAAATGACACTAAGCGAATATGATCTCGAAGCCGTTGCGGAAATGATAAAAAAGGGATATGTTATCAAGGAGAACGAAACATATAGGGTGACTGTTCCGATTTACACTTTGAAACAATATCTGACAATTATCAATATTGCGAAAGAATTTATATCCGCAGAACTTGCATCGATTATTCGAGAAATGGATAAAACTGCAGCAAAGATTTTAAGTGCTCATACACCTAAACATTTGCAAGAACAAGTGGTTGGAATCGCTGCTATGGATAAGTTTGTAAATGCAGTATGTGTTCCCGCAACGATTCTCATTGAAAGACAATTTTTGAGTACCGCATGGCATCCGCTTGAAATGCCCACGACTTATGTTGTCTTGAAATAAATGATACACCGCCGAGAGCACCATAAAAATTGCTCTCGGCGGTGCCTTTGATAACGCCTAAACAAAATATTATTCCCGCCTCTCGACTATCATATTCACTCCATCTTGACAAAAGTTTTCTGCTTATGATATAAAGTTTACCGACAAAGGTTGGCTGAAAATTGAATATACGTGCCACATATTTTTATTTCAGAGTTATAGACTCATACATACATCGGCACGGAACATTTTCAAGCGAACAATTATGTTCGCCTGTTTGTGTTTCCGTTTCGATGTATGTGCGAGTCTTTTTGTTTTACCCTCGCTATGATTACATAAAAATCGAAAGGTGGAATGCAGATGATTGTCTCAAAATTCAGAATTAACACAAACGAAAGGAGGATCGGATGCAACACAAAACTTTCTTTATACTCTTGCGCAAATACACAAAGGTATGATACAATAGATCATACTTGATTGATCGGAGATTAGTTATGAAAAGAACGGTCGTAAGATTATTTGCTTTCTTTATCACGGCGGCGATGATATTCTCTTTATCGGTTTGCTTTGCTTCGGCGGAGGACAGCGGCGATATTATAGTTTTGTTTACAAACGACGTTCACTGTGCAACCGAAAGCTATGCACTGCTCGCGGCATACCGCGAGGAATATATTTCGCAGGGCCACACGGTGATAACCGTCGATGCGGGCGATGCTATTCAGGGTAAGATGATCGGCACGCTTACACAGGGCGAGGCTATTGTCGAGATAATGAACCTTGTCGGATATGATATTGCGATTCCCGGCAACCACGAATTCGACTACAAGGTCGAAACGCTGATGTCGCTTTCGGAATCGGCGGAATATGAATATATTTGCGCTAATTTTTACGATATCGTCAATGAAAAGCAGGTATTTTCACCCTATAAAATTATTGATATAGGCAGTGAAAAAATCGCATTTGTCGGAATTGCCACTCCCGAAACCTACACCAAATCGACTCCCGCTTATTTCCAGAACGAAAACGGCGAGTTTATTTACAGCTTTATGGAGGACAGCTTTTACGATACGATTCAGTCTGCAACAGACAGTGCTGTTTCCGAGGGAGCGACAAGAGTTATCGCTATCGGACACCTCGGAATAGGCGGTGTGACAGAGGGCTGGCGCTCTGTTGACCTGATTGCAGGCACCGACGGGATAGATGCCTTTATCGACGGTCACGCGCACGAGATTATCGAGCAGGCATTATATAAAAACAGTGCCGAGGAAGACGTTGTTCTCGCTTCGACGGGCACTGCACTCAATTATATCGGCAAGATGACTTTGAGCGAAGATAAAATCACAACCGAGCTGATTCCCACCAAAGACGCAGACATTTCTGCATTTTCCGATTCGGCAAAGCATGCTTACGGCGATGTAAAAGCGCTTGTTGACGGATATAACGCCGAATTTGATTATTTGTTCGAGGAGATAGGTGTTTGCGAGGCAGACCTTGCGATATATGACGAGGACGGAGAGCGTTTGGTGCGTCATTCCGAAACCAACGCGGCGAACTTTGTTACCGACGCATACCGCGCGGTTTTGGGAAGCGATATCGCATTTGTAAACGGCGGCGGTGTACGCTCGGAGATACCAAAGGGCAAATTCACGCGCAAGGCGGTTATGGATATAAACCCCTGGAGCAACGAAATGTGTGTTATCGAAATAACCGGCAGACAGCTGCTCGACGCGCTCGAATACGGAACGCATGCAACCCCCGAGGAATTCGGAAGCTTTCCGCATTCGTCGGGAATAACATACGAGCTCCACACCTATATCGAATCGGGTGTTGTGACAGATGAGTTCGGAGATTTTGTTTCGATAAACGAAAACGCCGCCCGCAGAGTACAGAACGTAAAGGTAAACGGCGAGCCTCTCGAGCCCGACAAGACCTATACCCTCTCGGGCACGGTGTATATGCTGTTTAACAGCGGCTACAAGATGTTCAAGGACGCGCGCGTTGTCGCGATGGAGGGGCTGAAATGCGATTCCGATATACTTGTCGAATACGTAGAAAAGCATCTTAACGGTGTTATTCCCGCAAGCAAATACGGAAGCATCTACGGTGACGGCAGAATAACCGTTGTCGCCGAGCCCGAAGCAGATGAGCCTGTCGTACCCGGTGACGAAAGCGGTTTGACTTTCGCAATTATTGCGGCTGTGTCTGCGCTGTATATCATTTTTGATCTGACACGCAAAAGAGTATAAAAATTCACCCCGAGGAATCAAGCCTCGGGGTGTTTTTTTATTTATTTCTTCTTTTTAAGGAATACGAATCCGACCGCAAGCGCGAGCACTGCAACAATCGAAGAGATTATAATGATCACAGTATCGGTCGAGATTCCCTGCGAATCGGGCGCAGGCTCGTTAACGGGAGTCTGAACGGTTATAAGGGTGGGCTGGGTGTAGATAAGATATTCACTGCCCGCAGTGGTCTTTGCCTTGTAGCCGTACATAACTGTCGCCGTTCCCTCCTTGAGCGCGGTTATCTTGCCGTCTTCGATCTTGATAACATCTTCGCCCGAGAGAATATTCACGATAAGCTTATCCGACTTGATAACAGCCTCCTGACCGCCGTAGGTGATAAACTTCACGTCGGTATCGGCGATAGCATCGGGGGCGATGGTGAGCGAGGGTGCGGTGAGATATTTTGCCATTTTGGTAACCCACTGCATATCGTCGGTGGTAACACCGTCACAGCCCGAAAGGAATGCACGGTCGTTGCTCGACAAATTGTAGGTCCAGGGCCACACAGTGATACCGCGGTCTGCCGCCGCCTGCATATAAAGCGGAGTCACAACGCCGTTGCTGGGGTTTATGGAGCTCTTGTTGGTCTGAGCGGTAACGAGCGAGGGATAGAACGCTTCGAGGGTGTCCTCGACAGTGTTTCCGCTGCTTGCGGGAGAATGGAGATATCCCGTTGCCATACCGGGTATATTCTTTTGAGTGAGAGTGAGGAAGTTCAGGCTGAACGAGATAACGTCGACCTTATCCTCCATACCGTACTCTTTTATGAGGTCGCAGGTGGTTTGGATATTATTTGCGTTACTGCCCTTGAATTCGACGAAAATCTTACAATCCTTGTCCTTGAATTCCTCGAATACCTCCTTCAAGGTAGGAACCTTTTCTTCTGAAATACTGCCGTTGAGTGCCTTGAGATTGTATTTCTTGATCTCCTCGAGCGTCATTTGGTTGACGTTTGCGGTTCCCGTGTAGTTGGTGGTGCGGTTCAGCGTGCTGTCGTGCATTATCACGATCTCGCCGTCCTTTGTTATTTCTACGTCGACCTCGAAAACGTCCGCGCCGTTTTCATAAGCCTTTATAAAGCCCGAAAGGCTGTTTTCGGGTGCTTGCGACGGGTTGCCGCGGTGGCCGATCATAACGGGGGTTCTCGTCATTGTGTTCTTTTCGAGGTACTTATTGATAGTTTCGGCAAGCTTTGCGGAATCGCTGCTGATGATTCCGTTTGCACCGGAGGTGACCGCCTTCAATGCCTCGACGGTATATTCTGCGGAATCGGGAGCCGATTTGATGTCAACCCAAACCGCAACTGCAAGCTCTTGGAGCTCGTCGACCGCCTGATAGGTTGCGTCCTCGGAGGAGATGACGCAGAAGGTCGCAGGGGCAGAGCGCACCTTGCGGCGAAGCTCGTCGGCGGTATCGGAGGTAAGCTCGCCATCGGGGAGATCGATAATCAGTCCGGTTCTTACGATAGGCTTGTTTGTGCGAATGTTTTTAAGCAGTGCGGGGTCGGACGAAATTGCGTTGGCGTCCTTTGCGGCATGGGCATTCATCGCCTTATTGAGCTTTACGACGTCGTCCTGACTGCTCAAAATAAAGGTAGGAAGCACTTGGTTTTCGATACAAGCCGCAAGGATTCCCTTGAGATCGTCGAATGCAGCCGCGTCGATAAGCACACTGCCCGACGATTTTCCGCTTTCGATAACCGAAAGAGTTTCTTCGGAGGTCAATCGCTCGACGTTTGCGATAGGATTGATAAGATTAAGCTCGGTGTGAGCGTTGTTGATAAGGTTAAGAGTCTTTTTCGGTCTTTCGGGAGCCGCCGTCTGAACGGTTACCTTTATATTCTTGACGGCAACGGTACCGAAGTTCATCGTGATACCGATCATACCCTTTTCGTATTTTGCGGCGGATTTGCCGATTACAGCATCGCTTACAAACAACTCCTCGGTGCCGTCGAGATTATACTGCACGTTTGTGCCGAACGCCTTTATATTAACCGTATGGAAGCCGTCCTTCATCGATTTGACGCTTCCGCTTGTTGCGGTTGCGACATTCCATGCGTTTGAAGTCGTTCTTTCGGCAAATTCGATACCGCTCGAGCCGGTGGTATTTTCACGCAGGCACATATGGTAATAGGGATAATATGCGTTGTTTGCGTTCTGGATACGGTATACAAGACCGAACCAACGCGAAGTATCCCTTGTTTCGAGCATTTTGATATCTGCGCTGATCGAATAGTCGCCGAAATTGCCGAGCCATTCGGGAAGCATAAGGCGGATGTAATCGTTGTCGATACCGCCCATAACCAATGCGCCGTCGGCAAAGCTGTAATACTTGTCGTCTGCGTTTGTGACGTATCCGTCGGATTTAAGCTCGGAGAGGCTTGTGTATTTCGAGAAGTCGGCTTCAAAAAGAACAAATTCGTTTTCGTCCTTTTCCTTTGTGACGAAGAACACAGTCATTCCCTTGTCACCGTTTGTGGCATAGCAGGTGGTAACGCCCTTTTCGGAAGCGCTCAGCTCGGTGATCTCCGACTGATCGGGTGCGGTCTGCCAGGTGACATTGACCGCTCCGCCGCCTGCTTCAAACTGCACGCGGTATTCGGAAAGATCGACCGTTTCACCGACGTTCGCGGTAATAACGGGGTTTGTGTAATTGATGATCTTGTATTCCTCCGCGCCGACCGAAGCGAACGCCGAGGCAAATGCGCAAAGCATTAAAATGGCAAGAAAAGCGCTGATGATCCTTTTCATTTTCTTTTCCTCGCTAATTTTGTTTTTGAACCGTTTTGTATTCGTCGTAGAAACGGTAAAATTTACATTTTTGACTGCCGTGAGTTATAAAATCGACCATTTCGTCCTCGTCGAGAAGTGCATCGCAGACAAGGTCGCCGGTCTCCTCATCGATCCGTGCGAACTCACAGGTTTCGCAAAGTGCATCAATACTCATAATCGACACAGCTTCGGCTTTCGCGCCTATCCTTAATAAACTGTCCGACTGCAACGTGGAGAGGATGAACGATATATTCCTTCAATCCCTGCCAATCGTTGAACTCCGAGATAAGCACGAGATCGTAATTCGTGCTGTCGGCACATTCGGAATTGATATGCACCTCGGAAGCAACGAGCGACGGGATTTTGCCCTGAAGATCGTTCAGCATTTTTGCGGTGGCGTTGACGTTTTCGATTCTTGTGCTTCCCAACGCCTCGGGAAGAAATTTAAACATTACGATATGCTTTACCATTATCCGAGCTTCCCTTCAAGAGTCGTATTGATATCGGCATTACCGCCCTTGACTACCGCATACCATACATAGCCGCCCTTTGAACCGAACACTGCGGTTTTCAAAGGCTCGGTATCCATTGTGGGATATGCCTTTGCGTTTTCGATCTTTAAATTGATTCTCGCTTCAAGGAACAAAATAAACTGCTCGACATCGGCGCCGTCCTTCATTTTGAAAATGCCGAATTCGCAAGGCTTGATAGGCTTCGATTCGTCGATATAAACCGCGTATGCCTCGACCTGAGTGAAATCGGGCATCGCCGCCGCGTCGCCGTAATAAGAGCGGATAAGGTCCTCGTCGAGATATTCGCCGACAGTTGTCGATTTGGAGGAATAGCGTTTTCCGCCCGAGATAGAATATTTTTCGATAATTGCATCTGCCTCTGCCTCGATATCGAGCACGACAGTCTTTTCGGCTTCGCTGCTTGTCGACTCTTCGCTTCCGCAGGCGCAAAGCGAAACAGCAAGAAGGAACGCAGTTAAAATAAGTACAAAGCGTTTCATTTCGGTTTTCCTTTCTTGATTTGCGAAATATCTGTCCGCAATCTTTTTTACACGGTTATTTTAACTTATTTTAAACCCGCTGTCAATGATTCCTTACAAACCTTAGTCAATTTTTACTTCATATTACAAATTTATAACAAACCTGTGATATATGAAAAAAATAACTGCAAATTAACTTTATTTTTTAATTAAGCTGTGATATAATCAAATCAATCTTTTATTCGGAGAAGAAATATGGTATTTTCCTCGCTGATATTCATATTTGCATATCTTGCAATCACGCTTGCCGTATATTACGTCACCCCGCTCAAGCTCCGTAACGTCGTTTTGTTTGCCGTTTCGCTTATCTTTTACGGCTGGGGTGAGCCGAAATATATCGCGCTGATGATAGCTTCGATACTGATAGCCTATATTTTCGGTTTCTTTATCGAAAAATACCGCGACAGCAACGAGCGTTTATCGAAGCTGTTTCTTGCGATATCGCTTATCGGAAATCTGTCGTTTCTGCTTTTCTTCAAATACTACAATTTCTTTGCGGAAAATATCGGATTTGCAACGATAGAGGGCTTGACGCTGCCCGTCGGCATATCCTTCTATACCTTCCAGATAATGTCCTACTCAATCGACCTTTACCGCAGAGAAGTTCCGCTTGCTAAAAGATTTATCCCGTTCGGCACCTACGTAACTCTGTTCCCCCAGCTTATTGCAGGCCCGATAGTGCGCTACAAGGACGTTTGCGATCAGCTTACCGAGCGCAAGGAGACGATAGCGAAATTCGCTTCCGGCGTGAGCAGGTTCGTGACCGGATTGGGCAAAAAACTTATTCTCGGCGATGCCTCGGCGGCGATTGCCGAAAATATGGAAAACGCAAACCTTTTCGAGCCGACTGTTATCGGCACGTGGCTGATAATGATATGCTACACGCTTCATATCTATTTCGATTTTTCGGGATATTCGGATATGGCTATCGGCTTGGGTCGTATGTTTGGATTTGAGTTTGTCGAAAACTTCAATTACCCTTATATCGCAAGAAGCATAACTGATTTTTGGAGACGCTGGCACATTACTCTTTCGACCTGGTTCCGCGAATACATATATATTCCCTTGGGAGGAAACCGTGTCGGAAAATTCCGCAGATTCTTCAATCTTGCGGCAGTCTGGTTTCTCACGGGATTCTGGCACGGCGCGGACTGGAATTATATACTCTGGGGTGTCTATTTCTGGATATTCCTCGTTATCGAAAAGAGCTTCCTTTTGAAGCTTTTGGAAAAGGCGAAGCCGTTGGCGCATATCTACACCCTTTTGGTCGTCGGCTTCGGCTGGATGATATTCTTCCACAACGATTTGACTCTCATCGCCGATTCGGCAAAGCAATTATTCGGCATCGGGGTCGAATTCTCGAGCGTTTCATCGGTTCAGACTTTTTTACGGCTGATTCCGTTTTTGCTCATCTGCTTTATTGCGACCACACCCTTGCCCAAAAGGCTTTTTGAAAAGCTTTTTGCCAAATACCCCAAGATGACCGCGGCAAAGCCCGCATTTATAATAGTTTTGTTCCTCGTTTGCGTGGCGTATATGGTAGACAATACCTTCTCGCCCTTCCTTTACTATATCTTTTAGGGGGTGACGGAAAATGTATAAGAAATCCGAATTGATCACGGTAATCGCGTTTTGTCTTGTGATCGCTTTGCTTTCCGTCGGATTTATAATTATCCCCGACAGAGAATTTTCCGAGCAGGAAAACCGTACTCTTCAGCAATTTCCCGAATTTTCCGCCGATAGCTTCTTCTCGGGCGGATTCGGCAAAAGCATCAACGTTTATTTTGCCGATCAGTTTCCCCTGCGCGATACATTCGTTACTCTGAAAAGTGCAAGCGAGCTTTCACAGCTCAAGGGTGAAAACAACGGCGTGCTTTACAGCAAGAGTCAGCTCGCCGTAAAGGATTTTATGGCGTTTCGCTCGGTGGTTTACCCCACTGTCGAGACCGACAGAATTTTCTTCGATTCGGCAGAAGCACAGCTTCAATCGGTGGCAAGGCTTGCAGACAAGCTCGAAATTCCGCTTTTGACGGTATTGCCGCCGAGAACGATAGATATTGCCGATTCGCGCTTTTCCTACGACCGCCCCGACGGCGACAGAATTTTCGAGCTGATGAACGGAATTTTGAAAAACGCGGGATATATCGACACGCTTTCGCTTCTCCGCCCGAAATACGAGCAGGGCGAATACGTATATTACCGCACCGACCATCACTGGACTACCGAGGGCGCATATCACGTTTACCGTGAGATTATGAAGCAGCTCGGCAGAGAGGACTCGATAATCCCCAAGGAAAGCTTTGAGATCGAGCAGATTAACGGATTTTCGGGCACGACTGCGGCAAAGGCAAGCTTCCCGATATATGACAAAGACATTCTCGAGATATGGCATCTTCCCGATGACGACGGATATAAAATAACCGCCGACGGCGAAGACTTGGGCGGGTTTTACAGCAGAGAATATCTCGAAACGAGCGATAAATATTCTGTATTTCTCGACGGTACACACGGTGTTACCGAAATAAAAAAGGTCGGCGAGGACAGAGACACTCTGCTTATCGCCAAGGACTCGTTTGCAAACTGTCTTATTCCCTTTCTTGCAAGAGAATTCGATATCGTCGCTTTAAATCTTGCGACGAGCAGTCCTATCTCGGCATACGCCGAAATGTATTCCGCCGATGCGGTGCTGATAGTTTACAATACCGAAAACATCATCACCTCGGGCAATCTCGGTAAAATTAATTAGATATAAAGACACAACGGAGGTTCTTATGAAAAAAGCACTTATTTTAGTTACAGTCTTACTTCTTTTGCTAACAACCCTTCTTGCCGCCTGCGGAGACGGCAATACCGAGTCTTCCGAAGCCGTTTCCGGCAGCTCTGCCGAATCGACAGAGGGCAGCCGCGGAAACGACGGATCCAAATCCGAAAACGATGAGAGCAAGGCAGAAAACAACGAAAGCAAAAACGAAAACAACGAAAGCAAAAACGAAAACAACGACGAAAGCAGCAAAAGCGAGCAGAAGGAAGTAGCAAAGCTTCCCACCGAATACGTCGAGGGCGGAATGAATATCGAGCTTTGCAGCTTCACCGAGGAACCCTATTTCGCGCTTATCGGCAGATGTGAAAACGGCGCAACCGTTACCGGCGAAGCAGGCGGTGAAATAGTTGTTTCGGAGTCCTATATGGGCTGGTATTCATTGAGACTTCCCTGCAAGGAAAGAACGGTCGACGTGAAGCTCAGCCAATCGGTAAACGGAAAACAAGTCGGCGAGACGGTCGAATACACTGTAAAGCCCGCAACCCCCGGTAAAGATATGTGGCCGGTTGTCACGGGCGGTGATTTTCAGTTCTTCTTCAAAAAGATGCTCCCCGATTTCAGAGGCGAGAATCTCCCGAACAACGCTTCGCTCAATAATTTGAAGGGCAGAACCAAAAACAAGCTTAATCAGCTCAGACAGAGCAACCCCGACGCAGAGATCATTTATATGCTCGTTCCCTCTGCGATGAGCGTTTACCCCGAGCTCGTCCCCGCGCAGTACAAGCAGGCAAGCGGCGACACTAAATACGATCTTATCGCAAACGCACTCACCGAGGCGGGCGCAACAGTTATTGATATCAAGGGCGCGTTTGAGGAGCACAAGAACGACGAAATGCCGCTTTATTACAAGCTCGACAGCCACTGGAGCGATTACGGCGCATTTGTCGCTTATACCGAGCTGTTCAATCATATTATGAAGAAATTCCCCGAAGCAACGGCTCGCCCCGCCGATGATTTCGACTGGAATCCCGATTATTACCAAAGCGGCGATATGAGCTATTATCTCGCAAAAAACGCAACAGAGGCTGTCAAGAACCAGCAGAATATAAAGGAATTTTCCTATTTCCGCGAATTTCTCTCTGATGTTCCCGATGCGGTTACCAAATTCGACCGCTACGTTTCGAGCAGCAAGCTCACCTATAACGACGTAATGACATATGAAAACTATATAAGCACGGGCAACTCGAAGCTTCCCGACTGTATCGTTCTGCGTGACTCTTATTCGACTCAGATGTACGATATTCTCGCAGAAAGAATGAACAACACCCACTACTACGGCATGTGGAACTACACCTGGGACGCACAGTCTATCAAGAGCGAAAGCCCCGATTACGTTATCTATATCGTAGCAGAATGGAATCTTGACTCGGTGCTTTACAACTAAATAAACAAGCGATCCGCCGACAAATCTGCCGACGGATCGTTTTTTCGTATATTTACTTAAATGCCGCATATAATAATCCGAGGTGATTATTATATGAAAATACAATGGAAAAAGCTTATTGTATCTGTCGCGGTACCTTTGGCGGTGGGGCTTATCGCAGGGTGGCTGACCGCCGATTCGACAGTCTTGTTCAAAACCGTCAACAAGCCTCTACTCGCACCGCCCGCCTGGCTGTTCCCTGTCGCCTGGACGATTCTTTATATTTTGATGGGAATTGCCTTTTACCGTGTGTGGATCGCGGTAACGACCTATGAAAAGCGCAAGGAAGCCTTTATTTATTACGGGCTTCAGCTGATAGTGAACTTTTTTTGGCCGATAATCTTTTTTAACCTGAAGGAATTCCTTTTTGCTTTTGTCTGGCTGGTGCTGCTCTGGTGGCTTATCCTTCTGACATACAAAAGATTTTTACGCATCGACACTGTTGCGGGCTATTTGCTCATTCCCTATCTCGTCTGGGTGGCTTATGCGGGGTATCTGAATTTCTTTATCTGGTGGCTTAATTAGATTTTTTGCGGCGAATAAGGAAGAAGGCGATTCCGGCAGCGATTGCGGCAACGCCGATTCCTATACCGAGAATCAAGCCGAGCGGAAGCTTGCTTTCGTTCGCGGTATCGTCGGCAGGCGCAGACTCCGCTGTTTGAGGAAGCGGGGGTGCATTGGTCGGAATGATAAAGCAGGCGGAGGGAATCTTTTTACCCGTCGAGAAATTATAGCCGGTATAAACGATATATTCGCGGTATACGTCGACGGTGTAGCCCTCGCTTCCGTATTCGACTGTGACCTCGTGTCTGCCGTCGAAGCTTCTTACCATCGTGCTTTCCTCGCCGTAGCCGCAGGGCTGGCAGTTGGAGCCGATATGAACGGTATGGGCAAATTTTCCGTTTACGTTTGAATAGTTGGCGTTATCGTAAAAGCTGCAGTGGGTGTGACCCGACATTACGATAACGTCTTTATTATTTTCAAGCAGCTCTTTCAGACGCATTGTCTGGGCAAATTCCTTTTTAAAGGTGATGCAGGCACCGTAGCTGCCGTTTGCGATATCGCCTGCGCCGTATTTGAGAAACGGTGCATGAATGATCAGATAAATATTGGTTTCGGTCTTTGAGTATTCGTTAAGCAGACTCTCGAGCCAATCTATCTGTTCTTTTGAGAAATTATCGTACGCCGCGGTGTCGCCGGGCGCTTTCAGCTCCTGCCACATAAAGATAAAGAGATTATCGCGCTTGCTCTCGCCTCCGTCAAAGAGAACGTGGTAATAGGGCGAATCCTCATAGGGATGTATCTCGTTATCGCCGGTAAGATATTGAGTGAACAGTCCGACGTCGGCGGGAGTGTTTCCGTGGTTGCCCGTGCTTTCATATATTTTCCCGACATCAAAGCCCGAGCCCGAAAGGATCTCGTTGTGCTTTTCGTACTGAGCCTCTAAATCGGGATTTTCTCCTCTGTCGCCGACAACGTCGCCGGTGATTATGATACAGTCCATATTTCTTTCGGCAAAGAATTTGAGCGAATACTCAAGCTTTGCAAACGCGCCTCTGTCATAGGGCTCGTAGTTCATATGGGTATCGGAAAGCGCGCCGAAGCGGAATTCGGGCTCGCCCAAGGACTTGAATCGCTTTTCTTCGGAGATCTCGGCGGTTGCGACAGCATCGCTGAGATCGGGGACGGTATCGAGGAATCGGGTCTTGCTTTCAAATACGGCAATCCCCTTTGCCTCGGGAGGAAGCATCATACCCGCTTTGATCTTTGCTTTGACCTCGCGCCCGTCGTTTACCTTGATCGCGGTTATTTCATCGTAATCGGGCAAAACCGCACTTCCGTCGGTATAATAAACGAGATAATATCCATCCAAAGCACAGCCGTCGCCGGGGACGACGGTAATTCTGCTTTCGGCAAAACCCGCCTTATCGGCATCATCGCCGACGAATTCGATTTTTACATTAGTCGGAGTTTCGGTTGCAAGCACGCCGCTCACCTCTGCAATAGTCAAAAATACAAGCATCAGCGCGATAAATAACGCGCTTAATCGTTTGGTACGGTTCATAAAACACGCCTCCTTTTTTGTGATTTTACCACAACAAAACAAAAAAGTAAACACTCAAAGAGAAAACCGCGCAGGCGAAACAGTGTTGTTCTTATCGGAGAATTTGTAATCACACCTGTTTCTGTTAAGAAGAACCGGCATCGCATTTGTATGCACAAATGCACTTGGGCAGTAGCCCAAACCCACTAACAACAGAAAAGAGAAGATTCGTATATTAACGAGTCTTCTCTTTCTTTTTGTTTGTTAAGTGATATTGAAGCCATTCGGCTTCAGTGATATTCTATTCGCCATAAACTTGCGAAGCAAATATCACTCGGCGTAAGCCGAATAACACTGCGTAGCAATAAAACTCGCCGCAGGCGAATAGAACCGGCGTGATACTCCGTTAAGAGTATCACGCCAACCTGCGCGGTTTGGCTTTATCAATAATAATCGCAACGCCATATATCCATTCCGCCCAGAACGAACGCCATAACAAACAGAATGAGCATAATGACAAGGTCGCTCTTGGCGTATCTTACTCCGCGGCGGTAGATAGTATATCCGAGTGCGGCGGCACCTGTTATGAAAATGCCCAATATCACACCCTCGCCCGCGAGAATAAGCATCGTAAGGAACGAGCAAACGGGGATAAACAGTTTGTATCCGAGAATCGTATCGGATATTTCCTCGGTCTTTTCGGTGGGTCTTGTTCTGAAGATATATACAACACCGAAAACACAGAATACCGCGGCAAGTATCCAGATAACGAGCCAGATATACGTCTGTGCGCTTTCCCATATCTCCGCGACGTTGTTGGCGTGCTTGCAATCGACAGCGTTTTCGTATTCCGACAGTATCTTTCCGAAAAAGCGCCAGGGCAAAGCCAAGCTTGACTCAATGTCGTAGTAAGTCGTTGTGTAAAGCATTGGCACCACGATAAACTTGCGGTAGAATTTAGCGTAAAGCTCGAGCACCATCGCAAAAAGATAAAACGGCAAAACATTCGACACAAGCAGGAAGATCACACCGTCGGCAGCGGAATTTGCAAGGTTGAAGGCAAAGCAGAATACCGAATAGATAACCGTTCCCGTAAGGATACAGAACAGAAAATGCACCAAAAGGTAATTCAACCCGAGATTGAAAAAGTATCCTTTTAAGAGATTGATTAGGATATTTTGCAGATATGCGGCGCAAAACGGAATGAGCACAAGCAAAAGTCCGACAAGATACTGAGCTATACCGAGCGAAACGCGGGATATCGGAAGCGAATAACAGCAATCCAGATTGCGCTTCTTTTTCAAAAATGCAAACATCCATATCGGCACGGCAAAGCTGAGTATGCCGAGTACGGTTGCGGGATATCCGAGCAATATCGGAGCATAAACGTGTTTTGTAAGTGCGGTCAGCGGAATACGGTAGCGTGTGCCGTAGTCGGTCTCATAGCGGTATTGCTTGAGCGGGTCTTGATCAGCCGGTACGTCGTGATCAACATAATGACCGTAGGTTTCGTAATATTCAACACCGGCGGGGCCCTTTTCTATACTGCCGGAAAGGTAAACACCGAGCTCCTCGCAATAATAGCGGGTGCGGGTTTCCATACCCAATGTGCAGATAAAAAATCCGAAAACAAGCGCGGCGGCAACTATAACAAGAAGCGGACGCGAATAGCTTTTTAACTGGTGGCGGAAATAGCTTTTCATATTAAGCATTACTGTTCACCCCTTCCCGAGATAATGTCGTGGATAAAGGTCTCCTCGAAGTCAAGCGGCATTTCGTCCATAACCGCGGGCGAAAGCGCTTCGAGCGAAGTACGCATTTCCTCGGCATCGCCCTCGAGTACTATCGTTACGAAGCGGCTTTTGATATCGAGCGACACGATCGGAAGCCCGACAAAGCGGTTTTTCGATATTTCCTCGGTAAAGGCAAGCTCGAACTTGCAAAGTCTTGCAACGTGCTCGGCAATACCGCCCTGACTTTTGATAACGTTGTTGTCGATAAGCGCGAATTTATCGCAGAAATCCTCGAGCTCGCGAAGCGAGTGGCTGGAAATAATAACCGTTGCATTTTCGTTTTCGACAAATTCGATGATCGCGTCCTTGAATATCTTTCGTGAGAGCGGGTCGAGCCCGTCGAACGCCTCGTCGAGAAGCATATATTTCGGCTTTACCGCGAGCGCAAGCGCAATAAATACCTGACGGCGCATACCCTTTGAAAAGTTACGCATATTGTGCTTGGGGTTTATTCGGTATTCGCCTATCAAACGATCAAAGATTGATTTGTCGATATCGGGATAAAGCGCCGCATAAAACTCAAAAAGCTTATTCGGCGTCGATGTCGAGCTGTAATACGGATCGTCGGGAAGGAAGAAAATATCCTTTCGCGTTTCCTCGCACATCGGGTCGTTTCCGTCGTATTTTACGCAGTTCTTTGAATCGTAAACACCCGAAATAAGTCTTAAAAGCGTGGATTTACCCGCGCCGTTTATGCCGACAAGCCCCATTATAGTGCCGTCGGGAATGGTCAGCTCAACGTCCTTCAGCACCTGCTTTGTGCCGAACGAATGAGAAAGCCCCTTGATTTCTATCATTGTTCGTATACCTCCTTTAAAAGCTCCGAAATGGTTTCGAAGGATATTCCGCTTTCCTTCAGCTCGGAAAGTGCCTTTTTCGCCCGTTCGATCTCATTACTTCTTTCATTCGGCACGCTTTCATTTAAAAAGGTTACAAACGCACCCTTTTTCAGCACCGAACGAATAAGTCCCTTTTCCTCGAGCAGAGTGTACGCCCGCTGTACCGTGTTCGGATTCACACCGAGCTCACCCGCGGCAACGCGCACGCTCGGCAGTCGGTCTCCGTCGGAAAGCACGCCCAGCCTTATGAATTTTTCGTAACGCTCGGCGACCTCAATATAAACGTCGCGCTTGCCCGAAATCTTTTTCAATCGACCTCTCCTCCTTCACTCTGTATTATCTGTATTAACTGTGTCAACTGTATTATAACAAGCCATACCCCCTTTGTCAATAGCTTTATAACTAATATTTTAGGGCTCTTTGTTTGCTTCTTGTTGACAAACGTTTGTTCGGTATGCTATACTTCATCGGAGGAGTTGATTTTATGACACTCGAGGAATTAAAAATACGGCAGCTGACAAATCAATATCTGATCAAAAAAGGCGAAAAGGAGCAAGTTGTCCGAGATCTTTGCGGTATTCAATCGCAGTTTTTGGTCAATGCTATACATTCGCTGAAAATACGTTGCGAAGATTTTGATGAGGCTACGGTCAAAGACGGTCTTGTGAAGAATTGGACGATTCGGAGCACGGTGCACGTTTTTTCGGAAAGCGATCTACCGTTATTTATACGCTGTAACAACGGAAACGATTACCGCAAAAACGAGTGGAGCGGTTATTCGTTCTGGAACCAACGCGACAAATGGGCGTTGTCACCCGAACGGCAGAGTTATCTTTCTAAAGTGATCCTTGAATCACTCGAGCACGGAGAAAAAACACGCGACGAGCTAAAACAGATTTGCCGCGAGCACGGGATGTATCACGCCGAGGAAAGCTGTATGTTCGAATCGTGGGGCGGAGGAATAGCCGAGCTTTGCAAGCGCGGATTTATGAACTACGTTGTGCAGGAAAAGAAGCTTTACTGCCTATCCCCTGATTTCACGCCGATTCCCGATGAAGAAGCAAAATTGGAAATTGCAAGGCGGTATTTTACAAATATCGCGCCCGCAACGGTGCACGATGCCATGTATTTCCTCGGCGCAAAACAAAGCGAGGTGAAAAAATGGATATCACAGCTTCCCGTCGAAAGTGCAAGCGTTGACGGAAAGACTTATTATTATATTGAAAACGGCAAGACGTACAACGACGGCATTCCGAAATGCATTTTTCTTGCGGGATTTGATCAGCTGATGCTCGGTTATCAGAAAAAGGAGAGTCTTTATCTTCCCCAAGCTCATTTGAGAAAAATTTTCAACCTCGCGGGGATTGTTATGCCGCCGATTCTGCTCGATGGGCGTGTTGTCGGAAAATGGAAAAAGAAAAACGGCAAGCTCACTATTGATCTTTTTGAATCCGTGGGAGAAAGAAAGAAAAAAGCGATCGTCCGCGAAGCAGAGTCGCTTTGGAACGACCTTAAAAGGATCGAAATAGAGGATTGATCGCAAACAAACGTGAACATTCGTTAATTAAAATTCACGTTCGTTAACGTTTTGCTATTGACATACGTCAACAAACGTGGTATAGTGTTAATGGAAATCGGGAACGGAGTCGACACGCAACCGATTAAAACACGAAAGGAATGATCAGCGCAAGTATGTTTATTGAAGAACGTCACCGCAAAATACTCGAGATTCTGGAATCGAAGGGAAGCATAAGCACCGCCGAAATACAGCGGAAATTTTCTGTCGGATATGATTCCGCAAAACGCGATTTAAGAATACTTGAAGAAAAGGGCCTGCTCAAACGCACACACGGCGGTGCAATAGCCGTTCGTCAGGTGGGAGCAGGCAAGCCCTCGAATATCACCTGCAGAGATTTCAACGAGGTCAAAGAAAATTATCTCGCTATTGCGAAACGGGCAATTTCAATGATAAACAACAACGACGTCGTGTTTATCACCTCGGCGTCGATCGGCTATTTAATGGCGCAAAATCTGCCCGACGATCTGAAAATCCGCGCGGTTACAAACTCTATAATAGTGGCAGAGGCACTTCGGAGCAAGGAAAACGTTTCGGTGATTATGCTCGGCGGAGAAATGGACGCGAAGGGCAACTGCTATGATGCGTTTGCTATCGAAACCATCAAAAGACTCCGTTTTGACAAATGCTTTCTGACCTCAGCCGCGATTTCGGCAAAATTCGGGCTTTCGATACAGAAATCGCAAGCGATTAGCTTTTGGAACGCCGTTATCGACAATTCAAAGCAGGCGATCGGTCTTTACCCTACCGAAAAAATCGGTTTTGAGTCTATTGTCAGCATTTGCAGTGCCGACAGATTGAACACGATCATCACCGATTGGGACGCACCCGAAAAGGAGCTTAAGGAGTTTGACGAGCTCGGTATTGAAATAGACATTGTCGAAAATAACAACGAATAACAAAATACGGCAGAGGTAACTCCTCTGCCGTGTTTTTTCTTATTAACTATTTGCGAGCTCGGTTATTTCGCGCTCGGTGAATTTCAAGCCGCTTGAAGAAGCGATTTCCTGCCAGAGCGATTCGTTATCGAGCATAGTTCTGTCGCCGCCGCAATAATCAAGCATTTTTTCGAGTAATTTTACCGCTATTTCGTCGCCTGTAATGATGTCGTAAAGTATGCCTATCGCCCAATATTTCGCGCAATCGACAAATCCGCTTTCGAAATGGCGGTGGATTACTGCCGAAAGGTCATATCCGACCTCGCGGAGAATGGGTATAATCTCGCCGTTTTCGATATTCAACAGCGCGTAGTGCGCCTTGCCCTTTACTCCGCGCGCGACGCCGACAGAGCCGGGATTGATTATCGTTTTTCCGCCGACGGTGTATATATATTGCTTGTGCGAATGCCCCGTAAGCAGATATTTGTATTTCATTTGAGATGCAACACCGTCTATATGCTTATCGCCCTTTTCGTAAAAGAAGCGGTCGTTGTCGCGCAGTGCGTGCGCGAGCTCAAGCTCGATTCCGAAAAGCTCGGCTTCGCGGTAAAACGGGAGTGACTCGAACAGATCGAGATCGGACTCGGTCAGCTGTTCGTAATTGTAAAGCCACGAGCCTGTTTTTGTTCCGCGCGAGAGCGAGATTTTGCCCTGCCTTGCCTCGAGAAGATAGCGCTCGCGGTTGCCGCGAATGATCATGCAGGGGTATTCCGATTTAAGTCGGTATATAAGGTCGAGAGTTTTGCGGGCGTCGGGGAAATCGGTCACAAAATCGCCGAGAAATACAAACGCCGACGCGCCGCTTACGAGAGCATCGTCAACACAAGCCGAAAACGCGATATAATTTGAATGTATATCCGAAAAAACTGCCGCTTTTTTCATAGCGTTTCTCCGATCAATCGGGTCTGCCGGTGAGGTGTCCTTCATCGGAAAGGCTCGGATAGCCAAGCTGGCGGAGCACCTCGTAGGCGCATATCGCGACCGCGTTTGAAAGGTTCAGAGAGCGGACGAAGCCGAGCATCGGGATACGGATACATTTTTCGTAGTTTTCCTTTAGCAAGGGCTCGGGCAGGCCGTGGGATTCCTTGCCGAAAACGAGATAGATGTCCTTGTCAATCGGGTATTCGACCTCGGAATGACATTTTTGCCCCTTGGTAGAGCAGAAATAGAAATCGCCCGATTGGTTTTTCGAAATAAAATCTTCCCAATTTTTATAGCGGTCGACGGTTAAATATTGCCAATAATCAAGTCCTGCGCGGCGGATAGTACGGTCGGAAAGCTCAAATCCGAGCGGCTCGATAAGGTGAAGATGACATCCCGTAACAGCGCAGGTGCGCGAAATATTGCCTGTGTTTTGCGGTATTTCGGGCTCATAAAGAACTATATGAAGCATAAAACTCCCCTTTTCTTCTTGTCACACGGGATTATATCACAAGACAGACGATTATGCAAGCTATATTAGCACTTGATAAATCCGAAAAAGTGTATTATAATACTTTGTAGTACGTTTCGGAGGTTTATCTATGGCACTCGGAATTATAAAAGATGATCCATATCTCGCGCCGTTTGAAAAAGATCTTGACTTACGAATCGAATCTTACAAAGCAAAAAGAAGCGAGCTCGTATCGGAAGGCGAAAGTCTGATCGACTTTGCCAACGGATACGAATATTTCGGCATACACAAGACCGAAAACGGTTGGGTATATCGCGAATGGGCGCCCGGTGCCGACGAAATGTATTTCACCGGTGATTTTGCAAATTGGAATTGCTATGCATATCCGATGAAGCGGATCGAAAACGGTGTTTTCGAGATATATCTCGAGGGCGTTGATTCGCTCTGCGTCGGGCAGAAGGTACAAGCGATAGTTATTCGCAACGGCGAATTTATGCGCCGCGTGCCCTCCTATGCGACACGTGTTGTGCAAAACCCCGTCACCTATGAATTCTGTGCCGAGGTCGACGATATTTTGTTCGACGGGTTTGAATGGACCGATTCGGGATTCAAGCCGCAAAAAACGCCCTATATCTACGAATGCCACATCGGTATGGCGCAGGAGGAGGGCAGGATCGGAAGCTTTGACGAGTTTACCGAGAATATACTTCCCCGTATTAAAAGGCTCGGATATAACACCATTCAGATAATGGCGATAATGGAGCACCCGTATTACGGCTCGTTCGGGTATCAGGTCTCGAACTTTTTCGCAGTCAGCTCGCGCTACGGCAAGGCAAGCGGGCTTAAAAGGCTGATAAACACGGCGCACAAAATGGGAATAACCGTTTTGCTCGACGTTGTTCATTCGCACGCTGTAAAAAACGGCGGCGACGGGCTGAATTATTTCGACGGAACGCATTATCAGTATTTCCACGAGGGTGCACGCGGCTATCACACCGCTTGGGACACGAAGCTTTTCAATTACAATAAAAACGAGGTTCTGCATTTTCTGCTGTCGAACCTTAAATACTGGATGGAAATATTCCACTTTGACGGATTTCGATTTGACGGCGTTACCTCGATGCTTTATCACGATCACGGATTGGGAAGCGCTTTTACCGAATACAGTATGTATTTTTCGTTGAACACCGACACCGAGGCTGTGACTTATCTGATGCTCGCAAACGAGCTTATCCACAGCATAAACGAAAATGCCGTGACTGTTGCGGAGGATATGTCGGGTATGCCGGGTATGTGTATCCCGATAAGCGACGGCGGTATCGGGTTCGATTACCGTCTTTCGATGGGAATACCTGACCTTTGGATAAAGCTTATCAAGGAATACCGCGACAACGACTGGGATATGTTCAAGCTCTGGTACGAGCTTACGTCGCGCCGAGAAAAAGAAAAGGCGATCGCATATACCGAATCGCACGACCAAGCACTTGTCGGCGACAAGACGATAATTTTCCGTCTTTGCGATGCCGATATGTATTGGTTTATGAACAAGGGCAGTCAAAGCCCGATAATCGACCGAGGTATCGCGCTTCATAAAATGATACGGCTTATCACCGCGACGACCGCGGGTGAGGGTTATCTGAACTTTATGGGCAACGAATTCGGTCACCCCGAATGGATCGATTTCCCCCGCGAGGGCAACGGTTGGAGCTATCATTACTGCCGAAGACAATGGAGTCTCGCCGACGACAAGCTTTTGAAATACGAATATCTTCTGAATTTCGACAAGGCGATGATCAAGCTTTTAAAGAGCGAAAGAATATTGAGCAAAAAGGCAAAGAGCCAATGGATAGACCAAAACGACAAAATATTGCTTTATACCAAGAAAAACAACGTTTTTGCCTTTAATTTCCACCCCGAAAGCTCGTTTACAAACTATTTCGTGCCTGTCGAGGAGGAAGGCGTTTACAGCGTTGTTCTTTCGAGCGACGACAAGGAATTCGGCGGATTCGAACGGATAGACAAGCAATTCAAATACACGGCGGAAAGAACGAAGGACGGCAGAATCGGATTCTTCTGTTATTTACCGAGCCGCTGTGCAATAGTATTCAAAAAACAAAAGTAGAGGAAACAAAGTATGAAAGCGATAAACGGTATCGAGGATTTTAATTCCCGAATCAAGAGAATTCTTATCACCGAAGAGGAGATCAAGACGGCAATCGCAAAGGCAGGCAAGGATATCAGCGATTCCTACGACGGCAGACCGATCCTTCTTGTAAGCATTCTCAAGGGTGCATTTGTATTTATGGCAGACCTGCTCAGAGCGATAACCGTTCCCTGCGAGATCGGTTTTATGTGCGCGAAAAGCTATTACGAGGGCACCGTTTCGACAGGTGTTGTAAAGATCACGATGGATCTTGAACAGGATATCAGCAACTACCACGTTATCATCGTCGAGGACATTATCGACACCGGCAGAACGTTGAATGACGTTGTAAAGATGCTTAAAGCAAGAAACCCGCTTTCACTCAAGGTTATCACACTTCTTGACAAGCCCTCGAGAAGATTGGTCGATTTCGTGGCTGACGTTTCTCTCTTTACCATTCCCGACCACTTCGTTATCGGCTACGGCCTCGACTGCGCAGAGATCTTCCGCAATCTTCCCTACATAGCGGAATACACCGAATAACTATTCAGAGCGAAGATAAATGGACTATTTCCGCCCTTGAAAGAAAAAACAGTTAATGTAAAATCAGCATGATTTTTTATACGGAGTGTCTGATATGATCTATACCTCGCTCAACAGACTTATTGGCTATGCACTGAAAAACGAGCTTATCACCCGCGACGATATCTACGTTGTCCGCAATAAGCTTATGGAAATTTTGTCGCTTTCGGACTGGGTCGAAGCAGATTTTGAAGAAAGCGATTCGGATATCGACGCTCTCCTTTTGCCGATAATCGAATACGCTTGTGAAAACAGCATAATCGCCGACACGGTCAACTCACGCGATCTTTTCGACACAAAAATAATGGGTGTTTTTACCCCTATGCCCCGTGAGGTAAATGCAAGGTTCAGATCAGTTTACTCAAATTCCCCCGCCGCTGCAACCGAATGGTATTATTCCTTCAGCCAAAAGCTCAATTACGTGCGCGCGGGCAGGATCAAAAAGGATTTGAAATGGGAATTTGACAGCGAATACGGCAAACTCGATATTACGATAAACCGCTCCAAGCCCGAAAAGGACCCCCGCGATATCGCTGCGGCAAGAAATGCAAAGGCGGCTTGCTACCCGAAATGCCAGCTTTGCGCCGAAAACGCGGGATTTGCCGGCCACGCGACACACCCCGCAAGGCAGAACCTGCGCCCCGTTCCGATGACTGTAAACGGCGAGGAATGGCAGTTGCAGTATTCTCCCTACGGATATTACAACGAGCACTGTATCGCATTCAACACAAAGCATATACCGATGAAGATCGACGAACACGTTTTCGACAAGATGTTCGATATTCTCGACTTTTTGCCCCACTATTTCATCGGCTCGAATGCCGATCTGCCCATTGTCGGCGGCTCGATACTCTCGCACGAGCATTTCCAAGGCGGCAATTACAGCTTTGCTATGGCAAGATCGGAAATCGAGCACAGCTTTAAAATAGATAGATTCGAGGAAATCAATGCGGGAATAGTGAAATGGCCGATGTCGGTTATCCGCGTTTCTTCCGAAAACAGAGAAAAGCTTGCTGAATGCTGTGCTTATATTCTCGAAAAATGGAGAGGATATTCCGACGCGGAGGCATTTATTTTCGCAGAGACGAATAGTATTCCTCACAACACGATAACCCCGATCGCAAGGAAAAACGGCAGCGCATACGAATGTGACCTTGTGCTGAGAAACAATATCACGACAGACGAGCGTCCGCTCGGGCTTTATCACCCCAACCCATCGCTCCACCATATTAAAAAGGAAAACATCGGTCTTATCGAGGTTATGGGACTTGCGGTGCTTCCCGCAAGACTTGCCGAGGAGATCGTTCTGCTCGAAAACGCGATTCTTTCGGGTGCCGATCTTTACTCCGATGAAAAGCTCGCTCCGCACGCCGAATGGGTCGGAGAAATTTTGAGGAATTACTCTGTCGACAAGGAAAATATCCGCAATATTCTCGAGCAGGAGATCGGAAAGGTATTCCTCAACGTACTCGAGGACGCCGGCGTTTTCAAACGAAACGAATCGGGCAGAAGCGCATTTTTGAGATTTATTTCGGTTCTGTAAGAAACATTTATAACAAAAAAGACACGGACGAAAGGCTTCTAACACCTTTGCCGTGTCTTTTCTTTTGATTTGATTATGCTTCTTTTTTGATGTTGAGCAATCTCACGATTACCGGGCTGAGAATGATATTTGTTGCAAGCTCAAAGAGGAAGTTTCCGCCTGCCAAGCCCAAAAACATATATTCCGCCGCGTTTGAAAAGCCTGCCGCAGCGCCCCACTCGGTGATGGTTTCCATAAAGAACACCACGCCGCCGATAAAGAAGATACCGGTATTTACAACAGGACAAACGATCGCCGCAACGATAACAGCCGCATAAACGTTATGCTTCGACAGCGCCTTGTAAACAAGACCCGCACAAAGACCGCAGGCTGTTCCCTTTACAAGAACGGTAATGATAGCGCCCGCCGCATTGACCGCGAGGAAAGGAGCCGCATCACCGCTCAGAAGCACCGCCGCGCCGAACATAAATCCCAGCCAAGCGCCGATCTTTGTTCCGCATTTTGCCGCGCCGACTACGATCGGAACAAGCACGAGCGTGATCGAAAACATACCGAAACGGATAAAGCTTCCGAGAAGCTGAAGCACGATAACAAGTGCGGTAAGGATAGCGCCGAGAACAAGAGTTTCGGTCGATGCTTTAGTATGCTGTTTATTCATATTGATTCCCCCTATTTATTCTTTTCGGGATTCTTTTGCTCGATTATATCACCGCATTTAACAAAAATCAACGGCAAATATAACCCAAATCCATCACTGTCACAGGTGATTTTTTATTTGTTTCTGAAAACGCCGATCTTGAGCTTTTCGAGCTGAATATCGGTACAGTTCGAGGCGCAGAAGAATGCAACGCCCACAGCGCCTGCCTTGCGGCATTCCTCGACCTGCTTTGTCGATTCGATAACGGGAAGCTTGTTGAACATCGGGGAAATACCCGAAATGTTAGGTGCTTCGCCGTATTTTTCGACCATATAGCGTACCTCGTTGCCGACGTCCTCGGCATCGCTCAGATAAGCCATCGGATAGATCGCATCGAGCCAATTCTGCTTTACCCAATACTGCCAATTCTGGCATTTTAGCTTTATCGCCTCGACAGGATCGCCGAATACTGCGGTGGAAAGCTCGATATTTCTGCCGTTTGCGCGGTATTCCATAATAAGCGAATGAACAGACGCAACGTAAGCGGTAACCTTTTCGGCGCGCCACTCGAGGAATTTATCCCATTCGGGTGTTTTTACCGATTCGATAGTGTCGATATCTATTCCGGTGTCTTTGAGGAACATCGATTTTGTATATTCATCGAAGCCTGCCGAGCGGTCGACCGAGCGGATAACGGGATAGCGGATATAGTCGAGCTGGAAGCCGTCGAAATCGTAATTGTCGATAATAAGCTTTATCTGGCCGAGGAGGAAATCGCAGACCTCGTCAAGCGCGGGATTGAGGAAATAAAAATCGTCGAACGCGTCGTGCAATATTCCGCCGTCCTTGCGTCTTGCCATCCATTCGGGATGGATATCCGCCATCGGACAGCCGTGAGGATGAACGCCGAAGAAGAAATCCTCGAACCAGCAGTGTATCTTCATGCCGTATTTGTGGCAGATTCTGATAAACGAATCGATAACGTCAAAGCCGTTTTCGTAGCCCTTTCTTATCGGAAGCATATCGCAAACGCATTTTTGCGCGTTGGCATAGCCCTCGTAGTTTGTTTCGACAAGCAAAAGGTTAAAGCCGGCATCGGTCAGGCGCTTTACAGTTTCCTCGACCTGAGCATCGCTCTTTTCGTGAGGTCTGTGCCAGATCGCTCTTACCTCGCCCGATACCGAGCGTGTTGTATAGTAATATGCCTCCTCGGAGTATTCCTTGGATTTATCGAAATCGCCGTTTTCCTTTGACTCGACAGCCTTGTTCAAAAGTGACTCTGCCTTTTCTCTGTCAAATTCCTCGCCGGATTCGTCAAGTGTGTTTATACGCGATCTGATAAGGTCGATGCCGACCTGAGCATTAATTTCCAATGCTTCCCTGTCGATCTCGACACAGAAAAGACCGTTGTCTATAACCGCCCTTGCGCCGACGCAAATATTGTTTGCCAAGAAGCGCATCGCTTCGCCGTGACCCGAAACGACATATCCGTTTTCGGGAATGAGACTGTTGTTTCTTCCGCAGCTTACCACACGGCCGTCGACAACACAAGCCTCGTAGCCGTAATTGTTTGTGCCGGTATTGCCCGAGCCTTCATAGATAACAAGCTCGTCTGCACCTCTTGCGCCGCCGATATGCGATATTTTATAGCTTTCCATATATAAAACCGTCCTTTCCGATATTACCCTATTATTTTACCACAAATACAAAAATTGTCAATGGGGCGCTCCATTTCCAAAACATAAGCGAGATATTGCATAAATCATCATTTTATGGTATAATACCAATAATTATATTTTGTAGCTCTTCTATACTCGCAAAAAGAGATACGGCAAGGGGATTTGATATGTCAGATATAAGCATCACCGAAGCAAAGAAAAAAAACATTGATGAGGCGCTGAAAAACCAGATAGCGCAACTTGCAGTAGATTTTTTCAAAGCAAGAAACGGCGAGGCGGTCAACATCACTGTGTTGAACACCGACGTGTTTGTGCCCAACAACATAAACTACAAAGAATATATGCCCACAGGAACGGGTATGCTGAAAAGATTTTTGGGGCTGTTCCCCGAATTCCTTTCGCTCACCGAAAAAAATATGAACGGCAATATTCAATATTTCTGCTCGCTCAAAAAGCATAGCAAGAACGAAATCAAGAATATACTTATCGATATTGTAAAAGAAGCGGGCGGCAGCGAGTTGCTTGCAAAAATACGTCCTACACTGTCAAAAAAAGGTATTTGCACGAGTATCGTTTCGGGCGGACGCAATCTGCTTCCCTGGCTGAAAAGCGATTACGGTAAGTATTTCGTTTTTGATGATAACTACATTTCACTTGCGGAGGGCATCGGCAATACCGAAGCTTCCTCGGACGCAGGTGTAGCCGTCAAAGCCGGCGATACGACGCAATTGGACAGCGAAATTGTACAGATGCACGACATTTCATTTATGTCGTGGTGGAGCAACAATGCCAAAACCCTGCAAAAATACACCGCACGCACAAAAACGAGCGACGAATGGCGATCTGACATAGCTCGCGCACTCGCACGTGCCGTTGCAGGATTGTCGCCGCTTTATATCTATACCTCGGAGCAGGGCAAAAAAATCGTATTTGACACCGATATCAAGACCGCAAACGGAAATACGATCTACTGTGTTCTTAAAACAAACCCCGATAACGAACTCGGCGACCGCCAGGCCTACGCGATGGAGCGTTTTTGCAGTATTGCCGAGGAATCGGACGAGCTTACCGAGGAAATCAGGCAATACTTACCCGAAATTTTCAGGTCGGAAAATCAACTCGAGATCAAATACAATGAGTTGAAGAGCGATCTCGATTTTCTCTTGCAGTCGCGTGATACGTTAAGTGAGCTTTTGTCCGGATTTTCGGAAAATATTTCAAACGGCGTTGCGATAGACGACAGATTTTTCGGCGCGCTCAAACTTTACCGCGACAAATGGAACCACGCAAAAAATATAATCGAATATCTCGGCTGGGACACCGAAAACGAAGAAGAAATCAACCTCATCACTCTCAAGCAACGTCTCGAATGCTCCAACAGAAAGGCGGACATATTCAAGAAGGCTGTTGAAAGATTTATAAGCTTCGCGGAATCGATGCGTGTTTATTTAAACAGCAAATTTCTCGAAGAAATGGCAGACGACGTAAGCAAAGATATAGACTTTATCAAAAACAGCGATATCGAAGCTAACCAAGAAATCAAAAATCGGTTGGATTATTATATACGTCTTATGGATATCAGCGATTCCGATGATTCGAGCGAAGCTGATATAGAATATCTTCGCGAGCATTTTGCATCGTTTTCAAAGCCGATTTTCATGCTGTGCTTCCACAAAAAAACCGCAGAAGCTTTTGGCGTTGACAGTAAATCTGCCCCAAGTGAAATAATGACGTTATTATCTTCGGTCGATTCGTTTGTCGAAACCGAAGGCGAGGAAGACAGTACCGAACCGATCGTTACAGACACCTCGAAGCTATTGCACGATGCAATAGAATTTTCCGTCAATTCCAATGCCGACATTCTGGCAGAAATATTCGAAGCGACGAAAAGCATAGGCACCTCGAAGCTCGAAAAGGCAATAATCGCAGGAGATTACCACAGGTGCAAGAATCTGATTGCAAACGGAATCCCCGCAGGTATAAACAAAACCGCAGACGAGCTGATCGGCGAAATCGAAGCGCTCGAAGCAAGCGGAAATACAGCCATGTCGCTGTATGACTGCGGCAAGCGCTTGTATGATACGGTAGGAAATATCGACCGACATGCCGAGCAATATATAATCGCCGGACTTATAAGCGATTCCGACAGAAGCAGCAGAGTTTTGCTCGATCTCTACATTGAAGAAAACGAGCCCGATCTTTTCTACAAAGTATGGGAAAAATATGCTCGCGACGCAGCGCTTTCTGCCGAGCAGACCAAATATCTTATTTATGCGCTCGCATTCAAGGGCGAAGACGTGTTGCGCGAATATCTCGACAAACATATTTGCTTGTTCTACGTCGCCGAATACTTCGATGCAATACGCGAGGCATTGAAGGAATTCAATTATTCGGAGCTTTTGTCAATTTTCGAGGACAGACGCTCGAAGATCGACCCTACTCCTCAAAACGAGCTCGAAAAGCAGATACTTGCCGCATCGAACAAATCGGATTTTGAAAGAATCATCGAGAATATACGGTCTTCTTCCGTTCTTGCCGAGCTTAAATATACCGATGAAGAGGCAGACAATCTTATTGATTCGCTGAGCTTTTATGCAACGGCAGAGGAGCAGATTACTCCTATCGAAAGACTTTATGAACTCCAACGGAACAAGAATGGGACAGTCGAGAAGTATATTTGGGATTCGCTGTTCCGTCAGTATGACAATGACAGCTGTATTATTCTTCTGAAAATCATGTGCGATGCGCACCGTTATGACGAGCTGTGCAAGCTTTATGAGTGCTATGTCGAATCGCTTTCCGGACAAGCGGTTGCGAGAGAACTTTATATGACAGGTCTTTTGAACACGACGAGCGAAAAGCTTGCCGTGTGCTTGTGCGCAAATCTTCAGGATTGTATGAGTATACTCACGAGCGGCAAGGTCGATTCCGATATTTTCAGGAATGCCGCGGAAGAATTTTCGGACTCGGGCGACGAAAGCACCGCGATGCTGTGCAAAAAGGTGCTTGATCTCAGCGGTTACCTTTCCGACGGAATTATTAAAAGTATTGTTTTGATTTCGGACGGCTTGAGAGAAACAGCTGTCAATGCCGAAAAGCTCGTTGAATTCGGATTGGATACAGCTCGAATCGAAAGCTTCGTTTCGCGATACAAAACCGACAGTTTTTCCAGAAAATACGACGTTTTGGGAATTGCCGAAAGGCTTTATTCGTTCATCGGCATCGAAAAGGGCGCAGCAGAGGCTTTCGCGAAAGTTGCTCTGGAAAACGGATACAACGCAGCCCGTTTGCTTTGGAAGATATACAGCGACACCGACAACATCGACGCAAAGCTTCTCCTGCTTACCGAGTATCCCCAGATACGCACCGGCAGAGAGGCGGAATACTGCGAGATTCTGTTCATCACGGGCGAATACGAACGATTTTTGCAGGAATCCGAAAAAGCCGAAGAAAACGCTTTACTTGTTGCAAAGCGTATTATCGCCAAATGCAACACCGGCGAAAGTATAAACGCCGAGCTTGAACAGCTACAAAGCGGCATCGGCAATCTTTCTGCCGACATCATGGTGAAAATTGCCGAAGCAATGATAACCAACAAATATGACGAGCAATACCGCAGATTCGTCGCAGAATGTTTTGACGAGCTGATTTTGCTTTACGCAAACGATATTATCGACAGAATCATTACCGCAGACGGTAAAGCAAGCGAAGACGATATCAAGAAGCTTCAGAAGCACGCTTTGAGCGAGGATTCGCAAGCAGCGGCGATCTATATTTATGAGAACTACGGAATCGGTCGTATGAAGGGTGCTTCGAAGGACTTCTTCAAGGAAACGTTCGAGGCGAAATACGACAATGAAGAAGAAAGATCCTCGGCAATAAGGCTGTTAAAGGCGATATATGCCAAGAACGAGGATTTCTCAAACGATCTCGTTTTGAAAGACGTATCGGAAGCACTTTCTTCTTCCGACGCTGATATTAAAGCAATTTGCATCAATATCGAACGCGCAATAGAGGGCGCGGCTTTGTCCGCGCGCGGTTTTTCCGAGCTGCTCGGAATGCTGAAGCCGCACGATCTGCCGCTTACTCCGAAAACAGCGATGAGCATTATCAGGCACTGCAACACCGACGAGTCCGAAAGAGAGGTTCTCGATTTCTTCGGAAACGCAAAGCATTGTGAGGGCGAAGCCTACTTTGAGTTTTTGAACACGCTGTGCATTATGTACACGACAGCGCTCAAAAACGGATTTTTCAAACTCGAATGGAAAGAAAACGCAGAAAGCATTTGCGCCCGTCTTGCAGATACCGAATATTCCGACAGTGCGGCAATTTGCGTATTTTATATTCAAAAGCTTTACGGCGAACGTAATTATGCGAAATTTATTCTTTTACTGCTTTTCGAAAAGAAAAATTTGATTTCCGACGAGATTTCGCAGGAAATTGAAGCAGAAGCAAAGATATTCGGGATTGATGCCGAAACAACAATGCTCGATCTTTTCATCGAGACAGCAAAGTCTGCAAATCTTGATGAGATTACCGAGTACTGTGAATTCTGCGGCAAGTTCTTCAATGACAAAGATTCTCTGCCGAACTATTACAACAAGCTTGAAGATGACGCGGAGGACTCTTATACCGACGAGCACTTCATTGCTGTGCTCAAGCTGCTTTATTGCGATTCACGCGAGGGCGAGTATTGGAATTGGTGTGCAACAAACCTTCCGCTTGAGGACGCGCCCGAAATATACGCAAAGCTGTTTTATAAAGCTGCCCTGCTCACAAACAAGGACTCCGTATGGAAGAGATGTATCTCTGCTTGCGAGCTTTATTCAACCGAAGGACTTCTTTCAAACGTACTTCTCGACTGTGCAAGGAATGCCGCACTCCCCTACGGATTGAAGAATCTGCGCTCGATTCTGGCAGAAAAGGGTGACAGCGACCCGATGT
Source organism: Oscillospiraceae bacterium (assembly GCA_015064955.1). GTDB lineage: Bacteria > Bacillota > Clostridia > Oscillospirales > CAG-382 > Coliplasma. The sequence goes on from SVRD01000015.1 coordinate 31,580, forward strand.
ACTTCTCTCAGCTCCGTGAGGAAGTTTTGGTAGAGCTTGTGGATATTATGTGTACCCGCACGAACAGTGATCCCTCATCAAAGGGATTGCACGATGCGGTACGAGATATCGCCGCTATCGCAATCGCCTCCGATTCCAAAAAGGCATATTCGATGATGATGAGTCACAACGGGGAATATATTTTCAACGGATCATCCAGCATCGGAATCGCTATTGCAAGCAGGCTTTTGCTCAGAAAGCGCTTTGAAGAAGCGAAAACGATTTTGCAAACGCTTTCGAATACTCACTGCAAATATTCCGGACTTGTAAAGAGGCTTTCGGCTATGTCTGCAGATGAATTATCGAGCTGGGCCTCTATCGACTACAACGAGGAGATCTTAAACATTATTCTCCCCGACGGCAATTATCCCGATATTCATAGTATCAACAATATCGCACTTTCATATATGTCCGAGGAAAAAGCAGAGGCGGGCGCGATGATAATAAACAGTCTTCTGGACGAGCAACCGCATGACTACGGTTGTTACTCGGCGCTCTTCCTGCTTTGTAAGCTTTTGCCCCACAGACTTGACCTGCTTCACAAGGCGCTCTGCGGCTTGACCTGCTACGAGCCCTCCGGAAGTGCAAAATCCTATTACAGCCGTTCCCGCAAGGACAACGCTATTGCACTTGCAACCCTAAACGTAATAATATGTGCACAGGGCAAGCAAGAAGAAATAAGCGAGTTTGACGGATATGATTTCCGGGAAAGTGCCAAGGATTATTATCAGCGGTTCGGAGACAGCAACGTCAGGAATCTCGATGATATTCAAAACGCTCAGTCGATTATCGAGCGTGCTTTGATGAATCAATCGGAGGATGGCGCGAAAATTATCTCTGCCATGGTCTTTGGCCGTATTACCGGCAACTGGTGCGAATTCCTTACGCTTTGCTACGACAGCAATACAAACGCCGGATCATATCTCGATTATTACGAGGATATCAATTTAGGACTCGCCAGAAGCATACTCAAGGTTGCTTATTCGATGAATGAGCAAAAGAACGATTTCATCAAGTGGGTACAAAAGAGGATTCCGGGCGAAGACAAAAACTCCCTTAGAAACTTGCAAGCGAAAACCGCATATGAAATATTCCAAAACGATTATTACAGCCAGATCCCTCACGACCTTTTTGAAATCGATATTCTCGATATGCCGTTTGAGGAAAGCCACGTATTCGAGCTGTGCTTTAAGCGTGCGGTGATGCAGGTCATATCCAAAGACCCCGTATCCACTATGCCTTGTGCGATGTTAGCCGTATCCATGGCACATTCCGACAGCGCGATGAGCGAGCTTTGGCACACGGCAATGCACTCATTCGAGAAATCGAGAGATTATATCGCATACAGTCTTTTCTACGTATTGCACAAGGTTTGCCGTAATCTGAAAATATACCACGGCAAGCACGCTTACCACGGCAAGAGTGCCCACGGCAAGCGCGATGACGAATCGTTAAATCTGTACATAGCCGGCGAAAAGTACGAAGCGCTTATGAGAGTATCGGGTGCATTTGCAGGAAATGACGATATCGCTTCCTATATTTCCGACCCCGAGTTCAACGCTTGGAGCTGTATTAATATGCTGATGGCACTTATATACACTCAAAGAGCCAACGAAGCGGAAAGACTCAAGCAATTTTTCGCACCCAACAACCAACAGCTTGCAGATACACTTCTGCTTGTTATAAACAAGAGTGTAAGCGACAGAGAAAAAATAGAAGCGGTAAAGGCATTGGAAAGCGAAAATGCAAGAGGTGTTCTTTGCTTTATTATGACAAAAGGCTTCACCTCCGAAAGCGTATCGGGCGAAATCCTCGAAATCCAACGGATAATCGTCGAAGAATCCAACAACAAAAATTTCCGAAATGCTGACGCGCGCGACAAATATTCTCCCACGCACTTTATATGGTTGGAAACACAAAGAATACACGAAACCGCAACAAAACAGATTGAAAACTTTATCGAGCCCGAAAAGCCCGAAAACAAGATTTTTGAGCAATTCAGCGAAAAGCCCGAAGCACAGTTCGGCGAAAGAATTACTCTCGCCGCTGAAGCAACAACCCCGTTTTACGAGCTTTCGATATTGAAGGATATCGAGCCCGCTGCCCAAACCGACGCAAGCATAGAGGATCTGTGGAAGGAGCACGAAAGCTTTTTCTCGCTCGACAGCGAAAATTGCAAACGCAAGCTTGAGCTTACAAAGCGTATTTATCAGATCGCACTGTATGAAAACACAAGCAACAAGCTTTTAAACAGCTACGCGATCAAATACGGCGTTGATTATTATTACGACTGTATCGTCAACAAAAAATACGAGGCGGCGCGCGATCTGATTCTCGAGCTGGTAAATTCCTATGACCCTGCAAGCAACGCGGAAAGTGCAAATATTTTGAAAAATCTGGTTCGTACCAGAGGACTCAACGAGCTTTTACACCGAGGTTATTCCTCGATACGTCCGATGGCAGAAGCATATATGAACAACAAGCAGGCGTTTATCAAAATGCGTAATATGCTTCCCGAAAGCAAGATGCACGCCGAGATCGAAGACGTCAATACCATATATGCGGTCCTGGAATCGATCACAAACTGCTTAAAGGAGTCTGCCGCAAACGACACAGCCGCGTTGAAGATGGTTTTGTCAAAGGCAAGAAGCCGTTTGAACAAGACGGCACCTTTCGGTTGGGCAGAAATCAGGCAGTCGATATCGCTTATGATAAGAGATGAGATCAACAAGCTGGATCAAAGACCGATTCTTTCATATGAGATCCTCAGCAAAACAGCAAGCAGTCCGACCGGAGATATTCACGGCAGTATAAAGAATATCGGAAACGTGGCTGCGGAAAATATCACTGTTCAAATCGAATACAAAAACGGGTTCTCCGGCAGTCCCTACGTTCTTTCTCGATTGGGCAAGGACGAAATTGCGATATTCGAAATCTATTATACATCGGAAATCGGAACGCAATCGCTCGATTACGAAATTTTCATAACCTATGAAAGCAAGGGTGAGAAGTACCGTATAAGCAGCAATCATACCCTCACGATAAGCGAGCAGAATGATGTTGACTTCCCGACCGGTCTTTATCTGACCGACAGGCCTATTGCCGACTTTGTTTTGGCAGAGGACGGTACCGTATACAGCAAGAATTTCTTCGGCAGAGAAGAAGAAAAGAAACGCATTGAAAGTATTTTCAACGGTAGCAGCTTTGCCGAATACAAAAACGTCATAATCAATGGTATCAGGCGTGCAGGTAAGACCTCGATACTCAATTATCTTGTCGCATATGCAAACTTCAAATGTGACGATGCCATCGCAATATTTACGACCTGCGAGGGCATTAAGGCAAATGAGGCTCCGATACAGCGAGTATTGATCAACTCTGTAATCAACGAATCCAAAATACGCAACGTCGGCAAAAAATCCGAGGAGGAATGGGAACGCTTCGAGAAAAAATGGGTTCCCCGCGAAAGAACCGAGGACTGCAACCCCGAGGACCTTCAGTATTTCTACCGTGAATTGAAAATAATGAACGGCGGAAAGGGTTTGATGCTGGTTATCGACGAGTTCGACATTCTTATCGAAACGGTAGAAAGCAACCGCGGCGTTTACAGCTCGTTGCTTCCCTCGTTGCGTGTGCTTCTCAACAGCGTATATTGCCAAGATGCAATACATCTGGCGATTTGCGGCTCGAACAAGCTGATAAGATATATGGACGGCGGTACTCTCAACCAGCTCTTCCAGCAATTCGGCGACAATGTAATAGAGATCGGCAGACTTCTTGACAGAGATATGAAGGAAATGCTGCTTTCTCCCTACCGCGAATACCCCAATGTAAAAATCACCCCCGAGGCACTGAACTGGATATGGAAATACACAAACGGCTTGGTTTGGTATTCAAAGCTTGTTGCTAACTGTGCACTTGTGAGAGCATCAAAGCACAAAAGAAGCACGGTATATCCTGCCGACATCGCAAGCGCGGTGACGACAGTGACCGGAAACGACGAATATTTCAAGAGTCTTATCACAAGCTGCAGTCCCGCCGAGCAAAAGGCGATCGGTGCAATTCAGGCGATAACCTCCAAAGCGACAGAATACGTATCAGTCACAAAGCTTATGGAGCTTCTCTCGCACGAATTCTCGCAGAAGGACGTAGAAACGCTTGTAAGTACACTCGAAAGAATGCAAATACTGCAGCGAAATCCATATGACAAATACTCATACAGATTTGCTGTCGAGCTGTATTGGCATTATTTCAGAGTTTCGCCGTCGGACTACAAACGATGCGAAGAGATGCCCGTTGTCTTTACAGAGAAGAAAACTCAATCTGCTAACACACACGATGACGATTATTAATAACAAGGCTGTCGGCGGCTGTACTAACCGCCGACAGCAACAAGATATCAAGGAGCTTTTATGAACCCATTCAACGTAAATGCTATGCCGGTTGACACACTCTCGGCGCTCTTCGGCAGAGAAGCCGAAATCAAAAAGTTAAAAGAACATATTGAAGAGAAAAAGCAAACCGTAGTATTGGGTGTTGAGGGCGTCGGCAAAACCTCTTTGTTGCGAAGCGTTTTCAACAGAGAATACAGAATACAAAAGGCGCTTGACCACACCATTATTTCGCCCGTAACCGAATTCCCGGCGGGCTTGAAGAACGACGACATTTATTCACACTTTACCGAAATGATACTCAGCTCCGTGCGTATTCTTGCACAATGCGATAAAAGAGATGAAATGAATGACATTCTTGCCGCATGCGATGAAGAGCGCAGGAACAATCTCAAGCCTGCCGAATTTTTCGAAAAGGTCTTGAACATTTTTTACGATACTTACGGATACAGAATCGTAATGATTGTGGATGATTTCGAGCGCTTCACTGCCTCCACCGAGGTTACCAAGGAACACCATGAGGTTCTTCGCAAGCTGTTAAGCAAATCGCAATATATAGTTGCCAGCAACTATGATCTGAATCAGGATTCTCTCCCGAGCGACGTAAGCGGTTCGCTTTATTTGCAGGCGTTTGCGGGCAACGAAATCTGTATCGGCGGTTGGTCACACGATAATGCGGTCGATTATATTTATTCGCGCTTAAATACCGCGGAAATCGAATTGTCGGAAAGAACCGTAGATGCAATCATCAACGTTTCGGGCGGCATTCCCGCAATATTGAATCTCGCGGCTAATTATGCATATGATCACGTTGCAAAAAACGGTACCGAGGACGGATTGAAATTCAAGCCGTTATACGAAAATAACCAACGAATGAAAATGCTTTTCGATCATTGGAGCAAAATGCTGCTACCCAAGCACATAACCGCATTGACGCATTTGATCGAAAACAATTACGACAATGAACAGGACCGCTCTAATCTCGAGTGCCTTTTAATGAGAGGTCTTGTCAAAAAACACAGCGAAACAGATAAGTTCGGTCATACCCGCTCGTTCGACGGAGTATATGAATTTTGCTGTAAATTCTTCGAGACCTATTGTAAAAACGAAAGCAATATGATTGCCGCGGCAGAGAAGAACCCGCTCAAAAGCGTTTTGAAAGCAGACAACTGCTCCCCGAAGACCGATGAGCTCGAAATAGGCGAGCTTGTAGAGCTGCTCAAAAAGAAAATCGACGAAATAGACGCTCCCAAAGAGCAATTACTCGAGATCGTTAATCAGTTTGGCGCTTATTTGCCCAACGTTACGGGCGCGATCGCTCTTGACGAGGATCTTACCGACGATATTTTGTCGAACTATCTGCTGAGCAGGGACTATATGTCGAAATTCGACGAAAAGGTTCGCGATTTCTTATTTAACGGAATACAGATGGACAGATGCTTTTCAAACATAACGCTCGAAGGCTTTGATTACAGTCTTGTTTATATTTCGTTTTGTAAAGCGGTCGAGGTTCATTTGAACAACACCCTCGTTCCGATAATCAAAACGATTTGCCCGAACGTAATTTACAACAACGTATCGCCGATATCCGCACTGCCGAGCAACGAAACGTTGACACTCGGCACGATAAGCTATATTCTCTCGAAGCGCGGAATCGGGATTTCAAATTCAGCGATCGAGGAAATAAAGAGCTATTGCCATAATAATCAGCTTACTCAATACCCTGACAATTGGTGGGACAGCCTGCTCAATTCAATCAAGAAGATAGCCGCAAGCCGCAACAACTGTCCTCACTGCAGTATACTGAGTGACGCAGAAGGAAAAAAATTGCTCAAATCGCTTTTCTCAAGCAACAAAAACGATCCCGACAAATCGTTTATGATGAAATGCGTCGCGGTATACAAAGACTTGATGAATATACCGAGCGTCTGTTAATGCAAATACACTTGTGATGACAGTTCAAGGAGTTTTATAATGGCGGTTGATGCTGAATTCATCGGCTCGGAAGGCTTCAATATAAAATTCAAAAACTATCTGAGGGATTTTTATATCTATCAGTTCAAGGAGCGCGGCAGTGATTTCAAGGTTCGGGGGACGAACGACAAAACCGATCTGAACAAAGACGTTATAGACGGTACCTACTACCCCGACGTTAAAAGACTGCAATACACCTTGGAGCAGGCGGCGGGTGTCCAATGGCGCAACGGCGACATCAAGGACTCAGAAAACGACCGTATCGACCCATCGAGGATAAACCGCAGGGTCGAATGCGTCACCGTCGATGCAAGACAGATAACCGAGAACCCCTTCTTTTCGCTGTACCGTTTTTGCAGTGAGAGCGCTGTCGAGGCGGGCGCGCACTTCTCGTTTATCTACGGAATTCTGATGTATTTTATGCTATGGAAGCGCACCGAGATAGTCGATTACAAGCCGCTTTGCAGAGAAGAGCTCGATAGTCTTGATTTTTTGCTCAAAAATTGGGCGCTGGATATCTACGCCGCAGAAAAGCGTAATGCCAAAACAGAAAATTGGCGTAATTTCGAAAGTAAGCACGAATACGCAAATAAAGCAATAAAAAGATACAATGCCGACCCCACCTATTACACAAAACTGATGGGGTTGAGCGGCAACGACGAGCAAGCCGAAAAAATCCATAAGCATATTTCAACTTATAAAAAGAAAATCTGCTTCGACGGGACTCGTTTTTATATCGAAAACGATTGTGACAGCTTTGTCGAAAAGAGCAAGCTGTTTTATGCGATGCATAATCTCGGGCTTTGCGACGATCAAAGGAAAAATTTCGAGCTGAAGATGAACGAGCTGGTCGAGCTTGGGATTATTACGGCAAAAAAGGAAGAGCAAAGGGTGAAATATGCCCTCTCCGATATCTTTTTGACAGATATTCTCGGCAACGACGAAAGCTTCAACACCCGATTCGCCGATATGGTGTCCTTCTTTTCGCAAACGAGCATGCTTGGAGTTATCGGAAGCTATGTTCTGAACCGTCTGCCCGAGCGAAAAAATGATTTTATTTATTACAAGCACAACTATTTAAAGCGCGCGCTCAACGATTACAACAATATCGACCTGCTTTATGCGATAGAAAACAAATATTGGACGGTTATCGAATACCGCAACGCTTCGATGAACGACTTGGAATATCAAAGGCTTGTCTGCTTCCCTATCGAAATACGCGAAAGCGTAAACGACGGCAGGCAATATCTGATCTATTACCACCCGATCTACCGCAGTGTTTCGGCGGTGAGAATCGAGTTTATCGACAGCATCACGATCGGAACGATGCCTGCCGACGAGAATTTCGAGCAGGATATCGAAAGGGCAAAGATTCTTATAAAGCATACCTGGGGCACGGCATTTAATAATTTCGCGGAGGGCAATCTCAAAGAGCCGCTTGTGCCGAGAAAATTACGTATTGTTATAAAATACGATGAAAGCGAAGGCTTTATAAGAGCACGAGTGCGCCGCGAGCTGAGAAGAATAGCGAGCTTTGAGGAGATTATGCTCGACGGGCACGGCCGGTGTATCGAAATCACCGCCGACGTGGCAAACCATTACGAAATGCTTCAATGGCTGAGAAGCTATACAAGACGCATTGTTTCGGCAGAAACAGACGGTGAGCCGCTCGACAGCTTCACTGCCGATATCGAAAAAACATATTTGCGCTATACCGATCCGAGCGCACTCGAAAAATCCGAAAATGTTTCGTCAAAACACGGAAAAACGGTTCTGCGCGATGAAATTCCCAAAAATTTAAAGGAGACGAATAATCTGCACAGTCTGATTTTTAACGAGATTTTCGGAATCGCATTTGAGGAGCTCGGAAAAACACTGACCGATGTTTCCAAATGCTTACGGATTTCCTCCGACGAATTCGATGGGTTCGAAAGTGAATACGCTTTGCTTTTCGCTTCTCCGATCTTTAAGGGGCAATCAAGCAGAAAGACCGAAACCGCCCGTATGAATCAGGCAGACGGATTTTTGATGCGGTTTGTCGATTTCAAGAGCTCGGGTATTACTCCGAGATTCAGGTTCACGAACGCGGCGGACAGCGCGCAGGAGATGCTCCCGCTTACCGCGATCGAGATTCAGTGGCTTAACAACATACTGAATCACCCGTTTGCAAAATGCTTTCTTACAAACGGCGAAATCGATCGGCTTCTTGCTCACTTCACAGACAAAAAGCTGTTTGATATAAACCGCACGGTTTTATACGACAGTTTCTCCGATACCGACAGATTTTACGACAGTGAGCCGTTTTTCGAGACGGCGAGAAAAATTTTCGGTGCGATACACGATAGAAGAAAACTCGTTTTGAAATACAGATCGCAATACGAAACGGTGTCGGACTATCTCTGCGCGCCCGTATATATCGAATATTCAAAGCGCGACAATCGCTTCAGGCTATATGCGATATGCAACAATACGGTCAGAATATTTAATCTCGAACGTATTGTTACAGCCGAAACGACCGACGAGAGCTTTGATATTTCGTCCGCAAAAAAAGCGATAAACACATATTTCGCGATAAACGAGCGCGAAATGGTCGTTTCGTTTGATGAAACGATGAACGTTCCCGACAGGATACTCACCGAATTTTCCTGCTTCAAAAAGAAATGTATTAAATGGTCGGACAGCTCCTACCGAATGACGCTTTGCTACAACAGCTTTGACAAGCGCGAGATTTTGATAAGGCTTTTGAGCTACGGCTCGCTTGTATTTATAGAGGACGACAGCGGCGACGTGCGGGCAGAGCTGATAAGCAGGCTCGAAAGCCAACTATCGCTTTCAAAAGAGCTTTTACCCGACGAGGAAATACTCTAATACAAAATACAACAGATATAAAGATCACCCGATAAGCACTCGGGTGATTTTTTTCAACTTTGACTGCCAATGGGCACGAAGATTACTGCCGAGCATCGTGGTAGAATGCAGACATGAACATAATCGAAGCGGAAATTTTTTCAACTTTGATTTCCAAAGCCGCTGATTACTCTCCTTTTTAATAATGGTAGAATTCAGCCATAACAAAAAACTTAAAATTCAGGAGGAAAAACTCATGTCTGTAATTAAAGCTATTCTTAACCCTTTCCGCAATATCAACACCAAGCCCGAGACTCTGACCGAGGGCTCTTCTGCGCTTGCGCCTGTACACGAGGAGGTTATTCCCCCCGTGATCGCTCCCGCTGCCGAGAGCGAGGTTTCGGTTGCGAGTGTGAAGGATTACTTCGACGCGAAGGGATATACTGTCGATTTTTCTCACAACACCCCTTGCAACGCCCACGTTGAAAAGCTCGCATACACCTTCGCCGTGAACTACCGCGCAGTGAAGCCGTTTTTGAAGTACATACGCGAAAGCCTCACAAAAAAGTCCGAGCGTTTGAACTATTCTCTTACACAATATTCCGACAGCGACAAGGAAAAGATCGCCGCGTTTGCCGAAATACTCGGTGATTACGGAATAACCGCAAACGTGTTTTATAACCGCGAAAAAGCGTCGATAAGCGGCAAATTTTCGTACGCACCTAGAGTTATCAACTTTATAAACGGCGATTATCTCGAGATTTACGCCCGCGCTGTTGCCGAAAAGGTGATAAAGGCGGCGGCGAACGCCCATTGTCTCGACTATGAGGTTTACAGCAACCTGATTATCGAGAAGGACGGGCAGAAGAACGAGCTCGATTTAGTGTTCAGAGTAGGCAACTGCATATTCTGGTCCGAGGTGAAAAGCGGCAAGTTTTCCGACTTCGATCACTACCGCAAGCTCGGTGACGCGATCGGTCTCAACCCCGACCGCCACATTCTGCTCAGTGCCGAGATCGAGAATGACAAGGCGGAGGCGGTTTCCTGGCTGTACCGTTTCTACGTCGCCAATATCGACACGTTCAGACTCAGACTAAACGACATGATCAACAATGCCGTCGAATTCTGAAAGGAGGTTATACAATGAAATCATTTCGTTTCTTTATAAACACCGCCCTTATTCTCTCGATTCTCGCGCTGACAGCGATGTCGGTCGCCAACGCATATATCCAAGGAAAACGCGGAGGGCACACGATAGTCAGCAGCAATCTGTCCGAGGAGGACAAAAAATGGATCGACGACAATTTCGGTCACTGCGAAACGATCGAGGAGCTGATTATCGAGGCAAACAAATATGCATTTGACAATTTTGTCTATGACCTCGACAAAACGATACTGCTTCCTGTTCAGTATTTTGATTTCACACGAATCAGAACCGAAATGGGCGGTATATGCTACGACTTCGCCTGTTGGATGAAGGCGATTGCTCTGAGATGGGGGGAAACGCATGGCGAGGAAACAAAGGCGTTTGTGCTCATTGTGAGAACAAATGGTACCGGCCACGCATACAACATTATAAAATCCGACGGCAAAACACTGTACACCGACGTCACCAAAAGCGCCGGCGGCGGTGAAGAAGGAACAGCCCCCTATACCTTTTGCTACGTTGGTGACCGCTCATTCGATGAGTTTGCATCAGAATACGGCGAAATAATTATCAGTATACTTTAGGAGGTAAAATATGTCTGCGCTGCTTTTTGTCTTTTACTTGGCAAATATTCTCGTTGCGGGTTTCTATAAAAATATATTCTTCTTGGCGGTCACAATCATCTGTTTCACGCTTAGGTTTGCTCTTGAATCGGAAAACGGTATTTCAAAGCTGCGGTTTGCCGTGCAGCTGGTTCTGCATTCGGTATGCTTTGCGGTCGTTTTGCATTACGAGCGAAATTACGGCGCTTACATAAACGACTACAAAATCATACTCGCGGAAATCGCCATGCTGACCATTATCTTTTTTGCGAATCTGCGGTTTAAAAAAGCCGAAAACACATAAATAATCCCAAAGAGCCGATGAGCGAGGTGTTGGCGCAAGGGAGAACAAGAAAAGGGCTGACCTCACGGTCAGCCCTTAGATCAACCTGTCTATTACAGGATAACTACTTCAATTTACCCAATTTTGCCGTATTTGCGATAACGATCAGCGAGCTTTCGGCATCAAGCGCCTGCTCGGGACTGATATTAACGTCAACCTTTTCGCCCTTCTTGACAGCGACGATATTGATGCCGTATTTTTTGCGGAGATTCAGCTCAATCAGATTTTTACCGCGCCATTCTTCCTTTACGTCGATCTCAACCATGGATACATCCTTTGACAGAGAGATCATATCAATAAAGCCCGAGCTTAAGAGGTTCTTGGCAAGGCGAATACCCGACTCGTTTTCGGGAAAGACCACTTTATCCGCTCCTACGCGAAGTAAAATCTTTTGCTGCATCTCGTTGGCACATTTTGCAATAACGGTTTTAACACCTGCCTCCTTGCAAAGCGTGACCGCCATAACGCTCGCTTCGAGATTGCCCGCCATACAAACGATAACGATGTCAATATTACCGATTCCGAGACGGGAGATAACCTCCGCGTCGGTCACGTCGGCGCATTTGCACACGGGCAGATATGCCGCAGCGTCGTTAACGATTTTTTCCTCGGTATCTACGGCAATAACCTCCATACCGTTCTCTACAAGCTCTCTTGCCACGGCCATACCGTATCTTCCGAGTCCGAAGACTGCGTATGTTTTCTTTGCTTTCATAATCTTCTCCTTATCCTATACTAATATCTTCCGTCGGCTCGGAAATGACGTTTTGACTTTCGTTTTTGCTGCCAAGCGCAACCGCAAGTGAAATGGGGCCGACTCTGCCGAAATACATCGTTACGATGATAATAAGCTTTCCGAATATGTTGAGCGTTGCAGTAAAATTTCTCGAAAGACCGACGGTTGCAGTGGCGCTGACCGTTTCATAAACTGCATCGATGGCGGAAGCGTTACTCGTTGCCATCAAAAGCACGGTTGAAGCGGTGCAGATCGTAAGAAAGGTTACAGCCACGGCAACTGCTTTTTTTACCGATCCTTCGGAAATACGGCGGCCGAACAGAGTTGCGCTGTTTTTATTGCGGATAGTAGCAAATGCCGAGCATATAAGCACGGCAATAGTTACGGTCTTCATACCGCCTGCCGTTCCAACGGGCGAACCGCCGATAAGCATCAATATAACCGATACCGCGGCAGAAGCGTTGGTAAGATTCTCTTGCGGAACAGAGGCGAACCCCGCGGTTCTCGTTGTGACCGATTGGAAAAAGGATACCTGAACCTTATCAAACAATGACATCTCTCCGATAGTCAAGGGATTTGCATATTCAAAAATAAAAATGAGAATTGCGCCGACAAGAATGAGTCCTGCGGTAACGGTAATGGCAATCTTTGAGTGCAAGGTCAGATGCCTGAATATCTTGCGGTTCTTTGGCGAACGGCTCTTGATCACACGAAGCACGTCCCACCATACGATATATCCAAGACCGCCGAGAACGATGAGTGCCGAGGTGACGATATTGATCAAGGGATTGGTTGCATAATTGCAAAGACTGTTTTCCGCGATAATGTCAATGCCTGCGTTGCAAAAAGCGGAAACCGAATTGAACACCGATATCCAGATACCGCTTGCACCAAACTCGGGAATAAAGACAAGCATATACAGAACAGCACCTATCCCTTCGATGATCAGTGTGCCGAACAGCACGTTCTTAACAAACTTGGCAAGCCCCGACATCGTATTGAGATTGAAGGCATCCTGAATCAGCAAGCGGTCGCCGATACCCATTTTTCTGTTGAGAAGAAGCATCAGTCCCGACATAATGGTAATTATACCAAGCCCGCCGATCTGTATGAGAAGCAGAATGACGATCTGTCCGAACACGCTCCACGTTGACACTGTCGGAAGTGTAACAAGTCCCGTCACGCAGGTGGAGGTGGTTGCCGTGAAAAGCGCATCGAGATAAGGCACGGCTTCGCCCGACGCAGAACTGACGGGAAGCGCCAAAAGCGAACTTCCAAGCAAGATCGTAACAAAAAAACTCAGCAATATGATTTGGGTTGTAGAAAACGCGAATTTTCTTTTTCGTATCATAAAGATTTCCCTCAAAAAAGCAAAAGGAACCAACGTCCTCTGCAGTCAGCTGGATCCTTTATCATTTATCTGCTTTAGTTATTTTAGCACAACCTGCCGTTTTTGTCAAGGACTTCTTGTCGGATAGCCATGGCTACATACGGCGCTGCTGCACCTATTCCGCCGAGTGTCTGCTAACCTTATAAACGCAGATATAGTCCGCCCGGCGCGTGCCATTGAGCGAATCGACGCGGAACACGCTCTGCTCGTTTTCGGCAAGCGATTCGACAGCAAACAGCGAAATCAAAAGAAATTTTAAATTTCTGAAAAACGTTGTATCCAACCGTCTTCTTCTTCGGATGCAATCTCCGCCCCTACTTCTTCGCTGATGTCTAAAATATCGTAATCATTTCCGTTTTTTGAAAGAATCAATTTCATCTCATCGGGGTAATACTCGAACAATTTTAAAAAACGGTATATAGTAGCGGTTACGGTTTTGGAAAGTAAATAGCAAACGGCATTTTTCTGTTCATCTGTCAAGTCGGATAATGCCGCATAAGTCTTACGGTCTACCGGATTTACAGAAGTGTAGTTTGCTCTATTTCTTGCGATTGTTAAAGCACCGTCTCTTACTTCTTTAACGACTTTTTCTCCTAAAGCATCCATTAATTCTTGTTGCATTTTTTCGTCGAGCGTGTTCATATTAACCTCATTTCCCCCACGGAATTCTTGTGGGACTCTTAACTCCTGATTTTAACAAATCAGCTATCGCTTTATCTACAGCATGGGTTGCATACTCAATCGGGACACCGACATCAACCATAGATTGTATCTCTATCTTGCGCATGTCGTCAAATGTCAACGTTTTTCCTGTTTTGCTGAACGCCGAATAATAATGCAGTTGTCTTCCAGTGATTTCGGGATGTTCTACATCGAATTCTTTTAACTTACTTTTCACGTATTGGTGAATCGTCACATACTAAATACTTTACATTGAAATGTTCATGCTGAAATTCATCATATATGCTTCAACTATACTATTCGACTGCATAAACTCAATACCGATTACTGTTTTTTATTTAATTGTTTTAATTCCTTTAGTCTCTTTTTGATTTCTTTACGATTACGGCGGTATGACTTGTTCCTTTCCGCCTCTCTCTTTAAAGCATTTTCTTTTCTTATTCTCTCGCTTTCTGCATTGCCGCTTTCTTCGAGCACCTTTTTTCTGTGGCGATTACGTCTATATTGATAATATGCGGTAACAAAAACAACGGTAAACTTATCGATTAAACCCCAACAAATCGCGATTGTTAAAAGCACATCAGACACATTGCCATCGTAGCCCGAACATATATATAATATAATTGATATCGGCACATACAAAATATATGCGAATACTACGAACAAATTGTAAAAGTAAAAGGCGGGAATACTGGGTTGCCTTGTCCTGAATATTTTTCTGATCCACTTGCGTTTTATCGGCACGTATTTAATACCGCAATTATCAATCCCAAAGTCCTTGATGGATTCAGAAGAAAAAAGAACAAAACCAGCAACCACATATATCACTGAGTATATCATAGTTCGGATGTTTATATACAAACTGGGTCAGCTTAACGCAATTCTTAAACGCTGGCAAAGCCTCACGGTAAATCGGAACCTCCGTGTCGTTGTATCGCACGACCATATTGTTTAG
>SVRD01000032.1 GCA_015064955.1 Oscillospiraceae bacterium
TATTTTCAAGGGTTTTCACAAAAAACTCGACTACCTTACCATTGTAAGTTTACGCTCGTTTTTTGTAAAAAATAACTTCGTTTCTCTCAGTCTGTTTCAGTTTGCAGACTTTGTCTGCAAACTGAAAAGAGTTGCGTGGGCAACTCTTTTTTAATCTATAAGGTTTTCTCTTTCAAAAAGCGGGGAATCGAAAAAATCCTTTAGTCCGATTTCAAACCCTTCGCATATTTCGTAAATAATGCGCATTTTCATACTCGGAAACGTACAGCTCATTATCGTGCTTAACGTCGATTGCGGAACCCCGCTTTTCATTGAAAGCGCATATTGAGTAAGTCCTTTTTGTCTGCAAAGTTCTTTGATCCTTAACGCTATCGCTTCGTTCAAGTGCATAAACGCTCTCCTATATCGGTTACTTGATAACAGTATAGGAAATTTAGGTAGAAATATACTTCGGGTACTTGATATTTCGGCGATGAATTGTTATAATTGAGAAAAAAGAGGTGTTTTTTATGCAATGTGATAATATATTTTGCGTGTATTGGAGCAAAGAAAAGTGCGCGCTTGAAGAAATAACGTTGAACGCTTACGGTACTTGCGAAAGCTGTATATACGTTGATATTGATGAAAAGCTTTTGGAAAGAAAACGCGAGGAATTTTTTGAAAGAAGCGCGCAAACAGAGCAAACCGAATAGCAAATCAAAACGACCGAAGCGTGATTGCCTCGGCCGTTTGTTTTTATCTCGCGCTCATATCTGTTTTGGTGCTTGAAACGGTGATGCGGAATATACCGGAAGAATCTTTTTTTATCTTCACGAGATATTCGCAGACACGTCCGTCGTTGAGAGTAAAGGAAAGCGTATCCTCGCCCTCACCGACAGGCTTTAAAATTATCGTCGTGTATTCGGCAATATCCTCCGCCGTCTGCGTGTTTGTTTCAAAAACGGCAAGATTTGTCAATCCGTCAAGAGTGTATTGCCATTTGCCGTCCTTTTCGATGTCGCTTGTAAGATAAAAGCTGACTTTGTCCGCGCCGTCGTTTTCATATACCGAATATTTGATTTCGGCTTCGACCTCGAGATCGCTTCCGCAGCCTGCAAGGCTGACGACCAGGAGCAAAGTCGCAAGAATACAAATAAATTTTCTTTTCATGATCATTTACCCGAAACGGTTATACCGTCAAAAGCCATATAAGGTGCGACGACTGTGCCGTCGACCAGTGTTTCCTTGCTTATCGCCACAAGGTTGTTGAGCATATCGGCAAGGTTTCCGCTTATCATCGTTTCGGAGAGCGCGTGGGTTATCTTGCCGTTTTCGATCATAAATCCGTTTTTCGCAACACCCGAAAATTCGCCGTTTGTGCCGGGGCTTCCGCCCGAAAAACGACCTATGATAACTCCCTTGTCGATACTCTTTATCATTTCCTCAAGCGGTGTTTCGCCCGCTTCGATAATGAGTGCAAAGGAGGAGTTCTTTGCGCGGAGATTGCCGGTTTTGTTGGCAACGTATTTCGAAAGCATAAAGCTTTGAAGTACGCCGTCGCGGATAAGATCGTAATCCTCGGAAAGATATCCCTCGCCGGTGTAACGCTCGCCGTTGACAATGCGCTTGTCGCTCGGATTGAAGGAGACGGTGATTCTTTCGTCGGCAACCTTTTGACCTAATTTGTCCTTCCAGAGCGACGTTCCCTCGAGAAGCACGCTGTCGGATACGAAGTTTCCGCAAATATTGCCGAATACCGTGCTCACCAAGCATGCGGGAGTAAATATTACCTTGCCGGTGAATTTGCCCTCGGTTGCCGCGGAATCTATCTGGTTTTCGATATCGGTCAGCTCGCGCTCGATAAGCGCACAGTCGATAAAGGGCTTGTCGAGATCGGTAACAGTGACGTCGCTTCCGAAGAACGATGTCGACTTATCACCCTCGTGCGCCGAATACATAAGCTCGGATACGTATTTTCCGCGCTCGGAAAGATAGCAGTTGCCCGTCGTGCTCATATAAACGCTCTTGGCACAGATATGCTTTACTATCATCTGCTCGACCATTATCTTCGGGTGACGGGTATGAATGTCGTTCAAAAGCTCTTTCGTGCGGAAGAAAAGCTTTTCGGTGTCGGGTACGGTCGCACCGCTCTTAAAGCAGTGCTCGCCGTTGCCGTTTGCAAGCTCCCAAGCAGTGTCGGGGGTTGCAACGCTTGCGGCGGAGATGCAGTTTTCGATCGCTTCGCCGATCGCTTCGTCGTCAAATCGGTTTATCGAGACCGAGCCCTTTTTACCGCCGATAAATGCGGTTATGCCGATATATCGGTTGAAAAGCGTGCGGAAAAGCGAAAATTCGTTTCCGTCAACGTTAAATTCGCGCATCTCGCTCTCCTGAACCGTGCAGTGCGCCATATCCGCTCCGCGCGATTGAAGCTTATCGAGAATGCTTTTTGCAATATTCCTGTATTTTTCCATATCAGCGACCTCCGATCATAACCTTACAGCGTAATGCGGGTCCGCCCATACCGACAGGCATCGGCTGCTTCTTTCCGCAAACGCCCGAGCTTGCCCAGGTTACCGTGTCGGAAACCATATCGACGGTTTTCAGCATATTAAATGCAACACCCGATATAGTGGTGTCCAGCAGTGCTCTTCCGAGCTTGCCGTTTTTGATCTCATAGCCCATCGAAACGCCGAACATAAACTCGCCCGTCGTGTCCGCCTGACCGTTGCTCGAATCGATAAGATAATAGCCGTCGTCGACGCTTGCGATAATGTCCTCCAATTTGTCCTTGCCGGGCAGTATCGCAGTGTTGCGCATACGGATAAGCGGCTCGTCGGAGAAAGCCCATGCGCGTGCGTTTCCGCAGGGAGTCATACCAAAATGCTGTGCGGATTCGCGGTTGTTCATATATCCGACAAGCATACCGTTTTCGATAATCTTTGCGTCGGTTGCCTTTACGCCCTCGTCGTCAACGTAGACCGGTAACGGCGCTTTTTCGCCGAACGCGGTGTTTGCAAAGTCGGTAAGGCTAACCAATTCGCTTGCCACCTGCTTGTTCAGATTCGGGCCGGCAACGCTTCCGCCCAGAACAAGATCGGCTTCGACAGTGTGTCCGACCGCCTCGTGAGCGAGCATACCCGTCATCATTCCGCCGAGAACGACAGTCTTTTCGCCCGCGTCGGCATAAATACCCTCGCGCTTTTGCATCAATCGTTCGTAAAGCGCATCTATTTCGGAATAAAGCGATTCGGGGTTTTGGAAATTCACTCCGAATCCGCCTTCACCGCCGAATGCGTGGAACAGCTCGACGGGGACACCGTTGTTTGTTTCGGCGTTGAGAATTACGTATAAATAAGAACGCTGTAAGCAGGTGTGAGAGTCAAACCCGTTTGAAACGCACAAAAGCTTTTCCATCGAGTCCTCGCGAGCGGCGATGGTGCGGCTTACGAGGTTTTTGTATTTAGAAGAAACGTATCCGTCGATGCTTTTTGCGAAATCTACGTAAAGCTTTTGCTCGATATCGGGGATATCGTTTTGAAGCGTCTGCTTTCCGCAGGCAACCGCGGGGAGCGCGGGCTTGCCCTTGTTGACGTGCTTATCCATAAATTCGGCATTTTCGGTTGCCGCACGCAAAACCGCCTCTGCCGCCTCGGGCGAATATTCCGCCATAGAAGAAAATCCGTATGTGCCGTTTTTGTAGACACGGGCAGAAATACCCGAAATGTCCTGACGCGAATTTCCCGTCAGATTTCCCGAAACCAATGTCGCCCCGCGCGAGCGCGAAAGCTGGCCGCGAAGCTCGGTGTGCGCGTCGGACGCGAACAGCACCTTTTTCGGTGTGATTATATCCTTAAGCAAAGTCAAACCTCCTATGCTTTTAATGTTGTTTTTATATATTGAGTATAACACCAAAACCTCGGCTTGTAAACATACAAGCGGTGATTTTAAATAAATAACTCCGATTTTGTGACAAAACACATTTTTTGCTCGTCTATATAAATGAAAGTAAAAACTATTCGGGTTGGAAGCACGACTTTTGTCTAATGCATTAAACAAATTTCAGAAAAGCTATTGACAAGTGCTGTCTAATGTGTTAGACTCAAGATGTCGAATGCATTCAACAACATAAAGGAGTACATTTATTATGTCAATTCCGAAAATATTTGAAAGTGAATACCGTTTTTGTCTTATTTTATGGGAAAACGAGCCTATTGCGGCAAACAAGCTTGCCGTCATCTGCAAAGAAAAGCTCGAATGGTCGCGTACAACGACCTATACCGTTATAAAAAGGCTTTCCGAGAGGGGAGTGGTGGCGAACGAAAATTCGATCGTCAGATCGCTTGTCACAAAGGACGAGGTTCAGCTTGCCGAGCTTGACGAAATGTTTGAAAAACGCTTTGAAAGCTCGTTGCCCGCTTTTATCAACGCCTTTGCAAAGCACCAGAATCTTTCGGAAGACGATATCAACGAAATACGTAAGATAATCGAACGCGGAGGAGAATAGAATGTCGCGTGTCTTTATTGAGGTTTTTAATCTGAGCATCGCGGCAAGCTGGCTTATCGCGGCGGTGCTTTTAGTTCGCGCTTTGATCACAAAGCGTATGCCCAAATGGATAAGCTGCTGCTTGTGGGCGTTGGTTGCGATAAGATTGCTCGTTCCGTTCAGTCTGGAAAGCAGTTTTTCGCTTGTGCCCGACCAACAGATAGTTATAAAAGAATCTGTTTCCGCACAAACGCCCGAGGAAAGTCTTCCGACACCTCCCTCATTCGAGGAAAATATTTCCTCCCCTGTCGAAACACCCGACTGCTCTGTGCAAGCTCCTGTTGCCGATAATACCGTTTCTTCGCCCGAAGTCAGTATGAATACCGACGAGGGCAATACAGCTATTCCCTCTGTCCCCGAAATAAACGGCACGGTAAACGAGGGTGTCGTAAATAACGATACGGTGAACGGTACTGTCGATGCTTTGCCGAATGCAACGCAGGACAAGTCCGAATCCGATCTGTCGCTCGGCAAAACGACTGCAAGCGTATTGGGCTGGGTCTGGGTTGCAGGGGTCTGTGCTATGCTTTCCTATGCGTTGATAAGCGCCTTGCTTCTCAAAAGGCGGGTTTCGCTCTCGGTTCCCTGCGATGAAAACGTACGCAAGGGCGAGGCTGTCGAATCACCGTTTGTTTTCGGAATATTGCGCCCGCGCATTTATATTCCTTACGGCTTGGATAAAGTCACCGAGGAATGCGTGCTCGCGCACGAACGCGCTCATATAAAAAGAAAGGACCATCTTATAAAACCGTTCGGATTTTTGCTCCTTTCGGTTTATTGGTTCAATCCGCTTGTGTGGGTTGCCTATGTTCTTCTCTGCCGCGATATCGAGTATGCCTGCGACGAGAAGGTAATAAATGATCTGGCTCCCGAAGCTCGCAAGAATTATGCTTTGGCGTTGCTTGATTGTGCCGCTGCTCATAGGCGTATTGTAGCTTGCCCCGTAGCTTTCGGCGAGACCGGAGTGAAAGAAAGAGTGAAAAATACGATGAAATACAAGAAACCTGCATTCTGGATAATACTTATCGGTATTATTTCCTGCATCGTCGTCGGCGCGCTGTTTTTGACTACCTCTTCCGATAACGACGAATCTCAAAATAACGAATCCTCTGAAATAACCGAAGAAAGCGAAGGAACAAGCTCCGAAAGCGAGCTCCCCGAAAGCTCCTACGGCAAAAACGACCTTGACTATATCGACAATCTCATCTCCGTCGAACGCGCAGACGAAGAAACGATCGCTTCGCTCGGAGTCTACGACAAATACGGCGAAGAGCAAACAAACGGCTTTTTGTACGTATTCTTGCCGAAGGACGACGTTACGGAGTTTGCGATACACAGAATAGACTACGTCGATATTTCGGCGGACGTTACGGTTATAAGAATCAAAAAAACGCTATACACGCAAAATGAATTGACGACAAAAAAACCTCTTGTCGCTATGATCGAAATGGACGATATTCTTCCGATGAATTCGATTTCTTTCAAGGACAAGGCGGGCAATACCTATTATTACGGTATCGCCGAGAATAACTATGACGGCGGACTTTGGATTCAGCGTCAATACCTCGAGGGCACGGAACCAAGCAAGCCCGAAGAGGAAACCGAATTCTACGTGATTTACGCAAATGAAAAACGCAGTGTTCCCGATAAGCACAGAGCGCTTGTTGCTGATTTAATGACCTCGGACGGCTGGAACGACTTTATTCCCGAAATCGTGCCCAATTTCATAATTCAAATCGGTGAAACCGAGTATGAATATGAGGCGAGTGTGGGCAATATCAGTTGCGACGGAAAATCGAAAACCTTGACCTCGAACGAGATTAAAGAGCTCAATGCCGTTTTAACCGAGATATTTTCCGAATATCTTGAAGAAAACGGAGAAGAGCTGCCTGAAAACAGCGAACCCGAAGTCAGCGAACCCGAAATCAGTGAACCCGAAATCAGTGAACCCGAAATCAGTGAGCCCGAAATTCATGTTCACGTTTACGGAGAATGGAAGACTGTTGTCGAGCCTACCTGCAAGACAGAAGGCTACAAGGAACGTGCTTGCGCCTGTGGAGAAGTCGACAGCCAAAGGCAGACGATTGCAACAGTCGGACACAACTATGTCAACAATGTATGCTCGTTCTGCGGAGCAAGTAACGAAACGGTGTTTGTTCCCGACTATTCGGCAGGACAGGCAAATACGTTCGGTAACACCAAGGGAAATTCGCAAAGCGCCGCCCAAGCAAACTGGATATACTATGCCGACGGCAGAAGCATCACAAAGATCAATAAAACGAGCTATTCGCCGTCAAAGGTATACAGCGTCGGTTCGGGCAACGTGTTCAATATTAACGTGGTCGGCGATTGGATCTATTTCTACGTGAGAGAATCGACAATCTCGAATTCCTATATCGCAAAGGTGCGAACCGATGGAAGCAGGTTTGAAAAGCTGCTTGTCACGGGCGAAACATGGGAAATGCTGGTCGTAAAGGACACCGTGTATTATACGCCCGTGAAGAATCCCTACAACGATTATGCAAAGGACGTGGCGCCGCTTTATTCGATGAGCGTCAACGGCGGGTCTGTAAAGCAGATCCACGACGGCTGTGTCTCGAGCCTTGCGGCAGATTCGGGCTATATATATTTTCTTTACGGCGGCAGATATGACGAGGAAAAGACGCTGTACCGTATGAAGCATAACGGCAGCTCCAAAATCGAGCTTTGGATAAATGAAGACGGCGGGTATAAGGTCGATGCAAATTCGATCACCGTTTCCGGCTCGAAGATATATTTTATGGATCTCAGCAAAGCAAAATACGACGAGGGCTATGTTCTTGCATCGATCAATACGAGCGGCGGCGGTTATACCGCATACAGCACGGTTGATTCCTACTCGGAAACCATATTTGCCTCGGGCAACAGCATTTATTACTTTGGAATGCCTTGTTCATACGGCAACTATGCCGAGGGGCGCGGTTTGGTGGAATACAATACCTCCTCGAAAAGCTATAAACTCATTTATGAGTGTGAAGATGAGATGATGCATTCGGCATCGGGACTGATTGTGCTGCCCGAATCCTATTCCTATGTAAAGATATATAATCCTGCTGCAAAATCGATGAAAAGTGTAAAAATCAATTAACTCTCCTTACTGAAAGGCAGACGGCGGAAGGGCGATGCGTCACAGTGATAAATCGCCTTAAAACCGCCATTTTTGCACAATACTGCATCAAAAAACTGCGATATACACTCGTATTATCGCAGTTTTTTTCTTTGTCTTGTAACAAAACTATCAGGTTTTAAGGTGCAAAGCAGTTTTGACCGTATCCGAT
>SVRD01000002.1 GCA_015064955.1 Oscillospiraceae bacterium
TTCCGATAGAGCATCAATCGGATTCTGTCCCTTTCTTCTCTCAATGGGAAACCTCCTCTCTTTGTCATTTTTGTAAACAACAAAGGTTGACAAAGTTAGCGTTCAATGGTATAATGTAATCGCTACAATACCTATAAACCATTGGAGAACTTCGGCTAAGAAATTACCTGTCGGGGGTGTTTTTCTTGTTGCCATTTGTTGTTTACATACTGATTATATCGTAGTTCTCGTAGTTTGTCAATAGGAAATTCGTAGTTTTTTCAAAAATTTCGTATTTTTCGTAGTTAAGGAGGACTATGTATGTTCAAAGAGAGGTTTAACAAACTGTGTGCAGAGAAAGGAATGTCCCCCAATGCCGTGTGTAGTTTGATGGGTTTATCGAATAGTGCATACAGTAAATGGACTGAAAATTCTATTCCAAGAGCAACTGTTTTGGTTAAGTTATCGGAGTTCTTCGGAGTTTCTGTTGCTTACCTAAAAGGAGAAGAGGAAGAAAGAGAACCTGCTGCCGCCACATTAGATATGAGCGACTTGTCAGCACAGGAACAGACTCTCATAAAACTGTTTAGAGAGACCACAGAAGAAGGTCGTTTGGAAATGATTAGTGCCTTTATGACTATAAAAAACGACATAGAAAAAAAGAATACAGGAGAGAATACGGCTTTTGTTGGCTGAGCCAACGGACCGTAAGGTCATTCCTTTTGAAGTGGTTCAGTTATACGGAAGATTGAGGGAGTTAGAATAATGGATGTTTGTTTATATATGAGGTACAGTAGCGACCGGCAGACAGAACAGTCCATAGAGGGTCAGCGTAGAGTCTGTATGGAGTTCTGTAAGCGACAGGGCTACAATGTTGTCGAGCAGTATATCGACAGGGCTACATCGGCGTTCAAGGACACCGACAAGCGTACTCAGTTCCAAAAGATGATAAAGGATAGCGAGAAGCAGTTGTGGGAAGCGGTCGTAGTTTACAAGCTCGACAGATTCGCTCGAAACAGGTATGACTCTGCCACCTACAAGGCAAGGCTTAAAAAGAATGGCGTTCGGGTCATCTCTGCCACAGAGAACATATCGGATAACCCGGAGGGCGTAATTCTCGAAGCAGTTCTCGAAGGTATGGCTGAGTTCTACTCTAAGGAACTGTCCCAAAAGATTACGAGAGGTATGTATGAGTCTGCTCATAAATGCCATAGCATCGGCGGTCATATCCCATTGGGTTATCGCATCGAGGATAAGAAACTCGTCATCGATGAAGCGGCAGCAGTCATCGTAAGAGAAGCATTTGACCTCTACGCCAACGGTGCCACAGTTGCCGAGATATGCGAGAAGTTTAATAACAAAGGGTACAAGACCGCAAAGGGCGTAGATTTTAACAAGAACAGTTTCAAGTCGATGTTCAAGAATGAGCGGTACATCGGCATATATAAATATAAGGATATGCGTATCGAGGGCGGCGTTCCTGCCATCGTAGATAAAGAGACATTCGAGATTGTGCAGAAACGGCTCTCAGTCAACGCACAAGCCCCTGCGAGGGGAAAGGCTAAGGTAGATTACCTCTTAGCACAAAAGCTCTTCTGCGGTCATTGTGGGGCTTCTATGACGGGCGAGAGTGGAACGAGCCATACAGGAGCAAAGTACAACTACTACACTTGCTCTACAAGGAAGAGATTTCGTTCCTGTGATAAAACACCTTTGAAGAAAGATTTCATTGAGAGAGCCGTGGTCGAAGATGCTTTAACAATCCTCACACCCGAAGTTATCGAGGAACTCGCAGAAGCCGCCGTGAGACAGAATAAAATCGACATCGAGAATGAGAGTCTCGTTCCGGCACTCACACAGGAACTTCGAGACATCGAGAAAAGCATCGCCAACCTTATCAAGATGGTAGAGAAAGGTGCAGATTCCGATGCACTCACCGCTCGTCTGATAGAATTGGAAAAACAAAAACGAGCCACCGAAAAGCGACTCGTTATTGCACAGGATGATATTATTGTTTTAGAAAAGGAACATATTATATGGTGGTTGACTGAGTTCTGCAACGGAGACATCGAGGATGAGGACTTCCGTAGGCACATCATCGACCTGCTCGTAAACTCCGTTACTGTGTGGGATGAACCCGATGGATGGTTCAAGATAACCTCTGTTTATAACCTCACATCGAACAAGACCAACACCTTCCGTATCTCTTCGGGGCAGGGTTCGGATTTGAGTAATCTTGCTCCACCAACAAAGGTTGATAATCTGCTTATTTTTAGCGGATTATCGGCCTTTTTTATGTAATTTTCGGGACTGTCGTTACTGACAGCCCCTTTTTTCTTTTTAAGTTTCTCGCTGTATATCGCATCGGCAAGAGTCGGTTCATTCTTTATGATATAATCGACAAGCGTTTCTTTTTCGCCGATGCCGAGCGAGCGGTTTATTTCGTCTTTCAGAATATCCGCAGGGAGCGTGTTGAGGTAAAACTCGATGTGGTCGTAATAGACGATTACGCGGTCGAGGTATAGGTTTATAAGCTGACGGTGAAGCTCCTTGTCGCCCGAGCGGAGCAGTCCGCGCGCGTGTGCGTAGGCAAGCTCGACCATCGTTTCGGTTATCACGTGGGTTTTGCTCTGCTTTTCAATCTTTTCCACTTCTGCGCGTAACCTTTCGCGCTCGCTTTCAAGGTCGGTAAGCGTCGATAACAGCGCCGAGCTTCCCGTGTTGGCAACGGCATTTATAATGTTGTCGATCTTACGCGATATTTCCAGTATCGAAGCGTTTAACAGCTTTAACGCTTCGGTGCTATCGCTGTCGAACGCCGAGTGGTATTTGTAATATTCCTTAACCACGCTTGCGATATTCGATTCGTCGAAGACGAGCCGTTCTAACCTGAATATCGTTGGGGAGTTTTTTATATGCTTCTTGCCACAACGGAATGATTTCGGCGCGCTTCCCGTCGCGAAAAAGTGCTTCGCTTTTCGAATTACATTCTTCAAAGTATTTGTCGGCGTCTATTTGTTCTACCTGTAACAATTCATCAACGGTGATGCCGTAATAGCGTGCGATATCCGGCAGCAATAGAATATCGGGATAGGTTACGCCGTTTTCCCATTTGCTCACCGCCTGATAGGAAACGCCAAGATACTCTGCAAGCCTTTCTTGTGAGATGTTTTTGGATTTTCTCAATTCTTTTAATTTATCTGCAAGACTAACGTTCATATATATTGTTCCTTTCTCTGTTATTGTAGCTACGTTTTTATTATAGCAGTATGTTTCCCATATTCAATAACCGATATTGATAAATTAAGTTGAACGGCTCAACCAAATTGATAAAATATAAGACTCGCGTTTTTGCGCGAGCCTTATAAGCCGTTATTCATTCTCCGAAGTCATCACTTCGATAATTATCTTCGCCCCGAGCATAAACCCTTGCACGAACATCTCGCGCTCGGATACTTATTCTTATTTAAACTTCGTTGCATTAGTTCAATTAGTAATTGAAGGTTGTTCGATTGGATTTCATCAAAAGATTTAATTATCGTATTTATTTCGTCAATACCGTTCTCATTTACAAATGCGAGCAAAGCTGCTATGGTGCCTGATATGAAATCGCAGAGTTGTATCCATTTGTTCTCCGTTGAAACCAAGAAGTCATATGTTGGCGTTTTTATATCGCAAAAAATATTTGCGAGCCCCGCGATTTTTTTCTCAACTATGTCGCACTTATCGAAATATATTGTCGAACTTGAAAATTCTCCAAGACGAGAGGCGTAGATAGCCATATCTATACCTCGTTAAACTGAGAATACAAATTAGAATTTATCATTTTTATCATATCACGTTTTCGGTACAATGTCAACGGTTCGGAACAATATAAACGCGTTTGCGGAACAATATAAGCCTTATATAATATATCCTATCTTCAGTTTATATATTTAACATTTATATTTATGGATAGTCCATATTGAGCTATGGGATAGCCCAAATGTCGGGCAAGCTCTTGAAAAAAGTCGGGCGCGGTCGTATAATAGGAGCAGTTCGATAAACAAGGATTTAACAGGAATAGATTATGGTTGATATTTTAATAAAAATACTTGTGTGCTTTATCGCAGGAGCAGGAGCAGGCATCGGAACGGGATTTGCCGGTATGAGCGCCGCCGCTGTTATAGGGCCTATGCTGATAACCTTTTTGGGTGTTCCCGCCTATGACGCGGTCGGAATAGGACTTATCAGCGACGTTTTAGCAAGCCTTGTCAGCGCATATACCTATAAGAAAAGCGGAAACTTGGACGTTAAAAACAGCTTGCCTTTGTTGATTAGCGTTCTTATCGTAACGATGATCGGCAGCTTTGTGGCAAGCTTTCTGCCCGAGCGAGCTATGAGCAGCACTATGCAGATTGCGCTGATCATCATCGGATTACGTTTTCTTTTGAAGCCCGTCAACAAAACCAAGGAGCAATTCGAGGCAGTTTCTCCCAAAAACAGATTGATAAAGGCAATCGTCGGCGGCGTATTCGTTGGTTTTATCTGTGGCTTTGCAGGTGCGGGCGGCGGAATGATGTTGCTTCTTGTTCTGACAACTTTCCTCGGTTATCCCATGCATTTAGCGGTTGGCACAAGCGTGTTTATTATGGCGTTTACAGCTCTTACGGGGGGCATCAGTCATTTTGTTATCGGAGGAGTTCCCGACATTCTCTGCCTTGTGCTGTGCGTGGTGTTTACACTGCTTTGGGCAAGAATTGCCGCAAAAATCGCCAACAAGTCTAACGCAAAGACCTTAAACCGAGTCGTCGGAATTGTTATGATTGCTACGAGCATCGTGATCTTGGCGGTAAATTATCTTTAATACTAACGCACAAACTAAAATTTGCAGAATAGATAAAGACGACACTCCTTTTGAGTGCCGTCTTTGTGCGTAAAATCATCGCTCCCTCTTGCAAGCGGGTTGGTTCGGTTGTATAATGGGAGCAGCTCGTAAATTGCGAATTTGACGGAGGCGTTATAAAAAATGGCTAAACATCTACCGAGCGATATTCAAGCAAAAATGAAACAGTACCGCGCCGAGCTCTTGGCGTTTGATATGAAAGAGCCAACCAATCGGGAATCGTCGTCATCATTTTTGCATTGGTATTTTTACAAGCCTATGACAGAGCTAACTGCTTTTATTGTGAATATTCAGGGAACCGAGTGCGGTGTTAAAGTTACCTACGGTTATGCATCAACTGCATTTATACGAATGGCGGGTGATGAAAACGCGCTTGTCGAATGGGGTGTTTCTGACGAAGCCATTACGATACGAGAAAAAGTGATTATATCCAACGAAGCAGACGAATCCACCGCAAAAATCAAAATCGCAGAAATGTATGCTGCCTATCGTCATACACCAAAGGATGATTTGTTGATTTTTGCAAAGGAAAAAAGGAAAGCATTTATTCAACATATTCACGCAAAGCTGAAGCCTTTAGGGCTTAAGAAAAAGGCAAACACGTGGACATACGCGCTTGACGATACCTATTACCTTATGTTCAATGCACAAAAATCCGCATTCTCCGACGAATACTACTTTAACCTCTACATCGGAAAGAACGGAACGAATTTCTATGGAGATTGTTATGAAACAAGAATTGCACCCGCAGGTATGTCGCCTATGGATTGGCAGGCACTTGGCGAAGAAGAGTTTGACTTCTTTTTGGATAAATCCGTGGTGCCGGAGTTGGAGAAAATCATCAACACGCCCCTAACAGAATTAGGTCAAATTTCTACTTATTGGTCGAGATGCCATTGTAACCGCCAAAAATGCGAAAGCTGCTGGATGAAGAAAAACGTGTGGGAATCAATGTAATAAGTTGCTTCGGTAAATCCCTCAAACACACAAAGACGACACTTATAAGTGCCGTCTTTTGATTTGTTTACTGCGGTGCAACTATTTGTATTTGTTCTTTTGCACTTGAAAAAGGGCGGGGGGTGGTTGTATAATGAGGACGATGATGATCAATTGGTATTTGACGGAGTTTATAGAAATGAAAGATTTTATTTTCATTACGGGAGCAAGCGGTATAGGCAAAACCACATTAGCAAACGGATTGCTCGAACATTATAAGACAACCTGCATCGAGCAACATATGATCCCTGAATTCATATCACGAGATGGTACTGAACCTATGACCGGTGAACTTGAAGAACTAACTTGTTGGGAAAATCAAGTGGCAATGCTTATGTGCTTTCATAGGTTGGGGTATAAAAATATAATAGCATCTGACATCGACGATTTAAGAACAGCAGATATTCCTATCGTTTTCAAAGGAACTGATTTTATCACAATAAAGCTTATTTGTAGCGATTTGAATCAGATTCGGGAACAGATGAAAAACCGCCAGAATAACGGACTTGTAGATTTTGAACTGCAAGCAAAAATGAACGAGAAGAATATCCGTCGGCGTCCTCTTGTTAACGAAGTAGAAATTGATGTTGCGGGCAAATCAATCCAAGAGGTATTGGCACATGCTATAAACATTATTGAAAGCACGCCTGCCTGCCTTGACTATGAATACACAAAACCTCCAAAAGAGATGTTTTATTCTTGGGTTTTTGCGAACGGGTTAAGATGAATCTCAAAACATCAAACACACAAAGACGGCACTTGCGAGTGCCGTCTTTTGCTTTGGTTATGGTTTTTTCTTCTGCGCCGAAGTTGCCGCAGTAATTATTAAAATACAATTGTAATCGTTGTTCCCTTGCCGACTTCGCTATCAATCGTCACCTTGCCGCCATGGTATTGTACAGCGTGTTTTACAATAGAAAGTCCAAGACCTGTACCTCCGGTTTCTTTGGAATGGCTTTTATCTACACGGTAAAAGCGTTCAAAGATACGGCTTTGATGTTCGGGGGCAATACCGATACCGGTATCCTTTACGGAAATAACTGCACGTCCATTGTCTTTTCCGATTTTAATCTCAACCTTGCCGCCGTCCACATTGTAGCGGATAGCGTTATCGCAAAGATTATAAATAATCTCGTAAATATATCGGCGCACACCGAAGATGGTTTGCGGTTCACCCTCGATGCTAAGCGTAACATTTCTCTTGGTTGCCGATGCGGTAAGCACCTCAACGACTTCTTTTGCAACCTCTGTCAGCTCTACCGTTTCGGTTGCAGGTTCGTTGTTCTCATCAAGCTGAGAAAGACGAATAATGTCGTTGATAAGGGACACAAGCCTTGTTGCTTCCTTGCGGATGTTGCCGACAAATCTCCCCGTATCTTCGGGCTTCACAAGACCGTTTTCAAGAAGCTCTGCGCTTCCGATAATGGATTGAAGCGGAGTCTTGAGTTCGTGAGTAACGTTTGCGGTGAACTCCTGACGGTTACGCTCTGCAAAAGCACGGTCGCTGATATCAAACACGAGAATAACCGCACCGAGAACCTTGCCGTCCGATTCGATGGGATTAACGGTAAACTGATATTCGCTGCCGTTTCGTTCCTCGGTATATTCACTATGGTTGCCGTCAAGGGCGTTCCAAATAGCCTTACTCATTTTACTTGTGCGGTCAACAAGCAAAAAATCACTGCCCTTAACATCATTTTTAACGGCAAATATCTTCTTCGCCGCTGTATTCATACTGAGCACCATACCGTGTTCATCAAGGAGCACAAGACCTTCGTTCATTGAAGAAACGATCTGCTCAAATTCATCGGATTTACGGCGCAGGGTTTCCATTTGCGATTTGATTTGCTTGTGCTGTCTGTGAACCTTGGTGAGTATGGGAGTTAGTTCTTCATAAGTGCTGTTCTCGGACGGATTCTCCAAATCAAGCTGCATCAAAGGCTCGGTTACCTTTTTTGCCATAGTATGAGAAAGAATACCCGCAACCACCCCTGCAATCAAAATAATAGCAATAATGGCGGGGAGCATACCGAGGATCAATGCACCGACAGTAAGCTGACTTACCGAAATACGAAGCACGTCACCGTTTTCAAGACGAACGGCTTCATAGAAAGTCTTTTCGGTTAGAGTGGAAGAATTACGGGCGCTACTGCCTGTTCCGGTCTTAAATGCTTCGGCGATTTCCTCACGGTCTGCGTGGTTATCCATCTCACTCGGTTTTACCTGCGTATCATAAAGCACTGTACCGTCGGTATCCACAACGGTAAAACGGAATACGGTGGAGTCAAAATTCTCAAAATATTCGACACCGACTTCGTTGACGGTATCGGCAACAAGAGACAACTCAGCCTTTAACTGTTTTACCTGAGAATCGTTAAAATAATCATATAAAAAGCTTGTTGCAATGCCGATGCTCGCAAGGAGCACCACCAATGCCACCGTAAATATGGAGTGAAATATCTTTTTTGTCATGCCTCACCCTCCAATTTGTACCCAACACCGATAACGGTCTTGATCTGACCGCCGGCGCCCTTAAGCTTTTGGCGAAGGGTTTTGATGTGCATATCGACTGTACGGGTTTCGCCGATATAATCCATACCCCAAATTTCGCTCATCAGCTTATCACGGGAGAATACCATATTCGGATTCTGCATAAAGAGCTTGAGCATCTCAAATTCTTTGTGGGTAAGCTCAACCTTTTCGCCGTCTGCAATAACCTTGTGCTCGTTTTCCTTTAATGTAATTTTACCGACCGTAATGTCAGAGGAAACTTCTTCTTTAGCAGTACGGCGAAGCACCGCTTTTACACGGGCAACCATTTCCATAACGCCAAAGGGTTTTACAAGATAATCGTCTGCGCCGGAATTAAGACCGCCGATCTTATCCATTTCTGTGCCTTTGGCAGTCGCCATAATTACCGGAATGTCTTTGTAAGCTGGGTCAGTTCGGAGCTTTTTAAGAACTTCGAGCCCGTCCACTTCCGGCATCATAATATCAAGGATAATAAGCTCCGGAATTTCGGTTTTTAAGGCTTCAAGCATAGAAACGCCATCGGCAAAGCCACGGGCTTCAAAACCTGTTTGCTCTAAAGTATAAACCTCGATGTCACGTATGGTATTGTCGTCATCAACACACCAAATCATATTTAATCTCCTTTATGAACACCCGTTACAGAGAATTCAACCCACTCTGCGATGTTTACAGCGTGGTCGCCGATACGCTCAAAATATTTAGCAATCATCAAAAGGTCAACAGCGTATTCTCCGTCTGCTTTATTTTCGGATATCATTTTTATTAACGTATCTTTCATTCTGCCGAAGGCATCGTCCACAACGTCATCGTGCTCGGCTACGGCTTTGGCAAGAGCAACGTCCTGCTTTACGTAAGCATCGATGCTGTCTGTTACCATTTTGCAGGTTGCTTCTGCCATAGGCTTAAAATCGGCAAACTCCGCGCCTGTTCTTCCGTCAAGGAACGGGATTATCTCGGCAATATCTTCAGCCTGATCTCCGATTCTTTCCATATCGGTAATCATTTTAAGGGCGGCGGAAATTACACGAAGGTCTTTTGCTACGGGTTGCTGTTGAAGCAGGAGCTTTAAGCAGATCGCTTCTATCTCACGCTCCATTTGGTCGATTTCGTGACCTTGCTCTTTCGCTTTTCTTGCGCCTTCAACGTCACCGTTTAGCAAGGCTTTCGCTACAAGGGAGATAAGCTCCTCGCACTGTGCACCCATTTCAATCATTTTCTTGTTCAGCGTAACTAATTGCTCGTCAAATCTGCTTCTCATAATATCAACCAAACCTTCCTGTAATGTAATCCTCGGTACGCTTATCAACGGGCTGCGAGAATAACTTTTCCGTTTCACCGAATTCCACTAACTCTCCAAGAAGGAAGAATGCCGTATTATCAGAGATACGAACCGCCTGCTGCATATTATGAGTTACTATAATTATAGTATATTTTTCCTTTAATTGCAATGCAAGTTCCTCAATTCGTGAAGTGGAAATCGGGTCGAGGGCGCTTGTAGGTTCATCCATTAGTAACACTTTAGGTTCAACTGCAAGTGCACGGGCAATACACAAACGCTGTTGCTGTCCGCCCGAAAGTCCGAGAGCGTTTTTCTTGAGTCTGTCCTTGACCTCGTCCCAAATAGCCGCATCTTTGAGCGCCTGCTCGACGATTTCATCGAGCCTTACCTTGCTTGTGATACCGTGTGTACGAGGGCCGTATGCGATATTATCGTAAATGCTCATCGGGAAGGGATTGGGTTTCTGAAACACCATACCGACGTCACGGCGAAGCTCGTTCACGTCCACATCCTTATCGAATATGTTGCGTCCGTTATAGCAGACCTCGCCCGTGATTTTTACAATCGGGATAAGGTCGTTCATGCGATTAAGAGTTTTAAGAAAAGTGGATTTGCCGCATCCCGAAGGGCCGATCAGCGCCGTGATGCTCTTTTCGGGAATGGCAATGTTTATATCTTTTAAGGCTTTATTATCTCCGTACCAAAGGCACAGGTCTTTAGCCGTCATTATTTCGCTCATATATTTCTCCTTTTTGCGAAGTACTTGCCCACCAACGTGGCAGACAGATTTATCAGTAATGTCAGTATCATCAAAATTGCGGCAATAGCAAAGGCAACACCAAATTCGCCTTCCTCTTTGGCATAAACATAAAGGGCTACCGTCAAGGTTGCACCGGGAGAAGTCAGTCCCGTGAAAATGCCGTTGAGAGCGTGAGCAAAGCCTGCGGTAAAGAGCAGTGCCGCCGACTCGCCAAGGATACGACCAACAGAGAGGATACAACCGGTGATAACGCCGTCAACACATCCGGGAAGAACGACGGTGCGGATCACGCGCCATTTACCTGCACCCAAGCCGAAAGCACCCTCACGATAGCTCTGCGGAACGGTTTTCAAGCTCTCTTGTGTGGTACGCATTACAGTAGGAAGGTTCATAATAACGAGCGTCAGCGCACCTGCGAGCAGACTTGTTCCGAAGTTGTTGGAAAACAGCAGCATACCCACAAGACCGTATATGATAGACGGAATACCCGAAAGTGTTTCAGCGGCATATTCGATTATGGCTACTATTCTTTTGTTCTTGGCATATTCGGTAAGGTAAATCGCCGCACCAACACCGAGAGGTAACACAATCACGAGTGTTGCAAGCACGATGTAAACCGTGTTCAGAATATCGGGCAAAATACCGATTCGATCGTGTAAGTAGCTCGGCTTGGTGGAGAGCAGTTCCCACGTGATGTTCGGAATGCCGTTTACAAGCACATACACAAGCAGGAACAACACAAGCGCCGCTGTAAGTGCGGTACAAACGATCATTGCGCCACGCGTGAAACCGATATAAAATTTTCTCTTATTCATCTTATTTCTCCTTGTTTCTTTTTAGGAAGAAATTGAGCGTAGCGTTGATCAGCATAATAAACAGGAACAGTACAAGAGCGATGGAGAACAGAGCGTTCCTCTGCAAACTGCCGGGGCTTGAATATGCCATTTCGCTTGCAACGGCTGTGGTGAGGAAACGAACACTCTCAAAGAGCGAGGGCATATTCGCTACGTTACCCGCAACCATCATAACCGCCATCGCTTCACCGATTGCACGACCGACACCGAGCACCACAGCGGCGGCAATACCGCTTTTTGCGGCAGGGACAGACACCTTGAAAAAGGTTTCGGTAGGTGTTGCACCGAGAGCAAGGGATGCGTCCTCATATTCTTTCGGTACTGCATCAAGTGCTGTGATAGAAACTTTTATAATGTTTGGCAGTATCATAATCGCCAGCACGATAATCGCCGCAAGCAAGCTTGCTCCGTCCGGTACGTTGAAAATTTCACGGATTGCCGGCACAAGCACAAGCATACCGACAAGACCGTATACAACCGAAGGAATACCTGCGAGCAGGTTGACCGCGGCTTCAATAACGGCTCTGACTTTCTTGTTTGCTACCTTTGAAAGATACACAGCGGTAAAGAAGCCGATCGGCACGCCAATAAGGATCGCGCCCGCTGTTCCGTACACGCTTGTCAGTATAAAAGGTAATATTCCGTATTTCGGCTCGGCGGCAGTTGATGCCCACTCTTTACCGAAAAGGAAATTAAAAAGACCGATTTCCTTAATAGCGGGAATACCCGTTATAATCAGATATACCGTTATGAGCAGAACACAGCCTACGGTTATTAAACCGAGTATGAGAAATATGCCGTGTACGATATTCTCAAATAATCTGTTTTTCTTCATTTGAAATCCTTTAAAAAATACAATTAAATTCGTAAAAACCGGGGACATGGGGTCCCCGAAAATCGAAGATTTTTGGGGCATAATACCTGTGCCTCGGTTTTTACACCTATGAGTTTCGCGCACGGTGAGTGCGGCGCGAGCGTACGAAACTCACATGATTTCGGGGTCCCCGAAAATCGAAGATTTTTGGGGCTAT
The DNA here is from genome assembly GCA_015064955.1 of Oscillospiraceae bacterium. Lineage (GTDB taxonomy): Bacteria > Bacillota > Clostridia > Oscillospirales > CAG-382 > Coliplasma. Next base: position 12,317 of record SVRD01000002.1, read on the forward strand.
TTTGCAGGAACGACACCTGCGCCGCTGATGATCTCGTTTGCTGCTTTGGAAGTAATGTAATCAAAGAACTTCTGAGCGCTCTCAGAGAGAGTTGCATCCTTTTTGGTTACGAGAACGAAGGGGCGCTGTACCACATAACTGCCGTCTTTGATAGTTTCTTCGCTTGCAACAACACCGCCTACGGTAAGTGCCTTTACGGTATCCTTAACAGAAGCGAGAGAAGCATAACCGATTGCACCGGGGTTGCTTGCAACGGTGGTGATAACGTCGCCGGTAGAGGTAAGTTCCTGACGGTAATCACATTTGTCTTTTGTATCGGTGATATCCTCAAAGCCATCTCTTGTACCGCTGCCTGCTTCACGACCGATAAGCACGATCTCAGCATCGTTGCCACCGACCTCTTTCCAATTCTTAATTTCGCCGGTATAGATCTTTGCAATGGTTTCTACGTCGAGGTCAGAAACGGGGTTGTTAGGATTTACAATAATGGCGATGCCGTCGAAGGCTAAGATCGTACCTTCAAGTCCCTTTGCCTTTTCCTCATCCTTGAGGTTGCGGCTTGCAAGACCGATATCGCATCTGCCTTCCTGCACCGCCTGAATACCTGCGCCGGAGCCGGTTGCGTTGTAGGTTACGGTAATACCCGTTTCATTTTCAAAGGCTTCGCCCAAAGCACCGATGACCTTGTTCATAGAGGTAGATCCGTCTGTTGCGACTGCTTCCTTGTTGCCACCGCATCCGGTAAGTGCATATACAAGTAAAACCGCTACTGTGAGTAAACTGATAATCTTTTTCATCTTCAAAATCTCCTTTGATTTATTATTGACTTTTTTCTGTCGGATTCTCTCGGCTACGGTTAAATTTTACCGCCAAGCTGTAAAATCCGTAACCAAATCGGTGTAAAATGGAAGTAAAATCACCCAAAATGTGCAGAAAAGTCAGCCGTTTTCCAACCTCTCGTAATCGACAATTCCGACCGACACCGAATTGCGAGGACAGTTCATTGTTCATTGACGTTTTTAAGGTTCTTTATCGCTCTTCTTCCAATAAGGAATATTTTTCGGAGCGAATTTGGGATTTTCACCTCGGTTTTGGGCAGTTTTGTGAGAAAATCACCCGAAATATCCGCCGAATTTAACCGAGGTTCACCTCGGCGGCACCGCAATACAAAAAGTGACGATTCTTTAACATTTTGCCCCGTTTGCGCGATGCGTCACAGCGAGAAGACTGCTTTGCACCTTAAAGCTTGATAGTTTTGTTGCAAGACAAAGAAAAAAACTGCGATAATACGAGTGTATATCGCAGTTTTTTGATGCAGTATTGTGCAAAAGTGGCAGTTTTAAGGCGATTTATCACCGTGACGCATCGCCCTTTCGTACGGGGCTTTTTATTTTCGGGTGGTTTATGTATCGACGCACAATTGATTTTGGGCGGCGATGTGGTATAATCAACACGAGGTGAACGCTATGGATACGGGTAATTTTGCAAAAATATTGAACGGCGGGCTTGAAAACAACGCATTCCCCTGCTATGCCGCGGCTGTCGGCGACAAAGACCGAATATCAACTGATATTCAACATGGTTTTTATTGACTTTGAGCCCCCATAGTTTATAATTAAGTTGTCAATTCTTATGGGAGAACTATTATGAACGATTATGCTTTTGGCAATTTCTTGTGTATGCTTAGAGAAAAAAACGGCATGACACAAGCAGAGCTTGCAAGCAAGCTCGGAGTTACGCCCGCCGCAGTATCGAAATGGGAAAACGGCAGTTCAAAGCCTCGTGTTGAGGTTCTTTTTCAACTTGCTCAGCTTTTGGGCGTACGCGCAGAGGAATTAATGTGCGGTCATTATATTCCGCTTGAAACTGTTGACCCTGAGATCATACGTCAGATCAACGAGCGGTACGAATATCTAAAAAAAGTCGACGCATACAATACGGCAAGTGTAAAATTGCGCCGAGTTTTATCTTGGTTAATAGACTGGGTGATAATCTGGTTCTCGGTTTGTTGTTTTGTTGCTTTTGTTGCATCTGTATTGACTCACTATGCCGAGATTTATACACAAGCAGTCATGTTTTTTGTTCTGCTTGTTTCTCTGACACCCTTGATCTGTTTCGTGCTGCGTGATCTGATTTTCGGCGGCAGATCATTGGGAAAGCGAATATTCGGGTTGATCATACTTGACAAGCAAACGGAAGCTCCCGCAAAACTCGCCAAATGTGCCATACGCAACATATTTTATTTCCTTTTGCCAATCGACATCATCGTTTTGTTAATAAGCGGCACCACCATCGGCGATCGAGTGGCACATACCGTGGTAGTTAAAAAAGACGCCTTGCGTCATTCGGATAGCGGCCATAGTATAGAAGAAATCAACAAATATGATCCACCGAAAAAAGCAAACACAAAACGAACCGTTTGTATTGTTGTTGTGTCCTTGATTCTCGGTATTACTTTGCTTTTTTCCACTGTTATGATTGTCTTGTCCACTACCAAAAATACAGAGGAATACAAACTCGCTTACACTTATCTTATCAAAAGTCAGGCGTTTGAAAGACTAAATGTCGACGAATCGGCAATACGCTATAACCGTTATTCGCTGATACATCGCTCACAAGCAGGTACGGAAATTATAGAAACCGCCGAAATAGGATTTTCTGTAAAAGGAGAATCTTTTACGGTTGTTTGCCACAAGCTGAAGAACGACGTTTGGACTGTGTGTGATGACTGCACGGTTTTCGACTGATTTCCAAAATCGACTTTTCGATATCCCGATATTATACTGTTACTCTTTAACATTTTGCCCCGTTTCGTACGGGGCTTTTTATTTTCGGGTGGTTTATGTATCGACGCACAATTGATTTTTGGCGGCGATGTGGTATAATCAACACGAGGTGAACGCTATGGACACGGGTAATTTTGCAAGAATATTGAACGGCGGACTTGAAAACAACGCATTCCCCTGCTATGCCGCGGCTGTCGGCGACAAAGACCGAATAATATTCCGCGCTCTCGGCGGCGCTCGGTCGATCTGCCCCGAGCGCAAGGAATTGGAAGAGGGCACTCTTTTCGATATGGCATCGCTCTCAAAGCTTATTGCCACTACGATGGCGGCGCTGAGGCTTATCGAGAAAAACAGACTTTCGCTCGATGACAAAATCGGTGATTTTTTCGAAAACTGCTACGGCAAGGAAAACACGACCGTTTTCGAGCTGATGACACACACCTCGGGCATAAAAGCGCATTTTCCGCTTTGGCTTCGCGGGATCGCGCCAAGCGATGCGGCGGACGAGATACTGCGCGAGAATTTCGGATACACCCCGAAAACCGACGCGGTATACAGCTGTATGGGCTATATCCTGCTCGGCAGGATTCTCGAAATTATCGAGAACGAGCCGCTCGACAGTATTGTTTCGTGCAACGTGCTCGCGCCCTTGGGAATGAAGAATTCGTTTTACAACCCAAATAGCGAAACAGCTTGCGCCGCAACCGAAAGAGATTACGATTCGGGCGAGATAATATGCGGAAAAGTCCACGACGAAAACGCCCGATTTCTAAACGGCGTTGCCGGCAACGCGGGACTGTTTTGCGATCTTGACGACTGTATCCGATTTGCAAGAATGCTCTCGATGCGCGGCGAAGGATTTATAAGTACGGAGCTTTTCGATTATGCGGTAACCGACCTCACGCCGAGCTTCAACGAGCACCGCGGACTTGGGTTCCAGATCGTCGGAAAGCGATACGGACACAACGGATTTACCGGGACGTCGATATACGTACACCGCGAAAGCGGAGTTTTTGCAATACTTCTGACCAACCGTGTGCACCCGACGCGCGACAATCGCGGATTATTCGCAATACGCAACGAGTTTCACAAGGCGGTTTTCGGTGAATGATATGAAAAAAGCGATTATACGAAACGGAATCGACCGTTTGGACGAGATATTGCCCGAAATATCGGGCGCAAGGATCGGACTGATAACCAACCAGACCGGTGTCGACAAAAGCGGACGCTCGACTATCGATCTGCTTTACAAAAACAAGCTTCTCTGCTGCTTGCTCGCACCCGAGCACGGTGTGCGCGATTTCAAGCAGGCGGGCGAGCATATCGACAGCTCAACAGACAGTGTAACCGGTGTTCCGATATACAGCCTTTACGGCGGCGACGTGCACATTCCGCGCCAAGTGCTCGAATCGCTCGATGCCGTCGCGTTTGATATTCAGGACGTCGGCGCGCGGTTTTATACCTATACAAGCACGCTTGCCTATGCGATGGAGGATTGTGCCGCGGCGGGCAGGAAAATGATCGTTTTCGACAGAATCAACCCGATCGGCGCCGTGCGCCCCGAGGGGAGCGTGCTCGAAGCGCGGTTTTCATCGTTTGTCGGCAGATACGAAACGGCGACCCGCCACAATCTCACCGTCGGCGAATATGCCCGATATATAAACGAGACCGAAGGAATCGGCTGTGATCTGACAATAGTAAAGCTCGATGGCTGGGAGCGCGATATGCTTTTTGCCGATACCGACCTTGATTGGATATCCCCCTCCCCGAATATAAAAAGCGCGAACACCTGCTTTTACTATATCGGCACCTGTCTTGCCGAGGGAACGAATCTTTCGGAGGGCAGAGGGACAATTTCCCCGTTTGAGCTCATCGGCGCGCCCTGGCTCGATGCCGAAAAAATCGCAAGCGAGATGAGTTCGCAAGGATTTTCGGGAGTTTCCTTCCGCAGCGAAGAATTTGTTCCGACGTTTTCAAAATATTCCGGCATCAAATGCAACGGAATAAAGCTTTTGATGAGCGACGCAAGAGAATTTTTGCCGTTTGAAACGGCGCTCTGCCTTTTCGAGCTCATTCGCCGTACACACAAGGATTTCAGATTCCTGCCGCCTCACAAGGAGGGCGAACCGTATTTCGCCGACCTGCTTTTAGGCTGTGACGATTGGCGCAAGGACGATTTCGATATTAGGCTGTTTTTGAAAAAGCAAAGAGCGCGAATAGATTTATACAAAAGCAAAATAAAGGATTTTTATTTGTATTAAAGTCTAAAACGCGCTTTAAATCAAAACTCAACCGAGCGTTTATAAAAACTGTTTTTATTGACAATGTCTTATTATTATGTTAAAATGATTAAAATTTATCTGTGAGGTATTATTATGACAAAGGCTACAAAAATCGTTGCGCTTATCGGCGCGGCAATTCTTATCATTTTGGGCGTTGCATTCGTTGCAACCTCGTTCTCCAAGCCCGAAGCTCCCGCAAATGCTTCCTCGCTTGCTTATACCGACTTTGAAAAGGGCAAAAGCTACAAGTTCGACACCCTTCTCGTTATCGACTGCTATGCTACCTACGGTAACGAAAACACCGAGAATTACGACACTCTCTATCTTATGTGCGCTTTCGGCGACGTAAATGTGAATTCGGTTATCGTTTCGGTTCCCGTTGCAAAGAGCGACGATATCTACGACAAGGCATATGATTATATGATGGACGAAACCGCTGAGATCGGCGATTTCGTGCTTAACTGCTATCTCGAATACAGAAGCGATATCCGCGAATCCACCATCAAGGATTATTACGACGAATGCTACGAGCAGTACAAGCCCATTCTTGCTACCGAGCTTGAGGGTATGCAGTGTCTCCAGGCACACTTCGGCTATGTTTGCGACGGCAACGAAAACTACGAGGAATTTATCGGCAACAAGAATACCACAAAGCTTATTATGGGTATCGCGTTTGTAGTTCTCGGCGGCTTGCTCGCGTTCTTTATCGTCCGCAAGAGCAAGGAAACCGAGCCCGCTGCAGAGGCTGAGATCTCCTACGTAAGCTATCCCACTCCCGAAGCTTATACCCCCGTTTCTACCGAGCCGGTTGTTGAAGACACTCCCGAAGAAGATGTCGAAGAAGCTGTCGAAGAAACCGCGGAAGAAGCTTCCGAGGAAAACAGCGAAGAACAGGAATGAAAAAAGTACGTATAACGGTATTACGACGCACCGTTTACGAGGATCTTTGCGAAATATACGAAAACCCGTTGGAAAACCCTTGTGAAATGACGGTTGGCGAGATTTTTTATTCCGAGGAAGGAAAGAAGCCCGAACGATTTTGCTCGAACGCATGGCGCTGTATCGAGAGCTACGTGACCGTGCTTGCAAACGGAAAAGGCAATTTTTTCGACGGCTGGATGAAAAACCCTTATTCCGCGTTGGTCTCCTGTGACGACGGATTCCGCCCCGTATCATTTTTGTTGGAAGCGGAGGAAGATATATGAAGCCGCGCGAGCTGATTGATTTTTTGAAGATTATCGAAAAGCTCAAATGCACCACAAGGCATTGTTACACCACAAGCGGAAGAAGGGAAAGCGTTGCCGAGCATTCCTGGCGATTGGCGGTAATGGCGATGCTTTGTAAGGACGAATACCCGAGCCTTGACATCGACCGAGTTGTAAAAATGTGTCTTATTCACGATTTCGGCGAGGCGATTACCGGCGATATCCCCGCGTTTTACAAAACCGAGGATCAGGAGCAGATCGAGGACAAGGCTGTCGACCGTATCCTTTCGATGCTTCCCGACGGATACAGAGCCGAATTTTCCTCGCTCTTTGACGAGATGGAAAAGCTCGAAACAGACGAAGCAAAGCTTTTCAAGGCGCTCGACAATATGGAAGCTGTAATCGCGCACAACGAATCGGATATTTCGACCTGGATACCGCTCGAATACGAGGAAAACCTGCGCTACGGCGAGGAAAACGTTGCTTGGTCGGAATGGACAAGGGCGCTGAAGGCAGAAGCCAACAAGGACAGTATTCAAAAAATCTCCGAAAGCAAAGATAAACAATAAAAAACAAGCTGCGCTTCCCGCATTTAACGGAAAGCGCAGTTTTTTATTGGGTTTCAGCCGGTCAAATTGTCAAGAAGCGCCAGACAGCCATCGTAAATATCGCGGTAGGCGATATCGAAGCGGTCGGAATACCACGGGTCCGCAACGTCGCCCTTGCGCTCGGTGTAATCCATAAGCTTGCGAATTTTTCCCTCTTTGTCACCGCCGAGTATTTGGTGCATATTGCGGATATTACGCGAATCCATACCGACAAAAAGGTCGTATTTTTCGTAGTCCGAGCGCTTTAGCTGTGTGGCACGCTTGCCCGCACAATCGATTCCGTGCGATTTCAGTTCCTCTCTCGCGGGCGGATAGACGGGGTTGCCGATACCGCCGAAGGATATTTCCTCGGTGCTTGTCGCGCTCGAAGCGATAACGAATTCGTTTTGCAATCCCCTCTCGGCAATCAGCTTTTTGAAAATAAACTCCGCCATCGGCGAACGGCAGATATTGCCGTGGCAGACAAACATTATTCTTTTCATTCTCTGCCCTCCGAAATATCTATAACCACGTATTCGGCGGGAGAAGCGGTCTTTATCGGATATGCCCAGCCGGCAAGCCCCGAGGAAACGATATACTGAGTGTCGTCGTCGAGATACCCGTGACCGTAGACCTTGTCGTTCATTTTGAATATTTCCTGAACCTGCTTCAGCGGCCATATCTGTCCGCCGTGGGTGTGGCCCGAAAGCACGATATCGGTCGCGCTTGCCGCGGTCAAATCATATTCGCGCGGCTGGTGGTCGAGAGTGATTATCAGCTTGTCGGTGTCGGCACCTTTGAGCAGATCGGCAACAGATTTGCGCGAGCGGGCGCTCCTGTCCTCGCGTCCGACAAGAATTATCTCGTCGTTCGGAGAGCAGATCTCGTCCTGTAATATAACGATTCCGTTGCTTTCAATAGCTTCGCAAAGCTCGGATTCCGAAAACCCGCTTTCAAATCCCGCGAATCCAAACGGGCGATCGTGATTGCCGTGAACGTAAAAGATGCCGAGCTCGCTTTTTATTCCTCCGAATGCCTTGAATACCTGAAGCATTTCGCCGCGCGTGGTATTGTTGTCGACAATATCGCCGCAAAGTATCACTATATCGGGCTCTTTTCCGCTTATTTCAGAGCAGATTCGGCTAAGCTCATCATAATCGACGGATACGCCGAAGTGAACGTCGGAAATGAGAACGACGCGGTAGCCGTTATCGCGGATATTTTTGTCGGTATATACCGTGTATTCGGTGGAAACGATATTGTGGAGATTGATATAGCCCGCGGTCATAATTATTGCAAAAATAATCAATACCGCCGCGCCGCTTTTATAGATGCGGTTATAAAGCTTAAAGCCGTCGTACCGCTCCCGAGCGATACGCTTGACAATATAATTCACAAGCCGAAGCAGTGCCGAAATGAGCATAATATGAAGCACGGCAACAAGCAAAAATCCGAACGGCTTGAACGCCGCCGCACCGAAAAGCGCCGCAATAACCGCGACGATGATACGGATATGAAGCTTTTTGACGTCGGCACCGAAAAATTCAAATATCTGCCTGATATAGAAATAAAAATACAGCGCGACAAGGAAAGCCGCAAGAGCAAGAACAAAATACATATAAATTCAACTCCCCGAGGCGATTAATTGACCGCCTCGGTTATTATTATACGCAAAACCGATATATTGTCAACGGCTCAGACTATCCTCAGCACGCAGACCGACATATCGTCGCTCGTTTGATGGCTTTCCCTTGCTCTGCGGAGTATTTCGGCAGCGAGCGCCCGCGCACTCGGCATCGGCGGGAGTTCTCCGTCGGCAAAGAGAGAGTTTTCGCTTCCGGTTTGCAGAATCCCGTCGCTGAACATAGCTATCATATCGCCTCTTTCAAGCGTGAAATGCTTTTTGTCGGCAATTACGTTGCGCATTATTCCCGCTGGCGGCGTGCGCGATTCGATAAGCCTTGCCCTTCCGTTGCGTATGATAACCGTCGGGGCGGCGCCAACCTTTATAAGAGTTGCTCTCGAAAGCACGCGGTCGATCTCGATAAGGTCGACCGTGGCAAAAACCTCCTCCTGCTTTTCGACGAGCGCCTTGTTCAAAAGCTTCAGCGCGCTTTCCTTTTCCGCACCGACAGAAAGCAGCTTTTCGAGCATTATTGCCGAAAGCCTGCTTGTCAGCGCGGCATCGCGTCCGCTTCCCATTCCGTCGGAAACAAGGCAGTAAAAATACTTTTCGTCGTTTTCAAAGGTGCTCACGGTATCGCCGCAGACAGTCTCGCCGTTTTTCGCCTCGGAAAGCTTGGCGCATTCGACTCTTATTGTCGGCACCGATTTCAGCTTCATCAGAGTATATTCGTCGTGGAGCAAAAGCTCGGGCGGCGAAACCGCAGTGCCGACTGTTTTTGAAACGGCTTGTGCGATCTCATTTGGCGAAGCGGTGATTTTTTCGGGCTTTACTCCGAAAACAGTTATCTCGCGCAGTCTTTCGCCGATAATTCTCACTCCGTCGCAGGAAACACCGATATCGGCAAGCTCGTGCTTGAGCTGTTGGGCGAGTGATTTATCATCGGTTATGCGTGCCTCCTGCTTTTTTGCGGCGTCGATAAGTATCGAGGAAAAGGCGGAATATTCGTCTGCCATCTGCTTCAATCCCTTTTCGCCTCCGCGGCGGCGCATTTCGGGCAAATTGTTCACGTCACGCGCGATTGCAAACGCATTGGGACAGCGCAAGGTTATATGGGAGGGTATGCGCGAATAAGCGGCGACACCGCTTCGTCTTATCTCGCTTGTGAAAAAGTTGCTTATCTCGCTTTTGTCGAGCTCACAGCCGCCGCAACGCGAGCAATGGTTGTCCACCGCCGAAACGATATCGCGGTTCAGCTCGGTTATCCCAACCTCGCGCGTGGTGTCGGAAACGGTATAAAAAAGCGACGACAGCGAGGAAAACGCCGCGGCATAGCGCGAAAGACGGCGGTCGTGGGCACGGCGCTCGGCGAAAGCGCCCGAAACGGTCACGTTTATCGGGAGATGCTTTCTTATCGGAATAAATACCGAAAACACCGCGACAAGCATAATCATCGCCACGGCGACACCGCTTACTCCCGCAAGATAAAAATAACCGCAGACCGCAAGCATAAACGACAGCACGAGCGCAAGCGGCTCGATCTCGGACGCAAGCAGACCGTAGGACATTCCGAGCACTCCGAGCGCGCCCGTCGCCGCCCCGCCCGAAACCAATCCGCAAAGCACGCCGCAGGCTCCCCCAAAGGCAAACCCGCCCTTTCTCGCCGCGCAAAGAGTAAAGAGTGCGCCGACGGCAAACGAGGTCGGCACTCCGTTGATATCGAGCTCGGCGAAAAACATCGTTATCGCAAATGCAAACGCGAGCAGGGACATTTCGTACCGCTTGCGGTGAAGCTCTCTTTTCTTATCGAAAAAGCCGATAAAGGCATAGGTAAACGCGGGATAGGCTATGATCGCGGCGAGCAGTGCAAAAATGTCCGACATACCCTCGATCCCCTGCACAGCAAGATAGGCACATCGCAGTGCGCTCACCGAAAACGAAAGCAGGATTCGGGTATAGAGATGCACACCGCCGTTTTTCTCCTTTGCGTTCAGCACGGCAAAAAGATAGACGGCGCAAAACAGCGAAAGAAGGACGCTTTTGTCGAAAAACGACGACAGAAGCACCCCCGCAAACACCCCTTTCCGATGCTTTTTCGGGATAGCGCAAAGCAGGGCACAGCCGAAAGGAAGCACCCCGTTTGCAAGCGGCGACAGTCCGAGCAGAAGCGCAAAAAGCGCAAAGCAAATATTCTTTTTGTTGGTCGATGCGAATTTCTTTACACTTGTCAGATACATTTTCAACATTCCGTTCGTTTTTTATTGGGATTACATTATAACCGCAATCCAAAACTGCATTTTGTCGAAGCGAAACCGATTTTTTTGAGTTGTTTTACCGCTTTTGCGAGTCCGAAAGCGAAAATGAAAAATCCGAAAGGAACGCTGAAAATTCTTTTGTTCTTTTGGTCCGAAAGCGAAGAAAAATAGGTTTTATTGATTATTTGAGTACAAATCGAGGCTTTTTATATCAATCAGGCTGTTTATGGCGACAAGGCTTTGATTGTTTTCGCGGTTCAGATTCCACCAAAGCGCCCCGCGCAGCCCTCTATCCGCCATAAGATTGAGCCGTGCGCTTATCGAGCGGACGTCCTCGAACCAGACGCGGTGGACATTTCCGTTTTCGGTATAATCGAAATAGGGCGCGAGCGCGACGGAATCGAAAAATATCTCCGCGCCGTAATTTGAGGCAAGATCAAAGGCGCGCCTTGTCGAAACCGAGGTCGCGCGCGAAACACCCTGAACGTAGGGCAAAATAAAGTCGTAGCCGTAATTCGATATTCCGAGCAAAATCTTTTCTCTCGGAATCCGTGTAAGCGCATAATCGACCACGTCGGCAACCGGCTTTATCGGCGAAACCGCCATCGGAGGCCCATAGGTATAGCCCCACTCATAAGTCATAAGCAGTACCGCGTCCGCCGCCTCGCCGAGCAGTGCGTAATCGTGCCCCTCGTAGAGCGCGCCGGGCTGATTATCGCTCGTTTTGGGTGCAAGCGCGGTCATCACCCCGTATCCGTACGGCGAAAGCCTTGATTTGCAATATCTTATAAACTCGGCGTATTTATTCGCGTTTTCACCGCCGATGAATTCAAAATCGACGTCTAACGAGGTGTAGCCCTTGCTCTGCATATTTGCGATAACCGAATCGAGCAGAGATTGCTGAAGCAACGGCGAGTCAAAAAGCATTTTTGCGAGCTCGACCGAAAAAACGTCGTTTTCGTCGAGGGTGGAAAGGTGCATTATCGGCTCGCTTCGGTATTGCTTCGCAAGACCGATCATTTCCTCGTCGTCGGGCGGGATAAGGCTCCCGTCGGGCTTGAAGCCGTAGGTAAACGGCATAAGCGCCGCCATAAGCGGCAGAGCTCTCGAAAGAAGCTGTTTTCCGACAAACGGATATGCATATCCTCCCGTCGCAAACTCACCCAGCGGAGCTCGCTCGATGACGATATACAAAAGCTGACCGATATTGATCTTGTCGCTCCCGTTGAGAAAGAGATTGTTTTTGTAAATCGTTTCGATGCTTACGCCATAGCACGAGGCGATCGAAGAAAGCGTTTCGCCAAGCGAAACGGTGTGGGTGACGGTCGGTACCGCAACCGCGATCGGCTGTCCGACGGGTAGTCTGAGCGGGTCGGAAATATCGTTGTTGAAGGCAAGGATAGATTCATCGACGCCGTACCTTTCCGCGATTGAAAACAGAGTTTCGCCCCTGCTAACGATGTGAACAAGCATAATATCCCCCTTGTTTGCCGAAAAATCATATCATTAAGGAAGTAAATCCTTGTCACAGTCTTGATTTTCGGACGTTTATATGGTATTATATTTTAATAATTTATAAACCTTGCGGTGCTTTTTTGCTCCGCATAGAAAGCAGAGAATAAATATGAGTGATATCAAGACCACAATATGCGAAAAGGTAAGTGAATATGTCGCCTCGAAGGGCGCAAGCCTTTCCCCCGAGGAAGCTGTATTGCTTTTGGAAACTCCTGCCGATTCCAAGCTCGGCGACCTTGCGTTGCCCTGCTTCAAGCTCTCGAAAACGCTCCGCTGCCGTCCCGACGGTATCGCAAGCGAGCTTGCTTTGAGCTTTGAATCGGTCGAAGGACTCGAGCGGGTCGAGGCTGTCGGCGGTTATCTCAACTTTTTCTTTGGCAGTGATAAATACAAAAACGACCTTTCGGAATTGCTGAAGGACGATTACAGCAAGCTTGCCGAAACAGGCGCGGGAAAAACGATAGTGCTCGACTTTTCCTCCCCCAACATCGCAAAGCGATTCCACCTCGGCCACCTCGGCACGACCGTTATCGGCAACGCGGTACGCAATATTTATAAATTCTGCGGCTACAACACCGTCGCACTGAACTATCTCGGCGACTGGGGCACTCAGAACGGCAAGCAGATCGTTGCTTATAAAAAATGGTCGAGCCGCGAAAAGCTCGAATCCGAGGGTATCAAGGAGCTCGAGCGTATCTACGTGCTCTTCGGCAAGGAAGCCGAAAAGGACCCCTCTCTCAACGATCAGGCACGTGCCGCATTCCGCGAATTAGAAAACGGCAACGAGGAATATCTCGAGATCTGGCAGCTTTTCAAGGATATTTCTCTGCGTGAGTATACAAAGACCTATGAAAGACTCGGAATCGACTTTGACGTTTGGGACGGCGAAAGCCTTTACACCGACAAAATGCCCGCGATCGTCGACGAGCTCCGCGAAAAAGAGCTTTTGAAGATCGACGACGGCGCATCGATAGTCGACCTTTCGGAATACAATATGCCACCCGCGCTTATTTTGAAGCGCGACGGCAGTACACTCTACCCCACCCGTGATATCGCGGCGGCAAACTACCGCTACAACACCTACAAGTTCGATAAATGTGCATACGTCACCAGCGCAGGTCAATCGCTCCACTTCGCACAGTGGTTCAAGGTTACCGAAATGATGGGCAAGGAATGGGCAAAGGATCTTGTTCATATCCCCTACGGCACGATGAGCTTCGGCGGTGAAAAGCTTGCTTCGCGTACCGGCAACATCATTCTTCTCAACGACGTATTTGACGAAGCGGTTGCAAAGGCAAGAGCGATTATCGAGGAAAAGAACGTCGCACACGAAAACAAGGAATGGATATCCGAAGCGGTCGGTATCGGCGCGGTGGTATTCAGCGCACTCTCGAGCAGTCGTATAAAGGACACCAACTTCACCTGGGAGGGAACACTCTCCTTTGAGGGCAACACCGGTCCCTATGTCCAATACACCTATGCACGTGCGGCAAGCGTGCTCCGCAGAGGAAACTCAGCCGGCGGTTATGACGGCTACACCCCCGAAGCAACCGAAACCGAGCTTATCCGCAAGCTTTGCGAATTTGAAGAAACGGTAAAGCGTGCCGCAAACGATTATGAGCCCAGCCATATTTCGCGCTTTGCGCTCAACGTCTGCACATTGTTCAACCAATTCTACCACAACTGCCGTATCTTAGGCTCGGGCGGCGAGACCGAACAGTTCCGTCTTGCGCTCACAAGCGCGGTAAGAAACATTCTCGGCAGATGCCTTGATATTCTCGGTATGAAGAGAACCGAGGAGATTTAATCTTCAATCACAAAAATCAACCTATTCATCATAAACTATTCACTATATTAAGGAGTAAAAGATATGTCCGGACATTCCAAATGGAAAAATATAATGCACAAAAAGGAAAAGACCGACGCACAGCGCGCAAAGGTATTTACAAAGATCGGTAAGGAGATCGCTATTGCAGTACGCGACGGCGGTCCCGAGCCCGCCTCGAATACCCGTCTGCGCGACCTTATCGCAAAGGCGAAGAGTCTGAACGTGCCCAACGATAACATCGACAGAGTTATCAAAAAGGCTTCGGGTGCAGACAGCGTTCAGTACGAGGTCATCACCTATGAGGGCTACGGTCCCGGCGGAGTTGCAGTTATCGTTGAAGCGGCTACCGACAACCGCAACCGTACCGCAGGCGACGTCCGCCACTATTTCGACAAGTTCGGCGGAAATTTGGGCACCTCGGGCTGTGTATCCTATATGTTCGCCGAAAAGGGTGTTGTTGTCGTTTCGGGCGTGAACGACGAGGACGACTTTATGGAAGCGGCACTCGATGCAGGCGCACTCGATTTCACCAGCGAGGACGGACACGGCGAGGTATTTACCGACGTGAGCGAGCTTTCGGCTGTCCGCGAGGCACTCGAGGCAAAGGGCTACACCGTTGAATCGGCAGACCCCGAAAAAATTCCCGCAAACTACGTTCGTCTTGACGACGAGGATCAGATAAAGATGATGAACCGCCTGCTCGAAGCGTTGGAGGACAACGACGACGTTACAGAGGTATGGCACAACTGGGATGAGGAAGACTAAAATCGGGATCTTCGGCGGGACGTTCAATCCCGTTCATCTCGGTCACGTGAATATCGCAAAGGCTTTTATCGAACAGTTTATGCTCGATATTCTCTACGTTATCCCGAATAACATACCGCCGATAAAGGAATCCTACGGTGTGAGCGGACAAGACAGACTGAATATGCTGAAGCTCGCATTTGCCGATATTGAAAAGGCTATTGTGAACGACACCGAAATCAAACGCGGCGGAATGAGCTACACCTGCGAAACCGTCGCCGAGCTGAAGGATATGCATCCCGAAAGCGAGCTGCTTTTGCTTATCGGTGACGATTGGGTCGACAGGTTCGACAAATGGAAGGATTGGCGTTATATCACCGACAACGTCACTCCGATAGTCGCCTGCCGCGGAAATATAGATATTTCCGAACCGTTGGAACGGCTTTATCGAATTTCGGGGAAGCGGTTTTTACTGCTTGAAAACGAAAGAATAAGCGCATCGTCGACCGAGTTCCGAGGAAGCAACAATTCACAGCTTTTACCGAAAGCGGTTTACGAATATATTGAAGAACGGGGGCTTTACCGAAAATGACAGATGCAAACGCTATTATTTCGGCTATGAATCTTTCCGAGCGCAGATTGAAGCATACCTTCGGCGTTGCCGATATGGCTAAGGAGCTTGCAAAGGCACACTTTCCCGCGCTCGATCTGAAAACTGTCGAGCTTGCCGCGCTTATGCACGATTTCACCAAGGAATACAGCGTTGAGCGCCAGCTTGAGCTTTGCGAGCTTTACCGAATCGAGCTGACCGACGACGAAAAAAACAACCCCAAGCTTTTACATTCAAAAACCGCGGCAATTATCGCAAGGGACCGTTTTATGCTCCCGACGGAAGCCTGCTCGGCTATATATTGGCACACAACGGGCAGAGCCGCGATGACTCCGTTTGAAATAGTTATCTACCTTGCCGACTATATCGAGGAATTCCGCGACGACCCGAGCTGTATCAAGCTTCGCGAATTTTATTTAAAGGCGATGAAAAAGGAGCGCAACAAAGCTATCGCGCTCACAAAAACCCTCGTCCGCTCGTTTGATACGACGATAAAGCATCTTATCGCAGATGAAAAAACCATCAACGTATCGACCTTCGAGGCAAGAAATTACTACATAAACCTGCTTAACGTTTAGCAAAAGCATTGTGCTTCGGCTGACCGTATTGAAAGGATAAAACCATGAAAGACGATATTATGCAAAAGGAAGCCGCAAGGGCGATTGCAGAGCTTGCGGTAACAACGCTTGACAACAAAAAAGGACTTGACGTTACTCTGCTCGAGGTCGGCGACCAGACAGTGCTTGCCGATTACTTTGTGCTTGCAACCGGTACGTCAAACACCCACGTACGCGCACTTGCAGACGAAGTCGAATTCAAGCTCAAGGAGGAGCTTGCTGTTGAGCCGAGTCATATCGAGGGTGCATCGGGCAACGCTTGGACGTTACTCGACTACGGCTGTGTTGTAATTCATATATTTACCTCGCAGGCGCGTGATTTTTACAAGCTCGAAAGACTTTGGAGCGGAACTCAGATAAAAATCGGAGGAAATGAAGAATAATGAGACACGATTTTAAGAGTATCGAAAAGAAATGGCAGGATAAATGGGACGAGGCGAAGATATTCAACGCCGCAGATCCCGGCGAAAAGGGCAGCGAAAAGCCCAAATTCTTCGCGCTTGTCGAATTCCCCTACCCCAGCGGAGCAGGTATGCACGTCGGACATATCAAGGCTTATTCGGGATTGGAGGTTATCTCCCGCAAGAAGCGTATGGAGGGCTACAACGTTATGTTCCCCATGGGATTTGACGCATTTGGTCTTCCCACCGAAAACTACGCTATCAAAACCGGTATGCACCCGAGAGCAGTTACCGACAAAAATATCGAAAAGTTCACAAGCCAATTAAAGCGCGTCGGCTTTGCTTTCGACTGGTCGAGAGTTGTCGACACCACCGACGTCGACTATTACAAGTGGACACAGTGGATATTCCTCAAAATGTTTGAGCAGGGTCTTGTTTTCCGCGACACCGCGCTTGTCAACTACTGCCCCGAATGTAAGGTCGTTCTCTCGAACGAGGACTCGCAGGGCGGCAAATGCGATATCTGCCACAGCGATATCGTTCAAAAGTCCAAGGACGTTTGGTATTTACGTATTACCGAGTACGCCGACAAGCTCTTAACCGGACTTGAAGAGGTCGATTATCTCCCGAACATAAAGCAACAGCAGGTCAACTGGATAGGTAAATCCGAGGGTGCGTTCGTTCAGTTTGCGCTCAACGGCAAGGAGGATAAGCTCCGCATCTACACCACAAGACCCGACACTCTATTCGGCGTTACCTTTATGGTTATGGCGCCCGAGCATCCGCTTATCGACAAATATTCCGAAAGCATCGCGAATATGGCGGAGGTCGAAAATTACCGCGCAGAATGTGCAAAGAAGACCGAATTTGAGCGTACACAGCTTGTCAAGGAAAAGACGGGCGTCCGTCTCGACGGTCTCACCGCGATCAACCCCGTAAACAACAAGGAAATTCCTATTTATATTGCCGACTACGTAATGATGGGCTACGGCACCGGTGCGATAATGGCTGTTCCCGCGCACGATCAGCGCGACTGGGAATTTGCAAAGAAGTTCGGCATCGATATTATCGAGGTTATCAAGGGCGGCAATATCGAGGAGGAGGCATACACCGGCGACGGCGAAATGATCAATTCCGGCTTCCTCAACGGATACAGCAATAAAAAGGACTCTATCCGCAAAGCAATCGACGAGCTCCAAGCGCTCGGCTGCGGCGAGGGCGGCGTTCAGTACAAGATGAAGGACTGGGCGTTCAACCGTCAAAGATATTGGGGCGAGCCTATTCCGATAGTTCACTGCGAAAAATGCGGTATGGTTGCCGTTCCCTATGAGGAGCTCCCCTTGAGACTGCCCGATATGGACGAATTCGCTCCCGGTCAGGGCGGCGAATCGCCCTTGGCGAGAATCGACTCCTATGTAAACTGCAAGTGCCCGAAGTGCGGCGGCGATGCAAGGCGCGAAACCGACACCATGCCCCAGTGGGCAGGCTCATCGTGGTACTTCCTCAGATACTGCGATCCCCACAACGAAGACTGCTTCGCAAGCGAGGAAAAGCTCAAATATTGGCTTCCTATCGACTGGTACAACGGCGGTATGGAGCACGTAACACGCCATATGATCTATTCGCGCTTCTGGCATAAATTCCTCTACGATCTCGGACTCGTTCCCGTCGCAGAGCCCTATGCAAAGCGTACCGCGCAGGGACTTATTCTCGGCCCCGACGGCGAAAAGATGAGTAAATCCAAGGGTAACGTTGTCGACCCCAACGACGTTGTCGACGAATACGGTGCAGACGTATTGCGTACCTACACTCTCTTTATGGGTGACTACGCATCTGCGGCGCCCTGGTCACAAAGCTCGGTAAGAGGCTGCAAGCGATTCCTCGAACGCTTTGCCGCACTCGACGAAATGCTCGGCGCGAAGAACGACAAATTGATTCGCTCGCTCCACAAGACCATCAAAAAGGTCACAAGCGATATCGACGGTATGAAGTTCAACACCGCTATCGCGGCGATGATGAGCTTTATGAATGAGATCTACGAAGTCGGCTCTATCGACAAGGAAAGTCTTATCTCGCTTACAAAGCTTCTTTCGCCGTTTGCTCCCCATATCTGTGAGGAAATGTGGACTTCTTTGGGCGGAAACGGCTTCTGCTCGACAGCGGCTTGGCCCGAATACGACGAAGCTCTCACCGTTGACGACGAAAAGGAAATCGCTGTTCAGGTATGCGGCAAGCTCAAGGGTGTTGTCGTTATTCCCGCGGGTGCAGAGGAAGACGTTGTTTGGGATATCATAACCAAAAACGAATCGATTATGGCATCGCTCGACGGCAAGCAGATAATCAAGAAGATCTATATCAAGGATAAAATCTTCAATATCGTTGCAAAATAACCGAATTTCATACAAAATACAAATATAAATTTCCAGATCAATATTCGGAGGATTAAAATGGATACCATTAAGATCAACAAAGGTAATGCTTTGATCGTCGCTCACAGAGGTCTTTCGGGACTTGAAAGAGAAAACACCGCGTCTGCATTTGTTGCGGCAGGCAACAGAAGCTATTTCGGTATCGAAACCGACGTTCGCGTTACCGCAGACGGCAATTTCGTTCTTCTTCACGATAACGATACAATGCGTTGCGGCGGCGATATGGTCGAGCCCGAAAAGTGCACTCTTCAAACCATTCAGTCGGTTCAGCTTTTCGATACCGACGGAAAGCGCGGCAGAGTCGATCTGCGCGTGCCCGAAATGGTGGATTATCTCCGTATCTGCAAGCGTTATGACAAGGTTTGCGTGCTCGAATTCAAGGGCTATTTCAGCGAAGAGAATATGCAGAGAGTCGTTGACATCGTAAAGGCTGAATATTGCCTCGAAAAGATGATATTCATCTCCTTCTCGTTCGACAATCTCTTAAATCTCCGCAAGGTATGCCCCGAATCCCACTGCCAATTCCTCACCGGCGAATACAAGCAGGAGATCCTCGATATGCTCAAGGAGCACAAGATGGGACTCGATATCTGGTCGGGCGCACTCGACGAGGAAGCAAAGGTACGCCATATCCTCGAAGAAGGTATCGAGCTCAACGTATGGACTGTTGACAACAAGGAAGCTGCCGAAAAGCTTATTTCCTGGGGTGTTCAGTACGTAACGAGCAACATTTTGGAATAAAATCAAATTTACACATCAAAAAAATCAAGCTTCAAATTAATGAAGCTTGATTTTTTTATTGAAAGTTATAAAGAACGAGTTTATCTCGGTCTGAAATTAATCCAACTCAAATGCGCCGGTGTACAACCGATAATACTGTCCCTTTTCGGCGATAAGCTTTTCGTGGTCGCCGCGCTCGATTATTCTGCCCGCCGAAAGAACCATAATAACGTCGGAATTGCGAACAGTCGAAAGTCGATGGGCGATAACGAATACGGTTCTGCCGTGCATAAGACTGTCCATACCCTTTTGAACGATCGATTCGGTACGGGTATCTATGCTCGACGTCGCCTCGTCAAGTATCATAACGGGCGGGTCGGCAACTGCCGCGCGCGCAATCGCAAGAAGCTGTCTTTGTCCCTGCGAAAGTCCGCTTCCGTCGCCCTCGAGGAGAGTGTCGTAGCCGTCGGGCAGAAGCGTGATAAACGAATCCGCGTTTGCAAGCTTTGCCGCCGCGATACATTCCTCATCGGTCGCATCGAGTCTGCCGTAGCGGATATTTTCCATAACCGTTCCGGTGAACAAATGAGTATCCTGAAGAACCATACCGAGCGAGCGGCGTAGGTCTGCCTTTTTGATCTTGTTGATGTTTATGCCGTCATAGCGGATCTTGCCGTCGGCGATATCGTAAAAGCGGTTGATAAGATTTGTTATAGTAGTCTTGCCCGCGCCCGTCGCGCCGACAAAGGCAACCTTCTGGCCCGGCTCGGCGTAGAGCGTTACGTCGTGAAGCACCGTCTTTTCGGGGACGTAGCCGAAATCGACCTCAAACATTCTTACGTCGCCCTTGAGCTCGGTATAGGTCAGTGTTCCGTCGCCGTGGGGGTGCTTCCAAGCCCAAAGACCCGTGCGCCCGTCCGCCTCGACAAGCTCGCCGTTTTCGTTGTATTTCGCGTTGACAAGTGTCACGTAGCCCTCGTCGGATTCGGGAGTTTCGTCCATAAGCTCAAAAATTCGCTTTGCGCCCGCGAGCGCCATAATAACCGCGTTGAGCTGTTGGGTGACCTGATTTATCGGGTTGGTGAAGTTTTTGGAAAGCTGAAGAAAGGCAACAAGTCCGCCGGGAGTGAGTGTTTCGGTGAGAACAACGAGCAGACTGCCGAGCGTTGCCACAAGAATATACTGCAGATGACCGAGGTTGTTCGAAACGGGGCCGAGGATATTTGCAAAAATATTTGCACTTCGCGCGTTGGCGCAAAGCTCGTCGTTGAGCTTGTTGAATTCCGCCTTGGTCTTTTCCTCGCGGCAGAAGACCTGAACCACCTTCTGACCGTTTATCATTTCCTCGATATATCCGTTTACCTTACCGACAGAAGCCTGCTGCCGCACGAAGAATTTTCCGCTCTTGCCGCCGATCGACTTGACAAGCAGCATCGTAAGAAACGCCGCAATAACGACAAATATTGTGAGCCAGAGGTTTGTTGTTATCATCGCGAAGAAAACCGCGATAACGGTACAAAGCGACGAGAAGATATGGGGAAGGCTTTGCGAGATCATCATTCGCATCGTATCGGTATCGTTGGTGTATCGGCTCATCGTGTCGCCGAATGCGTGGGTGTCGAAATACTTTATCGGAAGCTTTTGCATCTTTGCAAACATCGTGTCGCGGATATCCTTTAAAACCGACTGCGAAACGATAACCATTATTCTGTTGTATGCAAAGGTCGAAAGCGCGCCGAGCACGTAAACTGCGGCGAGTACCAGAATTTCCTTTAAAAGCCCCGACATATCGTTGCTTTTTGCCGTGATAAGCGGTGTTATATAGCCGTCGACGAGTGTTTGAAGGAATTTCGAGCCGTAAACACCCGCCAATGCACTGAAAATGATGCAAAGAACGACGACAAGCAAGCGCCATTTATATGCGATAAGATAGGAAAGAACACGCTTTACCGTCTTTGCGTCGGGCTTTTGTCCGGGGATACGCACTCCCTTGCCGGGGCGCATTTGTTGCTGCTGCGGACGCGATTCTCTTTTTTCGTCGCTCATTCCTTGTCATCTCCCTTCATCTGTGATTCATATACCTCGCGGTAGATCTCGTTTCCTGCGAGAAGCTCGCCGTGTGTACCGATTCCGTTTATTTTGCCGTTGTCGATAACAATGATTCTGTCGCACTCCTGCACCGAAGAAATTCGCTGGGCGATAATCAGCTTTGTAGTGCCGGGGATACGGTTTGCCATAGTTTCGCGGAGCATCGCATCGGTTTTGGTATCGACTGCACTCGTCGAGTCGTCCATAATCAGTATTTTCGGCTTTTTAAGCAGAGCACGAGCAATACAAAGTCTTTGCTTCTGTCCGCCCGAAACGTTGCTTCCTCCCTGCTCGATATAGGTATCGTAGCCGTCGGGGAAGGTAGAAATAAACTCGTCGGCGCAGGCGGCGATGCAAGCCGCCTTCATTTCCTCGTCGGTAGCGTTTTCGTTGCCCCAACGCAGATTTTCCTTTATCGTACCCGAAAACAGCACGTTCTTCTGGAGCACCATAGCAACAGAATCGCGAAGAGTGTGAATATCATATTCTCTTACATCTCTGCCGCCGACGATCACACTGCCTCCGCTTACGTCGTAAAGACGCGGAATCAACTGAACAAGCGTCGATTTGCCGCTGCCCGTACCGCCGATAATGCCGATCGTTTCGCCCGATCTTATATCGAAGCTTATATCGGTCAGCACGTTTTTGCCCTCGTGGTAAGCAAACGAAACGTTATCAAACCTGATGCTTCCGTCAGCAACGGCGTCGATTGCGTTTTCGGGGTCGGTTATGGTGCTTTCCTCATCGAGCACCTCACAAACACGCTCTGCCGAAGCGCGCGACATTACGATGGTGACGAAAATCATCGAAAGCATCATTAAGCTCATAAGTATCTGCATCGTATAGTTCAGAAGCGCGGTGAGCTCGCCCGTGTTCATCTTTTCGCCGATGCCGAACACGTTGTAATTGACAATAACGCTTGCGCCGAACCAGCAGATAAGCAAAATACAAGCATAAACCGTTATTTGCATAAGCGGCATATTATAAGAAAGTATCTTTTCCGCCTTTACGGTATCCTCATTGATCTCGCCCGATACCTCGTTGAACTTTTTGATCTCCTCTTCCTCGCGTACAAACGCCTTTACAACGCGGATACCGCGAAGATTTTCCTGAACGACGCGGTTGAGCTTGTCATAGCGCTTGAACATACGCTTGAATATCGGATGCGCCTTTGTCATTATAAGCGTCAGACCGACAACAAGCACCGGCACAGCCGCCAAAAAGATAAGCGCGAGCTTTGAATTGATCGTAAACGCCATTATCAGCGAGAATATCATCATCGATGGGCTTCTCACCGCGGTGCGTATTATCATATGAAAGGATTCCTGCAAGCGATTGACGTCGGTGGTCATTCTCGTAACAAGGCTTGAGGAGGAAAATTTGTCGATATTTCTGAACGAAAAATGCGAAATGCGCTCAAACATACGCTTTCTCAGATTTTTCGCAAAGCCTGTGCTGGCAATAGCCGCACTTCTGCCCGCGAGCGAGCCGAAGATAAGCGAGATTATCGCACAAACCGCTATCGAGCCGCCGATAAGCAAGATATAATTCATATCGCCCGATTCGCTCGGTGTTCCGATAAGCTTTTGGAAAAACACGGCGATAAAGTTCGTTTCGCCTTCTGCTCCCTCGCCCGTCGGAGCGATACAGTTGATAAGCATCGCGATAAGCACGGGGATTATAACCTCCATAATCACCTCGCCCATTATCAGCAAGGGCGAAAGGATAGTGTGCTTCGTATAGCCCTTTATGCTTTGTGCAAGCTTTTTAAGCATTTTTGTTTTCCTCCCTGATATAAGTATGCTCCGCCTCGGCAAGCGCCGCGTTTTGCTTCATTCTGCCGATGATGTCGAAAAACTGCTCCAATTCCTCGTCGCTTATACCCTTTCGCAGTGCTTTCTCGAATGATTCGATATGCTTTTCGTGCTGTTCGTGTATATCAAGCGCGGTTTTGGTCAGCCGAATCTTTTTCATTCTCGCGTCGCTTTCATCGCGCTCGCGGATTATCAGCCCGTTTTTCTCCATAAGCTGTAATATCTGCGTCATTGTCGGGCGGCGCACCGAAAACTGCTTTTCGATATCGCGCTGGAAAACGTCGCGGTTGCGGTTTTCATACAAATACCCGATCACCCAGCCGTGAGTGCCGGTGCAGTTAAGCCCGCTTCTCGCCTTGCTCGCATCGACAGCGCGCTTTATCGCGACCGAAAGAGTACGGGCACAAAAGCCAATCGTCTTTTCACGCTCCATTAATTAGCCTCCTAACAGTTAGTACCCTAACATTATATTCCTTTTGCCCCAAATGTCAATAGACTCCGATTCTGTTTACAAAAAATTAACGGCAAGCCGCAACGACTCGCCGTTATTTAATTTGATTATTTAATTAAGCTCGGAAAGAAGCGTGCCCTCGTAGAATTCGAGCTCGCCCTTATCGCAAAGCTGAGCAAGCTTCGGGTCGATAGGAAGCTTTGCAACCTTTTCGATACCGTGGTCTGCCGCAACCGCATCAACGTTGCCCTCGCCGTAGATATAGTGCTTTTTGTTGCAATCGGGACATTCGAAATAAGAATAGTTTTCGACAAGACCGAGTATCGGAATATTCATAAGCTCTGCCATTCTTACCGCCTTGCCGACGATCATCGAAACAAGGTCCTGAGGGCTTGTAACGATTATCATACCGTCAACGGGAAGCGATTGGAATACGGTAAGCGGTACGTCGCCTGTTCCGGGAGGCATATCGATATACATAACGTCGTTTTCGCCCCAGTTCACGTCGGTCCAGAACTGCTTTACACAGCCTGCGATGATCGGGCCTCTCCAAGCGACAGGATCGCTTTCGTTGGGGAGAAGGAGGTTAAGCGACATAACCTTGATTCCCGTCTTGCTTTCGGGGGGAAGCATCGCTTCGCCGTCGCTCAAAACACCGCTGTTCACGCCGAATATCTTCGGGATCGAGGGGCCGGTGATGTCCGCGTCGAGAATACAGGTCTTTTTACCGCTTCTCTGTGCGTTTATCGCGAGCAAGCCGGTAACAAGCGATTTACCGACACCGCCCTTGCCGCTCACAACGGCGATAACCTTGCCGATCTTGCTGCCCTCGCGGAGCTTTTCGATCATACTTTCCTTGCTTTGTTCTCTGCTCGAGCAGTTTGCACTGCAGGTAGAGCAATCGTGTGTGCATTCACTCATTTTTTCAATTCCGCGGCAAGATCCAAAATCTCTTTCGGCTTTTTCCGCGTCACCTTTCTATCAAACTTATCTGTTTTCTATCATCTTTTTAAGATTTTCGATACTTTCTTTCGCGCATTCGAGGCGGCTCATATTCGGTGTGGGCTCGTCCTGCTCGACGATAAGCCACTCGACACCGCATTCCTTTGCCTTTTCGATTATCGGTAAAAAGCGCTGTACGCCGCTTCCGACAGGGCGGAATTCAAAAGCTCTTACCTCTTTTTCCTTTACCTCGCCGTCGACGCCGATGAGCGCATACATATTATTGCTCTTTTCGCCGACATAATCCTTTAAATGAAGCAAAGGACAGCGATTTTTATATTTTTCGAGGTAATGGATCGGGCTTTGACCCGCAACCGATACCCAGCAGGTATCCATCTGCATCTTCAAAAGTGCGGGATCGACCGTGTCGTAAAGGTTATCGAATCCGAAATTGCCGTTTTCCAATCTTTCGAACTCGAAATCGTGGTTATGATAGCTCAGCGCGATGCCTGCTGCTGCGAGCTTTTTACCAAGCGCTTCGACAGTCTTGACAAAATTATCGTAATTGCTTCCGCCGGGACGGTCCTCGGCAGCGAGCCAAGGAATCGCGATATTCTTACAGCCGACCGTCGTGTAATCCTTGATCACCTTGTCGGTATCGGCAAGAAGCTCGGGAAGCGAAACATGCGCAGAAACGGGAACAAGTCCGATCTCCTTTAAAAGAGCCGCGATCTCGGCAGGGTCTTTGCCGTAAAGCCCCGCAAATTCAACGCCCTCATATCCGTATTCCTTCAATTCCCGAAGCGTTGCTTCAAAATCGCTTTGCGCCTCGTCACGTACCGAATATAATTGGATTGCTATAGGCAACATTTTCTTTTTTCCTTTCCTGCGGTTAATTCTGAATACTCCGATCGCTATTATGCCCACTTACCGTCGACAAATATCGGAGTCGCCTTGCCGTCCTTGTAGCCGGTGATGCAAAGGTCGTCGCTTCCGATCATAAAGTCGACGTGGATCATCGAATCGTTTACGCCGAGCTCGTGAAGCTCGTCGAGAGTCATATTCTCAAATCCCTTTACACAGCCGGTATAGCCCATACCGAGCGCCACGTGGCAGGATGCGTTTTCATCGAACAATGTGTTGTAATAAAGAAGTCCGCTCTCTGCGATCGCCGAATCCTTCGGAACAAGCGCGAGCTCGCCGAGCATTCTGCTGCCCTCGTCGGTGGTGATTATCTTACCCAAAGCCTCCTCGCCCTTTTCGGCGTGCCAAGCAACCGCTTTGCCGTCTTCAAAGTCGATATAAAAGTTTTCGATAAGAGTGCCTCTCGCCGAAAGCGGCATAGAAGAAACGAGTCTGCCGCTGCAGCTTGCCTTTTTGGGTGTGGTAAATATTTCCTCGGTGGGCATATTCGGGTTGTAGAAGGTGCCCGAGAGAGTATATTCTCCGCCGCCGCACCAAACGCTTTCCTTCATAAGCTCGCACTTGAAGTCGGTACCGTTTTTCGAAACGTAATGGAGATAATCAAACTGCTGTGCATTGAGCCAATCGCACTTTTCGCGGAAGTTTTCGTTCTTCTTGTCCCAAGCGGCGATAGCGTCGTTTTCCTCGTCGCAAAGCACTGTCGCGAGTATTGCCTCCCAAAGCTTTTCGACAGCAACGCTTGTTCTTTCGTTCGGGAACACCTTTTTAGCCCAGGCTTTGCCGGGGATAGCGCAAACAAGCCACTGATGCTTGTTATCCATCGCGTCGCGGTAGGGCTTTACCTTTTTGGAGATTGCGATGCTTGCCTTGGATACCTTTTCCTGATTAACTCCCGCCAATCCGTCGGGGTCCTCACAGATAAGACGGATTCTTGCAGGCAAAATCTCGGAATCGTTCTTTACCTTTTCGACCTGCCAATCGGGCACGTTGCAAAGCGAGCGCACTGTACGGTGACGGTATGAAAGCTTGGTAAGCTGTGTCATCGACCAATCCACTCTCACGTTGCCCGCGCCTGCGCGGTAAGCCTCCTCGGCAAGAATAGCAACGAAATCAGCCGCTTCAACGTCCGCGCCGATATTAAGCTGCTGTCCCTTCTGGATATTCACACCCTGCTTTATAAGCAATTTGGCGTATTTTCTCTGCAAACTCTTCTTCATTTCTTTTTTAGTGCCCGCGTTGTAGGTTGGGTTTGAGCAAAACGCACTCTCCGCGAGGATTTTGCCTCATTCAGAGCGTTGCATTTTGAGCGTTCTCCAAAAATGCCTCTCCGCGAGGATTTTTCCTTCGTTCAAGGAGTTGCGTTTTATGAGCGTTCTCGAGATCGTACTCTCCGCGAGGATTCTCCCTCGTTCAGAATGTTGCGTTTTGAGCGTTCTCGAAATCGCGCTCTCCGCGAGGTTTTTGCCTCATTCAGAGCGTTGCGTTTTTTGAATCCCGACCTATTCTGCGGTGTTCTCCTTATTTATTTTCGTGAATAATGGGGCTGTTTTCACAGCCCCGATAATTATTTTTCTTCCTTCTTTTTGGACTTGTCTTCCTTGGACTTCATCTTGACGCCGCTGTCCATACGCTTTGCGTCCTTTACCTCTTTAACGTCGGGCTCGTTAGCCTTTTCGATAACCGAGGAAACAGCCCATTTCTGAATCTGGATCTTGGTTCTGTTGCCGCTGGTTTCGACAAGAAGCATATCTTCGGTGATCTTAACGACCATAGCCACGATACCGCCGGTAGTTACGATAACGTCGCCGAGCTCGATGGAATTACGCATATCTGCGGTTTCCTTTTCCTGCTTCTTCTGGGGACGGTAGATGATAAAATAGAAAACAAGCGCGAGCAACGCGAGGGGGAGAAGCATTGTCAAAAGACTGCCTGCGCCGGGCTGCTGTGTTGCAGCATCATCAACCATAAAAAGATTTGTAAAATTCATTTCAAATTACCTTCACTGTATTTTATTCTTTTTACATTTGTGCAATAGAGTGTTTTTTCATCAAGCTCGAAAACCGCGCCGCGAAGGCATACGTTTTCGCTCGACGGGATACCCTTCATTCGTACGTTTCGGGTGAATCGCGGCACCGCCGTTTCATAGGTGACACCGATTATCGAATCCTCGCCGCCGCACATTCCGATATCGCTTATATATCCGCTTCCGCGCTCGGTCAATCGCTCGTCGGCGGTCTGCACGTGGGTGTGTGTTCCGAAAACAGCTTGTATTCTGCCGTCGAAGATATGCATAAACGCCTGCTTTTCGCTCGTTGCTTCGCCGTGAAAATCGCATATTGCGAAATCGTATTTGCCCTTTACCTCATCGAGCAATCGCTCGACCGCGGTGAACGGTGAATCGATCGGGTCCATAAAGACCTGTCCGCAAACCGAAATAACCAATGCGCGCAAGCCGTTTTTGACCGGTATTATGCAATAGCCGTTGCCGGGGGATGCGGGCGGAAAATTCAGCGGCCGCAAAACAAATTGCTCCTCCTCGAGCAGATCGAATATCGCATATCTGCGGAAGGAATGGTTGCCGCCGGTGATAACGTCTGCCCCGCTTTCGAAAAGCAGATTCGCATCGTTTCTGTCGAGTCCGCTCCCGTCGTGCGAGTTTTCGCCGTTTACGATAACCAAATCGGCGTTTTCGATATTCTTTATTCTCCGTAAATGCTTGCGGACAAATTCCATACCCGGTGTGCCGAATACGTCGCCCACTGCGAGAATCTTTATCATAACAACACCAATTTGCAAAAATTTTGATTACATTTCCGTGTGTTCACACAGCAAACCGCTCCGCTCACACTCATAAGATAAAATTCCATAAAAATCGGCGACATACGCATTTTGCCCCAAAACATAAATGTTTTCGGGGAGCCCGTTCGATTTTTCCACCTATGATGACCGCGAGCGACTTCAATAATAATCCATATTTTTCAAGGACATGCGCCTTGAAAAATATACCTCAGAGCGCCGAGGATTCGGACAACGAACGAAGTGAGGCGCACGAATCCTATGCGAATGAACGGCGCTCACAAAAACCGATTAAAATCGCGAGATTTTAATCGAGAGCGAAGCGAAGCTTCTCGTGCAAAATGAAATGCTCTGCGCCGCTATGGACTGCTTAAAAGGATGAAATGACTGCTTAAAACTATTTTGCGTAGTCTACTTGACGCATTTCCCTGATAACGTTGATCTTGATCTGGCCGGGATACTCGAGCTCTTCCTCGATCTTGCGGGCGATGTCGCGGGCGATAAAGATCATTTCGTCGTCGTTGACCTCGTCGGGCTTGACCATTATGCGAACCTCTCTGCCGGCTTGGATAGCAAAGGACTTTTCAACGCCGGTGAACGAGGTAGCGATTTCTTCGAGCTTCTGGAGACGCTTGATATAGGTTTCGAGATTTTCACGTCTTGCGCCGGGGCGTGCCGCCGAAACAGCGTCTGCCGCCTGAACGATCATAGCAACGAGAGTATGAGGCTCAACGTCGCCGTGGTGCGCTTCGATAGCGTGGACGATTTCGCGGCTTTCCTTATACTTACGCGCAAGATCGACACCGATCTGCACGTGGGAGCCGTCGATTTCGTGAGTCATCGCTTTACCGATATCGTGAAGCAGGCCGGCACGCTTCGCCTGAGCAACGTCAACGCCGAGCTCGGAAGCGATCATTCCTGCGATATGTGCAACCTCAATAGAGTGCTTGAGCACGTTCTGACCGTAGCTTGTACGGTATTTAAGTCTGCCGAGCAGCTTAACAAGCTCGGGGTTGATGCCGTGAACGCCGGTTTCGTAGGTGGCTTGTTCGCCCTCCTTCTTGATAACGGCTTCGACTTCCTTGCGGCTCTTTTCAACCGTTTCCTCGATTCTCGACGGGTGGATACGTCCGTCGGAGATGAGCTTTTCGAGAGTCATTCTCGCAACCTCGCGGCGAACCGGATCGAATGTCGAGATCGCGATAGCTTCGGGAGTATCGTCGATAATGAGGTCAACACCGGTGAGCGTTTCGATAGCACGGATATTTCTGCCCTCACGGCCGATGATTCTGCCCTTCATTTCGTCGTTGGGAAGGTCGACTACCGAAACGGTAGCTTCCGCAACGCTGTCTGCCGCGCAACGCTGGATAGCGAGCGCGATTATGTTCTTGGCTTCGTCGTCTGCTTTGTCCTTGTATTCCTGCTCGACCTCAAGCAGCTTCATCGCCATTTCGTGTCTTGCTTCGGTTTCGACGCGCTCCATAAGTACGGCGCGTGCGTCTTCAGAGGACATACCCGAGATTTTCTGGAGCATTTCCTCCTGCTGTGCGACGATTTCTTCGGCTTTCACGCGAAGCTCGTCGTTTTCGCGGATCTTGTTGTTGAGTACCTCTTCCTTCTTTTCGAGGTTTTCATACTTTTTGTCGAGATTTTCTTCCTTCTGGATCGCACGTCTTTCCATGCGCTGAAGGTCGTTTCTTCTCTCCTTGAGCTCGCGCTCGGTATCGTTCTTGATCTTGAGCGCTTCTTCCTTGGCTTCTACAAGCTTTTCTTTTTTTGCCGTTTCAGCGGCTTTTACTGCGTCTTCAACGATCCTTTTCGCTTCTGCTTCCGCACTGCCGATGGTTTTTTCAGCCGACTTTTTTCTTGCTATAAAGCCGACAAACCCGCCGACCGCGCCAAATACTATTGCGGCTGCAGCGATAAGACCGATAGCTAAATAAAGGTCCATGTTTGCCTCCATGATATATATTTTATCCCGAATACGCGCACAAGATCCGGCTGATAAGTTCGGCTCGTCCTGCAAAAACACAGTCTGCTTTGTTATTTCGCCGCAATAATGGCGCGGGCATCGGTATTCATAATAATTATACATATTTTCAACCCGATTGTAAACCCCTATTGCATAAAAATATATGTAAATATCTTTAAATTTTTATGTCGCGCACGGCGCACAACCGCCTTGACAAGTCACGCCTTTATGATATAATAAAATCAGCCGCAGTGTTGCGGTTTTAAGGAGATTTCTATGGATATGATATATTTTGATTCCGCGGCGACCGCAAGGCCGTTTGACTGTGCGCTGACAGCGGCGGCAGAGGCTTATTCGGTCTACGGAAATCCGTCGTCGGTTCATTCGGCGGGGATAAAGGCAAAGGCTATTATCGAGAATTCGAGAAAAAGCATCGCTACGGCGCTTTACTGCAAGCCCGAGGAGATAATATTCACCGGCGGCGGAAGCGAAAGCAACAACCAAGCGATATTTGGATTGGCAAAGCTCCGCGCAAGGAGATCAAAAAGAATAATCACCACCGACAGCGAGCACCCTTCTGTCGCGCGTCCGATCGAAGCGCTCGAAAAGGACGGATTTGAAATAGTCCGTATTGCCACAAAGGGCGGCGAGCTTGATATTGATTCACTCCAAAAGGAGCTTGAAAACGGTGCGGCTTTTGTGAGCATTATGCTTGCCAACAACGAAACCGGCGCAAAATACGATATTGCCGCTGTCAGACGGGCAATCGACAGAAGCGGAAGCGGCGCGATATTCCACTGCGACGCGGTGCAGGGATTTTTAAAAACGGCAGATATACGCGAGATCGCGAAAAACTGTGATCTTGCAAGCATTTCGGCGCACAAGGTCGGCGGACTGAAGGGTGTCGGCGCGCTGTATTGCAAAGGCGGAATCAAGCTGCCCGCGTTTATTTTGGGCGGCGGTCAGGAAAACGGGCTTCGCTCGGGGACCGAAAACGTCGGCGGTATCGCGGCGTTCGGGGTTGCCTGCGGAGAATTTACAAAGCACCGCGAGCATATAAGCAGTCTTTACAACAAAGCAGTCGGGCTTCTTTCTGAGGAAAGCGGCTTGATAACTCTGAATATCCCGAAAACGCACATTGATTCGATCCTTTCGGTTTCGGTAAAGGGTGTTCGGAGCGAGGTTATGCTCAACGCGCTGAATCTCCACAATATCTGCATTTCTGCGGGCAGTGCCTGCTCGGCAAGAAAGGGTCCGAGCGGTGCGCTTTCGGCATACGGGCTCTCAAAGGAAGAAATCGAGGGCACGGTAAGGATCAGCTTCGGTGCATACAATACCGTGGAAGAGGTTTGTCAGCTTGCGGAAAAGCTTATTACAACAGCCAAAAGGCTCAAGAGGTAGACAATGAAGGAAGTATTGCTTTTAAAATACGGCGAAATCGTGCTGAAGGGGCTCAACAGAGGCTATTTCAACTCGGTGCTCGAAAGCCGAGTTAAGCGCGCACTCAAAAACGTTCAGGGCGAATTTTACTATGATTACGCGCAATCGACTCTTTGCATAACCCCCTCTGACGATGCGGATATCGACGCCGCATACGAGCGGGTGAAAAAGGTTTTCGGCGTTGCAACCGTTTGCCGCGGTATCGCTTGCGAAAAGGATATGGACGATATCCAAAGCAAGCTTGCCGAAAACGTCGATTTTCTGCTCGGCAACGCAAAGACGTTCAAGTGCGACGCGAAACGAAGCGACAAGAAGTTTCCGCTGAAATCGCCCGAGATCTGCGCGATCTGCGGCGGAACCGTGCTCGAAAACCGCCCCGATATGAAGGTCGACGTTATCAATCCCGAGCGTGTTATCACGATAGAGATCCGCGACCGCCAAGCGTTTATTCACGGCAACGGCGAAAAGGGCGCGGGCGGTGTTCCCGTCGGCTCGTCGGGCAGAGCGATGCTTATGCTTTCGGGCGGTATCGACAGCCCCGTTGCAGGTCATATGATCGCGCGGCGCGGTGCGGCTATCGACGCGGTTTATTTTGAAACTCCGCCCTATACGGGCGAAGCCGCCGCGATGAAGGT
The DNA here is from genome assembly GCA_015064955.1 of Oscillospiraceae bacterium. GTDB lineage: Bacteria > Bacillota > Clostridia > Oscillospirales > CAG-382 > Coliplasma. The sequence goes on from SVRD01000002.1 coordinate 44,982, forward strand.
CCAGACCCTTGCCGAAAAGCTCACCGAATACTGCGGAGAGATCTATCTCCACTCGGTTTCGCTGACCGAGATTCAGGAAACTCTCGTTTCGACCTGCAAGGAAAGGCTTTTCACCCTTCTTCTCAGACGTTTTATGGTCAGATGCGCCTCGAAAATAGCGAAAAAGTACGGTGCGGGCTGTCTTATCACCGGCGAAAGCTTGGCTCAGGTTGCGAGTCAGACGATGCTTGCACTCGGAGTGACCGACGCCGTTTCCGAGCTTCCGATATTGCGCCCCTGCATCGGGCTCGACAAGGAGGAGATCGTTGTCCGCGCACGCGAGATCGGAACATTTGAAACCTCGATACTTCCCTATGAGGACTGCTGTACCGTATTCACTCCCAAGCACCCCGACACACGTCCCGATATGGCAGAAATTCTCGAAGAGGAAGCCAAGCTCGACGTAGATGCGCTTGTAGAACGCGCACTCGCGACAGACAGATTTATAAAGCTCGGCTGACGACCCCGAAAAACGACATTAAACGGAGGCTGTAAATGAAATCACTTATAAACAGACTGAAAAAGCAAGATAAAAAAATCGCCGTCGCAGAATCCTGCACAGGCGGACTTATCTCCAAAATGATAACCGACACCCCCGGTGCAAGCGCGGTTTTCAATATGGCTGTCACCACCTATTCCAACGAGGCAAAAACAAAGCTTTTGGATGTTTCGCCCGAAACACTCAAGAATCACGGCGCTGTTTCGGAGCAGACCGCGCGTGAAATGGCATCGGGAATACTCGCGCTGGCGGAATCGGATATCGCGGTCGCGGTGACCGGAATCGCAGGTCCCTCCAACGACGGCAGTCAAAAGCCTGTCGGCACGGTATGCATCGGCGTTGCGACAAAGGAAAAATGCTATGCAACCACCTTTGTTTTTGCGGGAAGCCGTGCACAGATCCGCAGAATGACGGCAAAAATGGCTTTGAATATGGCGTACAGTGAGCTCGGTCCGAGCAAAAGAGCTCCCTTTCGCACGAAATCAAAAAAGAGAGATACTATTAAAAACGGCGCCGGCAAGGCTGTTAAGAAAACAAAGAACGCTATCGGAAAGCTTATTAAAAAGGACAAATAACGAAAGGGTAAAATCATGTTCAGAATCGGCACAGTTAACATCGACACATCGCACGCTCCCTCATTCGCGGAAATTCTCGAAAAGGGTGACGAGGGCCGTTATACCGCGATCTATAACGACGCATTCAGAACCGACGACGAGGTAAACAGCTTTATCGAGCGATTCAAGCTCGACAAAAGGTATTATGACCTTTCGGAAATGGCAAAGAATATTGATATTGCCTTTATTCAAAGCTGTAATTGGGACAATCATCTGAAGCAGGCGCTCCCCTTCATCGAAGCAAATATCCCCGTATTTATCGACAAGCCGATCGCCGGCAATCTCAAGGATATCCGCGAGTTCGAGCGGCTCGATGCCGAGGGCAAGGTGATTCTCGGCACCAGCGCGATGCGCTATACCTATGAGCACGAATCGTTTTTTGCCATTCCCGAGGAGGAAAGAGGCGAAATTATTCATATTTCGGTTATGGTCGGTGTTGACGAATTCAACTACGCTATCCACGCGGTCGAATCTATTATGGGCTTTGTCGGCGACGTCAGTCCGATCTCGACACGTTACCTCGGCACAAACACGGTAAACGGTGCCGATTGCGACAGCTATTATATTCTTTTCGAAAACGGAATTTCCGCCTGCTACCACATCTGCAAAAAATGCTGGCAGCCCTCCACCGCGCTCGTTATGACAAGCAAAACGAGCTTTGCATATAAGATCGACAGCAGCAAGGTCTACGAGGCAATGCTGAAGCAGGTCTGCGCTTATATGGCAGGCAGAGAAAACAAGCTTGCAAGCGTGAAGCAGATGACCGATTCGATAAAAATAATGCTCGCAGGAAAGAAGAGCGCGGCAAACGGCGGCAACGCAGAGCTGATTTCCGAGCTTTGCGAAAGCGACCCTTCGTTTGACGGAGGCGTTTTCGAGGAATTTTACGCCGCATCGCAGAGAAAATAGATCGCTTACGCTCCGACTTTTGAAAAAGTCGGACAAAATCTTTTTCCTCCCGCTCAAACTTTTAAAAAAGTTTGACAAAAATTTTATCCTCCCGCGTTTCAGGGTTATAACATTTGTATCGCTCACACCGCGAGGGTGTTTTGTACTTCAAACTCAAAAAACAAAGCCACGTTGTTTTAACGTGGCTTTCTTTTTTGTTTTTATTCTGTTTTAAGAGTTTTTGGGGAGAGCACGAGAGGACCTTTTTGCAAAAAGGTCCTCTCGTAATAATATCGTTATTAGCCTATTGTATAAGTGCCGAAGTAGTGGCGCTTGATGAGGATATAGTCGTACTGATTTACTGTGCCGTCGGAGTTGACGTCGGCGGGGAGCAGTTCGTTATCGGTGAGATAACGTGTGCCGAAGTAGTGGCGCTTGACGAGGAGGTAGTCGTACTGATTGATCGCTCCGTCGTCGTTAACGTCTCCGAGAGTGTATTCGGGCTCGGGAACAACGGGCTTGTCCTCGGCGGGATTGCGGAGAACCTCTGCCTCGTCGATCCAGATGAACGAATTGCCGCCGCTTGGGGTGACGGTAAATCGGATATAGCGTGCTGTGTTGACGGTATCGGAGATTGCGGTGAAGGTATACATCACGGACTGTGATCCGTCGATAACCTTACCGTCGTGAAGCTTTTCCGCCTTTGTGCAGACAGCGAGCTCCTCGCTGAAGTTGATCGCATCATCCGAAACGGCGACGCTCATCTTTGCAGGGGCTGATATTCCCCAGAATCCGCCCGCCGCATAGAGTCGGTAAACGTTGGAGTCCTTTGCGCTGCCGAGGTCGATGGTAATTTCCAAAACACCGCTTTCGGTCTTGTTCCAGCCCGAATAGAAGCTTGTTCCGGGGTCGGTTCCGCCCTTTATGCCGTCGACAAGGCGCAAGCCGTCGTCGTTGTGTGCGTTGCCGCTTCCGCGGTTGGGAGCGGTGGTGGTATATTTCGCGCCGCGGGAAAGAATTATTTCGTTTTCAAATATCATTTCGTAGCTCGCGCCGTCGGTAAGCGATACCGCGATATCGTCACTTTTGCTGTTACAGCCGAGATGCGAAGGGGTGGAAAGAATAATATTTGCGCCGCTTGCGCCGATATAGTCCTGACTGCCGATAAGGTTGCCGTTTTCGTTTTTGTAATTAACGGTAACGCTCGCGGTGTTTACACCGTCGTAAACCGCGCGGAGATAATTCGCGATACAGTCGGCATAGAGCTTATGTCCCTCGACAGTTTGATGGATACCGTCGGTGCTGACGTAGGTCGATACACCGCGTTTTGTGATCTCATAATTGATATCGACGAGACCGCAACCGTATTCAAGCGCGATCTCGCGCATTTCGTTACAGTATTCGTCCATTAGTCCGTATTCGTAGTTGTTGTATTCGGTAGGTTTATATGCCTCCTCATATACGGGATTGGGTGTAACGAGGATAACGTCGGTGCCGATAGTCTGAAGCTCTCTTATAAAATGAACGAGCTGAACTCTGTATCTGTCGAGAGTCTGAATAGGGCGGTTGTACTGAACCTCCCACGCCTGATCGTTCATACCGAAGCAGATAATAGCGATATCGGGGGCTTTTGAAAGCACGTCGTTTTCAAAGCGCAGATATGCGTTGTAGGTCGAATCGCCGCGAACGCCCGCGTTGATGATCTCTGCTCCCGAAAAAGTATCTTGGAGTATGTCGGGGTAGGTATCGAGTCCCTGATTGTTCCACCAGACAGTGCCTTGCGTGAGGCTGTCGCCAAACGCGATTATCTTCTTGCCGTCGAGCGCGCTTGCGGCACTCGAATAAACGGGAATGCAGAAAACGAGCAGTGCCGAAACGAGAAGAAGCGAAACGATTCTTTTGATACGGTTCATAAAAATTCTCCTTTTCAATAAATGACGAAAAGCATTTTCCACAGTATACCACACAAAAATCAAACTTTCAAGAAGATAAAAGCAAAGAAAAAACGCCTTTGAGTCCTTCAGAGTCCTTCAAAGGCGTTATTTTTTATTAAAAAGACGGTTACGCTTCCGCTGTGCTTTCTTCCTTTTCGCAAAGCTTTGCCGAGCTGAGCTTTACCGCAATATAGACTGCCAACGCGAGATCGACGATCGAATACGCGGTGTAATAGTTGAAAACAAACGTACCGAAGCAGTGCAAAACAAGATTCGGAAGCGAATAAACAAACAAGAAATAGATCGCAACGTAGCCGAACGCTGTACAGCTCGATGCCGAGGTTTCGGATACGTAGGATTTGCCTTCGCAAAGGAAATAGAGCAATACCGCAACAAGACCGACTATATGGTAAGCGCCCGACGACGCAAGCGGTGCGGCACTTGAACGGATAAAATCGCCGAGAAGGCGGAAGGTCGAAAGCAAAATGGGAAGAAGCGCCGCGAGAGCGTGGAGCTCCTGCTTTTTACATTCCTTGTGGTAAAAAAGACCCGAATAGAGAAATTTAAATGCCGAAAGGAAAGTAAAAACAAGCACACAGCCGCCGATAACTGTGGGGAAAATATACTCTCTTTCCAAAAGCGACATAACGTATATTACGCCCGCGCCGATCAGTGCAAAGCCCAAAATCAGCGAACCCGCAGGAACAGCGCCGTAGGAGCGGCAAAAGCTGATTGTTTTCTTCTTGCCGAGAGTAAAAGCAGAATAGATAAATACCAGAACGAACAATATCGTTACGGCGGTAAAGGCTTTTACCTCGAGTGTGTCGGGGAGATAGTACGTGTCGGTATCGACGGCGTTCTTTTCGAGCTCAAAGGTGATGATAACAAGACGCAGTAACGCCATTATCAGCGATATTACCGTGACCGCAAGAATTCTCATCTTTTGCGAACGCATACTCTTCTCCTTTCAAAGCTTTGCTTTTCTTTATTATAATCGCGCAAACCGCCTTTGTAAAGCGCAAACGCCATTTTTAACATTTTCTTTACTTTTAAATTTCGGGCTTAAAGCATGGCATAAAGCTCAGCTTGAACAAATTCGCCTTGTGCCTTTTATCGATGATCTCCTTTGTTTTCAAATCGTCGATGATTCCGGTTCTGATGTATTTGTCGAGAGTTTCGTAGGAAAAACCGAGGTTTTCCTCGTCGCTTTTCCCGCAAAGCCCGTCGATAGGTGTTTTTTCGACAAGCTCATAGGGCAGACCGAGCAAATGTCCGATCGCCTTTACCTCGGTGACCGTAAGAAACGACATCGGCGAAAGATCGCCCGCCGCATCGCCGTAGCGGGTGGAATATCCGACCCAATCCTCCGAAAGATTGCAGGTGTTGACAACCCTGCCGTTTCGGCTTTGGGACACCGCATAAAGTGTCGACATTCTGATTCTCGGAGGGAGATTCACTTTCGACTGCTCGCAAAGCGGGAGCGATTTTGGAATAGCGTTTACGACCGCGTCGACCGCTTCCTTGATATTCACGGTATAATGCTCGATTCCGAGATGCTCGACAAGGCGGTATGCCATATCGATATCCTCCTGAACGCCGTTGGGCATAAGCACGCCGATAACTCTTTCTTTTCCGAGTGCTTCGACACAAAGCGCCGCGGCGACCGAGCTGTCCTTTCCGCCGGAGATTCCGATAACGGCGTTACAGCCCTTTCCGTTTTCCTCGAAAAAGTCTCTTATCCAGCGGACACAATCGTTTTTTACCTTTAAAGCATCGAACATTTTGTTCCTCCGCATTATTTCGATAAACAGTTATCAGTGAGCGTATTCGAGAGTTGTGCCGTTGAAGAAAAATTCGAGAATATACTTATAGCTGTAACCGTCCTTGGAGAGCTTTTCGCTTCCGGTTGCCGAGAATCCGACACCGTGGCCGACACCCGAGCCGTTTACAGTAACTGTATCGGGGGTTACCGAGCTGCCCATTACGGTTTTGTAGCTCTCGCCGAAGCCGTCGAACTCCTCGATTCCGTTTGCGGTGAGAACGCTTGTCACGTTGCGCTCCTCGACGTTTCCGTTTGAAGTGAGCACTTTTGTCTTTGCCGAGAACTCAACGTCGAAATTCGCACTGCTGAATCCGCAAGCCGAGCGCACGTCCTCGCTGGTTTCGATCTCTACTACGTTGCCGCTTCCGTCGCTTACCGAAAGAATGGTTATATAGCTCGAGCCGTAAGGATCGGTCTCGAGTATCTTCATCGAGATCTCCTCGTCGGAAAGCTTCGAGAAGCTGTTGCGCGAGGTGAGATATTTATAAAATTCCTGCTTGGTGTATACTCTCTGCCACTTGTCGCCGTCCTCGTATTCCTCTTGGAAAACGGTGGTGAGATATGGCACCTCGGTGCCGCCCCAAGCCGCAACCGAAGAACAGCTTGCGCCGCCGTTGGAGTTGTGGTAGAGCACCATTATCGGTGCGCCCTTGTATGCGCAGAAAAGTCCGCGGGTGGCATCGACGATTTGATTGTTTTCCTCGCTCATACGGTAAAGTCCGTGATAAACCTGACAGCACGCCGAGTTGGTGCAAACGTCAAATCCCTGCTTTGAGTGCTTTGCATAGAGCGGAACGGTTCTTGCGAGCACGGCAAACGCCTTTCTCGTTTCGACCGAATAATTCGTGCCGATCTCGTTTGCCATAACACACTTGGTGTAATCCTCGAGACCGATGATATTTTCCATCCACAAGCGTCCGTCGCGGACAGAATATTCAAAAATGCCGCTGTAATCGTAATAGTTGATGCTTCCCGAGCGGTGACGCATCGGAAGATTGACCGCACCGCCATTCTGTGCACGGAGCGCAAGCGGCTTGCCGTTTTCGATGCTTGCGATTATCTTGCCGTCGGAAGAGAGGATAAAGATATTGCTTGCCGAGGGAGAAGCAACACTTCTTCCGCCCGAAGCCTTCTTTGCCGCTTCGGCACTGTTCGAGGAATATGCGCGCGCCTCGTAACCGCCGTTTACGACAGCAACAAAGCCGTTTTTGCTCTTTGCCGCCGACAATGCCGACGAATAGCTCGAAAATTTGCCGATGACTGCGCTGTATGCGCCGATATTGCCGTTTTCGTCGGCAACGCATTTGCCATTTTCAAAACGGGAATTCACCTGGGGTACGATAATAATTGCTTTTTCGGAGAGCGAAAAGAGCTTCCGGAAGCTTTCGCCCTGAAGATATCCGAGCTCAAATCCGTTTGCCGACTGATTGAGCGACGAAAAATGACGTGTATCGAGCAGGGAGGTGGTTACGTACATACCGACGCGAACGTTGGGCTCGTTATATACGACTGTTTTTGCCGAAGCGGGAACAGCCGCCGCATACGCGCTTATGCAGAATACGATTGCCAGCGCGAGCGAGAGGAGGCGATTCAAGCTACGCGATCTCATAATAGCCCCTCACAGTGAAATATGCAGTGTCACCCGTGACAAGTATCGCCCTGCGCGAGCTGCCCTCGGATGCAAAATAGATATGTCCGTATTCAAGAGATTCGCCCGAGAAAAGCTCGGTATTCTCCGACATATCTGTAATACCCTCCCCGGAATCGTTGGAGGAGGTGACAGCGGCAGCGCCGCCGCCGCGATAGATGATCTCGCTGTCGGCGGAAAGAATGATTATCTGTCCTTGTTTCAGCGAAATGTCCTCGTAAGCCGTTGTTACTGTAATACCGCCGTTTGCGGTAAGCTCGTCGATTATCTCCTGCTTCAATTCTTCCTTGAACTGTTGGAGATAGCCATAAGTGATCAGCGTGTCCGGATCGATCGTTGCCGACGACTCGTTCTTTGCGAATGTATTTACCGCATAGAAGGGCACGACTGCCACAAGCAAAACGGCAAGAACAAGCAAAACGTTGATTTTCTTCACAGAATAATTCTCCTTAAAAATTTTTCGGGAGCGGTAAATAAAATGTGCGGTATTGAATAATATGCGTCTCCCGTCGGAAATATGCACGAAATGAAAGATATTTTTATGTGCGGAATAACCTAAAAATCCATCGGTTTTCTGCAAGCGCAAGAATTTCCAATTAATATTATAACACACCTTGTCAAGTCCCATAGAGTGTAGTCGCACATAACGCACCGTCTATATCTTGGGTTTTGATTTGACGCTTTAGCAAGCCAAAACGTTTTTACAAACAAAAAGTCCGCGGTCGTTAAAAACCGCGGACAAGTTGACATTGTATTAAAACTCAGAGAAATATTCGGGGTTGGGGTTAAAGAAGAATCGCTTTATCAGCAGATAATCGAGAGTGTCGATCCTGCCGTTGCCCGAAACGTCGCAGGCAACCGTTTGAAGCTCGGAAAGCTTCAAGGTACCCATATATGCACGCTTTGCCATAATATAATCGCCGACGTCGAGCACGCCGTTGCAGTTTATATCCCCCGCAATACAGACCTTTGCGCTGTCGATAAGCTTGCCGTTTACCGCAAGCCGTACCTCACAGCCTGTCGTGACCCGAGCCGTCTGACCGAGCTCCTCGCCCTCGGGAGAAACAAGGGTTATACTCTGCTTGTCGAAATGCTCGGCGAAGGAATCGAAATTCAGCTTCCATTCGGTAACGTGAAGATATCCGTCGTCGTCGAGTCTGACCGAGCCGCTCGACGAAATTATCTCGGCACGGCTGAAAAAGGTGGTATATTCAAGAAATACCCAGCCGACCGTTCCGTAGTAATCGGTCTTGCCCCAGAAGCCGTCGACCTCGGTGATCTCGATAATGCTTCCGTTGGAAAGGATCGAGAGCGATTCCGAAGCGGTGTTTGCTTCGGCGCGGAGATTCAGATTCGCCTTGAGCTTATAAAACCCAACCTCTTTTTTGGTGAGTATCACCTCGGAATCGGGGTAATTATAGGGCATATTTACATAAAGAATACCTCTTGAGCAGGCAGATGCAAACTGCTCCCAGGTATAACGTCTTGTCGAAACGACACAAGGCGAGGAAACCACGCCGTCGCCGCCCGCGTTGCCGTGGTATATGACGATAAAGTCCTCGTCCATCGTCAATATCGAAACCGAGTGGCCTGCCGCAAGGCGAACGTGCGCGCCGGGCGCCGCCTTCATAAGCAAAGCCTTGACCGAATTCGCCGTTACCGCGCCGCTCGAAAGCGAGCCGACGCTGTAATAAAGCGATTCGTTCATCGAATGGTCGATAAATCCGAAGCATTTCCAGAATATCATTCTCGCAAAGGCGAAGCACTGCGCGCCCAAAAGGTCGACCTCGCAGGTGGATTTCTGCCCCGTCGGGTAATACCGCATACAGTTGCAGTTGCCCACCGACTGTATACAATAGGTAGATGAGGTGTTATGGCAGGTGCACGCCTGACCGTTTTTCGAGAAATAGGTTCCGGGCATATGATTTTCGAGCGGGAGAGTTATGTTTCCGACCTGAACGTAGGGGCCGGAATAATCTCCGCTTGCCGCCGCGAGCGAAACTCCGTATTCCTCCTCGCCCGCCGCGATATCATCTTCTCTTTCGCTTCCGACAGTTGCGATATATTGATTATAAAGCTCGTTTCCGTCTGCAAACATTTCGTCGCCGCTTTCGGAAATATAGCTGTAATCGGGGTTTCTTTCAGCCCAGCGTATTTTTCCGTCGGGCAGAGGAACAAATCCCTCGATACCATCTCGTGTGAGCAAAAGCGTTTCGCCAAAAGCGTTGTCCTTTCGGTAAACGCTGTCGCCCTTTAAATACATAATGCCGTTTTCGGTTACGTAAAGGCATTTTATTTCGGTATCAAAGCTGTAAACAATATCAAATTCGCTTCCGTCGGGCGAGCCGCAAAGAATATCGTTCCCCGAAACGAACCACAAAAGACCGTCGTGATAATTTATGTAGGCGGCATCGAGCTCGGCAAGCTTAAATGTTTCGCCGTCTTGTGAGCGTCTGAAAAGTGCGCCGTTTTCCGAAAAAACGGTGTCCCCGCCGACGTCGACGGCATAACCGCCATAAAGTATTCGGTCGTCAAAAATCGCAACCTTCTCACCGCCGCCGACGGCAAAGAACGAAAGCGGAAGCACCGCAAGCACGGCACAAACACAAACGACCAACGAAACAATACGCCTGAGCATCAATTTCCCTCCGTTTTAATCTTCCTTTTTATCTTATCACACGATTCGACATTTTTCAATAGTTTTCGCGGGTTGGAAACAAACACCTTTTTGTTATATTCCGCACCGAAAGCGAATATAGTTTTATAAAAAACAAAGGAATGTTGATATGAAAAGCTGGCTTTTATATTTTCTGGCAATATTAATAGCGGTAATTACGCTTCCGCTTATCGCAAAAAACAGCATCGCCGCGCAAAAGGAGCCGATGATAACCGTTTGCATAAACGGACAGACGAGCGAAATGAGCATCGAGGAATATTCGCTTCGCGCGATGGCGGCTGTCGGTATGCACTGCGGCGAAAACGATTCGCTTTGCGCTCTGGCGATTGCGGCGAGATCGTGCGGATATTATTTTTCGCTTTACGGCGGAAAGCACGATTCGTTCGACGTTTGCGGAAGCGGAGATTGCTGTATCGCGCTTGCCGACCCGACAGAATGCGATGGAGACAAGCTCGCTTTGTATATCGCGGCGCTCGAAAAAACCTACGGCGAGATACTTTTTTACGAAAACGATGCCGTCTGCACTCTCTTTACTCTTTGCGCGGGGAGCGGAACTGCGGATTGCGAGAGCTTTCCTTATTTGATATCCGTCGGCGAAGATATAATTTGCGATACCCACGTAACCGAAAAGCAGATCGACAAATCGGCTTTTTCCGAGGAATTTCCGAATCTCGCATCGGAAAACACCTGCTTTGTTTACGGCGATCACGGAAGCTGTGAGTTCGGTGTTGTGAACGGCAAGCTTGTCGATTCCGAAAAAATTGCCGAAATGCTTTCGCTTCCCTGCACCGAATTTTCGCTGACAAGTGTTGAAAACGATATTGTAATAACTGCGCAGGGTGTCGGGCACGATCACGGACTGAGCCTTTGCGGCGCGAGCGAAAAGGCAAGCCGCGGATACACCTATGAAAAAATACTTGAATTTTATTTTCCGCTTTTGAAATTAAGAAAATTATACACAAGCTGAATAATTCCCCCTGAAAAAGCAAACAATAGCATCGACAAAACACTTTCAGGGGGAAAACCTATGAACGACAATCAAGAAAACAAAAATCCCGTCGAGGAAGCCGACGGGCAGGAGCCTATTGTAAAAAAGGTCGCCAAGTATTCCGCATTTATATATCTCGGGCTTGCGATAACGGTAGTGATAGTCGCAACGGTGGGTATTTTCAGCATCTCTTATGATTATGAAGCCTCACTTCCGCCAATTTCCTTCCCCGAGATAAACACAAGCTTCGACGTTTCGGTTCCGCAAAACGTAATCACCCCGCCCGAAATTTCGGACACTCCCGTTATCAACGAGCAAAGCGGTATCGAGGACATGTCCGAGCCCGAGCAGGAAACACCGCGGGTTATGTTTTACTGTCCCGTCGAAGGCGAAATCATCAAGCAGCACAGTCCGGACAAGCTCGTTTTTTCTGAAACGATGAGCGATTACCGAGTGCACAACGGCATTGATATCGGCTGTGAGCTCGGCGCAGAGGTGGTTTCCTTCTCCGACGGTGTGATCTCTGCCGTCACGAGCGATTATTTCAACGGCACAACGGTTGCGATAACACATTCTCAGGGCGTTGTTTCCTATTATATGAATCTTGATCCCGCACTCGCCGAGGGTATCGCGGTCGGAAGCGAGGTTCTGGCAGGTCAGGTTATCGGCTCGGTCGGCACGAGCGCACGAATCGAGGCAAAGGACCCGCCCCATCTTCATTTCGAGCTTTACGTGAACGGAACTCCCGTCGATCCCGAGCACGAGATGCCTTGAGGTCGCTTCGCTCTCGATGAAAATTTGCAATTTTCATCGGTTTTTGTGAACATCGTGCGCTCGCGCCTCACTCCGCATAAATGCGTCGCTCGCGATGTTCTAAGGTATATTTTTCAAGGCGCATGTCCTTGAAAAATATAGAATCTTTATTGTATATATAAACGAATCAAATATTTGTAGGGCGGGGGCTTGTCTCCCGCCGAAATGCTTTTTATTGACAAAACACTCTCGCGGTGCGGGCGATACAAACAAAAACCGCCTACACCGCGAGAGGTGTTATTTTTTTATTCGTGCAAAACGCCGAGCAGGTCGTCAACTGTCACGTTAAAAAACGACGCTATATACGGCAACAGCGTAATATCGGGGTAAGCCTCGCCGCGTTCCCATTTGGAAACCGCCTGAACGGATACGCCGATATAATCGGCAAGCGTTTGTTGGGTAATATTCTTCTGCTTTCTGTATTTTCTTAATTGTTCGTTTATCCGTAGCGTCAAAGCTGTCATTTTTCCTTCAATTCAGACAAAAACTTTTCAGCAAAATAGAATTCACCCTCGGGCGTTTTATCGCGTGTGCCTATTTCGACCCTTTGCATTTGCGCCGTTTCGCTTCTGACTGTCACCTTCACACTGTCGGGAATCATAACTATACAGGGCTTCGTTTTCTTTTCAAATCGATAGGGCTCTTTCTGCTTTACAACGTATTCAAAGCTGTCCATAGTATGTGCCAACGCAAAGGTATAATCCTTTATCTCGTAATAATTCTCATCTATAAAGCCATACAATATACGTTTACTGCGAACACCCACAAGCTTTACACAATAGCTTTTGTCCTTGCAAATTACCGTGAAATTACATTTTCCGCTTTTATTTTTGCCCGACCACCACAATAATCCGCTTTTCTTTAACACAAACGCTTTTTTCTTGCAAAGGCGTTTGATTCTTTGACAAAACAAATACCGCTTTACTGCCATTGTTACCCAACCCGTTACAGCGCCGGTCATCCCATAAATCCTCTGTAGCTTTCAACATAATTGCCCAAGCGCGAAGCAATCGACAGCATCGAATAAACCAATAGCAATTTATGAGTTCCCCACGCACTGTAAACGTAAATTATTCCATCGTCGCTGTCAACGTCGTTTCTGCTGATCAAGCTCATTCTCAAAAGATTATCAAGAGCCCGCTCTGCAAGCTGTATTTCTATCCCGCATTTTGCAGCTATGAACGATGCGGTAAATGATCTGCCGCGATTATCCAATATGAATTTGTATACTTCCCTTGTTCTGCCGTCGGCAAAACGCTTTATAACACTCCACGCCGCTTCATCATCAAAAAGACCCTCTATTTCATTTTTATTCTTATTAAAGCAAAGCGCTATATCGCGGTCGACAAACACTCCGTTTCCCTCGACGTTACTTAATACCATTGTCTGCGTGCTCGGCTCGTTTTTAATGCGTTCACGTTTTTCAAGTGCGCGTTTTTTCAGTTCTGCTTCCGATATTTCCGGTTCTGCTTCGGTCGAATAAAAGAATCTTTGGAGCAATTCCAAAACCGCATCGTATGCCGCCTCGTGAACGTTTTCCTTTGCAATCTTGGACTGCTTTGCCTTTTCTTCTCTGCCGAACAAATAATCGATGTCTGTCTCAAACACATCGGCAATTATCGGCAACAGCATTATATCGGGCATTGTAATCCCCGTTTCCCATTTTGAAACGGTCTGTGCAGATACACCGATCATATTCGCAAGCTGTTCCTGAGTAAAGCCTGCCTCCTTGCGTAATCCCGCAATAATATTTCCCGTGTTGTTCATCAATTTACCCACCTTTTTATATCATCTGAGTATATTATACAACCAAATCCTATTAATAACAATAACGCACTACGCGAAAAAATCGCTTGTTTTGATACACAATCTCACTCATTCCGAATTTTTTGTTGTGTTTTTTGATTTATTTTTCTCGCACAGAACAAGATAATCGCACACAAAAACCAACCGCCGAGAAAGGACGATGCGTCACTGTGGCGCACCGCCCAACTCGGCGGTTTTGCTGTTTTATTGTGTTTTTGCGGTTTTTGACTTAAAACTTGCCGCTGTAGGTTCTTCCGCCGCCCGATGATCTGCCCGAGCTGCTCGAATTGTCTTTCGGCTTTGCAGTGCGGGTGATATTGCGGTAAAGGAAGAAATCACGCGATACGGTGACGTTCATACTGCCGTCCTTGACGTAATTCGATGCGGCAGACTGAAATCTTACCGATTTGAGCTTGCCCTTCATAACGCTTGTTGCGATCAATGCCACAACAAGACCGATTATGAGCGAAATTATAAGCTTCTTTCCGTAATCAAAGGGGAATCCGTTGATCTCGCCGTTTATGTAATACTCACATTCATCGGCAAATGCTACAAAAGCGGTATAAAAGTTATCGCTGCGAAGCGAGGGAAGCACCTCGTCCATAATACTTTCGTATTCGCTGTCGCCGATAGCGTCGAGTGCGGTGTCGCCGTAAATACGTACCGCATAGTCGCGTCCGTCTTCGCCCAATTCCTCATCGACCGAGATAAGCAGCATTACGCCGTTTCTCTCCTCGCCGACGCCGAAGCTGTACTTATCGTAAAGCGCATCGGCAACGTCCTTTGCGTCCTCGCCGTCAAGTCCGTCGATAGTAACGATCGCGATCTGAACGTCGTGCATTTCGGTGTAATCCTTGAGCTTGGAGCTCAATTTCGCTTTCTCGCTGTCGGAAAGAAGGTTCGCGCCGTCTTTAAGGCTTTCGGCAGGCTCTCCCGGAATTGTTGCAGATACTGCTATACAAAGCAGAGAGCAAACGGTTATCAGGCACAAAACAAAGCAAAAAATTCGTTTCTTCATATCCGCCACCCCCTAAAACAATATATGGGCAAGGTAGGTCAATGCGAAAACGCCTGCACCGACTGCCGCCGTGAGTCCGAAAAGCCATTTCTTATACGCCGATTTATCCATCGGAAGATCGCCGACAAGCTTGCCGGTCTGACCGTTCATCGCAAAGGTATATTTTTGGCCGTTCCAGGTGGTATTTAATATCCAGACGGGGAAAAGCGCATATTTCGCCCTGCCGTTTTGGAGCTGAACGCTCGAAAATTCGGGCATAACGCTTGTGTATCCCTGCACCGTTGCGGCAAAAGCGTCCTCGGTGCTCTTTTTAATACGAGTATTTGCGCGCTCGATGCTTTGCTCGGCATCGACATCGTATTTATCGGCAAGATATCCCGCGAGGTAAGCGGTCTGGAAATCCACTGCCTGCGAAAAATCATAGGGCTCGATGGATTCCATCAAATCGTCCGCCATTTTCGTGCTTCCGTCGACGGGAACCCGCTCGAATCCGATATTGCCGCCGCGCACTACCGAGAAAAAGCTGGTTTCGGTATAGTTATAATTGCTATCGCTCCAGGCTCTCACACGGGTCGCCTTGTAGCGAATATTTGCATCGGCATCGGCATCAAAAAGCCAAAACGGAACGTAGAGTCCCTTGATCTCGTTGATATGGTTCTGATCCTTGAACACCTTGGGAAGCAACCGCTTTCCCTCGTAATGCTTATTGAGTGCCTTTTTAGCCGCTTCCTTATCGAGCTTGAAGGGGATAACGTAATCGGGCTTCAGCGCACCGCTGAACTGACCCATCATAACTACGGGGTTTCCGCAGAAGGGGCACTCGGTCGCGCCGACTGTTTCGTCGCCGACGATCTCGCCGCCGCAAGATTCGCAAGAGTAGACTCTCATTCCCTCGGTCTCCCCCTCGCGCCATTCACAGCCCGCGTTGGTTTCCCAATTCATATTGTCCTCGCCCTCGGCTTTGAGCACCTCGTCGTAGGATTTAAGCGTTTCTACCTCGAACTCGGTGTCGCAATAGGGACATTTCATATTTTGAGTTTCAACGTCAAATTCGATAGCGCCGCCGCAGCAGGGGCACTTATATTCCTGTAATGTCGACAAATCATTCACTCCTTCACGCAAGATTCTTCGGACGAAACCGCCCGAAGAATCGCTCAGATTATGTGATTATTTAATATCTCCGTTGTCAAAGCGGTCGCCGCATTCGGGACAGAATTTGGGAACTACGGTGTCGTCATCGGGCTCCCAACCGCAGTTACTGCACTTATATTTGGGTGCGGCTTCGGGCTTTTTTGCGCCGCAATCGGCACAGAATTTACCCTTGTTTACCGCGCCGCAAGCGCATTTCCAACTGTCGTCAGCCGGTTTTTTCGCGCCGCACTCGGTGCAGAAATTACCGCTCACTGTTGCGCCGCAAGCGCATTTCCAACCGCCGGCTGCCTCGGGCTCGGGCTTCTTTGCGCCGCATTCGGGGCAGAATTTGCCGCTCGCCGTTGCACCGCAAGCGCATTTCCAAGTGTTTGCCGCCGCCTGAGCTGCCTGCTGAGCCGCCTGCTGTTGCTGACCCATACCGTAAAACTGCTGAGCCGCATTGAATCCGCCGCCCATAGCGTTGCTTGCCATTCCCAAGCCCATAAAGCCGGTGAGCGCGCCCGCTTCGTTGGAAGCAGCCGCTTCCATAGCGTTTGCGCTGGCGGTGGTCATCCTGCCCGCCATCATATAAGCGTTGCTGCCGTAGGACATAGATTCTTCCATTTCGTTGATCTTCTGCATATCCTCTGCAGTCAGCGTAATGGGATTGAGGGCGATATTTTCAACGCTGATACCGCGCTCGTCGTTCCAGTCGGTCTTCAGTGCGTCGTTCATCGCGCCCTTGAGTTCTCTTGCCTTTGCGGGAAGCTGATCGGGACGCAAGCCAAGCTCGGAAAGCGCGCCCAATGCAGGCTGGAGTGCGTCGATGAACTCGGTCTTGAGCTGCTCGTCGATCATATCTCTTGTGAATTGATCCGCTACGTTGCCGCAAAGTCTGGTATAGAACAAAAGCGGGTTGGAGATAATATAGGAATAGATACCGTTGCATCTTACCTGAACGGTTCTCGACATATTGATCTCTTTGTTGACAACTCTGAACATTATCGGGTTCGGAGTGCCGAATTTATTGTTGAGAATTTCCTTGGTGTTGAAATAGTAAACGCGCTGATCCTTGCCGGTGTCGCCGCCGAAGGTGAAACGCTTACCGATAGTCTTGAAGGTGTCGATAATGCTCTTGCCGAGCTTGCCGGAGAAAAGGCTGGGCTCGGTCGAGGAGTCGTAAACAAATTCGCCGGGCTCTGCACAAAATTCAACAACCTTGCCCTGCTCGACGATAAGCATACACTGTCCGTCCGCAACCGCGATAACAGAGCCGTTCGAGATGATATTGTCCTCGCCCTTGGTGTTCGAGGATCTCGAGGAAGTGCGCTTGCTGCCCTTCTTCATAAGTACGTTGTTGTCCAAAGCGTCACAATAGAAAAACTCCTTCCACTGATCAGCCAAGGTGCCGCCAATCGCGCCGCCGATTGCTTTTATAAGTCCCATAGTCATGTCCCTTTCGTAAATCTATATTTACAAGCACTCCTCATTCGATTCACAAATGAAGCGCGATTGCATTTTACAATAGTATTATAACATATTTTTTCAGCAAATCAATGCGTTTCGCTGCCTTTTTTCAACCACTTGGCACGTTTTTTGCCGAATTTTGCGGTTTTTTTGCCAAAAATCCGCCGCCGTGTGAAAAATTTCCCGCTTTGCCCACCGTGAACAAAGCCTCTGCTGCCGCCGATTTTTTTCAAAAAGGTATTGATTTTTACAAATATATATGATAGAATAGCCGAGCGACAAATGAATATGTGGGTGTAGCTCAGTTGGTTAGAGCACTTGCTTGACATGCAAGGGGTCGTTGGTTCAAGTCCATTCATCCACACCAGAAAAAACCTTGTCTATGACAAGGTTTTTTCAGCTAAATCCACCCTTTCGGGTGGGCTAAATCGCCTTTGGCGGCTAAATTGCCCTTCGGGCAGCTATATTCACCTCGACGGCGAGTTGGTGGATTTAATTTAGCTGTAAGCGTTAGCGCACAATTTAGCTATCGAGCGAAGCGGGATAATTTCGCTATTGCAGAGCAATAATTTAGCTAAAAGAAAGGTTTTAGATATGGCAGAAAGCATAATGCTCGACAAGGCAAAGGATTTTGCTGTTGAAATAGTAAACCTTTGCCGTAATATAAAAGAAACAAAACGTGAAAGCGTTTTGACAAACCAACTTTTGCGTTCGGGAACTTCTATCGGTGCAAACATACATGAGTCAAAGTATGGTCACGGTACAGCAGATTTTATCGCAAAAATGCAAATAGCGCTAAAAGAATGTTATGAATCTGAATATTGGCTCGAACTTTTGAATCGCACGGGATATATCCCCGACGAGCAATATAAATCACTTCAAAACACTTGCGGTTCTATCCGTAGAATGTTGATTTCTTCTATAAACACAACGAAAAGTAATGCGAATAAATAACCTAAATAACAACACAAAAACCGATTTGACGTAAAAATCAAATCGGTTTCGTGCTTTTTGTTTCTTTGTAGAATTCAATTTTCCAAAAGGCCAACAAATTCTGCAAAACTATGTTTTATGATCAATTTTTGGTACTCTTTTTATCTTGCGGCTAATCCTCGTTATGAATTTTTTTATTGAAAAGGAGATTTGCAAAATACCATAACGTAATTTATAATCATAATATATTTTTTTCAAAAATGGACGCGAGTGGTTTTCGTATTTGATTCTGTATCGTAAGCACTCTACATTAAAGCGATATAGCGGCTCATATGTTTGAATAGTTCCCCAGTGCAACCATATCCCCTTCTCCGTCATATCAGCCCAATCGGTTTTATATTTCAACCTATCGTGCAAAATATCCGCTTTCAAATATGTAAGACATGGATACGCTGCCATCATATGCGGGACTTCATGTATAGCCTTCATGTTGTTCATCGGCATTGCAACGCCTAAAATACACTCGTCCTTAGATGCCGAGAACGAATGAAAGCGAAGCTGAGAATAATTGTCCGACAATTCCTTGCAGTTTTGGTACATTTTATTGAGACTATCGCTTTTTCTAATAAAACAAACACCGGCATGAACACGGGTTTTGTATTCCAAATTTTCGCCATATTTTCCGATATCTTCTACGTTATACCAAGTTCCGTATTTGCTGTGGCGATCGACATTGACACCTATCGCGGAAAAGTCCGTAGCATCCTTAAAAAAATCCCAATATTCATTCAAGTCTCCATATGCCAACGAATCCGCATCAAAGAAAATAGTTTCATCATATGGGCATAACTTCAATAATAAAAACTTGTCCATAAACGAATGCGTAGATTCGTCGGTAATAACTACATCGTCAAATAGCTTGGTATATTCATTTTCCTCTTCTGCTATAATAGCAAAAGGGTAACGCTCTTTTGCAAAAAAACGATAAGACATAAGTAAATTGGCCGCAATTTTATAATAATGCTCTTTTCCTGTTGCAATAGTTATAAAACCCCTTCTCATAATACCATATCTCCATAAATCACCGTTTTTATAAATATATCATATTTTATATTTCTGTGCAAGTACAAATTCGTTCCACGCACATGTCGCGGATTTTTACAGATTTTGTTGAATAACAAACCCCGATCGTTTTACCTTATTGACATACTGTGGAAAAAGGGGTAGAATGAAAGCACAGTAACAAAAGGGAGAATGAACAATGAAAAAAGCGTTGATATTTTTACTTTTGACATGTCTGGTCGCGTCGCTTGCGGCTTGCGGCGGCGGAGAAAGCGAAAGCTCCTCGAAGGCGGAAGCGGTATCGAGCGAGAGTCCCGCCGAATCGTCCGCGGTATCCGAGCCCGAGGTTAGTGAATCGCCTAACTACACTAGCGAAGTGCGCGAGGCGTTAAAACTTATTGAGGAAGGCAACTATGTAGATGCCTACAAGCTTCTTTATGACCAAAAATCCAATGACGATGCCAAAAAACTATTAGAAGACTTTATCTGGGTTTATGAAAAAGAAGATTTTGTGTCTTCTTACAGTTATTTCTACCCATATTCCGCCGAGTACATCTATGATGAAAACGGAACATTGATCAAAAAGGTTTGCAATAATCTCATATTAGACTCCGTCCTTAATGTTGTTACCGAATACACCTACAACAACGGAAGGTTGATTAAAGAAACACAAGTATCCACCCCTGAAAACCCAGATGTTCCTCAATCCACCGAAACCATCGACTATTTCTATGATGAAGCCGGAAGGTTGGTTAAAAGCGTTCATACAAACTTCCAAGGTGGTATCGAAACCCGACACTACACGTATAACGAAAACGGAGATTTGATCAAAGAAATCCGTACACATACCGACAATGATGCGACATATAATGCAGAGTATACTTACGACAAAAACGGAGATTTGATCGAAGAAGTTTATACAGACTTTTCCGGTACTACGGTGATCAATAACTATTCCTATGCAAGAAAGGGGCTTTTGGTAAAAGTAGTTTGTTCAGAATCCGAGGATGGCTCGCATACCATGAAAAAGCTCTATGAAATTGAAAAGATATATGACGCAAACGATATGTTGTTTGTAGAAATCACGAAATATCCCGACGGCGATACCTCTGATTCCAAATACACCTACGACGAAAATGGAAATTTGATCAAACTCGTATATACCGACGATAACCGCGATACAAGAACCTACGAATACAGCGAATACAAACTATTTTATAACCCCAAGAAATAACACACAAACCGATTTGACAAATACTCCGATCGGTTACATACTGTGGAAAAAGGGGTAGAATGAAAGCACAGTAACAAAAGGAAGAATGAACAATGAAAAAAGCGTTGATATTTATACTTTTGACATGTCTGGTCGCGTCGCTTGCGGCTTGCGGTGGCGGAGAGAGCGAAAACTCCTCGAAGGCGGAACCGGTATCAAGCGAGAGTCCCGCCGAATCGTCCGCGGTATCCGAGCCTATTTCGGAATCCGAAAGCTCGGTCGCTGACGAATCGAGCGAAATCGTCGGCGAGGAAAGCGAAAACGTATCCGAACCCGAAGCAAGCGAACCCGAAGCAAGCGAACCCGAAGCAAGCGAACCCGAGGAATTTGACGTCGGCACGCTTATCGGCAGCTGGAAGCGGATCGGTGTCGAGGTCGAGGGCGACGTGAACGACGGCGGCAACTGCACGATCACCATCACCGGCACGAGCAAGGACGACTTGAAGATCAGCTACGACGACAAGGACTTCACCGACAATTCATTTTCGGACAAGACGGTTACGATCGTCGACAGCGGAAGCGACACCGATCTTTCAGAGGGCGAATGGTACGCGGTCATCGACCACGTCGGACCGTTTGAAACCACCTATGATTTCGAAATCGCAGAGGACGGAACGCTTGTATTTTACAACAACTTTGAAATCGACGGCGCGCCTGCCATAAGCGTCGAAATCTTCGAGAAGGCAGAATAAAGAGAAAACCGATTTGGAATCACCAAATCGGTTTTATTTTTCGTCGCTCAGTCCGAGAATATAATCGGTGCTGACGTTATAAAGCTTCGCAAGCGTGATCAAATGGCGTATCGGGAGCTCGTTTGCGCCGCGCTCATAACGCGCATACATCGTTTGCGAGGTGCAAAGTATTTCGGCAATTTCCTGTTGCGTTTTGTCGTGATCCTCGCGCAGATCGCGAAGTCTTTTCAGATAACCCGCCTTCATCGCGCATCTCCTTTTATCTTCTCTGTGCTTATTATATCAAGTAAAAATATTTACTATTGACATTAGTAAATATTTGTACTATAATTTGTTCAAAACAAGAGAAAATGGCACAAAAGCGGCAAAACTCAACGCACGGTTTATAAACTTCGCGTTGATATACGATTACAAAGCCGCAAAACAGCGGGATATGAACGTCACGACTAAACTCTGCGGTTATTGATTATTCGTCAAATCCGTAGTATACTTAATCCGACGTACACCGCGGCATAAAAACGGGAGGAAATCAGAAATGAACAACCAAAAGACAGAAAATATCGGCAGGATAATCGCAGAAAAGCGAAAGCTCGCCGGAATGACACAGGAGGCGCTCGCCTCGAAGCTGAATATCACCCCGCAAGCGATCTCAAAATGGGAAAACGGAGTCGGTTTGCCCGATCTGACACTTGTTCCGCAGATCGCCTCGACACTCGGGATATCGTTATCCGAGCTTTTCGGCGCAGAGGAATCACGCCAAGCACCTGTCCCCCGCGAATATATGGGATTGAGCTTGATATCGACCAACGGTAAACGCGCGGTATATTCGAGCAAGTCTGTACTTTCGGTCCGTGCGGGCGACGTTACCTTTACCGACGGAAGCAGTGCCGATATTCTGACAAACACCGTCATCAACTGCGGCTCGGGCGAGATACGCATTTTCGACCTTTACGATATAATCCCCGATACTTCGATCGGCGGATATGAGCGCGACACTATGACAAAGCTGTTCGGCGTCACTCACTCGCTCGAAATTTCCAATTCGACGATGTGCAATATCGAGATAATCCGCGGCAACGACGGCGAAACGAAAATCACCGCCGAGGGAAGCAAGCTGTTTTTGGAGCGTTTGGAGATTGCGGAGTCGAACGGAGTGCTCGTCGTCAACGCACAGCAATACACAAAAAATTCATCGGAAACCGAAAACCGCATAACTATCGCAGTCGGTTATGAAAGCGGCAAATTCTTCGATGCAAAGATAAGCGGTTGCGGCTCGGTAAAATCGGTTCAGTCCTTTGACCGCGCCGAGCTCACGGTAAACGGATCGGGCGAGATCAACGCGCGCAATATCGGTGACTGCAAGGTGACTATTGCGGGCTCGGGACAGATCGCAACCGAGGACGTGAGCGAATCGCTCGACGTTACGATAAGCGGCTCGGGCGCGGTGGCTTGCGCGAACGTACACAACCTGACTGCTCGTATTTCGGGCTCGGGCGATCTTGCTGCTATGCGGCTGGACGGATTTTTGAACGCGAAGATATCGGGCTGCGGAAATATTGCCTGCACGGGCGGCGAGGTCGAGTCCTTTAACGCCGCAATCAGCGGAATGGGCGATCTGGCTTGCGAAAGGCTCACTGTGCGGGACGCGGATATTTCCATACGCGGAAGCGGAAATATTTCGATCGGCAGAATAATCGGAAAATCGGTGGAAAAGCTATCGAGAGCATCGACTCTGACAGTCGGAAAGCGCGGATAGAACTATATTTTTAAATTTTTCCGCAAAATATTGTGACAAAACCGCAATTCAGGCGTCTATATGTGTGTAAACGATATTTTCGGAGGAAAAAAAACAATGAAAAAATGCATTATTATTCTTTTGATTGCGGCTCTGTCCGTTTGTGCACTCGTCTCCTGCAAGGAAGACAAAGAAATTTCTGTTGACGAAAGCAGCTCGGCAGCAGAGCAGAGCGCCTCGGAGTCAGTCACCGAAAGCTCGGTCGCTGACGAATCGAGCGAAGAACCCGAAAGCGAAACCGTAAGCGAAGAATCGAAGGTTCCGACGGGTGAAGAGATCGACGTTACGATAAGCACAGAATACGCAAGCGACGCACTTCTCGCAGACAAGGATTCCTATATTTTATACGACGATCCCGACGAAGATTTTTCAAAAATCGCGTTCACGACCGACACCGAGGTAAAGAATTTTAGATATTTCAGTATAATCTCGACAGACACCTGGTCGGACGACGGTGCACCCAAGGTTGACACTGTGCTCTATACGCTTGAAAGCTTCACTCCCGATATGATATTTGTCGCCGAAGCAGTCTTTGCCGACGTTTATGCAATAAGAGGAATCTCCTTTGAGGACGCAAACGGCAATATTCAGTATTACAGTCTTTACGACAGCGCAGTCGACGCCACTATCGGCTTGCAGAAGTCCGACATCGCGGAATAAAACAAAAAACCGATTTGGAATCACCAAATCGGTTTTTCTTATCCCAAAAGCAAGGGGGTGCTTTGGGGGTGGTCCCGCTTCCAAGGGGAGAAATGAAAGCGGGAGTCAAGGAGATACACATTTATGAAAAAATCTTACTCAAATAAACGAAGAGATTGTCGCCAAGACGACTGTATTACATAGGAGAGCCGTCTTTTGCGCGGCGGATCTTTTTGGACGAGGTGATAACAAAGGGAGTTTCGCGAATGATAACCTTTGTTACCTGCTTGTAGGTGGGGAGCTTTTCGAGGGTTGCAAACACGTCGTGCTTCAATTTTGCCTCGAGTGCTTCCTTGCCCTCTTTTTCGAGAAGCTCGGGATCGACAGAGCACTGTACAGCAAGTGCGCCCTCGCTTCCGTCTTCATCGCGGTATGCATAAACGATATTTTCGAGAACGTAGGGGATACCGCCGATATAATCCTCCAATTCCTCGGGATAGATATTTTTGCCGTTGCCGAGAATGATTATATTCTTCTTTCTGCCGGTGATAAGGATCTGACCCTTTTTGTTCACCTTACCGAAGTCGCCGGTACGGAAATAGCCGTCGGCGGTGAATACCTCTGCGGTTGCTTCGGGGTTTTTGTAGTAGCCGAGCATTACGATATCGCCCTTGACGCAGATCTCGCCCTCGCCGTCCTCGTTGGGATCGTCGATGCGGACGTCGACACATTCCATCGGGAAGCCGACGGTTTTGGGATCGTTGACAAAGTCGGTATTTACCGAAACGAGAGGCGAGCATTCGGTGATGCCGTAGCCGTTGGTGCAGATGATACCGATATCCTCGAAGAAGTCTGCGATCTCTGCACGGAGAGGTGCGCCGCCGCAAACGAGCTTTTCAAGTCTGCCGCCCAATGCGTTATGAAGCTCTGCAAATATCTTTCTTCTTATATCGATACCGATAGCGCGGAGGAAGCGCGAAAGCTTGATCGCGATCTTTATTGTCTTTGCCTTGCCCTTTTCCTCGATACTTGCCCACATTCTGCGGTAGAGAACCTCCATAAGTGCGGGAACAACGTACATATACTGAGGCTGATAGAGCGCAAGGTTTTTAACGATACGCTTCAAGCTGTCGTTGATGCAAAGGGTGGCGTGGCGGTGGATCGCAACGAGAATACCCGCAACCGCCTCGTAGGAATGGTGGTAAGGAAGCACCGAAAGTCCGACGTCGCGGATGGAAGCGAGCTTCAAGCCGTAGTGAACAAGCGAAAGGAGATTGTGCTCGGAAAGCATAACACCCTTTGCAAGTCCTGTCGTGCCCGAGGTGTATATAAGCATTTTGAGCGCATTAAGATCCTTGGTCTGCATATTGCAGAATTCGTATTCGCCCTCCTCATAAAGCTTTTTGCCCTTTTCGAGAAGCTTATTGAAGGAAAGGAAGATGCCGTCGTCCTCTTCTCTGTCGAAGCAAACGAAATATTTAACGTTGGGGAGCTGTTCGATAATATTGCGGAAGCTTTCCTCGCGCTTTTTATCGCAGAATACGATATCGTCGTCACCGCCGTGGATAACGTTTACAAAGTCGCTGTCGGGGAGCTCCTTGTCGATAGGACAGAAAACGCCCTCGCTCTGAAGCGCG
Organism: Oscillospiraceae bacterium; assembly: GCA_015064955.1. Lineage (GTDB taxonomy): Bacteria > Bacillota > Clostridia > Oscillospirales > CAG-382 > Coliplasma. The sequence continues at coordinate 70,357 of SVRD01000002.1, forward strand.
GTGAGATATACGAGGATCCAATTATAGCTGTTCTCGCCCGAGCAGCCGATATGACCGCGTGCCATACCGAGCGAATTGAGCGCGGTGCCGAGATAGAATGTTTCTTTTTGGAATTCGGCGAAGCTTACCTCACGGATACCCTCTTTTGTGCGGTATTTGAATGCGATTCTTTCTGCCGCCTCGTCAACCGCGATCTGTAAAAGATGCTTCATGCTTTCGGGCCTTTTGAGCTCGGGAGAATTCTTCGCCAACACGTTTCTTGCCATTGTACGCATTACTCCTTACAAATCTGATTGTTATTTCGTTGACTATTATACATAGTTTTGAAAACTATGTCAACAGTTTTTATAAATTATTTTTTGTTTTTTGTAAAAGATTCTGCTTGTTCTGTTGACAATATTGTTAATTGATGCTATGATATCTCAAAAGATACAAAACGGAGCAGATATGAACATAAAAAACGACGAGCTTATGAACCTACACCTGCCGCGGTGGGAGGAGTTCCCTACCTTTGAATTATATATCGATCAGGTGCTGGCGTTTATTTGCGACAGGCTTGAAATATTCAACCGTACCCCCGACGAGCCGTTTATAACTCAGTCGATGGTGAACAACTACGTCAAAAACGGTGTGCTTCTGCCCCCGATAAAAAAGAAATACAACCGCGAGCATCTCGCAAAGCTCGCTGTGATCTGTATCGCAAAGCGTATGCTTCCCCTCTCGTATATTTCGGAGGCGATAACGGTTATGTCGCGGGTATATGAGATCGGAGAGGGCTACAACGCCTTCTGCGATGAGGTGGAATACGAGGTAAAAAGCGCACTTTCGCCCGAGGAATACCCTCCGCGCGCGATATTTGATGCCGAAAGCCGCAATCTCGCGATGTTCCGCTCGCTCGCGTCGGCTGTCGCAAGAGTTTTGGTATGCGACCGTATCATCGAACGCCGCAGAAGAATCAGCAATATCGCTCTGAACAACAAATAATCAAACACGCTTTCCGCGAACAAAACGGAAAGCGTGCTTTTTTAATCGTTATTTCAAAGTTGCTTGGAGATTTTCGACCGATAATTATCTTATCTGACCGTTTCCCTCGATAACGTATTTATAGGTAGTCATCTCGGGCAAGCCCATCGGGCCGCGGGCGTGCATTTTTTGGGTGGAAATGCCGATTTCGGCACCGAAGCCGAACTCCTCGCCGTCGGTGAAGCGGGTCGATGCGTTTACGTACACCGCCGCCGCGTCGATACGGCTGCAGAAATATTCCGCGTTTTCGCTGTTTTCGGTGATTATCGCCTCGCTGTGACCTGTTCCGTGGATATTGATATGCTCTACCGCCTCGCAAACCGAGCCGACGACCTTTACCGAAAGGATATAATCGTTGTATTCGGTGAAGAAATCCTCGTCGGTCGCCCTCTCGCAATCAATGATTTCGGCAGTTTTTTCACAACCGCGGAGAATCACGTTATCGAGTCTTGCCTTAACAAGCGGTAGAATCTTGCTTGCGATCTTTTCGTGAACAAGAAGACTTTCCGCCGCGTTACACACCGAGGGGCGCTGACGCTTTGCGTTGTCAATGATCTCTATCGCCTTTTCGATATCGGCGCTTTCGTCGATAAACACGTGGCAGTTGCCCGCACCGGTTTCGATAACCGGAACGGTTGCGTTTTCGACTACCGAGCGTATAAGCGATTTGCCGCCGCGCGGGATAAGCAGATCAATACTTCCCTTCATCTTCATCAAACGGTTTGCCGTCTCACGAGAAGTATCGGGGATCACCGCGACACAGTCCTTGGGCAGACCGATTCCGAAAAGCGCATCGGAAAGCACCTCGGCGATCTTCAGATTCGAGTCGATCGCCTCCTTGCCGCCGCGCAATATTACCGCGTTGCCCGATTTCACACAAAGCGCCGCCGCATCTGCGGTGACGTTGGGGCGCGCCTCGTAGATAATTGCGATAACGCCGAAGGGAACACGCTTTTTTGTTATTTTCAGCCCGTTGGGGCGGGTGAATTTTTCGCTGTTTTCGAGCGGGTCGGGCAGAGCGATAACCTTTCTCACACTTGCCGCAATAGCATTTATACGGGCAGATGTAAGAGTAAGACGGTCGAGCATCGCTTCGCTCATATTATTCTCTCTCGCACGCTTGATATCGAGCTCGTTCGCCACGATTATCTCATCACATCTTGCAACAAGCGCGCAAGCCATCGCCTCGAGTGCCTCGTTGCGCTTTGCGCTGTCGGTGTTTCCGAGCACAAAGGAAGCCTCTCTTGCGTTTTTACACATTATATCGAGCATAAGAATCCTCCTGTTTATTGCTTTTGAGGAGCAAAATAGGTGCCGACGAATTCGCCGTCGAACACGTTATAGAGTATTTCGGGGTCTGCGCCGTTCAGAATTATCATCGCAATACCGCGCTCGGTGATATACTTCGCGCTTTCGAGCTTCGTAGCCATACCGCCGGTGCCGCGTGCGGTACCCGCGCCTGCGCCCATCGCAAAAATTTCGTCGGTTACAGCTTCGACGTATTCGATAAATCTTGCGTCCTTGTTGCTTCTCGGGTCGGAATCGTAAAGTCCGTCGATATCCGACATATTTATAAGCAGATCGGCGTTGCAAAGTCTTGCAACCGATGCCGCGAGGGTATCGTTCGAGCCGATCTTTATCTGCTCGTTGGAGAGAGTGTCGTTTTCGTTTACGATCGGGATAATGCGCTGACCGATAAGAAGCTCGAGAGTTGTGCTTGCGTTCAAGCGGCGCTCCTTGTTGTCAATAACGCTTCGGGTGAGCAATATCTGGGCGATAGTGATGCCGAAATCCGAAAATCTGCGGTCGTACATATCAATAAGCTGGCACTGACCGACTGCCGCCGCCGCCTGCTTTTGCTCGGTGGAGAGCGTTTTGCGGTCGAATCCGATCTTTGCGAGTCCGCAGCTGACCGCGCCCGACGAAACGAGGATTATTTCCATACCGCTGTTATGAAGGTCGGAAAGGCAGCTGACCAATCTTTCGACCTTGCGGATATTTATATAGCCCGACGTGTGAGTAAGGGTCGAGGTACCGACCTTTACAACGACTCGCTTTATATTTTCGGTGTTGATTTTCATATTTTGCCTCTTTACACTTTGATAATTCAGTATTATAATATAATGTAATAAAAATTTCAAGGCTTTTTTGAGAGGAACCTACCCAATGAGCAAAAAACTGATACTCGCTTCGGCTTCTCCGAGGCGGAAGGAGATATTATCCACCGCGGGCTACCGTTTTGAAGCTATGATCTCCTATGCCGACGAGGCAAGCGGAGGATTACCCGCCGAAGAGCTTGTTGCCGAAAACGCAAAGCTCAAGGCATTGGAGATTCTGAACCGCAAAGGAAACGAAGATTCTATCGTGCTCGGTGCAGATACCGTCGTTTGCCTGAACGGGAAAATACTCGGCAAGCCGACCGACGAAGCCGACGCTTTTGCGATGCTGAAATCGCTTTCCTCGAGTATTCACGAGGTTCTCACCGGATACTGTGTTGCCGATTCGGAATCGGTAATTGTCGGATACTGCACCTCCGAGGTGAAGTTCAAGCCCCTCTCCGACGGCGAGATAAACGCCTATATCGCGACAAAAGAGCCACTCGATAAGGCGGGCGCATACGGAATACAGGAGCGCGCGGGAATCTTTGTCGAATGGATAAAGGGCGATTACTTCAACATAATGGGTCTGCCGATCTCGGCTGTATCCGACGAGCTAAAGAAAAAGGGTATCTTCCCCGAGTGGCTGAAAGATGTATAAAACATCAACAAATTTTGCAAAGTTATTGACTTACACAACTGTTTTGTAGTAAAATAATCAGTAAGCGATATTATATTTAAGGAGAGAAAAAATGAAACAGGCAAAAAGACTTCTCGCGCTCTTGCTTTGCGCGGTAATGATCGTTCCCTGCTGTATTTTTGCAAACGCCGCTTCGGTAAGTATGTCCGTTGCGACAAACTTCAACGTCACCTCGGGCGTTTCTTATGCAAAATACAACGTATACGGAAGCCAGAGCGGACACACCGAGGCTTGTACCGTTCTCGAATTTTCCACCGATGAGTATCTCCCCATGCCCTTTATTGCAAATGCGGGCTCTGCGGGATTGCTCACCACACAGTACAGCACCGCTGTAAACAAATACGGCTATGAGGTTGCCGGCGTTATCAACGGCTCGTTCTTCGGCACGGCCGACGAAGCACTTATCGGCCACGTCATCACCAACGGCGTTCTTACCTGCGCACACGTTGCCGATCCTATGGAAATGGTAACCTTCGATGCAAACGGCAAGATGCAGTCGGTCACAAGTACTCTTAACTCCTCACTCAACGTAAACGGCACCGTTTACACCAACGCGATCCACTACATCAACAAGCGTCAGGATTGCGCATGGGAAGGCGCGGCGGACAGAATTTTCTATTTCGACACCTCCTGCGGCACAATCGCAGACACCACCGGCACAAACTACGAAATCCTCTTCAACAAGCTCGACAACACCAACCTTTCCGTTGGTCAGTCCCTTACCGGTCAGGTAGTTTCTGTCAAGACCGGTAATTCTTCCTCTATCGGAAGCAATCAGTTCGTTCTTTCGGTCAAGACCACCTCGGCTTACGCCGCATATATCAAGGATCTCAAGGCCGGCGATACCGTTACCATCACCATCAACGAAACCAACGCTTCCGCAAAGGCTGCGATGACAAGCGCGGTCGGCGCTATCACCAACGTCGGCTTCCTTGTAAAAGACGGTGTTGACCTTACTCTTACTCAGTCCTCCATCGGTACTCACAGCGTTACCGGCACCTATGCACGCTGGACCGCATTCGGTCAGAAGGCAGACGGCTCTTACGTCTTCTTTACCTCCGAAGGCGGAAGCACCGGTGTTTCCTCCCGCTCGCTCACTCTGCGTGACGTTGCGGCGGCGATGATCAAGCTCGGCTGTGTAAACGTTATCCGTATGGACGGCGGCGGATCGAGTGCGATGTACGTCTCCAATACCGGCGGCGGCAGCCCCGGCTACGTTCAGTCGGCTTCGCGTGCGGTTTGCGACTCTATTCTTATCGTAAAGAAATCCAGCCTTGCCGACGCTAATCTTACCGCAGCGCTCAAAACCGCTATCGCAGATGCAAAGGCTATCGTAGCGGCTACCCCCAACGCAAACCTTTCCGCTACTATCGCAGAGGCTGAAGCACTTATCAATTCCGGCGTTGTTATCGGCGCAGAAGCAAGAAGATATCTCCAAAAGCTTTCTGTTTCGGGCAAGAGCGGCCTTAAATCGCTTCTCGATTCCGCTCTCGCATTGAACTACTCGCTCTACACCGAAGAAGCTCTCTCGGTACTCCGTTCTCATTACAACAAAGCATATAATGTATATTCCTCTTCAGACGCTACCGCAGACGAGGTTTCCGCAGCATACAAATCGCTCAACGACGCGATGACTCTTACCGGCAAAAAGGTTCTCTCCACTCATAAATCCTATACTCTCGGCGGCACACTTCACAGCACGTTCGGCGACGACGGTATCCGTCTTACCAACGGTGTGAAATCGCAATCCGCAGGCGGCGATGTCAAATTCTATTCCGGCTGGGACAAGGGCGCTGTTGCCGAAATCACGATCGATCTCGGAAGCTCGCTTTACAGCGATACCTATACAGTTTACGGTGCATACGGCTTCTATGGCATTTCCGCACCGCAATCGCTCAAGGTTTCTGTCTCGAACGACGGCAAGAACTTCACCTCTGCCGGCACTACGACAGTTATCACCAACGTCGGCAACGGCGATGTTATCGACGGCGAGCAGTCGAAGCTCATCTCGCTTACCGTAAAGACCGCGTCGTTCAACAAGGCTCGCTACGTCAAGTTCGAGGTAACCCCCACTAACTTCATCTGGCTCGATGAGGTCGAGGTTATCGCAAGCAGTGTAAACAGTCTCCAAAAGGTCGGCAACGCAGTTATTTTCAACGGCTTCAACAGCTACGTTTATGACAGCAACTGCTTTATCTACACTCCCGACTTCGGCACACTTACCGCCGACAAGATCAACCACAGATACACAAAGAACGTTATCCTCACCAAGACGAGCGATCCCAACGCATACACCATTAAATCGATCAACTTCTACAACGGCTCGGCTCCCAACGTGACTCTCGCTTCAAACGAGATCATGATCGGCTGCCACAAGGGCGAATCTGCGGCAAGCGTTATCAGCGACAGCATTTTCAGCGCGGCTGAGGTCGGCGATACCGTAAGATTCTACGGTGTAGATATCGCGAACAAGTTTATCAGCGCCTGCGCTTATGCAAAGGTTGAATCGGCAAGCGGCGACACTCCCGATATTCCCGACGTTCCCGACGTTCCCGATACTCCCACCTACGTCCCCTCCGATCCCAAACCCTTCTGGATCACCCACGTTAACGACAACACCACCGAAGGCGCGGGCGTTATCTTCACTCAGGCTTACGAGGGCGCGGCTTGGTGGCTGCACGTTGCATTTGCTCCCACCGAAGAAAGCGGAGTTTATAAAATCGTAGCTATCTCCAACGGTCTCTCCTACGGCGACGCTACCCCGCTCTCTATCCCCTCGGGCGGTTTTGTCTGGGCTTCCAACTACGGTAACAACTATCCCGAGCTCTACCCCGACGATCCCACCGGTATCGACTATACCTCGGACAACTGCACCAACGCGATCAACGACGCGGCTACTTGGACTGTCGGTATGAGATTCTCGTTCAACGGATTTGATCCGCTCAACCCGACCGCTCCCACCACTACCCCGAGCACCAACTGGTACGATGATGCATACGTTTGCACCGCTACCTACGTTACATATTCCCTCGCACCCGTCGATCCTCCCGTCAACCCGCCCGTAAGCGGCGCAAGCGGCGACGTTAACGCAGACGGCGCAATCAACCAGTACGACTACATTCTCGTTAAGCGTCACTACTTCGGCACCCGTTGCCTCACAGATGACGAAATGCCCCGCGCTGACGTTAACTCCGACGGAATCGTAAATCAGTACGACTACATTTTGATCAAGCGCCACTACTTCGGAACTTATACAATAGGCTAAATTTTCCGAGAGAGAACCTTTTGCAAAAGGTTCTCTCTCGTACTCTCTCTCCAAAACTCTTAAAAACACAATAAAACAAATTAAAATTGCCGCGTTATTTTAACGTGGCTTTCTTTTTTCTGAATTTGAATAACAAAACATCCTCGCGGTGTGAGCGATACAAATGTTATAACCCTGCAACGCGGGAGGAAAAAGCTTTTGTCCGACTTTTTCAAAAGTCGGAGCGGGAGGATAAAATTTTTGTCAAACTTAACGGGGTCCCCGAAAATCGTAAGATTTTTGGGGGAATATCAAAAGTTTGAGAGGGAGGAATTTTTCCATTTGTGTGCATATACTGACAAGGAAGACCGAAATTCGCGGTTTTCAAGAAAAACAACACAGAACGGATGAATCAAATAATGACCCCGAAGGACTACGGACTTTTCTGCATCGACCAATCCCCCGTAACTCCCGAGATGCCGCACAACAGCACCTTCCCCGCGCACGTTTCGCTCGCGATGATGTACGTTCCGTATCAGCGGTTTGAAAATCTCTACGACGAGGAAAAAGCGCTTTCCCGCGGTACGCTTTTCGCGGAGCTCGATTTCCCGTTTTACGGAAGCAAGAGAGGTAATATGAAATGACGCACGATTCAAGACGCGAAAGCCTTATGAACAAGGTTCAGATGTATGCCTTTGTCGCGCACGAATGCGCGCTTTACCTCGACTGCCACCCCGACAACCGCCAAGCACTCGAAAAATTCCAAAAGGCCAGAGATAAAATGAACGAATTTGTCGCGCAGTACGAGGAAATGTACGGCCCGCTCACCGCTTTTTCGGCAGGCAGCGCCAACGGCGGCTGGAATTGGATAAGCGGAAAATGGCCTTGGCAGAACAAGGAGGATTAACCGATGTGGACCTATGACAAAAAGCTTCAATACCCCGTTAATATCAAAAACCCCAACCCCGCACTCGCAAAGCTGATAATTTCGCAGTTCGGCGGGCCCGACGGCGAGCTCGGCGCGGCGATGCGCTATCTCTCCCAGCGTTACAGTATGCCCTATAACGAGGCGATCGGTATTCTTACCGACATCGGAACCGAGGAATTGGCACACATGGAGATGATTTGCGCGATCGTATATCAGCTCACCCGCAACCTCACCCCCGAGCAGATCAAGGAGGGCGGGTTCGACGCATATTTCGTCGACCACACAACAGGTCTCTACCCCGTCGCCGCAAGCGGTGTGCCCTGGAACGCAAACACCTTTCAGTCGACCGGCGATCCGATTGCCGACCTTTCGGAAGACCTCGCGGCAGAGCAAAAGGCGAGAAAGACCTACGACAACATTCTTCGCTTCTGCGACGACCGCGACGTGATCGACCCGATCCGCTTCCTCCGCGAGCGCGAGCTCGTCCATTTCCAACGCTTCGGCGACGCACTCCGCATCGTGCAGGATAACTTGGACTACAAGAACTTTTACGCTTATAATCCGAGTTTTGACAAACGCTAAAACGGCATAACAAAAGGGGCTTTTTGCAAAAAGCCCCTTTTAAAATCCCCAAAAACTTTTTAACCAAAAATAAGAAAGCAAATGGGGTCATCCATCTGCTTTTTTAATAAAATTCTATACGGTTAAATTAATAATCGGTACAAACGCAAATACCGTAAACATTAAACTCGGCTTCTTTAACGTTGCCTTCAAGTGATTCTTTGTAATATATTTTGCTGAACGTTTCGATTGCTTCATCCAATGAATTTGCATAGCATAACGCAACATCATCGGTGAAGTTATGGCAGTCTCCATTTTGTAAATAGCCATCCATAGTATTGGGCTTAGCATACACAAACAGTTTCATTTTCCGTTCATCCTCCATTGCTTTATGACATTTTTATTATACCAAAAAACGCAAGCAAGTCAATAGAACGCTACTTAATTTTCAGTTGATTACTTAGCATCCCCGACCCTTTTCGCCCATCTGTTTGAATTAGTCGCTTCGGCGATGCACTGCGTATCGTTCAGGACAATTTGGACTATAAGAATTTCTACGCCTATAACCCGAGCTTCGATAAGAGGTAAAAACGCATAACAAAAAGGGGCTTTTTGCAAAAAGCCCCTTTTGAAATCCCCAAAAACTTTCCAAAAAAGAATTCTGTTGAAAAACCTTTTCTAATATGGTACAATTAAATAAAGGGGTGATTATATGACTTTCGAGAAAAACACCGATATGTCCGCAAACTCTATTTTTGAAGATTTTACGTTCTACAAAAGTATTGAGGAATTTGACAAGCACGGCAACTCTGTTTCTTATGTAACCTACGACAAAAATGAAAACATTTTAGTAAAACGAAAGTCTATATACAACGAGAACGGAAAGCCCATTCATCATGTAGCATACGACAAAAACGGAAACGTTTTTTTAGACAACCACTATGACAATCCCCTCGAAGATTCTCAAAATAACATTCGGGAGTATGACGAAAACGGCAACCTTTGTCTTGAAAAGGTATATTATGAAGACAAGCTTATCTCGCACACAGAATGGAATCATAACCTTAACGGTGAAATCGAGCAGATAGAATGGTTTGAAAACGGCGAAAGTGTCGGCAAAAACAGCTTTGCCTATAACGAACATGGGGATTTGTGTCTTAAAGCATCATATGATAAAAACGGCGACGCTACGTTAATAATAGAACACAAATACGAGTATGACGAAGCGGGAAGAAAAACGCTTGAAGAAACATATTGGAATAATGTCTTGGACAATACTGCTGTTTATGAATACAAAGATAACAAAGTGTTGATATATAACCGCGACAAGAACGAAAAAATGACCTTGTATGAAGTACATACGGTTGACGAGAACGGTAACATTATTCTTGAAGAACGTTATACCAACAACAAGGTCGTATCATCTACGGAATATCGATACGACGAAGACGGCAATAAAGTCTGCGTGATACATACGAACTGTTAATGTTGTTAGCGTCAAAGCCCACTGCATTCCGTATCGTTCGGGGACAGAAACGGTTACATGCCTCTTCCCTATTCACAAAAACAACAAAAAACGCCGCAAAGATATTGACAGCGCGATTATTTTATGTTATTATAGCCGCAACAATAGTTTGCTTATCTAATTAATTGATCGGAATTTCCAAGGGGGGATTCTATCAATTTACAGGATAGGCGTTTTTTATTGCCTTCCTGACATTTAAGTTAGGAGGAAACTATGAGAAGTTATTCAGACCCCACCGCTTCCGCGGCATTAGGCGGCATCAACCGCGAATTTTCGAGGCTCGAGAAAAAAGCAAAGGCGCTCTGCCGTCTTCTTGACGAGGGCAAGATCACGATCGATGACTTTGAAAAAGCCCAGTCCCAATTCCAAGGGCTTTACAAGCACGTGCTGAAGCATGCACTCGTAAAAAGTGCCCAAAACCGCCAATAGCGAAACCGTCCCCGCCGATTTAGCGTGTTATCCTTAACGGAGAACACGCAGTCAAATCCGTCTTCGACGGGTGAAATCCACCTCTGGTGGATGAAATCGCGTTTGCGATGAAATCCTGCTTCGCAGGGTTGTATTTAGACGGATTTGATTTCATCCGAGGACTTGTCCTTGGATTTCATCTGAACGAAGTGAAGATTTCATCGTTGCCGCGCAACGATTTCATTAAACCAACAGAAAAAGAGATAACATTTCGGCTACGAACCGATTTGTTATCTCTTTCTGTCGTTATAAGGGTTTGGGCTTAGCCCATATTTGCGTTTGACTAGTCAAATGCGATGCTTGCACTTTGCACTTTGCTCAAAGTATAAATTCTCCGATAAGAACACCTCCCTTTACACAAGGGAGGCTTTTTGTCGCTCCGCAATCTTTTCGTCCCGCGGTAGAACCGGGGGTTTATTTCCACTCCTTACACGCAATAAAAAAGGCACACCGCTTGGGCGTGCCTTGTTTTATTAGGTTGATTCAGAGTTAAAAACTCTTATTATCGGTTGTTTATGCCTTCTTCTTCTTGAGAACGATAACAACAACTGCTGCTACTGCAACAACTGCAACACCGATGATAACCCAGAGCCATACGCCGAGGCCGCCTTCTTCGTCAGCCTTGTCACCGGTGGAAGCATCGGTGGAGGTAGCTGCGGAAGTATCTGCCTTGGATTCGGTTTCGGAAACTGCTTCGGAGGATTCTTCTTCAGAAACTGCTTCGGAGGATTCGTCGATAACTTCAGAGGATTCTTCGCCGGAAACATCGTCGCCGGGGTTTTCGGTGCCGGCTTCTACGAGTTCCTTAACGTAGATCTGAGAGTTGGTGTATTCGAACTTGCCTTCTTCGAGGTTAACACCGAAGAGAACAATCTTACTGCCAACGCCGATCTGCTTAATGGTAGCAGAGTTAACGAGACCGCCTGCGCCTTCGCTGCCGTCGGTATGAGCTGCAACGAGGATCATGCCATCTTCGATTTCGGTAGCGAGAGCGATTTCGCCGGTACCGGTAACTGCTTCAACAACTTCATATACGTTGTCTTCAACAGGCTTACAAAGGATTACGCTGGAGTAGTTGAGACCGTAGTCAGAACCGAGGTTCTTGCCTTCGAGCTCGGTAACGAGAAGGGTGGATTCAGCGCCCATAACGTCGTTCATCTTGCTGAACGCGATCTTGAGAGCGTCCTTAGCTTCGTCGGGAAGCTTGCCTTCTACCAGAGGGTTGATTTCTTCTTTTTTGTGTTCTTCAGACTTAAGAGTGATAATTGCAGCGTTGTCGGGCTGCTTGGTGCCGAGAAGACCGTCGCACCATTCGATCATACCCTTCTTGGTGCCGTAGTTTTCCTGAGCTGCTACAGCGAAGGTGAGACCGAACTGAGCGGAGTCGCCCATTGCGTTAACGGTGGTCATTTCCCAGGGAATTGCAACTTCATAAGTAGTGGTCTTTGCAGCGTCGTCTCTTTCGATAGCTGCGTTCCAGTCGTTAATAGAAACGTCTTCCTTGGTGATGCCGCTGGGGTAGTACCAAGCCATACGGCCGATGTCGCCGTCTTCCATCTGGCAAAGGCCGATTTCGAGGAAGTTCTGTGCGGAGCCGTAAGAGGTTTCGCCCTTCTTGGGAGCACCGGGAGTGATGATGAACTGGATGCAGGAATGCCACCACATGTGACCGAACATAGAGCCGTCTTCGGGCCATACGTCGCTGATGATGTCATAGTTGGAGCCGAAGGTTGCTTTGGGCATAGCCTTGTGAACTTCAGACTTAACAACCCATGCCATGTAGAGATTGTCGCCGTCCCATGTCATGTAGAAATCGAAACCCCAGTTATCGTATTCATCGTGATCGTCGTTCGCGGTGAATTCGTCCTTAGCGTCTTCGAAGGTACGAACAGGGAGACCGTATTCGGTCTTGCCGACTTTACCGTCGATCTTGGGAGCGGTTTTGGTGCTTTCTACGGTTACTTCAGCATTAACAATGCCTTCTGCAGCCGAAGGTACAACAAACATTGCGATAAGCATGCTTGCTACGAGAAGAAACGTGAGAATCTTCTTCATAATGTTTTTCTCCTTACAAATAAATATTATTTGGGGCAATGCCCCTATTGTGGTGATAACATTATAAACGATTCCGACAAAAAAAGCAATAGCAAATTTGATTTTTTGCAATTTTTATAAAATATGTTTATAAATCAGTTTTTGCTTGCAATTCGGGCGCTTTTATATTATAATGGTACTATTACAGATATGGAGAATGGGTAAATGTCGGTTTCGGGCGAATTCAACGAAATAAAAAAGGCGCTTTTCAACAAATATTTCGCCTTTCTGAACGATATGCAGAGAGAAGCGGTATTCACTACCGAGGGTCCCTTGCTCGTTCTCGCAGGGGCGGGAAGCGGTAAAACGACTGTTATCGTCAACCGCATCGCCAATATCGTGCAGTTCGGCAGAGCCGCAAGCGATAAGTCGCTCCCCGAAAATTCAGAAAGCTTGCTTCCGCTGATGAAAGCAACCCTTTTGCACGGAAACCGCGATCAAGTCGGAGTGATGCTGAAGCAGCTGGCTGTCGAGCCGGCGCACCCCTACCGAGTGCTTTGTATTACCTTTACAAACAAAGCGGCAAGGGAATTCAAGGAGCGCTTGCAGCAAACACTCGGCGAGCAGGCAAACGATATCTGGGCGGGCACGTTTCACTCGGTCTGTGTGAGAATGCTGAGAGCATATATCGACCGACTCGGATATAACCGTGATTTCACGATCTACGATACCGACGACTGCAAGAAGCTGATAACCGAAATTATAAAGGATCTGGGTATCCCCGAAAGCACACTCCCCCCGAAAACTGTTATAAATACTATCTCCAAAGCGAAGGAAAACGATTGCGGAGCAAGGGAATTTTTGCTCGAAGCGGGCAAGGACACGATGATGCTCCGAATCGCTCGGGTATATGAAAAATACCAAACCAAGCTGAAGGAGGCAAACGCGCTCGACTTCGACGATATAATTATGCTCACCAACCGTTTGTTTGAGACCCACCCCGACGTGCGTGACAGATTCTCCGAGCAATTCCGTTATATCCTTGTCGACGAATATCAGGACACAAACCCCTCTCAAAGCCGTCTCGTCGCTCATCTTTCGATCAAGCGCAAGAACGTCTGTGTTGTCGGCGACGACGACCAGTCGATATATTCCTTCCGCGGCGCGACGGTAGACAATATTTTAGGATTTGATATCGAATATTCAAATGCGCGCGTGATAAGGCTCGAGCAGAATTACCGCTCGGCAGGAAATATTCTTGCGGCGGCAAACGGAATTATCGCAAACAATATCTCGCGAAAGGGAAAAGAGCTTTTCACGACAGCCGAGGACGGCGAAAAGGTACATATAAAAAGGCTTTACACTCAGGCAGAGGAAGCCGAATTTATCTGCGATACGATAGAAAAGGCTGTCGCAAATGGCGCGAAATATTCGGATTTTGCGGTTCTATACCGCGTAAACGCGCTTTCAAACTCGCTCGAAACCGCTTTTGTCAAAAAAAGACTTCCCTATAAAATTTTCGGCGGTCTGCGGTTTTACGAAAGACGCGAGATCAAGGATATTCTCGCTTATCTTTCGGTTATCGCCAACCAAAGCGACAGTGTCAGATTAAGACGAATAATAAATGTACCCAAGCGCGCTATCGGGGAAGCGACGGTCGACAAGATCGCACTTCTTGCAGACGATATGAACACCGATATGTTCACAATAATCGAGCACTCGGCGGAATACCGCGAGCTTTCTCGCGCGGCAATAAAGCTTGTCAAATTTGCCGAGCTTATCAATAAAATGCGCGATTATTCGCAAAAGCACAGCCTTTCCGAAACGGTTTCCTACGTTATCGAGGAAAGCGGATACCGAGTGATGCTCGCCGACGAGGAAAACGGCAAGGAGCGCGAGGAAAACGTGCTCGAGCTTGTGTCCTCCGCCGCGCTTTTCGAGGAAACGAGCGAAAACCCGACTCTTTCGGAGTTTTTGAACGAGCTTGCACTTGTAAGCGATCTCGATAATTACGAAAGCGACAGCGATTCTGTCGCGCTGATGACGGTCCACTCGGCAAAGGGGCTTGAATTCAACACCGTGTTCATTCCCGGATTTGAAGAGGGTATGTTCCCGAGCGCGCTTTCGCTTTCCGAGGGCGATCGGGGATTGGAGGAGGAGCGCAGGCTCGCCTACGTTGCCGTCACCCGTGCGAAAAAGGCACTTTATCTTTTAAATACCGCGTCGCGTATGCTTTACGGACGCACCGAAATGAACCGGATATCGCGGTTTGCCGAGGAAATACCGAAATCGGTGTGCGATATGGCGGTAGTCAAGGATTCGAGCGGACATATTCCCCCAAATCCGAATATCCGCTCGGCACAATACAACGAATCCCGCAATAAATTCCTCGAAAACCTGCGTGCAAGCGCGCAAAAGCCTGCTCAGGCGGGGAATACCTTTGCAGTCGGCGACAGCGTTGCCCACGCGATGTTCGGCGAGGGCGAGATAATACGCGCCGAAGCGATGGGCGGCGATATACTCTATGAAATAGAGTTTGCAAAATGCGGCACAAAACGGCTTATGGGCAGCTTCGCAAAGCTGAAAAAGATTTAAATTACATTTATAAATAAAACTCCCACGCGGAAGATTAACCGCGGGAAAGGAAAAATATGGCAGTTATCAAGCCTATCAAGGCACTCAAATTCACCGAAAAGGCAGGAAATATCGCAGATTGCGTATGTCCCCCCTATGACATCATCTCCGAAAGCGAAAGAGAAGCGCTTATCGCAAGAAACGAAAACAACGTGGTAAGACTCGAGCTTCCCATCGGCGAGGACCGCTACAACGAAGCGGGCAAAACACTTAACGAATGGCTCGACAGCGGCGTGCTCGCGCGCGACGAAAAGGCGGGTATCTACGTCTACCGCGAGGAATTTGCGGTCGATTCCGTCGAATACTGCCTCACCGGCATCATCTGCCTCGTGAAGCTTTGCGAATTCTCCGAAAAAATCGTGCTTCCCCACGAGGAAACACTCACAAAGGCAAAGCAGGACAGATTGAACCTTATGCGCGGCACCGGCTGTAATTTCTCGTCGATCTATTCGCTTTACAACGACGAAAGCGGCAATATTGCATCGGTTATCGGCAAAAAGACCGCCGAAGCCCCCATTCACCGCTTCACCGACGAGGAAGAGGTCACCCACACTCTCTGGAAGATCGAAAACGAAAGCGATATCGCAGTAATTGTCGACACTCTCGCCGAAAAACAGCTTTTTATCGCCGACGGACACCACAGATACGAAACCGCGCTCAACTATAAAAACGGCCTTTCCAACGCCCCCGACGGCGCAGACCCCGATCACGTTATGATGACGCTCGTCGATATGGACGATAAGGGACTTGTCGTTTTCCCGACTCACCGCCTCATCGTCGACAGAAAGGTCACCCGTGACGAGATCGAGCGCAAATGCGAAAACGATTTCAATATCAGCTATCTCCCGCTTTGCGATCTCCGCGCGGCGCTCAAAAAGGGCGAAAACGGCCACACCTATGCATTTTACAACGGCGGCAACGACTTTATGCTTTTGGAGCTCAAGGACGGCGCGGCACGCAATATCGACAACAGAAGCGATGCATACAGCGACCTCGACGTAAGCATACTCCACTCCTTCGTGCTTGAAAACGCACTCGGAATCGACAAGGAAAATATGGCAAATCAAGTCAATCTGCGCTATACTCGCTCTATGGACGAGGCGATCGAATCGGTTAAGAACGGCAAAGCAAGCGCGGCGTTCCTTATCAACGCAACAAAGGTAAGTCAGATCAAGGCAGTTGCATTGGCAGGCGACAAAATGCCCCAGAAGAGCACCTATTTCTATCCGAAGCTCAAGACCGGCTTGGTAATGAACGTTTTGAAGAAATAGCCACAAAAACGAAGAAACACCTTTTTGAAAGGAAGCACAATATATGAAAGAACTCGAAAAGAAGTACAATCCCGCCGACTTCGAGGAGAGATTGTACAATGAATGGGACAGTAAAGGATATTTCAAGCCCGCCGGAAAAGAGGGAAGCGAGGCATTCTCTATCGTAATGCCGCCCCCTAATATCACCGGTCAGCTTCATATGGGCCACGCGCTCGATAACACGTTGCAGGATATCCTTGTCCGCTATAAGAGAATGTCGGGCTACGATACTCTTTGGCTCCCCGGCACCGACCACGCATCTATCGCCACCGAGGCGAAGATAGTCGAGGCGATGCGCATGGAGGGTATTTCCAAGGAGGATATCGGCAGAGAGGGATTTTTGGAGCGCGCTTGGGATTGGAACAACACCTACGGCGGCCGTATCTGCGAGCAGCTCAAAAAGCTCGGCTCGTCTTGCGATTGGTCGAAAAGACGCTTTACCCTCGACGACGGCTGCAGCGAAGCTGTAAAGGAGGTCTTTGTTAAGCTTTACAACGAAGGTCTTATCTACCGCGGCAACCGTATGGTCAACTGGTGCACCACCTGTATGACCTCTATTTCCGACGCCGAGGTCGAATACGACGATCAGAACGGCAATTTCTATCATCTTCTTTATCCCGTAAAGGAAACGGGCGAAATGCTCGAGCTTGCCACCACCCGTCCCGAAACCATGCTCGGCGATACCGCCGTTGCGATAAATGCCGACGACCCCCGCTACGCACATCTTCACGGTTGCCACGTACTGTTGCCGCTTATCAACAAGGAAATCCCCATTATCTGCGACGAGCACGCCGATATGACAAAGGGAACCGGTGTTGTTAAGATCACCCCCGCGCACGATCCCAACGACTATGAGGTCGGTCAGCGCCACGATCTCCCCTTGGTGCGCGTATTCACCTACGACGGCAAGATGACGGGAGCTTCCGACAAGGCGGCATACGAGGAAAGCCTGGCACGCGGCACCGCCGCTGTCGGCGAGCCCGAGGTGCTCGATTGCGGTAAATATGCGGGTATGACCACGGCAGAAGCGCGCAAAGCGATCCTTGCCGATCTCGAGGAAGCGGGACTTTTGAAGTCTGTCGAGCCTCTCACCCACAACGTCGGCACCTGCTACCGCTGCCACCACGTTATCGAGCCGATGATCTCGAAGCAGTGGTTCGTTTCGATGAAGCCGCTCGCAAAACCCGCTATTGATGCAGTTAAGGACGGCGATATCCGCTTTATCCCCGACAGATTCTCGAAAAACTATCTGCATTGGATGGAAAATATCCGCGATTGGTGCATTTCCCGTCAGCTTTGGTGGGGTCACAGAATCCCCGCATTCTACTGCGACGACTGCGGCGAGGTAGTTGTTACCAAGGAAGACAGCGCAGTCTGCAAAAAGTGCGGCAAGCCGATGACTCAGGACCCCGACACTCTCGATACCTGGTTCAGCAGTGCGCTCTGGCCCTTCTCGACAATGGGCTGGCCCGATGAAAACGCCCCCGATCTCAAGCGCTTCTATCCGACAAATACCCTCGTAACCGGCTACGATATTATTACCTTCTGGGTTTCGAGAATGATATTCTCGGGCCTTGCACACACCGGCAAAAAGCCCTTTACCGACGTGTTTATTCACGGTCTCGTGCGCGATGCACTCGGCAGAAAAATGTCGAAATCGCTCGGCAACGGCATCGATCCGCTCGAGGTTATAAAGACCTATGGCGCAGACGCGCTCAGATTTACTCTTGCGACCGGCAACAGCCCCGGAAACGATATGAGAATCTCCGACGAAAGATTCGAGGCATCGCGTAATTTCGCCAACAAGATCTGGAACGCCGCAAGATTCGTTATGATGAATCTCGACAGAGACTGCGACACCGACAATATCGACGTTTCGACTCTCGCCGAGGAGGATAAATGGGTACTCTCGCTCTATAATCGTTTGGTAAGCGAGGTAAGAGATAATATCGACAGATACGAGCTCGGTATCGCCGTTTCCAAGCTTTACGACTTTATCTGGGATATCTTCTGCGACTGGTATATCGAGCTTGTAAAGCCGAGATTGCAGGAAAAGGGAAGTGCAAGCAATATCGCGGCACAAAACACCCTCACCTACGTTCTCTCCAACACATTGAAGCTCCTCCACCCGTTTATGCCCTTTATCACCGAGGAGATCTGGCTCTCGCTTCCTCACAACGGCGAAAGCATTATGATAAGCGACTATCCCGTTTACAAGGAATCCTTTAATTTCCCCGAATCCGAGCGCAATATGGATATTATGCTCACCGCTATCCGCGCGATAAGAAACCGTCGCGCCGAAATGAACGTTCCCCCCAAGAGATTGGCAAACGTCATCATCGCAACCGCGGAAAAAGAGCTTTTCGCCGATAAAGAGCCCTTCTTCACCCGTCTTGCATCGGCAAGCGGTATAAAGGTTGTCGATAAATGCGACGACGAGGGCACGGTAAGAATAGTTACCAACGCCTGCGAGATCTTCCTCCCGCTTGCAGATATCGTCGATACCGATGCAGAGCGTGAGCGTCTTACAAAAGAGCTCGCAACCGCAGAAAACGAGATCAAGCGCGCTCAGGGCAAGCTCAACAACGCCGAATTCGTTGCAAAAGCACCCGAAAAGGTTGTAAACGCCGAAAAGGAAAAGCTCCGTAAATTCATCGAGCTCGCAGAAAAGCTCAAAGCAAGCATCGCAAGCCTCTAAGCTTGTTTACAACTCAACATTTTTAAATGCTCAAAGTCCCGCGGAACGTGTTTTTATACGCTCCGCGGTCTTTTTGTTTAAAAAGTAACAAAGTGTATAATAAATGTCCTTGACATAAGGCTTTTGCAAGAGTAAAATTAAATTGAAAAAATATGACCGAATTATCTAAACGGAGGGAAGAATATATGGAAGCAATCAAAAACGCAATAGACAACAGAACTTCGAGAGCTTTCCCGAAAAACGTTCTCGATCAGGCTGTCGCCGCGGCAAGAATGAAGCCGTCGGTCTATCAGTCCCACCGCCTCGATCTCCGCGGAAAAACAGTGCTTTCCTTTGGCGAAACCGCCGACTCTGTCAGCGAATGTGCCCTTTCGCTCTCGCGTGACGGCAAAAATTGGCGTTTGGGCGTTCATATCGCCGACGTCGCCGAATACGTTTGCGAAAGCTCGCCGCTCGATAGCGAAGCCAGACTTCGCAGAGCGAGCCTTCACAACGACCTTATTTCTTCGGATATGCTCCCCGACCTTCTCACTCGTGATATCTGTAACCTTTCAACCGGCTCGGATAAGTTGGCAGTGTCCGTTTTTATGGACATTGGCTCGGACGGTCGTCTTATAAACGTCGAGTTCGAGGAGAGTATAATCCGCGTTGCTGCAAAATGTGTTTATAACGAGCTCGAAAATATCGGAAACGCAAGGGAAGTGTCGTCTATCCATACTCTGCGCGAGAAATATTCCGATAATCTCGTCATTCTTCTCGATATGTATGAGCTCGCCGCTGTGCTTTCAAGCCGCCGTATCGAAAGAAACGCACTCGACTGCACCGTATTCCGTATGAATTACGAGCGCAACGACGAGGGCAGAATAATCGGATTCTCTTATTCGCCCGAGGCAGACCCGCGCGCTATGGTACGCGAGATCGGATATTTTGCCGCACAGGTTATCGGCGAATATATGCACAAAAACAAGCTCCCCTGCATTTACGTAGGTCAGAGCCATATCGACAAAACGTCTATCGACTATCTCTCTCAGCTTGTCGGCGCAGACTGCAGCGATAAAGACGACGGTGCCTGCACCGCGCATATCGCAGATACCGCAAAAGGCTCGGAATACTACGATTTCGTCTGCTATGCACTCCGCAGAGCACTGCCCTGTGTAAGCTTTTCCGACGAACCGATACAAAATATCCACTGCGGAAGCGACAAGGTAGTTTCTTTTGTCCGCCCTGCATCGAGATATGCCGATTTGCTCACGCAGCGTGCTATAAAGCTTTGTATTGCCGCAAAGAGCAACCCCCGCAATCTCAACATCAATAAATACCGTGCGATAATGAAGGCGGCTTGCGAGGAAGCAAACAACGCCGAACGCTACGTTTACGATGCCGTGAATGATTATTTGAACCGCGCCGCGAACGAATATCTCGAATACAGCAACGAGCGCATTTTCCGCGGATTCCCGCTGATAAAGGACGAAAGCGGCGCTTATTCGGTGCTTTTGACCTGCGGTGCTTATGCAACCGTGCCCTCCGAATATGCGTCACCGGATATAAAGATAGGCACTCCGCAATCCTTTGAGATCATCGCACTCGGTACAGAAGAGCAGCCTGCAATTATAAAACCGTTCGACCCCGAAAACGAATAAATGCGAAATGTTCCACGTGAAACAGCGAGAAAGAACGAAAGAAAGAAAAGAACTGTTCCACGTGAAACAAATCGCTTACACAAACTGTTTGACGCAGAATAAAAGAAAAGAAGAAAGTTCCACGTGAAACAGTAAAGGAGTATTTATATTGAAAAGAAGAATTTTTGCGCTTTTTGCGGCATTTATCCTATTGCTTACTTGTGTAATAGGCTGTGAAAACGTCGAATATATCGACACAACCTCAGTTGAAGAATCGTCGCAAAACATCTATGAAAAGCTCGAAAGCGAGCTGCCCGATATCAGCGGCGACGAAAACGGCAACCCAATCGAGCGCACGTTTACAATAGTGACCGATAAGAAATCGGTTTTCTACAACGAAGAATCAACATCGGGCTCGGTCGAAAAGGCTGTCGAGGCTCGTGCTAACTTTTTACAGGATAAATACGGGGCAACGCTCGACGTAAAGCAAAAAGGCTCGTCGGCGGTTGCTTCCGAGCTGAAAACAGCTCTCGAATCGGGGCTTGAATATGCCGATATGCTCTGTATCTCGGCAAAGGAGACGGTAAAGCTTCAGATATCGGGGCTTTTGACCGATATGAACACTCTGCCCGATTTCAATATCGAAAGCGCGTATTTCGACCCGAATAACGCCAAAAATCTCGCAACCAACCAAACCTTGTATCTTTTGCCCGATGCGACTGCACAGGTTTACGAGGATGCGTACGTTATGTTTTTCAACCGCGACCTTGTAAATACAAAGGCGGGAAAAGACCCCGAAACCCTTGTAATGCAAGGAAAATGGACTTGGGACAGCTTCAACGAGATCGCCCGTGCCTCCGCACCCGACGTCTACAATAAATCTATCGCCGAGCTCGAAACCGATATTTTCGGCTACGCCGCATATTTCTCCGAGGGCGTTTTCCCCTATGTTATGTGGGTCGGCACCGGAAGCAAGGTAATCAACAACAACTATAAAAATCCCGTAGCGCTGTCGATGTCGGTCGAGGAGATCACCGATATCGCAAAGGTTTTGAAGAATATTTATAATACCAAGGGCAGATACCCTCTTGTCAAGAACGAAACCACCTCCGCGTTTGAAAGCGGAAGAGTTGCTTTCCTCTGCCACAGACTCGATTATTTCTATGCACTTCGCGACGGCACGACAAAGGGCGCAAACTACGGAATTCTGCCGATCCCCAAGCTGAATGATTCGCAAAAAGGCTATCACACTATGGTGAGTAGCGAAGCGAGAGTATTTTCGGTGCCAAAAACCGTTGCAAATAACTCCGAGGAGGACCGTCGGTTCGTGTCGGCTGTCATCTCGGCGACCTGCGCTTCGGGCAGAGAAACCGTCAAAAAGGCATTTTTGAACCACCATATCGCGCTTTATCTCAATAACAACGCCGAAACGGTTATGTTCACGACAATTTTAGACAGCATCACCTTTGATTTCGCCAATACCTACGGCGATGCGATAAGCTCGATCAGACGCCCCACCACCACCGCGATAAACGACTATATCGAATTCGGCTCTGCGCTGAACACCTCGATAAATAACTCGATTTCGGGCTTTAATAAGTACTGCGAGGATAATTTTAATTAATATACTAAAAAATCGCATAACCCCTTGATTTACAGCAGTTTTTGGTATATAATGATGCTGAACGGTTATGCCCGTATTTATCGAAAATCAAAAAATCTATAAAAATGAGGAGACAATCCAAATGAACGCAAAAAAGTCTGTTGAAGACCTCAGAGTTGCCGGCAAGCGCGTGCTTGTTCGTTGCGATTTCAACGTTCCCCTTAAGAACGGCGTTATCACCGACGAAAACCGTATCGTTGCCGCACTTCCCACCATCGAATACCTTCTCGATCAGGGCGCAAAGGTTATTCTTTGCTCGCACCTCGGTAAGCCCAAGGGAGAACCCAAGCCCGAATATTCGCTTGCTCCCGTAGCTGTACGTCTTGCTGAAAAGCTTGAAAGAGACGTTGTTTTCGCCGCTGACGACTGTGTTGTGGGCGAAAACGCTAAAAAGGCTGTTGCCGCTATGGAAGACGGCGACGTTGTACTTCTCCAGAACACCCGTTACCGTGCAGAAGAAACCAAAAACGGCGAAGCTTTCTCCAAAGAGCTCGCTTCTCTCTGCGATATCTTCGTAAACGATGCTTTCGGTGCTGCACACAGAGCTCACTGCTCCACTGTCGGCGTTGCATCTTACGTTGAAGAATCGGCAAACGGCTTCCTTATGGCAAAAGAAATCAAATTCCTCGGCGATGCTGTAAACAACCCCGTAAGACCCTTCGTTACCATTCTCGGCGGCGCAAAGGTTGCAGATAAGCTCGCTGTTATCGAAAATCTCCTCACCAAAGCAGATGCTCTTATCATCGGCGGCGGTATGGCGTATACCTTCCTCAAGGCACAGGGCAAGGAAGTCGGCACCTCGCTCGTAGACGACGAAAAGCTCGACTACTGCAAGGAAATGCTCGAGCGTGCAAAGGCAAACGGAGTTGAGATCATTCTCCCCGTTGACTGCATGATCACCAAGGATTTCCCCAACCCCATCGACGCTGTTGTTGAAGCTACCCCCGTTTCCGTAGACGAAATTCCCGCAGATATGCAGAGCCTTGATATCGGTCCCAAGACCCGCGAGCTCTTCGCAAGCAAGGTCAAGAAGGCAAAGACTGTTGTTTGGAACGGTCCTATGGGCGTATTTGAAAACCCCATCTTCGCAGAAGGCACTATCGCAGTTGCAAAGGCACTTGCTGAAACCGACGCAACCACCATCATCGGCGGCGGCGACTCTGCTGCTGCAGTAAACACTCTCGGCTTCGGCGACAAGATGAGCCACATCTCCACCGGCGGCGGCGCTTCGCTCGAATATCTCGAAGGCAAGGAACTCCCCGGCATCGCGGCAATGACAGACAAGTAAAATCCCCTTCGGGAATTTTACAGTTATATTTGTGCTTCGCGCAAGTGATATTCCGCTTGCGCGGAGTGATATTCGCCTAAAGGCGAGTGATATTTTTCGGCTTACGCCGAAAAGTTGAGGTTGATTTCCGCTTCGCGAAAATCTTCATTTTCATTATAAATCGTTTTGATAAAACGTAATCGCTGACGCTCTCGTGAAAAATTCTGCGAATTTTCCCCGTTCTTTGTGAGCGTTGTGCGCTCGCGCCTCGCGCCTCGCTTTGCTCGACACTCGCAACGCCCTAAGGTATAAAAATCGACGCACATGTCGCCGATTTTTATGGAGTTTTTATTGTATTGATTGTATTGATTTGAATTGACATAACACCCACGCGGTGTGGGCGATGCGGTTAAAGATGAGTTTTACCGCGGGAGGAAAAAGATTTTGTCCGACTAAACGGGGTCCCCGAAAATCGCAAGATTTTTGGGGTATATCAAAAGTCGGGCGGCTATATTAACAATAATTTACAAAGGAATATTTTGATATGAACAAGGAATTCAGAAAAGCAATCATCGCAGGCAACTGGAAGATGAACAAGACCCCTGCTGAAGCTGTTGAGCTTATCAACGCTATCAAAGCAGAGCTCGAAGGCAAGGACACCTCGGGTTGCGGCATCATCGCTTGCGTACCTTATGTTGACATCGACGCTGCTGTAAAGGCAGCTGCAGGCTCGCCTATCGAAATCGGCGCAGAAAACTGCCACTGGGAAAAGTCCGGCGCATACACCGGCGAGATCTCGGCTGATATGCTCGTTGCTTGCGGCGTTAACTACGTTATCATCGGCCACAGCGAACGCAGACAGTACTTCGGCGAAACCGACGTTACCGTTAACAAGCGCGTTCTCGCTGCTCTCGAAGCAGGTCTCAAGGTTATCCTCTGTGTCGGCGAGCTTTTAGAGGAACGCGAACAGGGCATCACCGCTGAAATCGTTTCGATGCAGACCAAGATCGCTCTCATGGGCGTTACCGCAGAGCAGATGAAGAACATCATCATCGCTTACGAGCCTGTTTGGGCTATCGGTACCGGCAAAACCGCTACTGCTGACCAGGCAGACGAGGTTTGCGGCATCATTCGTAACGTTGTTGCTTCTCTCTACTGCGATTGCGTTGCAAAAGCAACCACAATTCAGTATGGCGGCAGCATGAACGCAAAGAACTGCGAAGAGCTCCTCGGCAAAGAAAACGTTGACGGCGGCCTCATCGGCGGCGCTTCTCTCAAAGCTCCCGATTTCGCTACCATCATCTCCGCGGCTCTCTAAACCGAAAATTCAATCAAAAACCGCTCGGGCTTGGCTCGGGCGGTTCTTTTTTGCCCCAAAACCGAGAATTATATGCAATTCCAATATAAATATGCACTCTCACGCTCCTCAAAAAGTCCGTCGGTGTTAACGTATATCACCGCGATCGCGCCCTGATTTGTCTTTACCGTGCCGATAAGCGCCGCCTCGAGCAGTACATTGTAAGCCTTGACCCAAAGCTCTTTGCTTATCCCGAGGTTTTCGTGTATTTGCGAATATGGAATCGGCATCATATCGTTGCCGAGCAGATAATACCTCGGGTAATCCTTTTCGGCAAGCCCGACAAGCATCATATAAACCAAAACCGCACGTGCACCGAAAGGGCTCTGCAATAACGATGCTATCCGTTTATCTCTGAAGAATCTTTTTTTCATAATAAGTCTCATGCCGTTCACTCCCTTCGACGACAAAAGTCTATCATAAAAATCCGATCACTTCATCCCGTATTTTTCCAACCGTTTTCCAACGATTTTCTCACAAAAATCCCAAAAATACAAAAAAAAGAGCTTCCCTTGCGGGAAGCTTTCTTTTTGTACTTATTTCTTTTCGGGGGAGATGATAATCTTTCTGTCCGCGCCCTCGCCGATAGAACGGGTGGTAACGCCCTCGATATTCTGACATTCGGAGTGGATAATGCGGCGCTCGTAAGCGTTCATCGGTTCAAGTGCGAAGCTGCGCTTGTACTTAAGCACCTTTTCGCTCATACGTCTTGCAACCCCGCGAAGAGTTTCTGCACGCTTTTCTCTGTAACCCTGAACGTCTACTGTGACGCGGTAGAATCCCTTCTTTTCGACGTTTGCCGCAAGGGTGGCAAGATACTGCAAGGAATCCAAAACGTCGCCTCTTCTGCCGATAAGGAGGCCGAGAGTGTTGCCGTTGATCGCAATACAAACTCCCTCGTCGTCCTGCTCGGTAATTTCAACGCTTGCGTCGAGGTTCATATTTTTGATAATGTTCTCTATAAATTCATATGCACGAAGTGCAGGAGTCATTTTGAGTGTTACGCTTACCTTTGCGTCGCTCGCGCCGATGCCGAGAATACCCTTTTTCGCTTCCTCAAGCACCTCTACGTCAACCATATCTGTGCTGACACCGAGCTCTGCACAAGCCGCGTTTACTGCCACTTCAACGGTTTTACCCGTTGCAACAGTCTGTTTCAACATATTTTTTGCCTTTCAATAATTAATTTTCTTCTGTGTCGTCAGCCTCTTCGGTTACTTCCTCGGGCGTACTTACTGCTTCGTCATCGTCGTCTGCGGTGAGCATTTCGATCCTTCTGGGAGTGCGCTGGGTGGGATCGACAGCCTTTTTGTTACTGTTGCCGCTGTTGTGAACGATCATATCGTCGTAGCTGTTGTCGTCCTCGTCAACCTCGATGGTAATAACCTTCTTTTTCTTCTGCTTTGCCTTCATCGCTTTCTTTGCTTCTGCGATCTGCTCCTCGGTTACAACGGGAATAGGCATAGCTTTTGCCAAAATAAAGGTCTTGAGCATACCGATAAGAGTTCTCCAGATCCAGTATGCACCGATAGCCGCCGCGAAATTATAAGCAAACAGCGCGGAAATGATAGGCATACCGACCTCAAGGAAGAGTCCGCCGCCGATAGGGTTGCCGTTTGCGTCGGTCTGATTGGCCGCCGCACCGAACTTTCTTGTAAGCTTGGTCTGAAGGAAGGAGGTGAGGAATACGAGCAGGGGAATCAGCATAAGCCAGATATTTTCCTTGAAATCGGGCTCGTTGATAAGATTCTGACCTGCGATCTTGTAATTGGGAAGCTTATCCTCGCAGGAATTGAAATAAGCAAGGATCTCGCCGTAGGTCTTGCCGTTGCTTGCCGTCTTTTCGAGGAAGCTCTTGTCAAGCTTGCCTGCTTCGGCAAGCTCGTTGATCTTTTCGTCGCCGTCGATCATCAAGCGCTGAAGCGCCATTTCGGGATATGCACCTACGCCGGTGGGATAGTACTCGGTATCGTTATAGCTGAACTTAAAAACATCGGAGGGAGTATCCTCTTCAACCTTTGCCAAACCCAGCTCCTGCTGATAACCGATCAGCTTCTTATATTCTTCGTCGTATTCGGTACCTTCAAATGCGTCCTTGATAAGTGCATTCTTTTCAGCCTCATAAAATTCAACCGCGATCTTGGCTTCACTCTGAACGTTGAATCCATCAAGACTGCTCGAATAGGTAATAGGCTCTCTTACAATGGTAAAAAGAATAAAAATAATGGGAAGCTGGATAAGCAACGGCAAGCAGCCCGAAAACTGACTGTGGCCGTTCTGCTGATACATTTCCTGTATCTCCAGCGTCATTTTTTGCTGTGTAGCTCTGTCGTTTCTGCCCTTGTATTTTTCGCGGATAGCCATTTCAAGCGGCTTTATCTGGGCCATTTTGATTTGTGATTTCTGTTGCTTGATCGCAAGCGGAAGAAGAACTATTTCCATAACCAAAGCAAAGAAAAACAAAGCCAAAATGTAGTGATTGCCCGAAATATAAAGGCAACCCTTCATCAAATACGCGAAAATGTCGTAAATAAAGCTCATTATTTTTCCTTTCTTGCGGCATCAACCGTCTGCCGCCGACGTACTGCAAAAAACAGTCATTTCTTCTTTTTCTCCGGAACGGGATCATATCCGCAATTTTTGTTGAAGGGGTTACACCGCAAAATACGGTATAACGCAAGCAAAAGCCCTTTGAATGCGCCGTGTGTTTCGATAGCTTCTAAAGCATATGCCGAACAGCTCGGCGTGAAACGGCAGCATCGGGGCTTGTACGGAGAAATATTTTTCTGATAAAACCGTATCAGGTAAATAAAAAACTTTTTCATATTCTTTCAAAAAGCAAATATTCGGCAGACCGTATTGCTTTGTATTTATAAAAGTGCCGCTTTTGACAATAAAGCCTCGAGCTCGCTAACGACCACGGATACGTGAGCATCGACACAAGGCTGACGCGCGACAATGACGATAATATTTCCTTCTTTTATAAACGGATGAAAAACTCTGTAAGCCTCGCGGATAATACGCTTGACACGGTTGCGTTTAACAGCGTTTCCGCGGCTTTTCGATACGGTGATCCCTAATTTTTTGGTGTTTTCGCGGTTTTTCAATACGTAAACCGCGATATACTTGCCGGAAAAGCACCTGCCCTTTCGGTATGCACGCGAGAACAGGTGGTTTTCCTTTAAAGTCATTATCCTTCGTGTTTTTTCCATTTCAAAAAACCAAAAAGATATTCAGGCTCGATTAATAAGTGAGTCTTGCTCTGCCCTTAGCGCGTCTTCTCTTGAGAACCTTTCTGCCGTTAGCGGTAGCCATTCTCTTTCTGAAGCCGTGTTCTGCCTTTCTGTGTCTCTTCTTAGGCTGATATGTTCTAAGCATCGGTATGCACCTCCAATTATTTTTCAAAAACGTAGATCTTTTTTTGCGCTCCGCGGCCGTGTCTCCGCAAAGCATAGCAACATATTATATACCCAAAATTCCATGTTTGTCAAGTGTTTTTGGGATTTTTTAACCTACCGTCACGTATAAAGCGATCGACGAAACGGCAAACAAAACGAGCGTTGTTATCACCGAATAATTAAGTACTTTATCGAACATTTTGTTGTTTTTTTCTCTGCCGTTCATCAAAAGCCCAAGATATAGCGCACCGAAAACGACCGTCATGGCGATATATCTGAAATCCATCGTGCAAAAATGAGCAAATTCAAAACAGAATTTAATATAAGAAAATACAATAACAATGTGGCAGATCAGGATAAAATACAGCTCGGAAACCGAAAAAGACTCGTTGATCTTCTTGTTTTTTATCGCCTTTACGACAAGATAAACCGCGGCGATAAGCGAAATCACAACAAGAATAAGCGCCGAATAAAACAGAATGTTCGCAAAAAATCTGCCGACAACACTCTCAAAGCCGATATAATACTCACCGAAAACGCTTGTTTTCAGTGCACCGAGCGGAATGTTGTATTCGTAGTATTCAAAAAATTCCGCCTTGCTTTCTATCGCTCTTGCGGGATAAACTCCGTTTTCAAAAAGCGACGAAAAATCAAAAAGTCTTTCAAAGGTGCTTCTGAATCCGATATATTGCGAATTGGTGTTTGAAAGCATCGGAACGTAGGTAAAGGGAATACCGAATCTAATATAGTTTCTTACCTGCCACCACAAAGCGATCGGAACACACAACACCCCGAACGAAGCAAACTGACCGATAAGATTCAGCTTGTTATTGATTTTCTTGCCGAAAAGACGTATTGCAAAAAGCACAGCCACGCCAACCGAGATCAGTCCGCCCGAAAGCTTCACACCCATCGAAAAGCCGATACTCAATGCAAGCAGCAAAATAGTCGAAAATTTCGGCTCTCTGTACCATTTCACCGCAAGATATACCGAAACGAGTGCAAGCAGAAGCGACAAAACGTCGTTGTTTATACTGCCCGAAAGGATGATAAAGGTCGGGTGGAATGCAATTACCGAAAAAGCGATAATAAGAGCGTTTTTCTTGATTCCGAACAGTTTAAAAAGCTTATAGGAAACAAGCATTATCGCGCTCGAGCAGAACAGCGTTATAAGCTGGAGATTTTCCAAAGCAGTCTTTATTGCGATACCCAAAGACACCTGAATATGCAAAAACAGCGCGCAGATATAATGCCATACCGGCGGTTGATAGTATTGCCAAGCACTTTTTATATTGATATCGGGAAGCTTTTGGTGATTGAAAAACTTCATTATGTATTCATAATGCCCGTTTTTACCGCCGACGTCGTGCTGGCGGATAAGATAAGAGGTTTCGTGAATATAAGTCAGCCTGAATAAAAATCCCAAAACAAAAATAAGGAAAATGATCGTTTTTTCGTCAAGAGGATTGTTTGTAACGATACGGAATGCCGCAAAAAAGATCACAAAAACAAAACCGCATGCAAAAAACATCTGGGGAGGGTGGTTGAAAAATCCTTTCCAGAACCCGAATATTTCAAACAGCGCGCAAGCCATACACATTATAAACAAAGAAAAATATCTGTGTTCTTTGATAAACGGCAAAACTTTTTTCATAACATCAATTCCAAAATAATATTTTCTAAATTATAAAGTATTTTTACCCGTATGTCAATAAGCTTAAAAAATATACTCTTCCGCATATAATAAGGAATATATATTATATATATAACGTAACAAATATATAAAAAAGGCTTTACTTTTTTAAATCTGTATGTTATAATGAACCGAATATATATAACTTATGATGCGTAAATATCGCCTTTGATAAATATTTCAACGCTTATATAGCGGAAAGAGTATAAAAATGACAGATAATGAATTCAAGCAGATAAAGCTGTTTGTTCTCGAGGAAATAAAGAAAACCTATCAATTTTCCGACGTTTCGATGAAGCTCTGGCTCGAGCCGATACGTGTTGTCGCGATGGACGGCCACAGCGTCACCGTTTCTGTCCCCGCGCCGAAAAAGCCGTTTGTCGAACAGCAGTATTACGACGTATTAAAGATAAAATTCTGCGAGGTTTTGGGAACAGATATCGAATTGAAGCTTATCACCGACGAGGAAGAAGCCGAAATGAGCGAGGAATTCTCGGAAAAGGTCGATTCGGCGTATAAGATAAGATTTAATCCCGACTATACATTTGAAAACTTCGTTGTCGGTAAATCAAACCAGCTCGCACAGTCTGCCGCGCTCGCGGTTGCAAACCACCCCGCCGAACTGAATAACCCCTTGTTCCTCTACGGTCCCTCGGGCTTGGGCAAGACTCACCTTCTGTTCTCGATAGTAAATCAGATCAGAAAGAATCACCCCGATTACAATATTCTCTACGTCACGAGTGAGGAATTCACGATCGAGCTTATCGAATCGCTCTCCTTGAAGCGCCCGATGGCGTTCCGAGAAAAATACCGCAACGTAGACGTATTACTTGTCGACGATATTCAGTTTATCGCGGGTAAAATGTCGGTGCAGGAGGAATTCTTCCACACCTTCGATGCTCTCTTTAAAATGAATAAACAGATAATTCTCGCGTCGGACTGCGCACCGAAGGATATTAACAACCTCGAGGAACGCTTAAAGAGCCGTTTTGAAATGGGACTTGTTGCCGATATCCAGCCGCCCGATCTGGAATTGCGTGTGGCGATATTCAAGCGCAAGGCGATGGATTACAATTTCAATCTCGATATCGAAATTCTCTATTACCTCGCAAAGCATATCACTACAAATATCCGTCAGATCGAGGGCGCACTCAAAAAGCTCAAGGCGCACACTCTGATAACAGGCGAGGAATGCAGCTATCATATGGCAAAGGAGATCCTCAATGAATTCTTTGCCGATGAGCACAGCAAGGAATCGCTTATCGACCGTATTATGACACTTGCCGAAAAGCGCTACGGTATTCAGCGCGACGATATCAAAAGCGGCAGAAGAAACGCCGAGGTCATCGCGGCACGTCATTACGCTATGTACTTAATCAGAAAAACAACAAACCTTTCGCAAAACTCTATTGCGAAGCTGTTTAATAAAAAGGACCATACCACCGTTATCAACGCGGTGAGCGCGATTGAAAAGCGTATGGAGCACGAGCCGGCGTTTGAAAAGGAAATCCGCGCCGCAGTTTCCGAGCTTTTGTCGTAGATTTTGTTTCACGCCGCTCCTATCGGCAAAAAAAACAAAAAAAGACGCGCAGCGCAAAAACAAAAGAAACTATAACTTTAAATATTTATTTGTAGTATCAGTAGTTGTAGTATCGGTGGAAATGTGGAAACAACCGCTTGTCCTTTATTTCAAAGCAAAATGCGACATTTACCGCGTGGACAAGTTGTGTTTGTGATTGTGGATAAGTGTGTGTATTATGTGGAATACATCACAAGGTTATTCACACCGTATTTAAAATCAATTCATTTTCAGTATAGTAAGAGAACAACAGCAAGAGGAGATTTATTATGAAATTTGTGGCAGATAAGAAAACGTTATTGTCGATGATCATTCCCGCGGCATCTGCGGCATCGAACAAAACAACCCTTCCCGCACTCGAGGGCTTGCTCTTTACCTTAAAGGGCGATACTCTCACTGTTTGCGGCTACGATCTCGAAAAGGGTGTCCGCACCCTCGGTACAGTCGTTCCAATGCAAGAGGGCTCTGTTATCATCAATGCTCAAAAAATCACCTCTATTATCAGAAATTTCCCCGATTGCGATATTTGTATCGAATCGGACGAAAGAAATATGGTCCGTATCACCGGCGGAATGAGTGATTTTTCGATCCACGGCGTAACAGCCGAGGTTTTTCCCGGTCTTCCCGAGCTCGGCGGCGACAATGCATTCAATATTTCCCGTTCTCTTATGAAGGATATCATCAACAGCACGGTTTTCGCGGTTGCTCAGTCGGAGGCAAGACCGATCCTCACCGGCGAGCTGTTTATGATCGAAAACCGCACTCTCACCGTTGTCGCGCTCGATAATTTCCGTCTTGCGATGCGTGAGGAAAAGAATTGCGTTTTCGATAACGATAACCGCTTCTCCTTTGTTGTTCCCGGTAAATCGCTTTCCGATCTTGCAAAGCTTCTCGATGACAGCGACGAGCCGTTGAGAGTTGAATTTACCGCAAAATATATCATTTTCAAGCTTGGCGACACCGTATTCTTCTCGAGATTGCTCGAGGGTGAATATCTCGATTACAGAAGAGCGCTTCCTCAGTCCAATAAGATTTTCGCAACGATAAACAGAAGCGAATTTATCGAATCGGCAGAGCGTGCGAGCCTTCTTGTCGATGAAAAGCTCAGAACTCCGCTCCGCTGTAGGTTTGAGGACAATATTTTGAATATCTCCTGCAGCACTCAGTACGGCAGTGTAAACGATAACCTCCGCATTAAAAAAGAGGGCGACGATATCGAGATCGGATTCAATAACCGCTATCTGCTCGATGCTTTGCGTGCCTGCCGCGATGAAAAGCTTGTAACTTCGCTTTCCACTCCGCTTATGAGTATGATGATAGAGCCTGCCGAAAAGGATCCCAACAGCAGCTATACCTATCTCGTTCTCCCTTGTAAGCTCAAGGACTGATAAATACAGAAAACAGATAAACTGTCGTTTTGATATGTTTACGTAAAATATGAAAATAGAGCATTTATCCTTGCGGAATTTCCGCAACGCCGAGGAAAGCGAAATCGGGTTTTCCGAGGGCGTGAATATTATCTGCGGTGCGAACGCCGCGGGCAAAACGAATATACTTGAAGCAATATTTTATTTTGCCGCGGGCAAAAGCTTCCGTAACTGCAAGGACAGAGAATTGATAAAATTCGGCAACGATAAAGCAAATGCTTCAATGAGGTTTTCGAGCCGTAACGGTGCACAAAAAATGTCGGCTGTGCTTTCAAAAAGCGGCAGACGTGCTATCAGCATCGGAGAGAGCGGCCCGCTGAAGATGACCGAGTATATCGGCAGATTCCGCGCGGTTATCTTTACACCCGACCATTTGAGTCTCGTAAAGGGCTCGCCCGAAAATCGCAGAAGGTTTTTAGACCTTGCTATCTGCCAGTCGTTCCCGCGCTATGCTCCCACACTTTCGGAGTATAACCGCGTGCTTGCTCAAAAAAACGCACTTTTGAAGCGCGGTAACGTTATCGACGAGCTTTTGAGCGTTTATAATGAAAGATTGGCTCAGCTTGCCGCCGTAATAACGGTAAACCGCCGTAAATACGTGCAAAAATTAGAGGAAGAGGCAAGAAAATTCCTTTTCGATATGTCAAACGGCAAGGAAAAGCTCACCCTTACCTACCAATCGCAGATCGGTACCTTCGAAACGCAGGAGGAGGTAAAGGAAAAGTATATCAAGCTGTTTAATGATAAAGCAGGATACGAAAAGGAACGCTTTTTGGCACTTTACGGAAGCCATAAGGACGATTTTTCGGTTTCCATAAATAAAAAAAGCGCGAGAATGTATGCCTCGCAGGGACAACAGCGCTCGACAGTGCTTGCTTTGAAGCTTGCCGAGGGCGAGCTTTCATCGAAGCTCACGGGTGAATATCCCGTTTTTCTGCTTGACGATATTCTTTCCGAGCTTGACAGCGACAGAAAGGAATATATCCTTTCGCGCATTACCGACAGACAGGTTATAATTACCGGCTGTGAAAGCGATCTTTTTGAGACCGACGGGAACAAGATATTTGTCTGCGAGGGAAAAATTTCCGATAAGGGAAGAGAATGTTTATGAGCTATTTTCAGCTCGAAAAGGGCGAAAGTATAGAAAAAAATACGATAATCGGCATTTTTGATATCGAAAGCGCGAGTGTTTCGGCGGATACGAGAATGCTGTTCCGACGTAAAGAGGAGGAAAAGGGAGTCGTGAGCCTTTGCAACGACCTGCCGAAAAGCTTTCTTCTTTGCGACGGAGAATTTACCGATACCGTTTATATCAGCGGTATCTCACCCGAAAGTATAATCAAACGCATCGAATCGGAAATAAAGCCGATCTGGGTGCGTGAACACCGATAAAACGAAAACAGCTTTGCGTTTTATACAAAGAGAGGAAAAGACTATGGAAGAAAACAGAATCGACGCGTTGAATCCTGTTGAAGAAAGCTACGGCGACAGTCAGATACAGGTTTTAGAGGGTCTCGAGGCGGTAAGAAAGCGTCCCGGTATGTATATCGGTACAACGTCTGTAAAGGGTCTGCACCACCTTATAAGCGAAATTGTGGACAACTCGATAGACGAAGCACTTGCAGGCTACTGTAAAAATATCAATGTCATACTCCATACAGACGGAAGCTGTGAAGTAACCGACGACGGACGCGGTGTGCCTGCGGGTATCCACCCCACCGTCGGCAAGCCCACGCTTGAGGTTATCTATACCATTCTCCATGCAGGCGGTAAATTCGGCGGCGGCGGTTATAAGATCGCGGGCGGTCTCCACGGCGTCGGCGCGAGTGTTGTAAACGCGCTTTCAAAGAGAGTAGAGGTCAGAAACCACCGCGACGGCAAGGGTTATTATATCGCGTTTGAGCGCGGCAACGTTGTCGAGCCCTTCCGTGAGACCGGCGATACCGATCTGCACGGTCTGCACGTTCGCTTCTGGCCCGACGAAACTATTTTCGAAACTGTTGAATTCGATTACGAAACTGTAAAGACAAGACTGCGCGAGCAATCCTTTCTCAATGCAGGCGTTTCGATAACGATAACCGATAAAAGAACTGTCGACGAAACAAGCGAAAACTTCTGCTTCGAGGGCGGTATCCGCTCGTTCGTCGAATTTCTCAATCAGAAAAAGGGCGCAGATCCTCTCCACCCCGTAATTTACGTTTCGGGCGAAAAGGATACCTCTGTTGCAGAGGTCGCGCTTCAGTATAACGAAACGATAACCGATTCTATCCTTTCGTTTGCAAACAATATGCATACCGTTGACGGCGGTACACACGAAACCGGCTTCAAGGTAGGTCTTACAAAGGCGTTAAACGACTACGGCAAGAAATACAACCTCTTTAAAAACGACGAAAAGCTCACCGGCGATGACGTAAGAGAGGGACTTTCGGCGGTAATCTCTGTAAAGCTCGAGGACGCTCAGTTTGAAAGCCAGACAAAAGCAAAGCTCGGTAACAGCGAGATAAGAACACTCGTCGAGGGAGTTGTAAACGAAAAGCTTTCGGTATTCTTCGAGGAAAACCCCGAAATTGCAAGAACCATAATCGAAAAATCGGTTCTCGCCGCAAGAGCGAGAGAAGCGGCAAAGAAGGCGAGAGAATTAACAAGACGTAAGGGCTTGCTCGAATCGGCATCGCTTCCCAGCAAGCTCGCCGACTGTAACGAAAGAAGAATGGAATACACCGAGCTCTATCTGGTAGAGGGTGACTCGGCGGGCGGTACGGCAAAGGACTGCCGCGACAGCCGATTCCAAGCGATTCTCCCCCTCCGCGGTAAGATATTGAACGTTGAAAAGAACCGTATCGACCGTATCTATTCCTCGGTTCAGATCACGCCGATCATTCTTGCACTCGGAACAGGTATCGGAAGCGAATTTGATATCACCAAGCTCCGCTACGGAAAAATTATTCTTATGGCCGATGCCGACGTCGACGGTTCTCATATCAAAACCCTTCTTTTGACCTTCTTCTTCCGCCATATGCGCCCGCTTATCGAAGCAGGCCATATCTATTCGGCAACACCGCCTCTTTATAAGGTTTACCGCGGTAAACAGCAAAGATATGCCTTCTCCGACGAGGAAAGGGATATGTATATCGAGGAATTGGGCGGCAACGCACAGGCAGAAAGATATAAAGGTCTCGGTGAAATGGACCCCGATCAGCTTTGGGATACCACCATGGACCCCGAAAGACGTATTTTGAAGCGTATCACGATCGAGGACGCACTCGAGGCAGATGCACTCTTCTCGGTGCTTATGGGCGATAAGGTCGAGCCGAGACGTGAATTTATCGAAGCCAACGCAAAATACGCAAACCTCGATACTTAAAAGCGGTCTTTGCGAGAAAAACCCTTTTAAAAAAGTGTCTTTCTCGCGCACTTTTCCCAAAACATTTAAATATATTTCAGTCAAAAAACTTTAACCCTCGCGGCGATAACGAAACAATCCGCAATACCCGCGAAACCGCAATAAAAAACCCAACAATTAGAATAAACCTTTAACCCTCGCGGTGTGAGCGTTACAATCCGCAATAACCTTTACCGCGGGAACTAAAAGATTTTGCCAAGCTTTTTCAAAAGCTTGGGCGGGAACTAAAAGATTTTGCCAAGCTTTTTCAAAAGTCGGGGCGAAAACAAAAAACTTTGACAGACTTTTTCAAAAAGTCGGTTGAAATCGGAGTGTAGAAAGTAATATGGCACACGAATACGATTACAGTAACCACGAAGAACAGGTTATTCACAATATCGGAATAGAAAACGAAATAAAGAGCTGTTATATCGACTATGCGATGAGCGTTATCGTCGGCAGAGCTTTGCCCGATGTGCGCGACGGTATGAAGCCGGTACACCGCCGTATCCTTTACGCGATGTACGAGGACAGACTCACCTATGACAAGCCGTTTCGTAAGTCGGCAACGACTGTCGGTAACGTGCTTGGTAGATACCATCCGCACGGCGACGCGTCGGTTTACGATGCTATGGTACGCTTGGGTCAGGATTTTTCGCTCCGTTACGTATTGATCGATAAGCACGGTAACTTCGGTAATATCGACGGCGATCCCCCTGCGGCATACCGTTATACCGAGGCAAGACTTTCGCGCCTTGCCGACGAGATGATGACCGATATCGAAAAGGACGTTGTCGACTTTATCCCCAACTTCGACAATATGCGTACCGAGCCGGTCGTTCTCCCCTCGCGCTTCCCCAATTTGCTCGTAAACGGCAGTGTCGGTATCGCGGTAGGTATGGCGACAAATATTCCGACACACAATATGCGCGAGGTTATCGACGCGACACAGCACCTTATTGATAACCCGAACTGCACTATCCCCGAGCTGATGAACTTCATAAAGGGTCCCGACTTCCCGACATACGGCACCATCTACGGCACGAGCGGTATTTATGAAGCATATATGACGGGCAAGGGCAAGATCCGTGTTCGTGCAAAGGCTCATTTCGAGGAAAAGAACGGCAGAACGAGTATCGTTATCACCGAAATACCCTATCAGGTAAACCGTTCGATGCTTCTCGACAGTATGGTCGACCTTGTCAAGACAAAGCGTGTCGAGGGTATTGCCGATATCCGTAACGAATCGGGCAAGGCGGGTATGCGTATCGTTATTGATATCAAGAAGGACGCAAACGCTCAGATAGTTCTCAATCTTTTGTAT
Source organism: Oscillospiraceae bacterium (assembly GCA_015064955.1). Classification (GTDB taxonomy): domain Bacteria; phylum Bacillota; class Clostridia; order Oscillospirales; family CAG-382; genus Coliplasma. Next base: position 108,287 of record SVRD01000002.1, read on the forward strand.
AAATATACACAGCTTCAGGATACCTGCGCGGTAAATATGGTTGCGCTTGTAAACGGTGTCCCCAAGCTTTTGAATCTCAAGGAGGTTCTCACCCACTACCTCGCACACCGCAAGGAAGTTGTTACAAGACGTGTCCGCTTCGATCTCGCAAAGGCAGAGCACGAAGCACATATCTATGAAGGCTATAAGATCGCTATCGACAATATCGACGAGGTTATTTCGATAATCCGCGCGAGTGCAAGCATCGCCGACGCAAAGGCAAACCTTATGGAACGCTTCGCACTTTCCGAGGCTCAGGCACAGGCGATCGTCGAAATGACCTTGGGCAAGCTTTCGGGTATGGAGCGCCAGAAGATAGAGGACCGCTTGGCAGCACTCTATGCACTCATCAAGGAATTAAAGGAAATCCTTGCCGACGAAACAAAGCTTATCGCAATAATCAAGGAAGACCTTGAATTTGTAAAGAATAAATACGGCGACGAAAGAAGAACCGATATCGTCGAAGCCGAAAACGATATTCTTATCGAGGACCTCATCGAAAGAGAGACTTGTGTTATCACCGCGACCCGCGCAGGCTACGTAAAGCGTTTGCCGAGCGATACCTATCAGGCACAGCGCCGCGGCGGCAAGGGTATCACCGCGATGGGAACGAGGGAAGAGGACTTTGTCGAGGACGTAATAGTTTCTCACAGCCACGACTTCCTGCTTATGTTCTCAAATACGGGCAGAGTTTATATCAAGAAGTGCTACGAGATCCCCGAAAGCACACGTACCGCAAAGGGTACAAACCTTGTAAACCTTCTCTCGCTCGACAGCGAGGAAAAGATAACCGCTATCGTCCCCGTGACCGAGTTTACCGAGGATCAGAACCTCGTGCTCATCACCCGCTTGGGCGTTGTGAAGCGTATCAACCTTATGGCATATAAGACAAAGCGCCAAAACGGTCTTTACGCTATCACGCTTGACGAGGGCGACCAGCTTCTCTACGTTCTTCGCTCGACGGGCGATGACCATATCATCGTCGCGACCAACCGCGGTATTTCGATCCGCTTCTCCGAGGACGACGTTCGCGAAATGGGCAGACACGCACGCGGTGTCCGCGCAGTCACGCTTGACGAGGGCGATTACGTTGTCGGTGCGGCGATCATACCCGAGGGCAACGACGACAACGAGCTCTACGTGCTCACGATCACCGAAAACGGATTTGGTAAGCGCAGCTTAACAGGCGAATATAAATGCCAGCGCCGCGGCGGCAGAGGTCTTATCTGCCACGGCGTAAGCGCAAAGACGGGCGCGCTTGCGGGCTTGAAGCTTGTCCGCGCGAACGAGGAGGTTATGCTTATAACCGACGGCGGTATAATTATACGTACCCGTATCTCCGAAATCCCCGTATACGGCAGAAGCGCTTCGGGCGTAATCGTAATGCGTCTTGAAGAGGGCGCAAGCGTTGCAAGATTCGCGGTTGTCGATCCCGATGCCGAATCCGAGGGCAAGGAAGCAAACGATGTCGAACAAGCGGAAGAAACCGAGCAAAACGTCGAAGGTATTGAAAATACAGAATCCGCCGAAACGGTAAACGAAACAGAATCCACTGTGGAGGAATAGCAAATGGCACTTAAAACATATATTCTCGAAAACAGCTCTACCAAAAAACAGCGTCAGTCGGATATCCAAAAAAAGCTGCGCGAATATCTCGATAACCCCAAAGCAAAGGTGGTTTACGACGATAACGGCAAAGCAACGGTAGAAAACGTCGAAAAGAAGGTCCATATCTCCATCACCTGCTGCGGCAAGGTAATGCTTTTGGTCATCTTCGAAAAGGCGATCGGTATCGACGGCGAATATCTCCCCCGTATTAAAGATCCTGCTAACAAGGTGGATTATATGCTTCTCGCAGAGCGCTTTTTCTCCTGCGACGAGGTCGAATATATCCGCGAGGGATCCGACGATATGATTGCCGAGAATTTCGCTCGCGTTTGGGTTCGTAAAGAGGCATATATCAAGGCGGCGGGCAAAACACTTGCCGAATTCCCCAACTTTTCTGTTGTCGACGGAAGCCGCTTCGTAAAGAAGATCCATTCTATCGCAATCAAAACCTTTGCTATCAAGTTCCCCGAGTGTGAGGATTATATATTCGCAATCGCCGGCAATTTAGATTAGACCGAAGATAAAAGAGTTATTTACGCGCTTGGAAAAGATTAATAAAAACACGCTCCTCAGGCGAGGGGCGTTTTTTATAAGGTATTTCAATTTTATTGTATTCCAAGCGCTTACACGAAATCCTTCGACTGCCGTACAATCGTACGGCGACGCTCGAATTTCGTGTAAACTAACCCATTTCTCTTCGGTCTACGCAGAGTCATACAAGGTGGGGCTATTTACGCGCTTGGAAAAGATCAATAAAAACACGCTCCTCAGGCGAGGGGCGTTTTTATAAGGAATTTCAATTTTATTGTATTCCAAGCGCTTACACGAAATCCTTCGACTGCCGTACAATCGTACGGCGACGCTCGAATTTCGTGTAAACTAACCCATTTCTCTTCGGTCTACGCAGCGTTATACAAGGTGGGGTTATTTACGCGCTTGGAAAAGATAAATAAAAACACGCTCCTCAGGCGAGGGGCGTGTTTTTATAAGGTATTTCAATTTATAATATAAACTGCCGCAGGCAATATCACTATGCGTAGCATAATATCACTGCGAAGCAATATAACTCGCCGAATGAATAACCACACAAAACTATGTTTTGCGGGGACCCAATGAGGCGAATAAAACTGCGAGACTTCCCATAAGGAAGTCTCGCTCCGTTCTCTCTTTAATATTTCTATCCTTGTCAGCCGATAATGCTTTGCGCGTATTTAACCGAAGCCATCGCGTCCGCGCCGTAAAAGTCCGCGCCGATGTCGCGCGCGTATTCCTCGGTCAAGACCGCGCCGCCGACCATAATTTTAACCTCGGGCGCATGCCTTTTCACAAGCTCGATCGTCGCTTTCATCGCGGGGACAGTCGTTGTCATCAGCGCCGAAAGCCCCAAAATCTTCGCATCGTTGGCTATAACGGCATCAAGCACCTTTTCGGGCGCGACGTCCTTGCCCAGATCGAGCACGTCAAATCCGTAGTTCGAAAGCAGAGTCGAAACGATATTCTTTCCGATATCGTGAATGTCGCCCTGAACGGTTGCAATAACGATTTTCTCGGCGATCGCTCTCGGAAGCGCGACCATTCTCGCATTGACAGCCTTGAATGCCGACTTTGCCGCCTCCGCACCGCCCAAAAGCCGCGGAAGGAAGATCTGCTTTGCCTCGTATCCGTCGCCCAATGCGTTCAGTGCGGGAATAAGCTGTGTTTCGATGATTTGTAAAGGCTCTTCCTTTTCCAAAAGTGCCTCCGCAAGCTCAAATGCTTTTGCCGAAAGCCCCGAAAATACCGCGTCGTAGAGTGTCATTTCGGTTTTGCTCGCCGTGGATTCGACCGCTGTTGCTTCCTCGGTGTCGAAAACAAAATCATAATTCGGCTCGTCCTGCGCGAGCACAAGCTTCATACTCTCGCTTGACGGGTTGATAATCGCCGCCTTCAGTCCGCGCGCGATCGCCGCGCCGAGAAACGCCGCGTTGATGCTTTCGCGGTTGGGCATACCGTAAGAAATATTCGATACCCCGAGCGCAGTCAAAAATCCGCGCTTGCTTAGCCTTTCGACACATTCAAGCGTTTTTTCGCCGCTCTTTTCATCGGTTGCGACGGTCATCGTGAGCGCATCGAACAAAAATCTCCTGCTGTCGATGCCGTAATCGCTCGCGGCATCAATAATTTTGTCGGCAATCGCGAGTCTGCCGGAAGCATTGTCGGGAATTCCGCTTTCGTCGAGCAGAAGCGCGACAGACAGAGCGCCCGATTGCTTGACTATCGGCAAAACCGATTCGATGCTTTGCTTTTTTCCGTTGACCGAATTGATTATCGGCACACCGTTGTAGATTCTCGCCGCCGCGTAAAGCGCGTCCGCATTTGCCGAATCGAGCTGAAGCGGCAGATCGCAAACACTCTGTATCGCAAGCACCGCTCTCGGAAGCATATCTGTCTCGTCGATTTCGGGAATACCGACGTTCACGTCGAGAATATCCGCACCTGCCGATTGCTGAGCGACAGCCTCGTTGCAGAGATAATCGAGGTCGTTGTTCTTCAAAGCCTCTTTCAGCTTTTTCTTGCCCGTCGGATTCAGCCTTTCGCCGACAACCGCCGTCTTTTCTCCGAATTTATAAAGTCTTGTACCCGAGCACACCGCCAAAATCTGTGTCTTTTCGGGCAAATTACATTCATTTCCGCTTATCGCGCGGGCAACCTCTTTTATATATTCGGGGCTTGTGCCGCAGCAACCGCCGACAGCGGCAATACCGCCCTCTGCAAGCGAGAGCGCAAATGAATAAAAGCGTGAGGGAGTTATATCAAAATAGGTGTTGCCGTCAGTGTCGAGCTTGGGAAGCCCCGCGTTTGCGTTGACAATGACAGGCAATCCCGAAAACTGCGCGATCTGCTTTGCGATCGGCTCCATCGCGTCGGGGCCGAGTCCGCAGTTGACTCCCAAAACGTCTGCACCGACCGCCGAAAGATAAAATGCCACCGTTTCGGTGTCCGCACCGGTGAGCGTTCTTCCGCTTTCGTCAAAGGTCATCGAAACAGCGATCGGAAGACTTGTGTTTTCCTTCGCCGCCGTTATCGCCGCTTTACATTCGTAAAGATCCGAAAAGGTCTCGAAGAAAATAATATCCGCGCCCGCCTTTTCGGCACCGATCACCGCGCCCTTGAACGCTTCGACCGCCTCGTCGAACGAAAAATCGCCGATCGGGTGCATAAGTCTGCCCGTCGGGCCGATATCCGCCGCAACAAAAATCTGCCGTTCGGCTTCTGCCGCCGCCTTTTTTGCGAGTCCGACAGCGAGCATCATTTCCTTTTCGCTGTCCATATTGTGCGGAGCAAGCTTTACCGCGTTTCCGCCGAAGCTGTTTGTCGAAATAACGTCTGCTCCCGCTTCGATATAAGCGCGGTGCACTGCAAGCACTGCTTCGGGGTCGGTCGTATTCATTTTTTCGGGAATCTCGCCCGCCTTCAATCCCGCCGCCTGAAGCATCGTGCCCATCGCGCCGTCGAAAACAAGCATTTTCTTCCCGATAATATCAAGAATTTTCATATCTGCACCAAAGAATATCAGATTTTTCTGATTTCGGATATATTGTCAAGTATTTCCTTCGCAACGTCGGGCTTGTTCATCGCATAGATGTGGATATTGTTCACTCCGTTTGCGATCAGGTCGATAATCTGCTCGGTCGCAAATGCGATTCCCGCCTGACGTATCGCTTCCGGCTTGTCGCCGAAGCGCTCGACTATCTCGCGCAGACGGCGGGGAACGGTAGTGCCCGAAAGCGATGCGCTCCTTGCGAGCTGTCTTGCGTTGGTTATCGGCATAATTCCCGCGATAACGGGGATATTAATGCCTTTTCTTTGGAATTTCGTCATAAACGAATACATTATGTCGTTGTCGAAAAACATTTGCGTCGTGAAAAATTCACAACCGCTTTCCGCCTTGATCTTGAGCGCATCTATATCCGCCGAAACACTCGCCGCCTCGGGATGCCCCTCGGGGTAGCAGGCACCGCCGATACAAAATCCGCCCTTTTCTCTTATCGCGCTTGCAAGGTCGCTCGCGTGGGGATAAACACGCTTCGGCTCATATCCTATCGGCATATCACCGCGGAGCGCGAGAATGTTTTCGATCCCGTTTGTCTTAAGCGACGAAAGATAACTGTCAAGCGATTCCTCGTCAGTCGACACACAGGTAATATGCGCCAGCGCCGCCACACCGCAGTTTTCGACCTCCTCGGCAAGCTCTGCGGTAAAGCGCGCGGTCGAGCCCGCCGCACCGTATGTAACGCTGATAAAATCGGGCTTCAGCGCGGCGATATCGGCAACGATCTTACGGCTCTGCTCGAGCTCCGTGCCGATTTTCGGCGGAAAGATCTCGCACGAAACGGTTATTTCCTTTGATTTCAAAATTTCGCTTATCTTCATATCATCACCTCGCAAATGCTTGGATAATTATTTGAAAAATAAATAATTTTTCGTAAAAACGGTAAATTTCAGCCGAATCAAACCCATTTTATCCGATTTTTTTGAAAATATAATATTCCTTTTCGGCTTCCTCACAGCCGTCGAACCCTTTTCCGCCCGTAACGCTTATTAGCTCAAACCCCTTTGCACAGCGCAATATCTCCTCGCGGGTGTGCAGCTTTTGGGTCTGGCTTTCAAAACATCGCGAATAGCTGCCGTCGGCTTCCTCCTCGAATATGTCGATTTCAAAAGCGCATTTCTTTGTTTTTTCGTTGTATTCGCTTCGCCAGACGGTATAGCTGTCCTCGAATTCATAAACGTAGCTTTTCTTGTCGTAAATGCTTTTATAGCGGTATTCGGTGTTGATATCGAATATAAAAAGTCCGCCCGCTTCGATATAATTGCGCGCCAAAACAAAGACCTGCGCGAGGTCTTTGCTTTTCGTTATATAATTGAGGCAGTCGAACGATGAAAATATCGCCTGCACTGTTCCGTAAAGCTCAAAATCACACATATCCTGACAAAGCAGTAATGTGTTTTTGCCGTAATTTCGCTCCCGAGCGATGTTCAGCATCTCGGGCGAGAGGTCGAGCCCGATCATATCATAGCCCATATCGGCAAGAATTGCGGTGATTCCGCCGGTGCCGCAGCCAAGATCGAGCACCTCGCGCACCTTTATGTCTGCAAGCGCGAAAGCTTTATCAAGCATTTCGGCATACGGCAAATAGGCTTCGCCGTTTATGCGGTCATAAATGCAGGCAAGATGCGAAAAGCTCATTCGGAGATGCGGTCGAGAACCATCGCATAACCGTCGCTGCCGTAGCGGAGCGCGCGGTTTACACGGGTGATGGTAGCGGTGGAAAGATGAGTCTTTTCGGCAATTTCGTTGTAGGTGTTGCCGTCGCGGAGCATTTCTGCCGCGGTGAGTCTTTTGCTCATTTCGGTGATCTCGCTGATAGTGCAGAGATCGGAAAGGAAGCGGTATGCTTCATCGACAGAGCGAACGCTGACGATAGCGGCAGCGAGCTTGTCTGTGTTGGCGTCTTTTACTTTTTCGAGCATTTTAATTGTCCTCCAAATTGAATTCTATCTCGTCTTCTTTGAATTGTCCCTTGATAAATCTGTAAGTGTCGTTGTATACCGAGTGAAGCAACGGATCATCTGATACGTATGCGTCGTAATAAACACCCGGCACGCCGCCCTGATAATACATGTGCGCGGCGTCCTTCATATAGCCGGTCTTTGCGCCCGCGGCGTAGTATTTTTTGATTCTTTCGATATGCCATTTTTCTGTTCCGCCCACCTCGAGCTCGATACACATACCCAAAAGCTTCGCAGTCTTTGCCGCGTCAAACAGACGCACATCCTCGACAGCTTGGTTAAATGCATAGTTCGGCTGGTAGCAAACGACGTCGAATCCGAGATTCTGCCAATCGTTGTAGCCCGACGCGTGAAAATAGGGGATCCAGGTCGTTATAAGACCGAGTGTGCGTACATAGTCGGTGGTGAAGTGCAAAAGCTCAAGCAGCTGACCGTCGGAATAGTTGATCTCCTCGGTGAACCAATAATAACCCTTCAGATCGAGATGCTTGTAGTTCTTTTCGTTAAAGCGCTTGTATTGCTCGTCGATAAGCCATTTAAGTCCGGCTTTTCTGTCCTCGACCTTCGAGAAATCGAGCATTTTGCCGTCGACAATGCCGAATTCCTTTACAGCGGTAACGGGATAGAGTATCGAGAAATAAACGCTGAGCTTGTAATCCTTGATTCCGAGCGCATTTCCGACCTCCTCCGCGGCGGCATCGAGAGCGTCCATATTGTAGCCCTCGGCGAACTGAGTGTCGATATAAAGCTGCCAGCTTTCCTTGGTGAGCGGGCGCTTTGTATATTTATCGTAAAGAAATGCAACGTAGGGGAGGAAAAGGTACCCGTCGAAAAGCGTGTCCTTTATCTTGCCGTCCTCGATATAAGCAACGTGGGGGAGGAAAACCTCCTTTGTAATCGGCTTTATGTTCGGGTGACAGATATATGCAAGCAAAACGTCCTTCGAGCCGAGTGCGTCGGTCGATGCGTAAACGTTCGGGAAGCAGGGGTCCTCCTCGCTTTCGGGAACGATCGCAACTGCGTTTTCGGTATCGGTACAGCCGAAAAGCTCGAGCTGGTCGATCCAGATATGCATCGAAATATTAAATGCAAAGCGGATATATCTCGCTCTGTATGCTTTATCAAATTTAACTTCCTTGCGGATTATCGCGGGGGAGGATTCCGAGCCGAGCTCATAAAGATCGCCGACCTTTTGCCAGCCGTCTCCATCCTCCGATGCAAAAACGGTTATTCTCGGGGGCACGCCGACACCTGTCGCGTCCTCGCGCAGAAGTCCGACACGCGCACCGTCAACAGCGCAAACCGCGCCGAGATCATACATAATCGTGCGGGAGCAGCCGGCGGTGAAATGGAAAAACGCCTCGTCGTGACATTCCGCAACGGTGGCATATTTGCCGTCGGTAAGATTTTTGCAATCTGCGGGGGAGTTGAACCATTCGGTCGTATGTATCGGGGGGATCTTTTCGATATTCATGATCTTCTGAGGAAGCCCCAAAAGAAGATTCACCCGCTCCCTGCTTATCTCCTTTTTGATTTCGGGAGTCTTTTCAATACTGAAATCGCCGTAAAAATTAACGTCAACGTTCATAAACAATAACCTCCTTGCCGATTTCTTGGGTGGTGAACAAAGTATTTGCTTGCGCATTGACTTGTCAAAGCATTAATGCGTTAGTTTATTATACAATTAATTTCTCCGCTTTGCAAGAGTATTTTAGTAAAATATTATTTATTTCTTGCAAAGATAGACTAAATAGGCTATAATCTAAAGCAACGAAAGAAAACAGGGAGAATAGTTATGATAAAGCTTCTTGCAAGGCTGTTTATACACTCGGACGATATAAATTCGCCCGAAACACGAAAAAAATACGGCATACTCTGCGGCGGCTGCGGGATCGCGCTGAATATTTTGCTTTTCGCACTCAAGCTGTTTGTCGGAACGATCACCGCGTCGGTTGCGGTTACGGCGGACGCGTTCAACAATATTTCGGATGCGGGCTCGTCGGTCGTAACAATGGTCGGATTTCGACTTGCGGGGAAAAAGCCCGACCCCGAGCATCCCTTCGGCCACGGCAGGATCGAATATATTTCGGGACTTATCGTCGCGATGCTCATTTTCGTAATGGGATTTGAGCTTATCGGAAGCTCGGTAGGTGCGATCCTCTCGCCCGAGCCGACCGAGCTCAATCTGATTTCGGTCATTATTCTTGCCGTTTCGGTGGTAATAAAGCTTTATATGTTCATTTACAACCGCGCTATCGGCAAAAAGATCGGCTCCGCCGCGATGACGGCTACCGCGTCCGACAGCATCGGCGATGCCGCCGCGACTCTTGCGGTGCTCGTGTCGCTTGCCGTTTCGCATTTCAGCGGTTGGCTTATCGACGGATATATCGGGCTTGCCGTCGCGCTGTTTATCCTTTTTGCAGGCTACCGCGCCGCAAAGGAAACTATCGAGCTTCTTCTTGGCACCCGACCCGACAGAGAGCTTGTCGCAGAGCTCGAAAAAACGGTTCTTTCCTATCACCCGATAACAGGAGTGCACGACCTTATTCTTCACGACTACGGCCCCGGCAGACAGTTCCTTTCGCTTCACGCCGAGGTTCCGATGGAGGAGGATATACTTTTTGTCCACGACGTTGTGGATAACATCGAGATCGAGATATTCAAGCGCTTCGGTATCGAAACCGTGATACATACCGACCCGATCGACACCCGTGACCCGCGGCTGAACAAGATAAAAGCGATCGTCAGCGCGCGCTTGAGTGAGCTGGGCGGCTGCATGCGCGCCCACGATTTCCGAATCGTCCCCGGCCCGACGCATACAAACGTCGTTTTCGATATTGTCGTTCCTCTCGATTGCAAAACCGACCCCGAGGCAATAAAGCTTGCACTCTCGGTTGCCGTCTCCGCCGAAAGCCCCGAATACCGCTGCGTTATAAGAGTAGACAGAGAATACGCATAGTGATAAGATAATAGAAAAAGCCGCTTGGGCGACGCATCGCCCTCAACGCGGCTTTAATTATTTGATTAGCTGTTTCCTGCGGCGAAGGCTGTCGAAAACGCGATCTGGAGGTTGAATCCGCCGGTGTATGCGTCGACGTCGATAACCTCACCCGCGAAATAAAGCCCCTCGATAAGCTTTGATTGCATCGTTTTCGGATCGATCTCTCTGCAATCCACGCCGCCGCCCGTAACTATCGCCTCGTCGATCGGGCGGGTCCCTGTAATCGAAACCGGCAACGCCTTCATAAGCGAAACGATTCTCAATCGCTCCTCTTTTGTCAGACTGTTGAGCTTGGTTTCGGGGGAGATATTCAGCATTTCGATAAACGGCTCGATAAGCTTGCTCGGAAGCAGAGCCGAAAAAGCATTTTTCAGCGCCTTGTTCGGAATCTCGGCAAAATCGCGCAAAAGCCGCTTGTCGAGTGTCTTTTCATCGAGCGCGGGCTTCATATCTATATAAAGAGTGCAGGGATAGCTGTTTTGCAGATGCGCCGATGCCGAAAGGATACAAGGCCCGGTTACGCCGAAATGGGTAAACATCATTTCGCCCTGCTCGTAATAGAGCGTTTTTTTGTCGGAAGCGCAAAATTTCACCCCGACGTTGCGGAGCGAAAGCCCCATACAGTCGCGGCAGAGCTTATCGGGCGAGGTGAGCGGAACGAGCGACGGGCGGATCGGTGTTATGCTGTGGCCCAGTGCTCTTGCGAGCCGATGACCGCTTCCGTCCGAGCCTGTTTTCGGGTAGGAGGCACCGCCGCAGGCGATGATAACCTTTTTCGCAGAAATCTGCTCTTTTCCGCAGCTTACGCCGATAATTTTATTGCAATCGGTGTTTACCGCGGTGACCCTTTTGTGCCGTATTTCAACACCGACAGTCGTTGCCGCGTTTATAAGCGCCTCGGTGACGTCGTGCGCTTTGTCGCTTTCGGGGAAAACACGGTTTCCGCGCTCGATTTTGGTCTTTACTCCGAGCGATTCGAAAAATGCAACCGTGTCCTCGCTGTCAAACCGCGATATCGCGCTCATCAGAAAGCGCGGGTTTGCGATTACGTTGTTCAAAAATTCCTCGCGGGTGCAGGCGTTTGTTATATTGCATCTGCCCTTTCCCGTGATATCGAGCTTTTTTCCGCAGCGGTCGTTCTTTTCGAGAAGCAGAACGCTGTTTCCGTTTATTGCGGATTGGTATGCCGAAAACAGCCCCGCGGGGCCGCCTCCGATAACTATGCAATCATACGTCGTCATAAACATCATTTTCCGCCCAGATGCGTTCAAGAATACCGAATCGCTTTTCGGTGCGCTCGGGGTCGCGCCTGCCGATTTCGTGGATAAGAGCATTTATCAGCGCAAGCGGCGCGGTGAGCGAATCGACAAAGGTATCGCTTTCGTTGTCGGCAAAAAGGGTTATATCGGCTGTTTTTACTATCGGACTGCGGACACTGTCGGTAAGTCCGAGCACTGTTGCGCCCGCGCGCTTTGAAAATTCAAGCACGTCGACGGTGAGCTTCGAATATCTCGGGAAGGTTATACCGAGCACAACGTCGCCCTCCTTGACTCTGAACATCTGGTCAAAAGCCTCGCTTCCGATAACCGTGTGCACGACCTGCACGTTGTCGAAAAGTATCGAAAGGTAGAAGTTCATAAATATCGCAAGGCTTGCCGAGCTTCTTGCACCGACGAGATAGATTCTGTTTGCGTTCATCAGTGCGGAAACAAATTTGTCAAAGCTTTCTCTGTCGGTCATCGCAAGCGTTTTTTTGATGCTTTCGATATCCGAATTAAAGCTTCTCGCAAGAGGGTCGCCGTCACTGCGCTCCTTTAAAAGCGCAAGACGCTGAACCGAGGTCAGCTTGCGGCGCGCCGCGTATTTCAAAGCCGACTGAAGTTCGGGATATCCCAAAAATCCGAGCTCGGTCGCATATCTGACGATAGTCGATTCCGAAACACCGACCGTTTCCGAAAGCTTCGCGGCTGTCATATATGCGGCGGTCGCGTAGTTTTCGAGCAGATAAGAGCCGATCTTCTTTTGGCTTTTCGAGCACTGTCCCAACCGTTCGGCGATAATTTCAAGTACGTTTTTGTTCATATTAACACACTCTATAACATGCTCAGAGAGTTAACTTGCGTCAACTCTCTGAATCGGTTTTATTAGAATCTTATCTTTTCCTCGATATAAGCGCGAATCTCGGAAATAGGCATTCTTACCTGCTCCATAGTGTCGCGGTCGCGGATAGTTACGCAGTTGTCCTCCAAGGAATCGAAATCGTAGGTGATGCAGAAGGGAGTGCCGATTTCGTCCTCGCGGCGATAACGCTTGCCGATCGAGCCGGATTCGTCGTAATCGCAGGGGAAATACTTGCAAAGCTCGTTTGCGAGCTCGTGCGCCTTTTCGCCGAGCTTCTTCGAAAGAGGAAGCACAGCCGCCTTGAAGGGTGCAAGCGCGGGATGGAAGCGGAGAACTGTACGAATGTCCTCGTTGCCGTCCTTGCCGATGTTTTCTTCGTCGTATGCATCGCAAAGGAATGCGAGCACCGAACGCTCAACACCGAGCGAGGGCTCGATAACGTAGGGAATGTATCTTTCGTTCTTTTCCTGATCGAAATAGGTGAGATCGTTACCCGAAACGTTCTGGTGCTGGGTAAGGTCGTAGTCGGTTCTGTCGGCAACGCCCCAAAGCTCGCCCCAGCCGAACGGGAAGAGGAATTCGAAGTCGGTCGTAGCCTTGGAATAGAAGCAAAGCTCCTCGGGGTCGTGGTCGCGCAAGCGGAGATTTTCTTCCTTTATGCCGAGCGAAAGCAGCCAATCGCGGCAGAAGCCTCTCCAATACTCGAACCATTCGAGGTCGGTACCGGGCTCGCAGAAGAATTCAAGCTCCATCTGCTCAAATTCGCGCACACGGAAGATAAAGTTACCGGGGGTGATCTCGTTACGGAAGCTCTTACCGATCTGACCGATACCGAAGGGGAGCTTCTTTCTTGTCGTTCTCTGAACGTTTGCGAAGTTTACAAAAATACCCTGAGCGGTTTCGGGACGGAGATAAACGGTGTTCTTCGCGTCCTCGGTAACGCCCTGGAAGGTTTTGAACATAAGGTTGAACTGACGGATATCGGTGAAGTTGTGCTTGCCGCAGGTGGGGCACTTGATGTTCTTTTCTTCAACAAAATCCTTCATTTCCTGCTGAGAAAATGCGTCGATGGGCTTTTCGAGAGTGTAGCCGTTTTCTGCACACCAATCCTCGATCAGCTTGTCCGCGCGGAAGCGCTCCTTGCATTCGCGGCAGTCCATAAGAGGATCCGAAAATCCGCCGAGGTGGCCCGAAGCGACCCAGGTCTGCGGATTCATAAGAATAGCCGCGTCAAGACCTACGTTGTAGGGGTTTTCCTGAACGAACTTCTTCCACCAAGCGCGCTTTATATTATTTTTAAGCTCTGCGCCGAGAGGGCCGTAGTCCCAAGTGTTTGCAAGACCGCCGTAGATTTCGCTTCCCGCGAAAATAAAGCCTCTGCCCTTGCAAAGCGCAACGATCTTTTCCATTGTCTTTTCTGTATTGTTCATAATTATCCTCCTCAAAAAACGGGGTGATATAAAAATTCATTATATTATACACTATTTTTTTTTCTTTTTCAATAGCTTTTATAAGTTTTAGCTCCGCCGAACGAATCCGGACCGATAAAAAGAAAACGAGAGAGATCCGTGTATCTCTCTCGTATCGGTATAAGGTTAATTCTTTGCGTCGGGTGTCATCTTGTTGACCTGTCTTTGCGCCATAACGAGTCGGTAATATCTGCCTTTGTTGCGCATCAGCTCGTCGTGCGGGCCGATCTCCTCGATCTCGCCCTTTTCGAAAACGACAATTTTGGTCGCGTTGCGTAATGTCGAAAGACGGTGCGCTATCGCAATCGTCGTTCTGCCGCCCGCAAGCCGCGCGATCGCTTCCTGAATCTGCTTTTCGGTTTCGGTGTCGAGCGAGCTCGTCGCCTCGTCGAGAATCAGTATTTTCGGGTTACGCAATACTGCGCGCGCTATCGCGATTCTCTGCCGTTCGCCGCCCGAGAGGGTGTTGCCTCTGTCGCCGACGTAGGTGTTGTAGCCGTCGGGCTGCTTCATAATAAATTCGTGTGCGTTTGCCAGCTTCGCGGCGCGAATGACCTCATCACGCGTCGCCCCCGGCTTTGCATAAGCGATATTTGAATATATCGTGCCGTGGAAAAGGAAGTTTTCCTGCAATACCACGCCGATCTTCGAGCGGTAGGAATGCTGATCGAGGGTTTTTATATCCTTGCCGTCAACCGTAAGACTGCCCTCCGACGCGGTATAAAGCCCGAGCGCCAGATTCGCCGCGGTCGTCTTTCCGACCCCGCTTCTGCCGACAAATCCGACCATTTCGCCGTTGCTTATCTTCAGATTGATATTCTTGAGAACGTATTCGGCATCGGCATATCCGAAGCTGAGGTTTTTGAATTCGAGGTCGCCGTTGATATCGTCGAGTATCTCGCCTGCGAGCGCGTCTTCGGTCTTTTCGTCGAGCAGCTCGACTATCTTCGACAGCGAGGTGGTCGCTCTTGCGATACGGCGGGGCACGTTTGCCATCCAGCGTATCGGCTCGTACATCAGCGCGACGTAGCTGATAAACTGCATCATATCGCCCAATGCAAAGCTTGCGTTGCCAGATGTGATAAACAACGGGTCGCCGACCAATTCACAGCCGAGGAAGAAGAGCACTGCGTATTCACCGAACGAAAGCAAAAAGCTCGCAAACGGCATTATCATATTCCAGGTAAGCTCGTTTTTCTTGCTTATCTGCGCGATCTTCTTTGCCGCCTCGTCAAACCGCTTCTCCTCGCGCTTTTCGGTGCCGTAGGTCTTTACAACGCGCATACCCGAAAAAACGTCGTGCATCAGAGTGCCGGCATCGCTCTCGACCTGCCATTGACGGCGGTAGAGCTTGTGGGTGAATCTGTGCAGCACCCTGAAAAGAACCACAAGCAGAGGAATCGGGATAATAACAAGCAGTGTCAGCCGCCAGTTCACGATAAAAAGGAAGACCGCGATGGTGCCGAGCGTGAGCGCCTGCTGAAGCAGGTTCGGAACAAGCCAGGTTATAAATTCGCGCAGCTCCTCGGTGTCGTTGGATACACGCTGTATCAGCTCGCCCGCGCTCCGCTTGTTGAGCCCCGTCATCGAAAGCTCCTGTATCTTGCGGTAAACGTCATCGCGCAGGCGCACGATTATAGATCTCGATACCCTTGCGATCACCAAACGTCTTACCGCCACGAATGCCGCCGAAAGCAATCCGAGCAGTGCCATTCCGACAACAAGCCATACAAATCCGCTTTTGTCCTCGGGGATAATGCTTGCGTTTATGTAATTGTTTATCATATTTTTGTTGAGTATCGGGTTGACAACGCTTATCGCCGAAACGGCTATCAAACACAGCGCCGCCGCCAAAAGAAGCAGAAAATGCGGCTTCATATAGGGCAAAAGCCTTGAATAAAGCTTCTTTTTGTCGATACACTTTTCACAGCTCGTTCTGCCGGGAGCAAACGGCTTGTTGCATTTCGGACAGCGCTCTATCTTCGGGTCCTTTACCTTTTCGCCCTTGCGCTCGGCTTCGAGCTTGGTTGCCGCGGCGCGCAATACCGACGAAAGCTTCATTTCGGCACGGCAAAGCTCGATATCTCCCGAATTTGTCGAGCTTTCGAGAGCAACACAGCCCCAAAGCTGAACAAAGCGTATCTCGCCGAGCGTCGAAAGCTCGGTTATTTTTGGCTCGTCGTTGCTGTCGGTAAGCATATAAAGCTTTCCGTTATCGACCGCACAGACGCCGTGGAGCTTTTCGTTTGTATAGCCGAGGTCAAAGTTAAAGGTATAGGGCTTTTCACCGCCGACCGATTTCAAAAGCTTCTCTTTTATCAGAGCAAAATGATCGGGCGGCTGCTTTTTCCGAAATATCCTTTTTAAAATTCGTTTTATCAGTTTCATTACAAATATAATTCTATCTTCTTAAAGCTTTTTCTGTCGAGCGCCGCCACGTCGTCAATACGGTAGCGGTTTCCGTCGACGTCCGAAATAATCAGCATTCCGTTTCCGACGTTTGCGATGTTGCGGTAGGTGTCGTGCATCGAAAACGACATATCACCCTTGTCGGTCTCGACCTCCCAGAAGGAATAGCCGAGCTTTTCCTTTAACGATTTTATCTTCTTCACGGTGGGGCAATAGTATTTTCTGTCGAGCTCGAATCGGACTATCTCCCGCGCCTCCTCGGGAAGCTCGGAAAGCGAGCGTATCATCGCGTATTCTCTGCCGTCCTTGTTCAGCACCGATATGTATTCGTCGGGTGTTTCAAAGGGGAAGCAGCGGTGGAAGAAAACTCTGCCGAAATCCTGCTTTACCGGCGTTTTGTCCTCGTTTGATTCGAGGTCGTCGGTAAATTTCGGGAGCACCGCCTCCAAAGCGGGAAATCCGTTTTCGGTGCGGTAAAATCTTGAATTCTCCGCCGTGAGATAAGTCACCTCGGCGAGATCGAGAAAGTTTTCGTTTTTGTTCATATCAATTCACCTTTATTCAGAAATGCCGACAGTCTTCAAAGCCTCTGCCTGAAGCTTATAGAGCTTGTAGTAAACTCCCTTTTGCTTCAAAAGCTCCTCGGCTGTGCCGCTTTCGGCAAGCTTGCCGTTTTCGATCGCGATAAGCTTGTCTGCGCTCCGCAGAGTCGATAATCGGTGCGCGATAATAACTGTCGTGCGGTTTTGGGTAAGTCTGTCGAGCGCGGCTTGAATATTGCGCTCGGTCTGAGTATCCATCGCCGCAGTCGCCTCGTCGAGTATCAGTATCTTCGGGTTGCGTAAAAGCGCCCTTGCGATCGAGATTCTTTGCTTTTCGCCGCCCGAAAGATCGCGCTTGCCGAATCCTATTTCGGTGTCGTAGCCGTCGGGGTATTTCACAATAAAATCGTGTGCCGAAGCGGTTTTCGCCGCGGCGATGATCTGCTCACGTGTTGCATCGGGGCAGGCGTAGCGTATATTGTCGAGTATGCTTCCGCGGAACAGATAGGTTTCCTGCGATACTATGGCGATGTTTTCGCGCAGGTATGCAAGCGGAAGCTGCTTAATATTCACGCCGTCGATATATATTCCGCCCTCCTTTACGTCGTAAAGACGTGTCAGAAGATTGGCAAGCGTGCTTTTGCCGGCACCCGTCTGACCGACGATACCGAGCGTGCTCCCCGCGGGGATATCAAAGCTTATCCCGTCGATAACCTTGCGGTTTTCAACGTAGGAGAAGCATACGTTTTTAAATTCCACCTTGCCGATACATTCTTCGGGAACGACCGGATCTTCGGGCTCGCGCACCTCGGGCTGAGCGTCGCGGATCTCGAAAAGACGCTGGATCGCGTTCAATGTTTCGCTCCACCAGTTAGAAACGTCGGCAAGCTGCTCTACGGGACCGTAGATAAGCGCGAAATATCCGACAAATGCGGCAAGTCTGCCATAGCTCATATCGCCCGTCGCGCTCATAACCTGCCAGCCGCCGATACCCCAAACAACGTAAGAGCCGATACGGAGCAGATAATGCAAAAACGGAAAAACACGCGCCGAGAATCGCTGTATCTCGTTTCTCGCCTCGGCAAAGCCTTCGTTGCGGGCGTTGAAGCGGCGCATCTCCTCGTCCTCGCGCGAGAAGGATTTTACAACTCGCATACCGTTCAAAACGTCGGAAACGAGCGAGTTGAAGGAGCGGCGCTTGGAATAGGTCTTTGCGTGGAGCTTGTCGAATACGTTGAACATGAATTTAAAGGCAAGGAAGAACAGCGGCACGGTGACGAATGCATAGAGTGCAAGCACCAGATTTTGCGAAAGCATAACGCACATTACCGCGATAAGCTGAACGATATTCAGAACGAGATAGGGGAATCCGTCGCAGAAAAACCAATAAAGAGTCAGACTGTCGCTGTTTACCTGCGTCATAAGTCCGCCTGTCTGTCGGTTGGTAAAAAATCCGAGCGAGAGATTGCTTATCGTGTTGAATATCATCTTTTTGAGGTCATAGGTAACGTTCGCCGCAACCGTCGAGCTTATCGCGCCCGAAAGCAGATTGACAAAAAGCGAAGCGATTCTAACCCCGATGATTATAAGAACGATAGAAAGCACGCTCGACGCGGTCGATTCGGGGTTGCCGAGCACCTTGTCAAAGAGCACCTCGTTGCTGATATAAGGGGTAACTACACCGAGCGCGGCAATAAGCAAAAACGCGGTGAATATCATCAAAACCGAGCGCTTGTATCTGAAAAACAAAGTCGAAAGCCGCTTTATCAGCTTTGCCTTGTCCATACATCTCGGGCAGATCTTCAGCTCGCCGTCGGGATAGCGCTTTTGGCATTTCGGGCAGACGTGATTGCCGAATTCCTCCGAAGCGTATGATTCGTAATCAATGGTGCCGTCTTTCTTCAGATCGCCTATCGCGCGGCAGAATACCGCAACCGAATGCTTGCAGGCAGAGGTGAAGTTAAACAGCAGAATATCCTCGTTTTCGCGCGTTGCGACAACACGACCCGTCGAGATAAGCTGTTCGGCGGTTACCTCCTCGACCGAACCGATAGGATATTTTTCAAACCGTGTTACCTTGAATTCCTCACAGCGCACGCTGTCGCCGACAGCCGTCCTTCCGCCCGAGGTGAATTCGATAACACCCTCGGCAACGGCAAACTCGTTTTCGCATACCGCAACAAAGCAGTCGCCGAGCGTTCCGCTTATCAGCATATCGGTTCTCAAGGCAAGCAAGATCTTCTTTGTATCAATGCCCTCGTTGGCAAAAAAATTCAATACCGAAGCAGGTATTTTGTCTACAAAAACCGTTTTCAATTCTCTTTACCTTTTTCTTGTTAATACAGTAATTTTTATATTACACCTTTTACAATTTAATTGCAAGCAAAAAATAGCTCATATCTACGATTATTCTAATTATTCAACTAACGGTTGTCGACGTGAATAAAAATGAAGGAATGGACTTGAAATGTGCTTTAAAATGTGATATTATAGATTAATATTTAAAATTCGGAGTATTATCGCTATGACAAATATTGCCATTCTCGGCTTCGGCACGGTGGGCGGCGGCGTTTATGAGGTTATAAACGCATCTCGGAAAAAACCGCTGTGCGAGGTCAACATTAAATATATTCTCGATCTTCGCTCGTTCCCCGAACATCCTATCGGCGACAGAGTGACAAACGATTTCTCGAAAATCATTTCCGACGAAAGCGTAAAGATAGTTGTCGAAACGATGGGCGGCGACACCGTCGCGTATAAATTCAGCCTCGAGGCTTTGAAGGCGGGCAAAAACGTCGTCACCTCGAACAAGGCTGTTGTCGACAAATACGGCGAGGAGCTCGAGCGCGTTGCCCGTGAAAACGGCGTTGTTTATCTTTACGAAGCAAGCGTCGGCGGCGGTATCCCGATAATCGCTCCGCTCAATAATTGCTTTGCAGGCGATGAGATATTGCGCGTTGCCGGTATTCTCAACGGCACAACGAACTATATCCTCACTCATATGCAGTCCGACGGCAAATCGCTCGACGAGGCATTGAAGGTCGCTCAAGAGCTCGGATATGCCGAAGCCGACCCCCACGCCGATATTGCGGGACTCGATTCCGCAAGAAAGATCGCGATACTTTCGGGTATTGCGTTCGGCAAATATATTTCCTACAATTCCATTCCTCATATCGAGGGTATCGAGAACGTAACAAGCGAGGATATCGCGCTTGCCGATCAGCTCGGCTGTGTTATCCGTCTTGTTGCGGTTGCCGAAAGAGTCGGCGACAAGGCGAGCATTCTCGTCGCTCCCCACCTTGTCGGCAAAAACAGCCTCTTCCACGCTATCCGCGAAGCGTTCAATGCAGTCAGCGTTACCGGCTCGGCTGTCGGTGAGGTAGTGTTCTACGGTCAGGGCGCGGGCTCGCTTCCCACTGCGGCGGCTGTTTGCGGCGATATCGAAAGAGTTATCAGCAACCGTGTGAGCGACAGCGAAAGAGTTCCCTGCGAGGAAGGCTTTATCCTCAACGGCGACGGAAATTCAAAATTCATCACCCTTGCAAACGGCAAAAAATACAGATATTTCGAATAAAAACAATAAAAATAAAAGGAAGGATTTGTGTCCTTCCTTTTTGATATTTATGCGTTCATAAGCTTTTTGACTTCCTCGAGTGTGGGGACGGAATTGACCGCGCCGAGCTTTGAAACGGCGAGCGCACCTGCCGCGTTTGCAAATTTCGCAGAGCCGAGAATGTCGCCCGTGCGGAGATATTCGGCTGTGAGTGCGGCTGTGAAAACGTCGCCCGCGGCGGTGGTGTCGACCACGTTGACGTCATACGGCGAGATAAGGTCGCAGTATTTTCCGTCGTAAACAAAGCAGCCGCGTTCGCCGAGCTTCAATACGACGTATTTGATATCGACACGGTTGCAGAGCGCGATCGAAGCGCGCAGACAGTTTTCGAGATTGTTGGGGCGAATGCCTGTCAATATCTCGGTCTCGTTCTCGTTCGGCGAGAATATTTCCACCTTTTCGAGTCTTTCAAGCGGGAACGAAGCATCGGCGGGGCCTGCGTCGACAAACAAAGGGATACCCTCGTATGCGGCGGTCTTTGCCGCGGCGATGACTGCGTCGGGCTTTATTTCAAATTGGGTGAGGATTGCGTCGGGATAGCAGGAGAATGCTTCTTCAACGTCGTTTTCGGATATCTTGCTGTTTGCGCCGCTGTAAACGATAATACGGTTTGCGCCGCTCTTTTCGAGCATAACCACAGCAAGACCTGTCTGCTCGATACGGTCTACCTTAATATATCTTGTGTCGATGCCGCGCTCGTTGAACAGTGCGACAAGTCTGTCGCCGTATGCGTCGTCGCCCACTCTCGAGCAGAAAACCACCTCGGCGCCCATTTCCTTTGCGGCGATAGCGGCGTTTGCACCCTTGCCGCCGGGAGTAAAGGCATATTTACCCGAGGAGATCATCGTTTCGCCGGGCGCAGGTATGTACGGTGTTGTGAGCAGAAAATCAATATTCGAGCTTCCCGCAACAAGAATTCTTTTTGCCATCGACCGTTATCCTCCTGAAATCATAAGACTTTGATTATTCTTTATTTTACAACATTGTTTTACAGTTGTCAACTTTTTCTTTCGACAGCGTTCGTGCTTATTCTCTCATCTTGTGGACTCGTATTTCCTCTTTGTCGCCATTCCTCCGCGTAAATGCCGCTCGGCGCGGTTTTTTTCCAAAATCTTGCAGACTTTCCTGTAAAGCACCGCGTCGCACCGCTTCAATCGGTCGGTAAGGTCCTTGTGCACAGTCGATTTGCTCACGCCGAAATGCTTCGCGGCGGCGCGCACGGTCGATTGTGTCCGCGAAACATATTCCGCGATTTCCCTTACTCTTTCGTCAATATCACCGCTGAACATATCATCAACTCCGTTTCGGTTTGTTGATGTATATGCGCGCCTTCTTATAAAAAGACTAACGAGTATTTGCCGCCTGACGTATGACAGGGGCGAACGGTATTGACGTTTTGCGTTTTGGTGCAAGTGCGGCGGCAGATTTAACGGATATTTAACCAAAATGCTAAAATAACATAATAAAGTGACGTCTTTTTTCTTGACATAACGCACAATAAATGTTATTATTATCGTGTATGACTGTATGGCATTGGAGGTGTCGGCGCTGGGCAGAGTAATATTTGTTACAGGCTTCAAGGGCGGGGTCGGAAAGACTACCGTTTCCGCGAATATCGCTTCGTCGCTTTATTCGCTCGGAAACAAGGTGCTTGTCATCGACGGCGACTTCGGTATGCGCTGTATGGACCTTGTGCTCGGGCTCGAAAGCGAAACGCTGTTCGACTGCAGCGACGTTCTTTCGGGGCGTTGCTCGCCTGCCGCAGCTATGTGCGACGTGGGAAACAAAAACGGATTTTCGTTTATTCCCGCACCGATGAATCTCGATCGCGAATCGCTCTCAAAATCGGCGTTTGCGTCGCTTATCGACGAGGTCAGACGTGATTTTGACTACGTTATCATAGATTCATGTGCCGAAATGACCGATTACTATATGGCTTTTGCCGCCACTGCTGACGAAGCAGTCATAGTTACTCTTCATCAATCCACTTCGGTCCGTGCCGCCGAAAAGACTGCGGCAAGGCTTGCGGCGATGGGGATAGAAAAGCAATCGCTTGTTGTCAACGGATACCGAAGCAGCTATGCCGAAAAGGGCAAGCTTCCCAACGTTATCGACATTATCAACCGTTCCTCTGTCAGATTGCTGGGAGTTGTGCCCTACAGCGAAAGACTTCAGGCATCGCAAGAGGCGGCAGAGCTTGCTTTTATGGGTGATATGAAGAAAAAGGCAAGTAAATGGGAAGCGGCGTTTTACAACATCGCTTCGAGAATAAACGGCGAACGGGTGCGCTTGTTCGAGGGCATCGAATCGCCGAAGAAGCGCGGCTCGTATAAGGGTATCGTGCCGAGCGAAAAAAGGGAAAAAAGGGAGGACCAGGAATGAACATAGCTATCATCGCCAACGATAAGAAGAAAGAGCTTATTACCGAATTCTGTATTGCATATTGCGGAATACTTTCCCGCCACAATATCTGCTCCACCGCTATCACCGGAAAATATATTTCCGAGGCAACGGGGCTCAATATCGAAAAAATGCTTTCGGGCTCGCACGGCGGCGTCGAGCAGATCGCCTCGAAGATCGCATACGACGAGGTAGATATTCTTATTCTGCTCCGCGACACGAGCAACGACACCGAATATGCCGAAACCGAGCTTAATCTCGTGAAGCTCTGCGATAAATATACAGTTCCGGTTGCAACAAATATTGCAACAGCGGAAGCGCTCATTCTCGCGCTTGACAGGGGCGACCTTGATTGGCGAGCAAATCTCAGAAACGGAGCAGGTGCATTTTAATCATGAACAGGATCCAAAAGCCGAAGGGCACGCTCGATATTCTCCCCGAGGATATCGGGCTTTGGCAGTATATAGAAAACGCAGTGCGTGAAACTGCGCGCGTGAACGGATTTTCCGAAATCAGAATGCCCACCTTTGAAGCGACCGAGCTTTTCTGTCGCGGTGTGGGCGACACCACCGACGTTGTCGGCAAGGAAATGTATACTTTTATAGATAAGGACGGGAGCAGTCTTTCTCTCAGACCCGAGGGAACGGCAGGCGTTGCCCGTTCTGTCATCGAAAACGGACTTTATGCGGGCGCGATGCCTTTGAAGCTTTATTACCTTTCTAACTTCTTCCGCCGCGAAAAGCCGCAAGCGGGCAGAAGCCGCGAATTCTGGCAGTTCGGCACCGAGCTTTACGGCTCGTCGCTTCCCGAGGCAGACGCGCAGGTAATTATGCTTGCAGACAGTCTTTTCAAAAAGCTGGGACTTAAAAAGGTGACACTGCGTATCAACTCGATCGGCTGTCCCGAATGCCGTCCCTCGTTCCGCAGAGCACTGCTCGATTATTTCTCGCAGTACGAAAGCGAGCTTTGCGATACCTGCCGTGAAAGACTGCAGAAAAATCCTCTTCGCGTGCTCGACTGCAAGAGCCCGATCTGCTCGGGCTATGCAAAGAACGCTCCCAAAACACTCGAGCATCTTTGCGGTAACTGCAACGATCATTTTGAGAAGCTCAAGAAGCTGCTTGACGACTGCGGTATCGAATATATTGTCGATCCCGCCATCGTTCGCGGTCTTGATTATTATACCGGCACGGTGTTTGAATTCACCGTCGACTCTATCGGCGCGCAAAGCACTGTTTGCGGCGGCGGCAGATACGACGGACTCCTTTCCTCTATCGGCGGTCCCGAATTGCCGGCTGTCGGCTTCGGTATGGGTATAACCCGTCTTATCCAGGCACTCAAGGACGAAAACCTCGTTCCCGAGCTTAAATCGGGCTGTGATATCTATATCGCTCCGCTCGGCGAGAGCGCAAACGGATTTGCGTTCAAGCTTGCAAAGCAGCTTCGCGATGAAGGAATCGCGGCAGAGACCGATATCTGCAAGAGAAGTCTGAAGGCTCAAATGAAATATGCCGATAAATCGGGTGCCGATTACGTTCTCGTTGTCGGTGATAACGAAATCGCCGAGGGCGTTGCCGAATTACGCGATATGCGCAGCGGCGAAAGAGTCAAGGTGGCTTTAAGCAAGGAAGCTATAATCGAAAAAACAGCGAAATAATATATAAATGTAATTAAAAGAGGCAATAAAATGGCAGAATTACTTGGCAAGGAACGCCGCACACATTATTGCGGCGATTTGAGAGAGTCAAATATAGGCGAACAGGTCTGCGTTATGGGCTGGGTTAAAAAAGTCCGTAAGCTCGGCAGTCTTGTTTTCGTCGACCTCCGCGACAGAAGCGGTATCGTTCAGCTCGCCTTTGACGAAAACAGCGAGGAAGCGGTTTTCAACAAGGCGCTTGAATTAAAGAGCGAATTTGTCGTTTCGGCAAAGGGTACCGTGCGCGAGCGCTCGAGCAAAAACCCCGATATTCCCACCGGCAATATCGAAATTTTCGCGTCTGAGGTGCGCGTGCTCGGCGAAAGCGAAACTCCCCCCTTCGATATCGTGGACGACTGCAAGACCAACGAGGAATTGCGTCTTACTCACAGATATCTCGACCTTCGCCGCCCGATTCTTCAAAACAACATAATGTTTCGTGCAAAGGTCACCAAATCTGTGCGTGACTATCTTTGCGATCAGGGCTTTATCGAAATAGAAACACCTATCCTTATCAAATCCACCCCCGAGGGAGCGCGCGACTATCTCGTTCCTTCGCGTGTGCACAAGGGCTCGTTCTATGCGCTTCCCCAATCGCCTCAGCTCTATAAGCAGCTTTCGATGGTTGCGGGATTTGATAAGTATTTCCAG
Organism: Oscillospiraceae bacterium; assembly: GCA_015064955.1. Classification (GTDB taxonomy): domain Bacteria; phylum Bacillota; class Clostridia; order Oscillospirales; family CAG-382; genus Coliplasma. The sequence continues at coordinate 133,389 of SVRD01000002.1, forward strand.
ATCGCGCGCTGCTTCCGTGATGAAGACCTCCGCGCAGACCGTCAGCCCGAATTCACTCAGATAGATATGGAAATGTCCTTTGTCGATACCGATGACGTATTGGCAGTGGGCGAAGGACTTATCAAGCATATCTTCAAGGATTGTATGGACGTGGATATTCCCACTCCGCTTCCCAGATATACCTACCGCGAATGTATGGAGCGCTTCGGCTCGGATAAGCCCGACCTCCGCTTCGGTATGGAAATAATCAACCTCACCGATGCACTCAAGGGCTGTAGCTTCCCCGTGTTTGCTTCGGCTATCGAGGCAGGCGGCTCGGTACGCGCGCTCAATTTAAAGGGCTATGCCGAAAAGCTTTCGCGCAAGGATATCGACAAGCTCGGCGAATACGCAAAGGGCTGCGGTGCAAAGGGATTGGCTTGGGTAAAGAGAGCCGATACCGACGGCGGCAGCTTCTTAAAGCATATGACCGATGACGAAATGAACGCGATCTACAAGGCGGCAGACTGCGAAAAGGGCGACATTCTCCTTATTCTTGCCGACAGCGATAACAACAAGGTGCTCACCCAGCTCGGTCAGCTCCGTGTCGAAGCGGCAAACAGATTGGGAATCGAAAGAAGCGGCTACAATTTCCTCTGGGTAGTCGAAATGCCCTTCTTTGAATACGATTACGAATCTGGCGAATGGGTTGCGATGCACCATCCCTTCACCAGCCCGATGGACGAATGTATCGAATATCTCGATACCGACAAGGGCAAGGTTCGCGCAAAGGCTTATGACCTTGTTCTCAACGGCATCGAGCTTTCGAGCGGCTCTATCCGTATCACCGAGCCTGCACTTCAGGCAAAGATATTCGACCTTTTGGGACTCTCCAAGGAAGAAGCTCAGGTCAAATTCGGCTATCTGCTCGAAGCATTCCGTTACGGCGCACCTCCTCACGGCGGTATGGGTATCGGTCTCGACCGCTTGGTAATGCAGATGCTCGGCGTTTCCAGCCTGCGTGACGTTGTGGCATACCCCAAAATGCAAAACGCAAAGGAATTGATGACCGACTGCCCCGCAGAAGTACCTGCTTCGGCGATCGAGGAATTGGGAATCAGCATCGTAAAGGAAGAAAAATAATTCTTCGGATACCGAAAAACACAGATTTTTACAGAGAAAGGTATAGATACCGCAACAAAGCTTGTTGTTTGGGATATCGTAAATTGAAATATGATACAAATTACTGACATCAGGAAAAGCTACGGTAATAAGCACGCGGTAAAGGGTATCTCGTTTGAGGTCAGAGAGGGCGAAATATTAGGCTTCCTCGGCCCGAACGGCGCGGGTAAAAGCACCACGCTTAATATTATCACAGGCTATCTTTCCGCCGACAGCGGAAGCGCCAAGATCGACGGCACCGATATTCTCACCGAGCCGATCAAGGCGAAAAAGGATATCGGCTTCCTGCCCGAAATTCCTCCGCTTTACCCCGAAATGACCGTGCTTGAATATTTGGGCTTCGTATACGACCTTAAAGGCTGCAAGCTCCCCCGCAAGCAGCATTTAAAGGAGATATGCGAGGTCGTAAAGATCTGGGATGTCGGTAACCGATTGATCAAGAATCTTTCAAAGGGCTACCGCCAGCGTGTCGGCATCGCCCAAGCACTCATCGGCAACCCGAAGGTGCTCATTTTCGACGAGCCCACGATAGGTCTTGACCCGCGTCAGATCATCGAGATCAGAAATCTTATCAGAATGCTCGGAAGAGAGCATACAATAATTCTTTCCACCCATATTTTGCCCGAGGTTCAGGCGGTTTGCGACAGAATCGTTGTTATCAACAAGGGCGAGATCGTTGCCGACGAAAAGACCGAGGATCTTATCAACGCGGTCGACGGCACGAGAAAGATGGTTGCAAAGATAGTCGGTCCCGAGGAAGAGGTTCTCAAAGCGATCCGCTCGCTCGGCGGCGTGAAAACAGCCGACGTGCTCGGCAAGCGCGACACCGACAGCATCAGCTATATGATCGAATCGCAGGAAAGAGTGGATATCCGCAAGCCCTTGTTCTCGATGCTCGCCTCAAAAGGCTGGCCGTTGATCGGACTTGAGGGTATGGAGCTCAACCTCGAGGATATCTTTATGCGCCTTGTCGGCAAGGAAAAGGACAAGGAAGACAAGAAAACGAGAAAGGGTGTGAAATAAATGTTTGCAATTTATACTCGCGAGCTTAAATCCTATTTTCTCACCCCGATCGGATATACCTTCTGCGGTATGTTTCTGGTAGTTTCGGGTCTTTTGTTCGCATACAACACTCTGCTTCTCGCAACCCCCTCGACCGACAGCATCGGTGAATATTTCATCTATCTTATGTTCGTGTTCGCAATCCTTCTTCCGCTTCTCACGATGAAGCTGTTTTCCGAGGAAAGAAAAGCGCGCACCGAGCAGATCCTTCTCACAAGCCCGGTTTCGATATTCGGTATCGTAATGGGCAAATATCTTGCCGCACTCACCGTTTTTGCGGCAACCTTCGTTGCAAATGCGTTCAACTTCGTTCTCCTCTTCAATTACGGCGCACCGAACGCAAGCTCGATACTTATGAATATTTTCGGCGTGTTCCTTATCGGCGCGGCGTTTATCGCGGTCGGCATTCTTCTTTCGTCGATCACCGAAAATCAGCTTATTGCCGCTATTTCCGCGATAGTCGTAAACGCGGCGATGCTTTTGATCTCGTTTGTTGCGGGCAATATCGAATCTACCTTCTGGCGCACCGTGCTCAAGTGGTTTTCGGTCATCGACAGATTTGTTCCCTTCACAAACCAGATGCTCGATATTTCGGCAATAATCTATTATATCAGCCTCGCGGCAATAGCAATCTTCCTTACAACGCGCGTTATCGAAAAACGCCGTTGGTCGTGATGAAAGGCGGTGCAGTGTAATGAACAACAAGAAAAATGCCGCCGTAAAGGATAACAGACGCTATAAATACGGCTCTCTCTCGATAGTTTTCACCGTCGTTTTCATCGCGCTTATTATCGCGTTTAACCTTGTCATGTCCTCGCTTTCGCTCTCGGGCAACCTCACGGTCGACCTTACGAAAGAGGAATATACCAATATCAGCGACGAAACGATGCGCCTTTTGGGCGATCTCGGAAAGGATCTCGATATCACCGTGACCTTTATGTCCGCGCGCGATAAGTTTGATCTCGACGCGAACACCTACAAGGGCATCAACCTCACGGGTATAATCCGCGACCTTGTCGAAAATTATTCCAAAACCTTCGACGGAAGCGGAGATAAGGGCACTGTAAGAGTTCAGTACAAGGAAATCAATACCGACCCCGAATTCGAGAAGAAGTATTTGGAGGAATCAACCACCGTTCTCACCGGCACGAGCGTTATCGTTCAGGGCAAGCACCACTACCGCGTGCTCGACCTTTCCTCCTTCTTCACAATGAACGAATCGGGCGAATATCACTCCTTCAACGGCGAATACCGTCTTACCACCGCGATCCTTCAGGCTTCGATCACCGAGCCTCAGGTGGTAACCATCACCTATGATAACGGCGAGCCTGCCGGCGCAGACGGCGTTATCACCGTAAATCACGAGGTTGCGGGAATCAAATACGTGCTCGAGGAGGCGGGATTTGAGGTAAAGACCGCAAATCTCGAATCCGATGATATCGACGATCGCACCAAAATTCTCATCACCTATAAACCGACAAACGACCTCACCACCGAGGAAACCGATAAAATAAGCAAGTATTTAAAGACAAATAAGGCTTATATGGTGTTTGTCGACGCCGAAACCCCCGAGCTTCCCAACCTTCAGTCGATGCTTAATGACTATTGGGGAATCAATTATAAGCCCTTCCACCGTATTACCGACGACGAGCATTCGCTCCGTAATAACAGCTCGGTTATAAAGGCAAAGAGCGCCGCACTTGCGACCGACGACGCGAACAACTCCGCGGCGTACCAGATCCGCAAGACCGCGAGCGAGCTGGAGGGCAATATCGCGGTTGCTATGGCAAACAGCGTTGAATTGATCGTGCGCGACGATCTTACAAAGGACGCATTCACGGTCGAAAAGGTATTTACCACCTATGAAACCGCCGAATCCTACTCGAGCAAGACCGGAACCGGCAATAAAGGCGAAATGCCGCTTATGCTCCTCTCCACCAAGCACGCATACGGCGAAAACAACGTTAGCGAATACGGCTACGTAATGCTTTGCAGCAGTACCGATTTCGCTTCCTCGATGAATCTTATCGCCGGCACCTACGGCAACAAGCGTGTATTCCTTTCGGCAGCGCGTGTATTCGGTGCAGACCGTGTCGCACCCGATATTGATTCGATCCCCTTCGGCGATACCGCGCTCACCATCGAAAAGGGCACCGCAAAAACTCTCACCTGGATCATTTGTACTCTTCTTCCCGGTGCGGTAATCATTTTCGGTATCGTGGTATTCTTCAGAAGAAGACACCTCTGATATCACAAACTGTGCAATAAATCGCTATTTCCGCGCGGCAAAACTGCGCGGAAATCTAATCATAAGGATGTTTGGTAAATGAAAAAACAGATAATCGTAATAGCATCTGTCGCGCTTGCGGCGGTGCTTCTGTTCACCTCCTACGTCATTTTCTTCAAGGATGACGGCATCGAGGAGGTCGGCGATCCCTTCTATACGCTTTCCGACGAGATAAAGGAAACGCTTTCCGAGATCGACGGCGATATCGAAATCTTGCTTGTCGGCTATGACGGAGATGATACGAATTGGGAAACCATCTATCGCTTTTCCGAGGCAATAATTGCCGAAAACAAGGATTTTTCGCTTGAAACCGCCGAAAAAACAGGTGATTTCTGCGGTGTTACCGTAAAAAGCGAATCGGGCAGCGAAGATATCGCGCTTGATTCCTTCTTCAAAAAGCTTTACGACGGCACTGCATATGCCTTTGACGGCGAATCGCTTATCGTAAACTCTATCCTTTCGCAGTCGGGCAAGGAAAAGAAGGAAATAGCGCTTCGCGCATTGGCGGGATATGATACCGACGGCGATACCGTTACGGCAAACAATCTCCCCTTTATGTTCCCCTCGATCGAAAGAAGCAAGATCGCGTTTCTTACCATAAACAACGAGCACGGCAAATATTCGATATACAAGGACGGCAACGATTTTTACTTCGGCGCGTCCCGCGCGATCGGATATGACGACGAGATGTTCTCGCTTCTCACAACAAACTGCCGTTATCCCGTTGCGGCATACGGCAAAATGAAGCTGCCCGAGGGCAAGACCTTTGCAAGCTACGGGCTCGACAGCGAGGAAAACGCAACCGTCACCTATTCCTTGATGACCGAGGCCGACAAGGACGGCAACTATTTCCTCCATACCGTTTATATCGGCAACCGCGCTTCCTCGGGTGCGTATTACTATGCGCGCTATATCGGCGGTAAATTCGGCAAAGAGACCGGCGACGGAAGCAATATGACCCATAATCTCAGCAAAGACCTTATCTATTTCATTTCGGCAGATACTGTCGAGGGCTCGCTCTCGCTTCCCCAGACCGATATTATGCAGCCGACTATCGTCAATGCGATAACCGGCAACGAGCAGCTTTTCTCGATCGACGATATCAGAATAGACCTTTACGGCGACGGCGTCAGCGCGATCGCGAAGAATCTCGGCGATTTCAATGCCGCTCCCAATTTGAGCGCGGTCGATGCGAGTGCACTCACCACCGTTATTTCGGACAAGACCTCCGCAAAGAGCTATTCCGAATATCCGGACGGCTGGATCAAGCATATCGACGTGTTCGCCGCATTCACCAGCTCCGACGGCAAATCGACCTATATCGACGCCGCACTTGCGAGAAAGGGCGGAAACAGCGAATACAAGATCAGCTTCGGACTCCTGCGCGACGAATCCAGAGGCGCATATCTTCCCTCGAAGGTCACTCTCACCAAATCCTACGACGGTGTTAATTTCGTTCCGATCGAAAACGGCGAAATAATGATAAATCATTCCGACCGCGAAATTAAGAAATACGAATTTTCGTTCACCGATCCCGAAAACGTCAAATATATCCGTATCGGCTTCGACGTTCCTCAAAAGGCGATGTCCTACGTTGTATTTGACGAGATAAGAATTTACGTCGGCGACGACGACGCTCAACCCTCCAGCGCGATCGGCGGACAGTGGAAGCTTACCGCGCCCTATGAATATATCGCCGAGGGAATGAATTACTCCTTCCTCGATATGTCGAACTTCAATAATTTCGTTCAGATAATCGCATCGCTCGAGGGCGAAAGAGTTGTTGCCTGCGGCTTTGCCGACAACGGCGACGCGACAAGTCTCGATACCGCGCTTCTTGCCGAATACGGACTTGCCGAGCCCGACAAGCATTTCTCCTTTGAATACGAGGGAATCGTTACCGATATCTACGTGTCAAAGCCAAACGAATCGGGCAAATATTATCTCTATTCGGTATTTACCGGCGAGCTCAACGGCGAAACGGTAAACGCCACCACCGACGTTATTGTCGAGGTGTCCACCGAAACTGCGCCCTGGCTTGCATGGGATATCGTTGAATATCTCGACCATTCGCTCTTCTCTATCTATATCGTCGATATCACCGATATGGAGATCACCGTCGACGGCGTCACCCACGAATTCGATCTTATCCTCGATTCCGAGGGCAAGCTCGGCGACGTCAAGTACAAGGGCGAAAGCTACGACGTAAAGAGCTTCAAATATCTCTATCAGTCGATAATCGGCATCTATATGCAGGACGCATATACCCCCTCCGAAACCGACGAGCCGGTGGAATTCTTCCGTGTGAAGATCCACACCGAAACCAACTCGCCCGAGGTCGTCTTCTACCGCGTTTCCTCGTCGCGCTGTTACTTCACCATCGACGGACAGGGAAGCTATTATGCACTCGTTGAGGACGTTATCGAGGCGAGAGAAAAGCTCGCCGCATACGTAAGAGGCGAAATAGTCGGCAAATGAAAAAGCTTTTACCGATAATCTTATTAATAACCGCGTTGTTGCTTTGCGCCTGCTCGGGTGAGTCGGCGCAGGGCGAAAGCGAGCTTTACGGTGCGCTCTGCTCGGCGATCGGCGAAACCAATTCGTTTTCGAGGCTTTCGGGCGAATATATGCTCGAAATCACATTCGGCGACAGCGTTACCCTCTATTATGCGCTCGGCAACGTCGCGTTTGACAGAGAATCGCTTTCGGCAAGCGCGGAATTCACCCAAACCTATCTTGGCGATTCGAGCAAGGCGGCAAACTATGCGTCAAACGGCAAAACGATACTTGTCGATGACGGCGTCGCGTATGAAACCGGGCATAATATAACCGAGCTTATGCAAAAATTCCCTTATGCAAGGATTATGAGCCCGAATGACGAATCGAAGATCACCGTCAGCGAAAGCAGAGTGGGGAAATCATACTCGGTCGTTCTTGATAACAGCAAGGAAATTTCCGAAATGATAATCGGAAGCGATCTTTACGAGCTGGCAAGCGTTATCAAAAAGCCGCAGCCCGAAAAAACGCAGTACGGAGAAATCTCCTGTATCTATACTATTTCCGAAAATAAAGTCGTCGCCTGCCGCTACGAATACGACGTAAAGCTGTTTGATACTCCGTCGTACGTTCCGGGATACAGCGTTCCCGAGGACGAATATACTCTCGATATCCATATCGTTGCCAAGATAAGCTATACCGATTTCGGAAGCGAAGCAGAGATAAAGGAATTCGAGGGCAGCTTGGCGGAGAGAGCAGACGAAAATTCACAAATTTCCTCTTGACAAAGGAAGCTTTTGGGTTTATAGTGATTGCAAAGCAAGAGCTCTGCTTGAAAATCAAAATTTAAAACATACGGGGTGCTGTGCGTTTCCCGCACGGCTGAGAATATACCCGAGGAACCTGATGCGGATAATGCCGCCGTAGGGAGAATACGTCTTTTTGCGTGTTAGCTTTAAGGTGAAAACATTGTCCCGAAATATGTATATTTTGGGACTTTGATATTTATGGTGTTTTTCGTTCGGTTCCGGAAAGGATAATTTAATGATGAAAAACACAAAAAACAGTACCGTGTATTCGCTTTGCGAATCGGCAATTATGATCGCGCTTGCGGCGGTTTTCAGCCTTTTGCGCTTTCCTCCGTTCAGAATCGACCTTTGGGCAAACGGCGGAAGCATCGACTTTGTGATGGTTCCCATCATCATTCTCGGTTGGCGCCGCGGCTTTAAATGGGCGATTCCCGCAGGTCTTGCACTCGGTCTTGTCGAATGCCTTATCGGCGGCGGTATCGGCTGGGGCTTGCCGTCTGTGTTGCTCGATTATGTTCTTGCCTTTGGCGCAGTGGGCGTCGCGGGCTTTTTCCGGAACGAAAAATGGGGTCTTTATGCGGGTGCCGTTGCGGCATCTGTTGCAAGATTTGTCATTCATTTCGTTGCGGGCGTAACTATCTGGAAGCTCGCTGTGGGCGACAGCGTCGAGCTGTTCGGTATGTCGTTCGGCGGCGACACGGCTTATCTTTATTCTCTTGTATATAACGGCAGCTATATGCTGGGCAATATGCTTATCGCGCTTGCGGTGGTGCTGTTGCTTTCCAAACCTTTGAAAAAGCTGCCGAAATAAGTTTTTGAGGTGACTTTTAATTGTTCGGCTATTGGGATTATCTTCTGTTTCTTCTGCCTGCACTCGTTCTCGGTCTTGTTGCACAGTATCTTGTAAAATCGAGATATAAAAAGTTCAGCAGAGTCGCATCGAAGCTCGGCTTGACGGGTGCGGAGGCGGCGAAGCTCGTTCTTTCGCGCGGCGGCGTTTTCAACGTCGGCATCGGACGTGTTGCCGGTGAATTGACCGACCATTACGATCCGAAGCGCAATATCATCGCGCTTTCGGCGGGCGTTCACGACAGCAGAAGTATTGCCGCGATCGGCGTAGCCGCTCACGAGGCGGGCCATGCGCTTCAATATGCGGAAAACTATTCTCCGATCAAGCTCAGAATGGCACTTGTGCCGGTTTGCAATATCGGCTCGATGCTCGGCCCGATCCTTATCGTTATCGGCTGTGTTATGAGCTATGCCGCAAGCGAGGCAAGCGCCGAGCTCGGATTTATCATCTATGCCATCGGCATCGCTCTCTTCTCGGCGGTCGCGCTGTTCCAGCTCGTTACTCTGCCGGTTGAGCTCAATGCGTCAAAGCGTGCGCTTGTCGCGCTCGAAAGCGGCGGTGTGCTCGATGGGGATGAGCTTTCGGGAGCAAAGAAGGTTCTCACCGCGGCGGCGCTCACCTACGTGGCCGCACTTGTCAGCGCGATCCTTCAGGTTCTCTACTACGCATCGCGCTTCCGTCCGCGTGACTGATACAACAAATTGAGTGTTGCAGATACGGCTCTCTACAAGATGTTGCGATTTGCAAAAAATCCTTGAAAATAGCGAAAAAACACTTGATTTTTGTGAATTTACGTGGTATAATTGGTCGTTAAATTACGGGCGGTCCTCTGCGGCTCAGTACGAACGCCTATGAATAATGGAGGTAAAAGCTTTGGATATTTTGAAAGCATTTACAAATGAGCAGCTCAAAACCGAGATCCCCGAATTCAATGTTGGTGATACCGTAAAGGTAGCCCAGAGAATCGTCGAGGGAACAAGAGTCAGAACTCAGATCTTTGAAGGTACCGTTATCGCGAAGAAAAACGGCGGCATTTCCGAAACCTTCACTGTAAGAAGAGTTTCCTACGGTGTCGGCACCGAAAAGACCTTCCCCATCCACTCCCCGAACGTACAGTCTGTTGAAGTTGTTCGCCGCGGTAAAGTCCGCCGTGCAAAGCTTTACTACTTGCGTGATAAGGTCGGCAAGAACGCTAAGGTCAAGGAAAAAATCTAAAACGGCTCTTTGGTGTCTGCGTTTCTTCGCAGACACCTTTTCTTTTCAAAAACTCCCTATTATTCAAAAACTCACTACTATATATTAAGGAAGATCTCAATGAACGAATTTGAATTCAAGGATCAAGAGGCAGAGGAAGCCGCAGAAGCAACATCGAATATCGGCGCAGACGTATCGACCGAGCAGGAAGCAAACGAGCAGGAAGCAAACGAGCAGGAAGCAAACGAGCAGGAAGCAAACGAGCAGGAAGCAAACGAGCAGGAAGCAAACGAAACCGTTTATATGCCTGCCGATTCGGCAGAGCGCGCTTTTCAGGTTTCCGAGCTGACTATCGGTGCGGGAGCCGAGTGTGACTGCTGCGAGGCTGTTAAAGAGGCACCGAAAAAGTCCTTTATGGCATCGTTTTACGATTACGTCGAAACCTTTTGCTATGCGCTCTCGCTTATGATGCTGCTTTTCCTTTTCGTTTTCCGCTACGTTTCGGTCGACGGCGATTCGATGCGTGATACTCTGCATAACGATGATAAGCTTATAATTTCCAACCTTTTCTATACCCCCGAAACAGGCGATATCGTCGTTATCAATCCCGAAAGCCACGGCGACAATCAGGAGCCGATAATCAAGCGTGTTATCGCAACCGAGGGTCAGACGGTTTTGATCGACTATGAAAAGTGGGAGGTCTACGTCGACGGAGTAAAGCTCGACGAGCCTTATATCGAGTCGATGCGTGAGATCGAGCAACAGCGCTGGGGCGAAAACGTTGCGATGAACGGCACGACCGTCCCCAAATATAAAACCGAATTCACCGTCGGCAAGGGCAAGGTCTTTGTTATGGGCGATAACCGCAACAATTCCAAGGACAGCCGCGCACGCGAGTACGGCGAAATGAACGTCAACCGAATCCTCGGCAGAGTTATTATCAGACTCGCCCCTGATTTCGGAACGGTAGATTAAGGAACGGAGTAAAAAATGGCTGAAATAGTCTGGTACCCCGGGCATATGGCAAAAGCGAAGCGCTTGATTAAAGAGGCGCTTCCGAATATAGATATGGTTATCGAGCTTCTCGATGCACGCGCCCCCATTTCGAGCGCGAACCCCGATTTCAAAAGCCTTTTCGGCAATAAGCCGAGGCTTACTTTGCTCACAAAATGCACTCTTGCCGACCCGAATCAGACCAAAAGGTTTGAGAATCTTCTTAAATCGGAGGGCAGAGAGGTTATCGCTATCGACTGCAAGACCGGTCAGGGTGTGAAGAATATCCAAAACGCTATCCGCTCGCTTATGCGCGAAAAGCTCGAGCGCGATGCGGCACGCGGAATAAAGCGCCCGATACGTGCGATGGTCGCGGGGATAACCAACGTCGGCAAATCGACACTTATCAATACCATCAGCGGAACAAAAAAGGCGGTCGCGCAGGACCGTCCCGGCGTTACCCGTCATAATTCGCGTATTTCGATCCCGTCGCTCGGGCTCGAGCTTACCGATACCCCGGGTATACTCTGGCATAAATTCGATTCCGAGCTTGTCGGCATAAAGCTTGCCTGCCTCGGCTCGATAAGAGATGAAATTCTCGATACTCTGAATCTTTCCTGCCGCCTTATCGGACTTATAAGAGAGGATTATTCCGAATGTCTTGTCGGACGATTCGGTATTGAGATCGAGGAAGAGGACAGCGATTACGATATTTTCCTGAAGATCGGCAGAAAGCGCGGTTTTCTGCGCTCGGGCGGGGTGGTCGACGAGGACCGCGCCGCAAGCGTTATTCTCGATGAATTCCGCGCGGGCAAGATCGGCAGAATAACTCTCGACAGGTGAAGCTATGTCGATTGATTGGCAATACGAAATTTCATTCCGGGTAAACGGCGAAACCGTTGTTTGCGGCTGTGATGAGGCGGGCAGAGGTCCTCTTGCGGGGCCGGTCGTTGCCGCCGCGGTCATATTGCCCGACGGGTTGGTTATCGAAGGACTCGACGACTCGAAAAAGCTTTCCGAAAAGAAGCGCGAGCTTCTTTACGACAAGATACGCGAAAGCTGTATCGACTGCGCCGTCGCCCACGCGAGTGTTTACGAAATCGAAAAATATAATATTCTCAATGCATCTATGCTTGCGATGAACCGCGCGGTGAATAAACTGCATGTCCGCCCCGAGCTTGTGCTCGCCGACGGCAACGTCGTGCGCGGATTCAACGTTCGCGCAGTTCCGGTTATAAAGGGCGATGCGCTTTGTAATTCGATCGCGGCGGCATCGGTGCTTGCCAAGGTCGCAAGGGACAGACATATGGATAAGCTCGAGGAGCTTTATTCGGGCTATGGGCTGGGAAAGCATAAGGGCTACGGCACAAAGGCTCACCGCCAAGCACTGCTCGAGCTCGGCGCAAGTCCGCTCCATCGAATGAGCTTTCTGACAAAAATACTTGGTGACGGCAAATGAGAACCGCAAAGCAGATCGGACAATGCGGCGAAATGCTCGCCGTGAAATATTTGGAAAAGCAGGGTTACAGGATACTCTCGCAGAATTACAGAGCCAACGGCGGCGAGATAGATATTATCGGATTCCGATTCGGCGTTCTTGTCTTTTTCGAGGTAAAAACCCGCTCGAACGATAAATTTGGAAGTCCTGCCGAAGCCGTCACACCCCAAAAGATCAAAAATATCCACAACGCGATATATGACTTTTATGCGACGTACCGCCGCGGAAACTGCATACCCATTATTAACCGCTTCGGTACAGAGCGCAGAAAGATAATCAAGAAAACAAGAATCGACGTTATCGAGGTCTATCTCTCGGATAACGAAAAAGATACGCGAATAAATCATATCAAGGACTGGGAAAACACGCTATGAATTATATCAGCACCCGTACCCCCGAAAGCGAAAAATATTCGGCATCCTACGTAATCAAAACAGGCCTTGCCCACGACGGCGGACTCTTTGTTCCCGAATCAATTCCCTCGCTTAGCGAATCGGATATCAAAAAGCTCGCGGAGATGGACTATATCTCCCGCGCGCAATATATTCTTTCGCTGTTTTTGACCGATTACAGCGAGCCCGAGCTTCTGGAGGCCGCAAAGGCGGCATACAGCGCCGAAAAATTCGGCGGCCCCGCCGCGCCTATTGCAAAGGTCGGCGGCGATTACTTCCTCGAGCTTTGGCACGGACCGACAAGTGCTTTCAAGGATATGGCTTTGCAGATAATGCCGAGATTGCTCTCGCTCTCGCTCGGCAAGACCGGCGAAACCAAGGACGCATATATCCTCGTTGCGACAAGCGGCGATACCGGCAAGGCGGCACTCGAGGGATATTGCGACGTGGACCGAGTGCGTATTCAGGTGTTTTATCCCGTAAACGGCGTTTCGAATATCCAGAAAAAGCAGATGGCGTCGCAAAAGGGAAATAACGTCAACGTCGTTGCGATAAAAGGCAACTTTGACGACGCGCAGAGCGGTGTAAAGGCGATTTTTGCCGACGAAAGCGCGAAAAAGCAGCTTGAAGAAAACGGCCTTTTCTTCTCGAGCGCAAACTCGATCAACTGGGGCAGACTCGCTCCTCAGATAGTTTACTATGTTTCGGCATATTGCGACCTTTTGAAAGAGGGCGAGCTCAGCTGCGGCGAGCTTTTGGACGTTACCGTTCCTACCGGCAACTTCGGTAATATTCTCGCGGCGTATATCGCAAAGCGTATGGGCCTTCCTCTCGGAAAGCTCGTTTGCGCATCGAACAAAAACGATATACTTACCGATTTCATAAACGACGGTGTTTACGACAAGCGCCGTGAATTCTTCACAACCGTTTCTCCCTCGATGGATATTCTCATTTCGAGCAACCTCGAGCGCCTTCTCTGGTTTGCCGTCGGCGCGGAAAAAACTCGTGAATGTATGGAAAAGCTGAACAAAGACGGCGTTTACTCGCTCGATGACGAGGCTATGGCGCGCATCCGCGAGGATTTCGCGGGCTATTCCTGCTCCGAGGAGGAGACAAAGCAAACGATCAAAAATCTTTTTGCCGAATGCGGCTATCTCTGCGATACCCATACCGCAGTTGCGGCGTTTGCGGCAAACAAATATAAAAAGGAATCGAAAAACAAGATGCTCGTCGTTTCGACCGCATCGCCCTATAAATTCGCGCCCGCAGTGCTTTCCGCACTCGGCGAGGAGGTTCCCGCCGACGATTTCGATGCACTCGATAAGCTTTTTGAAGTTACCAAGTGCGCGATTCCGAAAAATCTTGCAAGCCTGCGCGAAGCAGAGGTTCGATTTACAAAAACGATCGAGCCCAAGGATATGCGCAATTCGCTTTAAATAAAAAAGAGCCCTGCGAAAGAGGGCTCGGGGAAGTCAACCGAAGTTTTTCGGCTTGAAGGTGGCGCAAACGGTTTGCGAGCTGTTCTGTGCGGTCGAAGGACCGACTGTTATCTGCGGTGCGGTGCAGAAGTGTACTCCGTCGTGGTAAGAGCAGTGCTGAACGCTGCAGCTGATTCCGTGAATGTGCTTCGGCGTCTGATTGAATGAGATGTCGTTCATAATCGTTTCCTTTCAAAAAATATCTGCTGTTATTATTCGCAAAAAAGCAAAAAATATTATAAAGGAGCAGAAATGTCGGTTTTTACGATTGCCGATCTGCATCTTTCGCATACAACGAATAAGCCGATGGATATTTTCGGGCCCAAATGGGAAAACCACACCGAGCGTCTGCGCGAGAATTGGCAGTCGCTTGTAAAGCCCGAGGATACAGTGATAATAGCGGGCGATATTTCGTGGGGAATGCGAAGCGGCGAAGCCTGTGCCGATCTGGAATATATAGAAAAGCTCAACGGAAAAAAGATAATCGCCAAGGGCAACCACGATTATTGGTGGCAGACGATGAAGAAAATGTATGAAATGCGCGACGAGCTCGGCGCGTACAGTATTGATTTTCTTTTCAACAATGCCTATATTGCCGAAAATTTTATAATTTGCGGTACTCGCGGCTGGTTTCCCGAATCGAACTACGGCCCCGACGACGAAAAGATCGTCAACCGCGAAGCCGAACGACTGCGCACCTCGATTCTCGAGGGCTTGAAGCTGAAGGAGCTTTATCCCGAAAAGGAAATGCTTGTTTTTCTTCACTATCCGCCCGCATATGCAAACGTAAGGTGCGAGCGTATTTGTGAGGTCATACATCAATACGGCATCAAGCGTGTTTTTTACGGTCACCTGCACGGCGCGCAAAAATCAAGACTTATCTATCAGATCGCGGGGGCGACGACAACTCTTGTCGCTGCCGATTGGCTCGGATTCACTCCGCTTGAAATCAAATAATAATAGCAAAGGCGCACTCCGAAAGGAGTGCGCCTTTGCTATTATTATTTTGTACCGAAGAGTCTGTCGCCCGCATCTCCCAAGCCGGGGAGAATATAGCCGTTTTCGTTAAGACATCTGTCGAGAGTGGAAACGTAAATATTTACGTCGGGGTGCGCCTCCGCAACCTTGGAAACACCCTCGGGTGCGCCGATTATCGCCATAAACTTTATATGCTTACAGCCGTAGCTTTTGAGAAGCTTGATAGCGTCGCAGGCACTGCCGCCGGTCGCGAGCATAGGGTCGACAAGCAAAACCAGCTTTTCCTCGATACCCTTGGGAAGCTTGCAGTAGTATTCGCAGGGCTCGAGAGTTTCTTCGTCGCGGTACATACCGATATGTCCGACACGGGCAGAGGGGAAGAGCACGTGAATACCGTTTACCATACCCAAGCCCGCACGGAGAATGGGCACGATAACGATTGAATTGTCGGAAACGACCTGCTGCTTGCAGGTTTCCAGAGGCGTTTTAACCTCGATTTCGGTTGTGGGAACGCCATTCTTAAGACATTCATAAGTCATAAGGGTGGTGATCTCCTCCACAAGCTCGCGGAATTCCTTCATACTTGTTTTTTCATCACGAAGGATCGCGATCTTGTGTCTTATAAGAGTGTGGTCAAAAATGACTACGTTATCGTAATTTTTCATTTTAATCTCTCCGAGCTTAATCTTTTTTGCCTTTGTTGAGGATTATGTTGGTGATGATACCGAGTATAAGTGCACAAGCGATGGTGGTGATGGTGATGTCGCCAAAGGTGAGGCTCAATCCGCCGATACCGGGAATAAGAATAGCCGAAACAACAAAGAGGTTTCTGTTGTCGTTGAGGTCTACCTTCTGGATCATCTTCAAGCCGGATACTGCGATAAATCCGTAAAGTGCAACACAAACACCGCCCATTACACAGTTGGGAATGGAAGCGAGGAAGGTTACAAACGGGCCGAAGAAGGAGATGACCATACACATGATCGCGGTGGTGGAGATAGTAATTACCGATGCGTTACGGGTGATAGCAACACAGCCGACCGATTCGCCGTAGGTGGTGTTGGGACAGCCGCCGAAGAATGCGCCTGCGATAGAGCCGACACCGTCGCCGAGAAGAGTGCGGTGGAGACCGGGCTCTTCAAGAAGATCTCTGTCGATGATCGAGGAGAGGTTTTTGTGGTCTGCGATATGCTCTGCGAATACAACGAACGCAACGGGAACGTATGCAACCGCGATTGTTGCGATGAACGAGCCGTCGATATCGCCGAATCCCTTGAATGCTTCAATAAAGGTGAAATCGGGAACCGCAAAGATCTCCATACCCTTGAATGCCTCGAAGTTGATGACCTGAAGTGCAATATTGTCGGTTGCGATACCGATCACGGTGAAGATCGAAGCGGCAATATAGCCGACAACGATACCGAGAATAAAGGGGATAAGCTTTGCCATCTTCTTGCCGTAGACAGAGAAAGCAAAGATCGCAAACAAGGTAACAAGACCGCAGATAAGAGCAACGTAGGGGCTGCAGCCCGAAACAAAAGCGGTCTTTTCAACGATAGCGTTGTTTTCAATAACCTGCTCGACCTTTTCAACCATAACCTTGCCGACGGTAAGATCGTTGACTGCGTTGACTGCGAGCGAAAGACCGATCAATGCAACGGTCGGGCCGATAACAACGGTGGGCATAAGCTTGTTGATCCAAGCAACGCCTACAAACTTAACTACGAGCGCGATAACAACGTAAACAAGACCTGCAAGAGCTGCACCGATAACAAGACCTGCATAGCCTGCGGAAGCCGAAGCGGCGCCTGCGAATGCAGCAGCCATCGAGCCGATGAAAGCGAATGACGAGCCGAGGAATACGGGGCTCTTGAACTTGGTGAAGAGCTGATAAACGAGCGTGCCGACGCCTGCACCGAAAAGTGCGGCGGACTGGCTCATACCGTTACCGACGATTGCGGGAACAAGAATAGTAGCCGCGAGGATCGCGAGTACCTGCTGGAACGCAAAGATCAGCATCTGGCCAAACTTGGGTTTGTCGTGAATGTCGAAAATAAGCTTCTTTTCCATACTGCCTCCGAATGTGATTTTAATAAAACATAAAAATGAGTATTCCATATTGGTACTTCACAACTTTCCAATTTGGTAGTATAATGTTTATAAGGATGTATGCAGCATTATATAATTATTTTGGAGGTTAGTATGAGTCTTAAAGAAATCAGAATGAAAAAG
>SVRD01000016.1 GCA_015064955.1 Oscillospiraceae bacterium
GGTTATGTAAGAGTTCGAATTCATACGCAAGAACGGCATAGTTATCTTTTTTGTAGCCCCTAGACAAAAGGAAAAGAGCCCTTGCGGCTCTTTTTCTTTTGGATTTCAAAGATGGAGGGAATCGAAGTACAATAATAAAAATAAATCCAAACCCGAAAGGTTTTGAAAAGAGAGCGCGAGAGAGAAGCTTTTTCAAAAGCGTCTCTCTCGCAAAACATAACCTCGCAAAACATAACAATAAAAATCTACTCCGCGTCCTTTGCGGTAGCCTCGTCGAAGATAGCGGTGACCTTGTCGGACGGGGCCTTGTCGAGCAGTGTTACGACAACAGCGGCGAGCATACCTGCGGCGAATCCGGGGATAAGCTCATAGATGCCGGTGCTCGAGGAAAGGAAGACGAGCCAGAGCACGTCGGTCAACGCGCCGACGATAACGCCAGCGAGCGCACCCTTGTAGGTAAATCTGCGCCAGAAGAGCGAAAGGATAACGACCGGACCGAACGCCGAGCCGAAGCCCGCCCAAGCGTTTTCGACAAGGTTCATTATCGCCTGAGCGCCCTCCGCCTTGCTGCTCGCGATGAAATATGCGATAACCGCGACAATGAGAACTATGCCTCTGCCGACCCAAAGAGTTTCCTTGTCGGAAGCGTTTTTGCGGAGTATCGGCTTGTAGATATCCGAGGTAAAGGACGAGGAAGCGACCAAAAGCTGACTGTCCGCGGTAGACATTGATGCCGCGATAACGGCAGAAAGAAGAATACCCGCGATAAAGCCGGGGAAAAGATCACGCGCGAGCTCGATGAATACCATACTCTGACGGTCTGCGGTGAGGAGCTCCTCGCCGATGAGCACTCTGCCCATAACCGCAAGAATAATAACCGCAACGAGTGCGAGCACTACCCAGATGATCGCGATAGTGGCAGATCTTTTAACCATTTTCGGCTTTTCGATCGACATAAAGCGAACGAGAATATGAGGCATACCGAAATAGCCCAAGCCCCAGGCGAGACCGCTCGCGATCTCTGCGGGAGGCGCGGAGAAAAGGTCGCCGACAAAGCTGTATGCAGTGCCGTCCTTTGCCGAATGAACGACGTTTTCGAGCGCCGAATAGTCGAGATCCTTGGTGAGCGCGATAATTATCGGAACCGCGAGGATCGCGATGATCATAAGCATACCTTGGAAAAGGTCGGTCCAGCAGACCGCTCTGTAACCGCCGAGGAAGGTATAAACAATAAGAATAAGCGCGAAGATAAGCATCGCGGTTTCGGGCTTGATATCAAAAAGCGCGGTGAATACGTTTGTGCCGGCAACGAACGCCGATGCAACGTAAAGGGTGAAGCAAACGAGGAAAACGACGGCACAAACCACCTGCAACGCCTTGCTTTGAGTCGCAAAACGGTTGGAAAGGTACTGCGGAAGCGTTATCGAATCGTTCGCCGCCTGAGAAAAACGGCGGAGACGCTTTGCAATAAGTATCCAGTTGAGCGCGGTGCCGAGCGCGAGACCGATACCGATCCACGCCTGACCGAGACCGAAGGCAAGAATACTGCCGGGCAAGCCCATAAGCAGCCAAGCCGACATATCGCTCGCTTGGGCGCTGAGCGCCGTTACCCACGGACCCATCTTTCTGCCGCCGAGAAAATAATCCTTATCGGTCTTGTTCTTTGACTTGATGAAAAAGAACACTCCGACAGAAAGCATTGCTATAAAATACACAACAAGTGCGAGAACCTCTGAATTCAAGTTGAATTCCCTCTCTTTCGATAAAATTTTTACTGTTCCTTTGCTAATATACCATACTTTTCGCGGAATCGCAATAGCGTTTTATCAATTTAATCAAATAAAACGCTGAAATATAACAAAAACCGTGCGGAAGAAAAGACTTTCGCACGGCTTGGCTTTTATATCTTATATGTTTTCGCTCACACGCTTTATATCCGCGCCGACCGAGCGGAGCTTGCCGACCATATCCTCATATCCGCGCTCGATATGGTAAATATCGTCGATAACAGTCGTTCCGTTTGCCGAAAGTGCGGCTATGACCATCGCCGCGCCTGCGCGCAGGTCGACCGCGCGAACGTTTGCGGGGTGGAAATTGTCGATGCCCTCGATGTTCGCATCTCTGCCGGTTACGGTGATCTTTGCGCCCATACGGACGAGCTCGTCGGTATATTTAAAGCGAGAATCCATAACGCTTTCGGTGATCTTGCTGTGTCCCTCGGCAAGACAGAGGAGAACGCAGAACTGCGGGTTCATATCTGTCGGGAAGCCGGGGTAGAAATCGGTCTTGACACGTGCTTTTTTGAGATTGCCGTCGGAACGGACGCGAACGTAGTCGTCGCCCTCCTCGACCTCGACACCCATTTCGACAAGCTTTCGGGTAGTCGCTTCGAGGTGACGGGGAATTACGTTGTTTATAGTAAGGTCGCCCTTTGTTGCGGCGGCGGCGATCATATAGGTTCCCGCCTCGATCATATCGGGAATTATCGCATAGGTACCGCCATAGAGCTTATCGACACCGCGGATCTTTATTACCTCGGTACCTGCGCCCGAGATATTTGCGCCGCAGGAGTTCAAAAAGTTCGCAAGGTCGACTATATGCGGCTCACGTGCGGCATTGTCGATAACTGTCATACCGTCTGCGGTGGCGGCGGCAAGCATAATGTTCGCAGTCGCGCCGACAGAGGCAACGTCCATATATATTGATGCGCCGACAAGTCGGTTTTCGCTGTAACAGCTAATGCCCGAGGTGCAGTTTACCGTCGCGCCGAGTGCTTCAAATCCCTTGACGTGCTGGTCGATAGGACGCGCGCCGAGATTACAGCCGCCGGGGAGCGAGGTGAACGATCTGCCGAATCTGCCCAATTCCGCGCCGAGAACGTAGTAAGAGCCGCGCATATTACGGGCAAGGTCGAGCGGAACGCTGTTACTGCGGACCGTGCGGGTATCAATGCTGTATGTAAATTTATCGAGCTGCTTTACCTCTGCGCCCATACGTCTGACGATTTCGAGCGCTGTTTTTATATCGCTTACGTCGGGAAGATTTTCGAGAACGCAGATATCATTTACAAGAATTGTGGCAAAAATAATAGGGAGAGCGGCGTTTTTCATACCGCCGATGGTAACAGTACCGACAAGAGGTCTGCCTCCCGAAACACAAAGCTTATCCATATCAATAAACACCCTTACGTTGTTTTTATTTGCATACATATACATTGTTTATGATATCATCAACATATAAAAAAGTCAAGTGCCGCATATTACAGTTTATGTATTATTTATTTTCTTGACAAATATTTCTATGTGTTATAATATATAATATAATGTATTTGCTTCCACCCGCGGCGGAAGGACCGCCCTATTTATAGAAAGGATATTTTATGTCTAAATCAAAAAAACCGAAGGTGAAGATAATTTTCCTCGGCGGTGTCGACGGAATCGGAATGAACTGCACCGCCTTTGAATACGAAAACGACATTATCGTAGTCGATTGCGGCGTTTCGTTCCCCGAGGACGATATGCTCGGTGTCGATCTCGTTATCCCCGATTTCACCTATCTCGAAAACAACGCAGAAAAGGTGCGCGGACTGCTTATCACCCACGGCCACGAGGACCATATCGGCGCAGTGCCGCACTTTCTTTTGAAATTCCCGACAGTTCCCGTGTTTGCCGCAAGGCTGACACTCGGCATACTCGAGGGCAAGCTTTCCGAGCACGGAATCCGCAACGCAAAGCTTCACGAGGTGCACGCGGGCGACAATATAAAGCTCGGCTGCTTCTCGACCGAGTTTATCAACGTTAACCATTCTATGCCCGATGCCTGCGCGATGTGCATCTCCACCCCCTGCGGAAGAATACTCCACACCGGCGACTTCAAGGTTGACTATACCCCCGTCGGCGAAAAGATGATCGACCTTCCCAGAATCGCAGAGCTCGGCAGAAAGGGGATCCGTCTGCTTCTTTGCGACAGCACCAACGCAGAGCGCCCCGGCTATACCCCGAGTGAAAGCTCGCTTGCCGAAAGCTTCGACCGAATATTCAACAACGAAACGAGAAGAGTTGTTATCGCAACCTTCTCCTCCAACGTTCACCGTGTACAGCAGATAATCAACGCATCGGCAAAATACGGCAGAAGCGTTGCAATAAGCGGCAGAAGTATGCAAAACTTTGTAAACGCCGCGGTCAAGCTCGGATATCTCGATATGCCCGAAGGCATTATGATCGACCTCAACGACGTGAAAAAGCTCCCGCCCGAGCGCGTCACACTCGTCACGACCGGCAGTCAGGGTGAGCCGATGAGCGCACTCTACCGTATGGCGTTCGGCGAGCACAACCAGATAAGTCTGGGCTTTAACGACCTTGTCGTGCTTTCATCCTCGGCAATTCCCGGCAACGAAAAGCTTATCACAAAGATCATCAACGAGCTTTACAAGCGCGGAACCGACGTTATCACATACAGCAATTACGACGTGCACGTTTCGGGGCACGCCTGCCGAGAGGAATTGAAGCTTATCCACGCGCTCACCGCGCCCGAATTCTTTATTCCCGTCCACGGCGAATATAAGCACCTTGTCGCACATGCAGACCTCGCTCACGAAATGGGTATGCACGAAAGCCACATATTCCTACCCGAGATCGGCAGAGTTTTCGAGATGTCGAACCGAAGCATCAAGCCCGCAAATATTGTCCAGGCAGGTCCCGTTATGGTAGACGGAAGCGGATTGGGCGGTATAAGCGGAGTTGTCCTGCGCGACAGAAAACGGCTTTCCGAGGACGGTGTTATCATCGTTTCGGCAGGTATCGACACCGAGGCGATGTGCATTTCGGTCGATCCCGAGGTAATATCGCGCGGGTTTATCTACGAAAAGGAAAACGAGGAGCTTTTGAGCAGAATAACCGAATGTGCCCGTCAATCGCTGATCCGCAGTCTTGCAAAGGGTATCGACGATATCGAGATACTCCGCACCCGTCTGCGCGATGAGGTCGGCGAATATGCACGCAAGCGCACAAAGCTCCGCCCGATGATAGTCACGATTCTTTTTGAAATCCGGCTGTAATAAAAATCGAGCTTCAACTTTGATTTGAAGCTCGATTTCTTTTTTATTTATTGCCGCGCTTGCCGAAAAACACAGCCAAGCCGATTATCAGCGCCGCGCTCACGCCGAGAATTATCCAAAGCAGTGCGCCCGATCCCTTTTCGGTTTCCTCCTCGGGTACGGGAGGAGGAGCGATCTCCTCGATCGGAGCATCGGGAAGCTCGGTATCGTAATGCTTCGCCGCGTAGTCCTCATCAAATTTCACAAGCGTGATAAGCTCGGGGTAGTTGTAATCTATCTTGCCGTCGCCCGTCCAGATATTATAATCAAAGCCGGCAAAGGCATCGCGCTGCTTCATCGTTTCATAATCGTATCTGCGGGTATGCTCGGTGTCGCTTTCGGTGTTTCCGACACCGAAAAGCTCTTTTCCGTTTTTATCAGCAGCCGCTCCTGCGAGATAGTAGCAATATCTCAGCTCGGAATCGCCCTTTCCGCCGATTATCGCGCCGACGTATTCCCCGCCCGACGCGGTTCCGACAGAATAGCAGTATTTCACCGAGCCGTCGAAAGCGCTGCCGACGATTCCGCCGACGTAGCTGTTGCCGATAATATTTGCGGTGTTGAAGCAGTTGTCTACGCTTCCGCCGATATATCCCGCAATACCGCCGATATGGCTTTTTTCGTCCTTGGCGATAAGCTTGCCGTCGTTGCGGCAGTTGGAAACGGTGCCCTCTTGGTCAAAGCCGACGATTCCGCCGACGTTGTAAAACGCGGCGATATTGCCGGTATTCACACAGTGTGCAACATTTGTTCCGCCGTAGCTTGCGCCGATTATACCTCCGACGGTGTTTCCGCCGATTATCGAGCCGACGTTGCGGCAATACACGATATTGCTCGCCCGCTTTTCAAACGCTTCGTTTTTGCCGACGATACCGCCCGCAACGCTCGAATAAACAAATCCGAAATTGATACATTTCGACACTCTGCCGCCGACGTTCAGGCCGACGATACCGCCCGCTTCCCCGTTTGCCTCGATATATGCATAGCTGATACAGTTTTCTATCTTTGCCTTTCGGCTTTCGCCGACGATTCCGCCGACTCTTTCATCGCCCGAAACAGTCGAATCGGTCAATACGAGATTATATATCTCGCCGTCCGCGATACAGCCGAAAAGACCCGAATTACTGCCCTTTTTGCTTATTTTCAGATTCGTAACTGTATGGCTTTTCCCCATAAAAGTGCCCTTGAATACGTTTTGGGAATTGCCGATAGGCGTCCATTCGATTTTGTCAAGGTCGATATCGCTGTGAAGCTCGATACGGCAGTCGGCGTAATCGTTGCCGCTGTTCACGCTCTCCGCGAAATAGGCAAGCTGCTCCGCTGTCTTGATTATATAAGGATCTCTGCCCGTACCTTCGCCCGATTCAAAGCCCGAAGCAACCGTTCCGTCCCAAAGGTCGCCCTTTTCGGATTCCTCGGCGCGCACCGAAGATATCGGGAGAAGCAGTGCTAAAACCAAAACTACCGATAATAATGCTTTTTTCATATATACCTCGATTTTTTATTTACAAAGCAAAGCCGAAACGACCGCGGATACGATATCTCTGCGAGGCTCGAAGACGAGCATTTCCTCACCCGAACGAACACAGGGCATCGAAAGCTCAAAGACCGTCGCTCCGTCCGAGCGGCTTTCGCACCGCAGCTCCCAAAGATTCGCGTCTGCCAAAAGCTTCAGCATATAAAGCCAGAAGGAAGCCTCGTTTTCGTGAACACGGCTGTTTTTAATATCCGCAAATCCACCGAAGCAATCGGATTCTCCGCCCGAATTGCGCGCTGACACCGTCAACGCCGTTTCCAAGCCGCGATTATCAAGCGTTATCCCGATATCAGAGCCCGAAAGCCCAAAACAGACCGAGACGGCAAACGCGGCTATCATTATAAAATCGCATTCCGACCCGCGCACAAGAAGATCGTCCGAAATTATTTTCAGATCGACTTCCCCGTATCCCGCGGTATCAAGCTCGTTTCCGAGCGATTCGAGCGTTGTTGCGGCATTGAAGCAGGTTTGCTGCCTGCGCCCTTTTATGTCGAGCAGATCGAGAGCAACTCTTGCAAATTTATCGAACCGATTTCTATCGCTATTAAGCGCAAGCGGAACGGCGGGAATATCATAACCCGACAGCAGCCCGTATTTTTCGGAGATGCTCTTTTGTATCTCGTCGAGCATCGGCAGAAAGACAGCAAGAAAGCAATCCTCACAGCGAATCAGGGTGACCGATCCGTTCCCGTACGGCAGAAGTGTTGCCGAAAGGCTTTCGCCGGCCGGCATTTCGGAAATATATGCGGCACATTCTCCCGAAATACGATTTGCAAGCAGGCTTCCGACGCGAAATTTCGGATATTTCCTCTCCGCTTCCCGATTTCTGAAAAGTATTTTCGTGCTTTCGTCAAGCAAAAGCGCGGGATAGCCAAGCTGTATTATTTTTGTTTTCAGCCCACGGTATTCGAGCGATGACGCCGAGCTGATATTGATAAGCACAGGAATAACCCCTTTTGATTTTGTTGTGAACAATCATATTGTAAACCATATCTTGTATATTGTCAAACATAATTGCTCTTTTTTACCAAATCGTAATGTTTTGTGCCACAAAGGTCTTGCAATTCCGAGGTTGATTTGCTATAATCGTATTTGTAATATAATGCAATTTTAATAAGCAAATTCACACAAAAGCAGGAGTATTGAAATGAAGGCTATTATCAACGGCAAAATCATTTTGAAGGACCGCATCGTTGAAGGCAGTGCTTTGCTTTACAGCGATGTGATCGAAGGCATCGTTCCCGCAGATCAGATCCCCGAGGGCGCTGAAGTTATCGATGCAAAGGGCGGCTATGTCGCTCCCGGTCTTATCGATATTCATATTCACGGCTATCTCGGCAAGGACGTTTGCGACGGCGAAGAAGAAAGCATCCGCACCATTTCCAAGGGTCTGCTTGCAAACGGTGTTACCGGCTACCTCCCCACCACAATGACTGTCGATATGGCGGTTATCAAAAAAGCGCTTGAGGTTTGCCGCGCACTCAAGGAAGAAAGCAAGACTTGGGAAGGCTCGACCATCTTGGGCGTGCACGCAGAAGGTCCCTTTATCTCCGCCGCTAAAAAGGGCGCGCAGGATCCCAAATATATCCTCAAGCCCGATGCAAAATTTGTTAAGGAATATGCAGATATCATTCGTATAATCTCGCTCGCTCCCGAAGAAGACGACAACTTCGAAGCAATCAAGGAGATCCGCCGCGACACCGACGTTATTTTGTCGATCGGCCACACCAGCGCAGATTACGACACCGCTATGAAATCCACCGAGGTCGGTATGCGTCACGTTACCCACCTCTTCAACGCGATGACTCCGCTTGCACACCGTGCACCCGGCGTTGTTACCGCCGCTATGAATTCCGACGTCAGCTGTGAGCTTATCGTTGACGCATTCCACGTCAACCCCGTTCTTTACGATATGCTCTTTAAGCTCAAGGGCAGAAAGCTCTGCTTCATCACCGACTGCTTGCCCGCAGGCGGTCTCCCCGAGGGCGAATATACTCTCGGCGGAAGCAAGATCATCTACCGCGGTATCGTTTGCAGACTTGAAGACGGCACCGTAGCAGGCTCTGTTCTCCATCTCAACAAGGGCGTTTGGAACGTTTACACCAACTCCTCGATTCCTCTTTGGGAATGTGTAAACGGCGCTTCTCTCAACCCGGCAACCACACTCGGCATCGATGACAAGAAGGGCTCTATCGAGGTCGGCAAGGATGCAGATATTATTATTACAGACAACGAATTCAACGTTGAAAAAACCATCATCGGAGGTAATACCAGATATGAAGCTTAAGGTTAACGCAAAGCTCGACCCTCAATTTACTCCCCTTTCTCTCGTTTGCCGCGAAATGCGCGAAGCGACCAAGGAAAACGGTCAGGATCTCGTTATCGGCGTAGAAAGAAACAAGGGCTACATCACCACCTACAAAACCCGTGTTTATAAAGACGGCACCGGCCACGACGAAGACAACTTCAACTTCATCGAAAGAATGGTCAAGGCTCTTCTTTGGGTTGCAGGCGGCTACAAGGTTATCATCGCAGGCAGCGACGTTATCGGCAACAAGATCAAGGAAGCTTACACCGACGGCGGTTTGCGTGACTTCGACGTTCACTTTATGGAACGTGTTTACGAACGCCCCTTCGAAGTAGAAGTTCGTTCTATCGAAAACGCTCCCGTTGATATCTCCGGCGCGGCTCCTGTCGGCAGACATTTGGACGGCTGCCGTATCGGCTTTGACGCAGGCGGATCCGACAGAAAGGTTTCCGCTGTTATCGACGGCGAAACCGTTTACTCCGAAGAAGTTGTTTGGTTCCCCAAGATCAACTCCGATCCCGATTATCACTATCAGGGAATTCTCGATGCTATGAAGACCGCGGCTTCCAAAATGCCCCGTGTTGACGCTATCGGTATCTCCTCCGCGGGTGTTTATATCGACAATCGTATAATGGTTGCTTCCCTCTTCCTCAAGGTAAGCGACGAAGACTTCGACAAGAAGGTCAAGAATATGTACATCGACGTTTGCAAGGAGATCGGCGAGGATATCCCCGTTGAAGTTGCAAACGACGGCGACGTTACCGCTCTCGCAGGCGCAATGAGCCTCGAGGACGACTCTGTACTCGGCGTTGCTATGGGTACCTCCGAAGCAGTCGGCTACGTTGATCCTCAGGGCAACATCACCGGCTGGCTCAACGAGCTCGCTTTCGCTCCCGTTGACTTCTGCAAGGACGCAATGGTTGACGAATGGTCGGGCGACTACGGCTGCGGCGTTAAGTACTTCTCGCAGGACGGCGTTATCAAGCTTGCTCCTTTTGCAGGAATCGAGCTCGACGAAAGCCTCTCCCCCGCTGAAAAGCTCAAGGTAGTTCAGGGTCTTATGAAGGAAGGCGACGAACGCGCTGCCGCTATCTATGACACCATCGGTGCATACTTCGGCTACGCTATCGCATTCTACGCTGAATTCTACGATATGAAGCACGTTCTCATCATGGGCCGTGTAACCTCCGGCGACGGCGGCGTTATCCTTCTCGAAAGAGCACAGGAAGTTCTCGACAAGGAATTCCCCGAGCTCGCAAAGAAGATCCAGCTCCACATTCCCGACGAAAAGGCTCGCCGCGTAGGTCAGTCTGTTGCAGCTGCATCGCTTCCCAAAACCAAATAAGAAACATACCAAAAAGACCGTGCACACGCACGGTCTTTTGTTTTGCTGTTTTTACTTTGCAAAAACCCCACCTTGAAGGGCGATGCGTCATAGTGATAAATCGCCCTTCGGGAAGCGTTGCTGTTTTTTGTTTTTAGTTAACCGTAACAGTAAATCTCAATTCAAATAGACGAGACCAAGGATGAACAGGAGCATCGACTGAAACCGTTCCAATCGTTTCTGTTTGGGTATTACTTATCATCATTTCAGAGCCGTTAATCTTTGTAAGAATAGTATTCGCTCTACTAGTGAACACAGTACTCCAATTGTTAACATTAATTTGCGTCGTTCTTACTGCGACGTAAGCAATGTCCTTAACAAACATCGTTGTGATATTCTTAACAAACGCTTCGTTCGCTTCTTCGGTCGAGGTTTTGCCCTTGTTGGAAACGTGCTGGATATAAGCATAACGTCCGACTGCGCTGCCGATCGAAATACCTACTGCATTAGAAACGGTGTTCCACTGGCTGTATCCGTAGAGCTTCGCAATATCCGTAATGCCCGCGTTCAAGATCTTGTTTGCAAGATCAGTGTGTCCGCCGTTATCGCCGAGCGCATCGATAACACAAGTAGGAATATTGTTTTCGAGATTGCTCTTCAACGTCGAAACCAATTGATCCATTTGGGCATCGTTTGCGTTCTTTGTACGAACAAGAATCTGCAGATAGCTTGAATCGGAGCTTTCATAAAGCTTGCCGCCCGCACCGACAATGTGCGCTTTTACAGTGGTGTCGAGCGAACCGGTGTCATACTCATCTGCCGGTTGATCTTCGCCGCTTCCGAAATAAGTGAGGTTAACAGGAGTTTCGTTATTCATATACTTATCGGAAGCAACCGCGCCGACAGCAGTAAGACCAAGCTCGTCGGTACCTGCAAAGAGCGAATATGTAAACTTATCTCCAGTACCGAGCTTCTTGATATAATTGATTTCGTTGGTCTGAATTGTGTTTTTCGGACTCGAGTCGTCTACCGCAAAATAGATATGCTGTATATTTTCAACTCCGTCCTTTGTAAGCAAATAATCCGCAATTTTGAGCTTTCTTTCACGGGCAGCGAGATAATTAGGTAATATGCTCGTTATAGTATTCGGAACGGTAATCTTATCTCCGTTTTCGTCATATTCGTAATTTATAATAATGTTTTCTACATTGAGCTCGTCTCCTGCAAGCACAGGACGACCCTCAACAGCATAAACTTTACGCAAATCGCCATAAGCGTCGCTTGAATAGTCCCCATATCCATCGGTAGAAGCAAGTCGCATTACGGTATCGAGCAGGTAAACCTTTTCGGTTTGCGCAAGCTCAACGATGTAATCTATTACATCCTCCTCCCAATCCAGATTGAGGTCGGGGTTAGCACGTGAGTTAACCAAGCCGCCCGAAAGGATCTGGTCGAGCGAGATTACGTAGTAATCCGCCTCTACGTTTTGAAGCCAAGCATAAAGCGCTTCGGGCTCGCCGCACTTATCTTGAAGAGTAGCGGTGCCGACTTTTCCGCCAGGATTGCTCAGTCTTGTACTGAACAGATCCTCGTGAGGCATAACAAGCTCAAAACCTGCCGAACCGACGAGATATTTTACTCTGTCGTAGTTTACAGGGCGGTCGTCAAGCGGGATATATGCCACGATGGGAAGTGTCGTTGCGGGTTTTTGATCAACAGTGTGCGCGCTCGTTTCATCCCAATCTTCTGTGGGTTTCCAGAGATAGTAGGGATAAAGCGCGGCATTACTATTTTCTGATACCTTGTTGGAAACACAAACGATAAACTGGAATTCATCGTTGCCGTTCGAAATTTCGCTGAAAGGAATTGTAAAGGTGAATGTTTTTCCGGTCAAATCGACTGTGCCCGTTGTGCTTGCATCGCCGCTTGGAGTTTTTGAATAAATCTTGGCTCCGTTTGACTTTACAAATCCGTCGTAAAGTCTATCCCAGGTTGCCGAACCGTAATTTACCCAAAGACGCACGTTGGTGCCGTTGCCGTTGCCGGTATTGTCGCTTTCGGGTGTAGGAACCAACTCGTCATCGTTAACGGTAACCGAAAGAACAAAGTTTCCATCTACAACCTCGTATTGATAAGAATAGGAAAAATCGTCGGTTATGTCGCTATCCCACCACATACCTGTGCCGCTTTCCGCACTGATATTGTATACAGTAGGAGGTGCGGGTGTGGGTTCGGGCTCGGGTTGGGTACCGGGATCGATGTCGGGATAAGTGTCGCCGCCTTCGGTTACTCCGCTGTCATCATCCTTGGGCATATTGCTGTCGGCAACACCATCGAAGCTTCTTACAAGCGTTTCGCCGTAATAAACGTCAACACCCGTTGAATGATAGAAGTCAACGTAGGAACGGAAGCTGAATCTTACGTCGGTCGGCATATTGTAGATCGTTACGTAGAACGAGAAGTTCTCGTAGTCTGCGTAGTTCGACCAACTGTCACTGGTTTCGTGAACCCAGTCAACGATATTGATTGCAGAATCCCACTGCGCTCTGTCGGTGTCGTGAGTGAGTGTTACGCCGTTGGGGTCTTTATTTTCCTCTGTTCCGAGAAGCTGAGTCGGGATATAGATTATACCAACGTCTGCAACGTCCCAGTAATCGAGCATTTCGTCGGTATACATGGGATCGTTCTTGTTGGGCAACCGATTCTTGTCTTTATCAACAAAGTTCCTGATATAATCCTCGTTGTAAAGCGCGCCGAATCGGATTGCTTGTTGATCGAGAACAGGTTTTCCGTTTTCGTCGACGGTGTCGTAATGCTCATTGATCTTAACACCGAGAGTTACAACAGGCATGCAGTTATTGCGGAGCTTGATAAGTCCGTCCTTCATGTCTGCTGCGGTTACCTTTGCGGCGGTATCGTTGTTCCAAGCGGTCTGAGGCATATTGGTGTCTCTGCCGCTCGAAGCATCGATCTCGCAAGCGGGGTAAATCAAGGTAACGTCGCGTGTGGATGCCTGAGTATAGTATTCAAAATCGTGGTAGGTAACGTCTTCGCCGACAACTACCTTTGCGCCGAATTCTTCGAGCTTGACTCTGAATTCAACGACAGTTTTGTTCTCGTCTGCATTTCTGATAACACCGGCCTGCTTACCGAGATAGATCTTTTCGGTTTTAATAGTCGGATAGAATTCGCCGCTTGTCTGGTTTTCCTGAATCTGCTCGGTATAACCGTAGAGCGCGGAAGCGCCATATTTGGACTCTTCATCAAGCTTCGAATAGGATTCAAAGCTAAGAGCATATTTTCCGAACTCCTTGCCGAAGCGGAGTGCGTTGTCAGCATATGTTACATAACCCTGATCATCGTTGGGGTGCTTATAGCCGAGGTATGTATTATCTGCACCTTCTGCCCAGTCATACATTTCTTTGGGAAGATCGGTGATCTCCAAATAAGCTTCGCCGTTATCCCATTTGAGATCGTAAAGGTGCGAATATTTGTCGCCGCCGTTGCCATTGAGCCACAAGCGGAAGGAAACGCCTTCCCAGAACGAAGTGCCGAGCTCTGCTGCAACGTAGAGATAGTCAGCATCGGTACGGAGCGCAAAGCTGTATCCGAAGTCAACAGAATCTGCTTCGTCCTTCGAGGTTGCGTTGATACCGTGGTCAACGTCGATCCAAAGATCTTCGTTTGCCCAACCTATATCGTTGATAATGCCGTCAACAGTGATAACCTCGGGAGCAAAATGAACGAGAGGCGCGATAGTGCCTGCGTTGTTAGTGTCCCAAGACTGTTCGAGAGGCGAACGCTTGATATGAGTGCCGTTGATATAGCCGTTGGTAAGATCGCCGTTTTTGATTCTTACTAATCTTGCCGTGCAGAAATATGCACCGTTGTCATCGGTGGGGTCTTCGCCGATATCGTTCACGTTTATATTAAGGTTGAGCGCCGGGATAAAATCTTTGTAGGAAACCTTGGCATCAAGAAGATCTTCTATTTCGACGCCGTTAAACATAAATTCGTCGCCGACGTTCCAGGACATAGCCTCGAAATACATAAATACGGATTCCCAGCTCGCTTCGATCTTTTCGAAAGACATTTCACGACCGGTATGAACAACGTACGCAAACTGATTTTCTCCGATTTTAAGGTTATAAGAATTACCAATCGAAGCAAGCTTACATATATCGACGATTTTATATACGCCGTTTCCTTGCTTTTCGAAAATAACCTGTGTACAAGCGCCGTATCCGTAAACCGTATTTACGTTTATGTATGCATTCTCTCCTCCGTGCGTGGTAGTACCGTTACCGGTGAAGATAACGCCCATACCCGAGTGGCCGTATCTGGTGGTTCTGTCTGCGCCGTTGATCCAGAAAATATGGCTGTCGGGAATCTGAGGATGGTAGAGCGAAAGGGTTTCGGATTCTTCGTATTTATTACTTACAGAAACGAAATACTTGAGATCGTCCTTGTTTTCGCAACCGAAGTTTGCAAGATCGATCACAAATTCAACGTAGGTTATACCGTTGATCGTCTTCATCGCATACTTGAAGTTGCTGTCGTCGATAGTAACAGTGTGGCTTTCGCTGCCGTCGGTGTAATACTCGTTCGGCGTTGCTTCTCCTTTTGCCACTCCGTTTTCATCAAGACTTATCTTATAGTTGTAGTTGCGGTAGTATTTGGTTTCTTTTTCGTCTTCTCGGATTTTATAGTAAAGCTGCCAAGAATGCTCTTTTTTTTCGGAGTTGTAAGAAATATAGTGCGTTCCTGCACCTTCACACTTCGTATTCGCAGCCACTACATCCACTTCTTCTCCGCCGTAGGTGTGCTTGCCGTCTTCCTGACACTCGCCGTTGCCGTTACAGAGATATGCATCGTCCTTGCCAAGTATGTACTCCTTGTTCGGATAACAAGGTCCGATGTTTTCAGCACGGTAGGTAGGCTGATTATAATCAACGGGATTCGTAGAAGGGGTGTTGTCTCTGAGCCAATTGTATTCGTCGATTCCGTTGTTTATCCAGAGGTTGAATTCGGTGCCGTTTGTTTTACCGTCGGCATCGATCCTTGCCGCGCCGTAGAGATAATTGTCGCTTGTATAAAGCTTATAATCGTAATCGAAAACGATATTGTTCTGAGGTTTTTCGGGGTCTTTACCGTTGCCGGTGCTGGTCGAGTCGTGAATCGAAACGTCATCATAGGTCGACTTGTTCGCCCAAGTACCCTCGTCGCTGTTAACGTGAGTCATACCGTCGAGCCAGATCGATTCCTCGAACTTACCGTCAACAACGATATCCTTTATCATTTTAGCGTAAGTGAATTTTTGTTTCGCGCCGCTGTTGACAGTGTAGCTAAAGAACTCGTCGGTCTCTGCAGGAGAAAGGTTCGGCTTCATACCGAGCGCAGACCAAGGAATTCTGAATTCGAGGTTGCCGTCAACCTCTGCACAGTCAGCGTTTGCGATTTCTTTTCCGTTGAGACGCATTTTGCCGCTCGAATAAGTAATCGCAGGCATAACATATGTTCTTTTGCCAGCAACGTCGATCTCTCCGCAGAAGAAGAATCTGTTGTCGCCACCGCCGGGATATACTATAAGCTTTATATATCTTGCGGCAACTTCGTCAATATTCAACGTTTTTTTCGTTATATTTGTTTTGCTTGTAGCCGATTCGGTTTGACTTGTTATCGCCGTATCATAAAAATGTACGCCGTCATAAGAATATTGAACCGCGTAATTGTTCGGTTTTGATATTCCTGCGCCGCTATTCGCATATACGTGAACTTCAATCTTGTTGACGACAAACATATTGGTGTTTTGCGATTTCTTGAACTTTAAAACAATGGGAACTTCTGTCGCTCCGCTATGTTCTCCGCCCCAAGCGCAAAAATACTCAGGATGTTTAAAGTCTTCGTCACCGGGATAGCCGTTGTTATCACACAACACATCATAGTTGTTATAATACTCGTCATTATAGTAAATTCTCGCATTGGACGAGGTGGCTGTGAAGTTACGTTCACTGTAATCTCCGGAAGGTGCCGAAGCGCCGTTAAGCGGCAAATTGATATTCAAATTAAACGAATTGGGATTCTTGACCGCGCCGTAGAGATAATCATTATCGCCGGAAAGCACGTAGTCATTGACTGTTCCCCAGGATTCTTCGTCAAACTTGCCATCGATATTGATCGAGTTGGGGTACTTCTTGTTGCTGTCGAGCTTGCTGATAGTACCGCCCGCGTCGACGGTTGTGCCGTTTTCTCCGGAGGCAAGCGGCCAGAATTCCGAAGTGGGAACCTCGACAAGGAACGCACCGTCATCGAAATTGTTAACGGTGTAATCCATATTGTCGACTGCCGCGATAGGATGAATAAGCGATATGTCCCCGATATCCGCAGAAACGAAATAGCTTATATCGGAAAGATCCCTCTGTCCGCCGAAGGTATCCAAAAGCATATTGCGGAACTCGAAGGTATAGGTATTGCCGTCCTTTTTCGATTCAAGTGCCCAATGCATAGGAAGAGTATACTCTTTTACCGTTTCGTCTGTCAAAAGAACTTTGACAAGCGATTCGTTATCAACGGTTACATTGTTGCCGCTGAGATTGAAAACGATTTTTTGGGTATATCCGTCTTGGAGCACCTTGTAGGTTGCGGCAGAAGCATCGGAGCTCGCATTCATCGGGTTGAAATTACCGAAGTCAAACGTCATACCGACGTGCCAGTTCTTTGCGTCTGCAATCGCCGGTGTTCCGAGATTTTCGGCGGTTCCATCTGTATGTGCAAGCCAAACGAAGCCGCCCGAAGGAATGGTAAGCGGGACGCTTGGATTGTCATTATCGTCATCCAGTCCGTCGTGTATTGCTACAATACGGTAAACATTGTCCTTTGCACTTACAGGGGCAAACGCAACGTGAAATCTATAGGGCTTTTTCTTGTAATACGTACCATTTGTGATAATGGTCGCATGTCCATTTCCGAACAATGCGGTCTGCTGATCTTCTGTAAGGTCGCCCGACGTAAGAAATTCGGTGACGCGGAACGATTGCGCATCACTACGCTTAGCGGGATAATATGTAAGTGTAAACTCTTCGGTTGTGCCGGCTAAGGCTACCGGATCTTTGTCAAAGTAAACCTCTTGGTTGAGAAGTATCTTTTCAACAGCGTCTACTTCTGTCTGATTGGCTTTTCCTGTCTGATCGGCTAGTTCGTCATTATGAATCGCCAAAATAAAGCCGTTTTCGGGACAAGCAAAGTCCTTTTTTCCCTCGTCATTGTCCAATTCGTTTACGAGCTTAAAGCAATTTTCCTTGCCGGCGACAGGCGCAAAGGCATAGCGCTGCCACCACTCATTGCCGTTCCAATCCGACTTCATTATTATCATGCCGTCCTGGTTCTTTTCCGCGCCGGTCAAAGCGATTGTTACGGATTCCTCTGTCAAGGATCTATCCTTGAACATAACGGTGAACTTTGCATTGTCCGTGTTTTCGGGCACAGTGACAGAAGCGCCGACGTAAAGATGGTCGTAGTCCGCGCGTATCTGATATCTGTAATTGAGGTAATCTGCAATCGCGTCCGAAGGGACATCTGCAGTATTCCACAATCCCGTGTTTTTATCGACGTAGGAAAAGCCGCTTGCGGGCCAGCCTGTATCGTCAAGAATGCCGTCAACCTTAATGGTTTCGGGTATGTACTGTCCGTTCGCGTTTATCAGCGATTGGTTTTCGGTGTCGCTGTAATAAACACCTCTGCCGCGCGCCAATGCGGAAAGCATCGATGCGGGAATCATTCCGAGCACCAACACTAACGTCAAAACGCATGAAATAAATCGTTTCATAAGTGTAACCCCTTTGAAAAATATTTATAGTGATAGTTATTATACTACGGTAACGTACAGTATACCCCAAATTGTTGAGCTTGTCAATATCTATTTTTGTAAAAAAAAGAAACCGCGTAAAAACACGGTTTCTTTTTTAGATAAGCGTTGCTGTTTTTTGTTTTTAGTTAACCGTAACAGTAAATCTCGCTTCAAAGTTACGAGACCAAGGTTTCATGAAGTCCGAAACCGAAACGGTGCCGTGAACATTTAATGTTGCTAAATCCTTGACGAGAATCTGGGATTTGTTTATCACAGTAAGAAGAGTTTGAGGACCGTAGGTACTGCTGTCGTTAAGGTCGGTTATACCGTTGCACTTGTACGAAATATCCTTGATAAACGAAAATGCTATCGTTTTAAGGAATTCATCGTTGGATTCGTCGGTTACCTCATCCGCGTAGGTGAGATATATAAGTCTTGAAACCGCGTTGGAAAGCGAAACGCCGACTGCATTAGAAACGGTATTCCAACTGCTGTATCCGAGAACCTTCGAGAAAGGCATATACTTATTCAACATAGCATCATTGAGCTCATTTTCATGCTCAGACAACCCGTCGATAATACAAACCGGATAGCCTTGTCCAAGATACTCGTTGGCTTTGTCTACCAAAGAATTTGCAGCGTTCGCATCCGAAGCCCCATTCGTTCTTGTGAGAACAAGAATGCGGAGCGTTTCTTTGTCAGCATCATTCGCAGAAATCTTTGTTACGCCAAGGCTTTCGATATGCTTGTTGACAGTTTCTTCATAGGAGTCTACGTCGAAAGTGTCGGCGTTCTTATCTTTATCGGTACCGAAATACTCAACACAAGCTTTGATATCCGCCTGATATACGTCTCTTGTCATATATGCGGCACACATAAGACCGAGCTCGTCTGTACCCGAGAACAAATAGTAGCGCGCGTTGCGATTCGTTGCAGATTTTTCGATATAACGAATTTCGTTGGTCTGAATGTTCGTATCATTCGAAGCGTCGTCAATACCGATATAGATCATATCAACGTTGCCGATATTCGCGTGATTGTAGAAATATTCTGCAATCCTTAGCTTTCTTTCACGAGCGCTGAGATAGCGGGTGAGCAGAACTTCGTCGAGACCTGCAGTGCTCAATACTACTCCGCCTTCGCCTTTGCGATAATTATTGACGATGTTATCAACAGTCAAATCAACGCTTTCAAACTGCTGACGGGGGGTTATTGAATAATTGCGATATAGATTATATTTTTCATGCGTATATTCTTTATAACCTGCAGTCGAAGCAAGACGCATTACCGTATCGAACACGTAAACCTTTTCGGTTTCCGCAAGCTTGATGATGTAGTCCATCACTTCTTTTTCGAAGTCTATGTTTCCCTTATCCGTCAAAGCCTGATACCGCGAGTTGACCAAGCCGCCCGAAAGGATCTGGTCGAGCGAGATCACGTAGTAGTCTGCGGCGTCCGCGGCAGCAGTCTCCTTTAACCATGCGAACAACGCTTCGGGATCGCCACACTTGTTGTTTGCATAAACGACCGCATCGGTTTCGTTTGGCTGCCCAAGTCTTGTGGAATAGTCGTCTTCGTTCTCGGGCATAATAAGCTCAAAGCCCGCCGCACCGATAAGATATTCCACACGGTCGATATTTACAGGGCGGTCGTCAAGCGGGATATATGCCACAACAGGAGTGTCGGGGACGGTAGGATCCTCGGGATCCGTACCGCCGCCTTCGTTGCCGCCTTCATTGCCGCCTCCGGTTACTCCGCTGTCATCATCCTCGGGCATATTGCTGTCGGCAACACCATCGAAGCTTCTTACAAGCGTTTCGCCGTAATAAACGTCAACACCCGTTGAATAATAGAAGTCAACGTAGGAACGGAAGCTGAAGCGGATATTTGTCGGCATATTGTAGATCGTTACGTAGAACGAGAAGTTCTCGTAGTCCGCGTAGTTCGACCAGCCGTCACTGGTATTGTGAACCCAGTCAACGATATTGTTTGCAGAATCCCACTGTGCTCTGTCGGTGTCGTGAGTGAGATCTTCGCCGTTTGCGTCCTTAAGCAATCGGGTCGGGATATAGATTATACCAACGTCTGCAACGTCCCAGTAATCGAGCATTTCGTCGGTATACATGGGATCGCTTGTATCGAGCACATCTTCGTCTTTATCAACAAAGTTCCTTATATAATCCTCGTTGTAAAGCGCGCCGAATCGGATTGCTTTTTTATTGACAACAGGATTTCCGTTTTCGTCGACGGTGTTGTAATTATCATTGATCTTAACACCGAGAGTTACAACAGGCATGCAGTTGTTGCGGAGCTTGATAAGTCCGTCCTTCATATCGGCCGCGGTTACCTTTGCGGAAACCTCACTATTCCATACCCAGAAGGGAGAATAGTAGTTCCAATAGCAGTAATCGGACTTAGGTTCGGTATAAATTGCGGGATAGTAGAGTGTCTTCTGTGCGCCGTTTTCAATGACAGCAACTTGAGTAAAGTATTCAAAATCGTTGTAGGTGACGTTTTCGCCGTCAACTACCTTTGCACCGAATTCGGTGAGGCCGATTCTGAATTCAACCCAAGTCTTGTTGCCCTCGGGGTTTGCGTTCATCTTCGCGCTTTCTTTACCGAAATAGATCTTTGTGGTTTCTATTGTCGGGTAGAAGATACCGCTTGTCTGGTTTTCCTGAACCTGTTCGGTATAGCCGAAGAGGGAGGAGGATTCGTAATCGTTGATTTCTGTAAATTTGCCGTTCGCATTACCGACAGGGGTGGAGGAATTATTCTTTCCAAGTACCAAAAACGTGTTCAAATACTTAACGTATGGAGTATTGTTTTGCACTTTGTAATCGATCGTTTCATCTGCACCGACATAGGTTTCTTTGTTTGCCCAATCATACATCGCTTTAGGGAACTCTTTTATTTCCGCCGCAGTGCCTGCACCTGCAGAGGCATCGTAAGAAACACGGTAGAAATGCGTATAAGTGGTTGCTTCGGAATTGCCTTTTAGCCAGATGCGGAATTCGGGTGCACTTGCCGCACCGTATTCGGTGTCGATCTCAGCCGCAACGTAGAGATAGTCGGCATCGGTACGGAGCTTGAAGCGGTAAGTCATATCTGCGTTACCGGTAGAAGCTTCTTGATAAGAGCCGTTGATCTTCGCGTTGACCTCGGTCCAGGGGATGTTATCCCAAGCGGGCTCGTTGATTTTGCCGTCAACCGAAACCACCTCGGGAGCGAAGTGAGTGAGAAGCTCGATCTTGCCCTCGTTCCTTGTATCCCATGTCATTTCGGTGATCGGGCTGTAGGTCGAGTGAGTGGATTCAATGACACTTTGTGTCTGGCTGCCGTTTACGACTCTTACAAGTCTTGCGGTGCAGAAATAGTTGCCGCTGTTTGCGCTGTGAACTACGTCGGCGGTATAGCTCGTGTACGTAGTGCCGTACTCGTTTTTATCTCTCGAGGTCAACATTCCCGTCATCAAATCATTCCAAGTCATACCCGAAAGATTGATGCTGGGGGTTGTTGTGACATTTTCCTCGATAATGTCTTCCATATTGACGCCATTGAATTCAAATACGTCGCCAACGTTCCAGGACATCATTTCGACATACATATTGAACGACTCATATGTCGGCTCGACAAATCTTTGCGAGTCGTTTCGTCCGGTATGCTCTACGTATACGAATTGTCTCTTTGAAGTATCGATTGTAAGGTTCTTGGAGGCCGAATCCGATGCGTTTGCTTCGATTTCGACTATCTTATATTGACCGGTGTATTCAGCGGTGTCGTTGCCCTTTTCATCCTTGACCATAATCGGCTCGAACAAAATGTGTGTACATCCGCCGAAATCAGCACCGGTATCATCTCTGGAAAATCCGTCGCCGGTCTTGTCGGCATACACCTTATACGCACCGTCATTGCTGGTGAAAATCCGGCCGCTGCCGACATGGTTTTCGGTTTTGTCGTAGTCGATAGCGTTGAGCCAGAAAATATGGCTGTCGGGAATCTGGGGATGATAAAGAGTAAGGGTTTCTTTCTTTTCTTCGTTTTCTTCGTAATTGTTTGTAACAGAAACGAAATACTTGAGTCCTTCTGTGCTAACGCCGAAGTTATCAAGGTCGATCATAAATTCAACGTAGGTGATGCCGTTGATGGTAGACATCGCATAGCTGAAGTTGTCGTCGCCGACATTGATAACCTTGCTTGCGTCGCCGTTCGGGTAATACTTGTCGGGGGTAGCATCACCTTTTACGGTACCGTTTTCAAATTTTATCTTGTAATTGTAGTTAAGATAATATTTTCTTTCGGTTTCGTCTTCATCAAAAAGCTCTCTTTCCGCCCATACCTTAATTTCACTGCCGCCTCTGTTTATGGTGTCGATAATATGAGCGCCTTCAACACCGCAATCATCTCCGGTACCCTTGACAGTTTCGCCGTGGAAGGTGCCGCCATCTTTACAGACGACGCCGTCACAAATATTGCCGTTCAAATAATAGTCCAGCCGTGTCTGACTTTCGCTGTACTGTCCGTAATAATAATAGGCACGGTAGGTCTTCTGGCTGTATTCAACAGGATTTGTGCTTTCGCTGCTGTCTGTGATCCATTCGTATTCATCGACAAGGTTGTTTATCCAGATATTGAACTCTGTTCCGCGCTTCGATGCGTCGGCATCGATTATTGCAGCACCGTAAAGATAGCTGTCGCCCGCATAGAGCTGGTATTTGTAATCGAATACAACGTTGTTCTGGGGCTGTTCGTGTGAATCGAGCTCGCCTGTTATGCCCAAAACGTCGTCGTAGGTGGACTTGTTTGCCCACGTGCCTGTTTCGGCATCAACAACGGTAGTGAATGCGTCCTCGTCGGTCCAATATTTTTCACTCAATTCGCCGTCGATCGCAATATCGCCGAGCATATGTTCATAAGCGAAAGCGTTTGCGCCGTCGAGATTGCCGTTGAGCACCCATTCGCCGAGTGTTTTAGATGCGGTGCTCTTCGGATGATAGAGATAGAAACGGGAGCCGCCCGAAAATTCCGCACCAAAGGCTGCGTAATAGTAGAAGAGAATATCCTTCTCGTCCGCATCGAGCTCGAGCTCGATACCAAGCGCGCTGAGCGGAATCTTGAATTCCACTGCATATTTATGGCGATTACCGTCTCCACCTGTTGCGGCGCTGTCGGTGCTTGCCAAATATTCGGCATCGTCATATTCGCCCAAGCATACGATTGTGTATTCGGACGCGTCAACAGCAGTTGCCGTGTCGCCGTTTTGGGAAAGTGTTACTTTTCCGGTAGCCGTTACGCCTGCTTCAGCATCGTTGCCAAGAACAGCGTCGTTCTGTTCGGACTTTACAGAAATTGTATATTCGTTGCCGTAGCCTGCGGTGAATATATCAACCTCACTGCACCAGAAGAACGCGCTTGAAACCGCACCGGTTTCGTCATTATAACTTTTGCGAGGATCTACAATAAGCTTGATATACTTCGCATAAACCGGTTCTTCAAGACTGAGCGTGCACTTTTCAACATCAATTTGGTTGCTTTGTTCCGCCACATCCTGAACGATGGTATAATCACAAGCATAAATACTTGCAGGATCATAGTTCGTCCCGTCAAGCGAATATTCGATTTCATATCCGTTCGGTCTTCCGATTCCTGCTTGGGAAGCTTTTCCGATGTACGCCTCCAAGCTACTCACATAGGTTTGCGATTTAAGTTCGAAAACAAGCTCGATCTTTTTCTTGTTTTTATCGTTCCAAGCGGACCAAGTGCCATTGTCAAAGCTCGACGTTGCTCCGGTTATATCATCGTCAAGCTTTTTTCCGTCATCATCAGAATCATACGCCCAGCCTGCGGTCGACGAATACGTAACGGCATCAACGGAATAACTCTTAATGTCAACTCCTGTTTTATTTGCGGCTTTGATCTCGTTTTTCGTGAATTTACGGTTAAGCCAGATCGAGAAATTGTCGCTCGGGTCGTTCCAGTCGCGGTTGAGGTCGATCAATGCCGCGCCGTAGAGATATTCGTGGTCGGAGGTAAGCTTATATGCAAATACGTCTTCGCCGACATCATTGTTGTCCACAACACCATCGAAATAGGTATCTGCCGCGGTGAGCGCACACCAAAGATCTTGGCCGAGGTTACCGTCGTTAAAGATTCCTTTTCTCGCAACGTATTTATTTGCTCTTTCTGTAATTTCTTCTGCGGAAATTACGTTGCCGTAAGCAACCTGATCGTTATAGTTATAATAGGATTGCTTTGTATTGTCGGTGTTTTTGCTATCGGTTTCTCCGCCGGTCCAGGCAAAGCTGCGCGCTCTTGTGGAAGGCGCATTTTCGTTTGCCTCTAATCTTGTTCCGTTGATCTCCAATCTGTCGCCCAAGCCGACAGAATATACGATATCGCCTGTTTCGTCGATTCGCGGAATCTTATCAAGCTTTACCCTGAATTCAAACGACCAAAGGTTACCGTGATGGTTTTGGCGCGCACATTTAAGCTCTGCACCTTCGACAGCATTAGGCGCCCAGCCCAAGCCCGTGGTACCGTCGGCAAGCGTCTTCATCCAAACGTCCCCATAACCGCCATGATAATAATCGGTGTCATCATGGGTTGCCTGCGCAACGGTGTTTCTTATCTGAATAACGGTTTCGGGCAAAATGCCTTTGAAGCCGCCATCTTTAGCATTTTGGCTCGCTTCATCAAAGAAGTAGACGTACAAATCGGGTGCGGTTACGAAATTGAAATCCGCATAACCGCCTACATAATTCATCCCGGTATAGTCGGGGTTTTTCGTATATCCGTGATACGGTGCAAACTCGGGAACTTGTGCAATGACTGCACCGTAGAGATATTCGCCGTCAACGCGGATCTCGTATTTGAATTTGATAGCGCTGTCGACATCGTTAGCTTTTTGCGAACCGTTATTGCGCTTTACGGTATTGAGTCCGACGTAGTTGGGATTATTTTTCGCGTTGTAAATATCGTCATCGCGGTCTTCGATATAAAAATCGGTAAGAGAAGACCAGATCGCCTCGTCGAATTTACCGTCGACTTTTACTACGTAGGGAAGATCGCTTTCGGTGCTTTCCTCGGTAAGAAGAGTTTCGATCTTACCGCCCGCATCGGTGGTTTCTCCGTTTTCGGAGGTAAGCGGCCAGAATTCAGAGGTGGGAACCTCGCTCACGAGCTTTGTATCGCTGTAATTGGGCACGCTGTAGCCGTATTGGGGAATTTGAGGAAGCGGATGGATAAGAGAATCCTCGTCGATATCGACAGAAACGAAATAGCTTATGTCATCGAGCGCCGCTGCTGTGGGGTTTACAAAGGTGTCGATAAGCATATTACGGAATTCGAAGTTGACTTTTTCGTCCTCGTCAACCTTCGATTTGAGTATATGGCGCATCGGCTCATCGGGCTCGATATCGTCTGTAAGACGATCAAAGCCCTCGAACGAAAGCACGCTTACGGGATTGTCTTTGTTGCTCTTATCAAGATTCAAAACGAGCTTATCGGTGTAGCCGTTTCTGTAAAGAGTATATTTTGTGGTGCAAACGTATCCATCGTCGTACCACTTCTTGTCAGAAGTGGAGGTTTTCACCGTTTTGCCCGAAAGGTCGAGGTTTTCAAAGCTGAATTCCATGCCCACGCGCCAGGTCTTCGCCTCTGCTATTGCATTATTGCAATTTTTGGAGATATAGTTGGGTCTGCTGCTGGACGTATAATCGTTACCCCTGTTGATAACCCAGACAAAACCACCGGCAGGGACATCGAGAGTAAGACCGTTGCCGCTTTCCAATCCGTTTGCAATTGCAGAAATAACGTATTTACCGCTGTCATTTGCCACAGGAGAAAATGCAACGTGCATACGCCAACCGAGTGCCTTGTATTTCTCGGTGTAAATAACGCCTGCGCCTTCATC
This sequence comes from Oscillospiraceae bacterium, assembly GCA_015064955.1. Taxonomy (GTDB): domain Bacteria; phylum Bacillota; class Clostridia; order Oscillospirales; family CAG-382; genus Coliplasma. The sequence goes on from SVRD01000016.1 coordinate 26,023, forward strand.
GGTATTGTTATCGTAATGAGTTACCCAGAAGGTGCCGCTCTTGAAATCCGGTGTAGAATAGCCAAAGTTCAAAACGCCGGCGCTATCTACCAACGCTTTGGGGTCGGAATCGAAAGTGATTTCGGCGTCCATATCTATGGAATTAAGCGTATTGATCGCAGACATATTGATCGCATACATATTATCATTAGCCGTTTTATCGGCGACGTGGATCGCAAGCAAAAATCCACCTTCGACGACAGAAATCGCCGCTTCAACGCCGGCAGCTATTCTTTGCGTAAGCATATATTTGTTGGTTCCCTCCACAGGCGCAAACGAATAGCGATACCAGTTGCTGTATTGCTTGTCTGTAAAAGACGCTGTTCTGACTATAGAGCCGTTTTCACCGCTCACGTTATTAACGTTTATGCTCGCCGATCCCTTCAAGCTGTTTTCCGCTTTATCCTTAAACATAACGGTGAAGGTTGCTTTGTCTACGTTTTCGGGCAAAGCAACAGATGCGCCGACGTAAAGATGGTCGTAGTCCGCGCGTATCTGATATTTGTAATTGAGCGATTCGTTCGCCGCGTCGGGCTGTGTGGAGTTCCAAAAGCCCGTGGTCTTATCGACGTGCGAAAAGCCGCTTGCGGGCCAGCCCGTGTCGTCGAGCACGCCGTCGACAGTTATCGTTTCGGGTATGAACTGTCCTTTCGCTTTTTCAAGGTATTGGTTTTCGGTGTCGCTGTAATAAACACCTCTGCCGCGCGCCAATGCGACGATTGCGGTAAGGGGCATCATACAGAGTACCAAAAGGAGTGCAATTATTCTCTTACACATATTTATTTTCTCCTTTTTAAAAACTCAAAAAGAGTAAATTATATCAATATAAATTATAACTCTTTTTTATCTTAAAGTCAACAAGGATAGCCGAATAATCAATAAATTTTAGTGTAAAACATCAAATTTTTCACATAAACGGCTTGGAACAAACAAGAAAAGCCGCGTTGAAATAACGCAGCTTTTGTTTTGTTGATTGTTGTTTTGAAGTTTTTGGGAGAGAGCACGAGAGAACCCTTTTGCAAAAGGGTTCTCTCGTAATATCGTGATGTTTAGCCTATAACGTAAGTGCCGAAGTAGTGACGCTTTAGTCGCTGACGCTCTCGATTAAAATCTTGCGATTTTAATCGGTTTTTGTGAGCGCCGTTCATTCGCACGATATACCCCAAAAATCTTGCGATTTTCGGGGGCCCCGTAACACGTGCGCCTCGCTCTGCTCGTTGTCCGTGTTCTCGGCGCTCTAAGGTATAAAAATCGAGGCACATGTCCCCGATTTTTATGGAGTTTTTATCGTATTATGATAAAAAATGTTTGTTTTTAAAGTTTTTGGGAGAAAGCACGAGAGAACCCTTTTGCAAAAGGGTTCTCTCGTAATATCGTGATATTTAGCCTATAACGTAAGTGCCGAAGTAGTGACGCTTGATGAGGATATAGTCGTACTGGTTGACGTTTCCGTCGCCGTTAACGTCGGCTCTGGTCATTTCGTCATCGGTGAGATAACGGGTTTCGAAGTAGTGACGCTTAACGAGAATATAGTCGTACTGGTTGATGGCTTCGTCGTTGTTAACGTCGCCGAGCATGCCGATTTCCTCTTCAACGATCTTCGCGTATGCGGCTACGCCGAGCGAAAGTGCATCGGCATTGATGCCGTAAAGCTTGATGATCTTACCAACCTCTGCAGAGGAGAGGAGGACTTCGTTTGCACGGCTGCCCTCTACGGGATCGGTAACGCCCGAGCCCTCCCAGGAGTGAGCCGCGATCATGATCTGGTTGTCTTCAAGAGTGATATCGGGAGTAGTATCGCCGTTGCCCTTGAACTTCTTTACAACGATATATTCGCCTTCGATTTCGGTCTTTTCGAGAACGACGTTGGTTGTCCACTTGTGGTTAGCCGCAGCCTTGGTGATAGGACCGAATTCGGGAGTGAAGATATTGCAGTTGCCTGCGCCGATCGAGGTGTTGAAGCCGGTTACGTAGATCGCATCGCTTACAACGTCTTCGCAAAGCGAAGCTTCGATCTCGTCGATCCAGATAAACGTGCCGACACGGGTGATATTGAACTTGATATAGCGAGCGTCATTCTTCTTCGCGGTGGTGAGCTCGTATTTGTAAAGCTTGATAGTGTTGCCGTCAGCCTGTCCGCCGTCGCCTGTTTCGGTAGCGGTAGCAGTACCGATGGATTTATAGGTTTCGCCGTCAGTCGAGATCGAAACTTCAACCTTTTCGGGAGCGGAGATGCCCCAGAAGCCTGCTGCTGCGTATACGGTGTAGGTGTTGGAAGCGGTAACCTCTTCGAGATCAATGATCGCTTCAACGTTTATACCGCCCCAGCCCGAGTATGCCACAGAGCCGCCCTCTGCAAAATTCTTCTGACCGTCGGTAAGACGTATGCCGTCGTCATCCCAACCGTCGCCTCTGGTGGGATTCGAGGTGGTATAGGGCTTGCCTACGGAAAGCGGGAGATTGGATTTGCCGGTAAGCGAAAGGAGACTCTTGAGCTCTGCGGTTACTGCCTTGATCGCTTCGAGATCTGCGTTTTCTTCGCCGAGAAGAGCAACCGCTTCGTCATAAACCTCGCGGATTTCGGTGAGAACAGCTTCGCTGTAATCCTTGTAGGAGATGCCGCCTGCGAGAGCAACAGCATCGGAAAGCTCATCCTTGCCGGAAAGAGCGGAGGAGAGGTCTGCGAGAGCCTTGCGAACGTCGCTCGAAACGGGGGTTTCTTCAGCGAGAACAGCTTCAGCCGCCGCAACGAGCTCTGCGATAGCGTCGTTGGGAGCGCTTTCGAGAGAAGCCTTTGCTTCGTCGATCTTTGCCTGAAGTGCAGATTCGAGATCTTCATCAACAAGGCTGGATTTCTTTACAACGAGGATACAGTCGCCGACAGAACGGGAGCTGTACTGTGCATAGCCGGGTTCGCCGCTTCCGGTATCGGAAACGTACATCGCGCAAGATCCGCCGCCGTCCATACGGATAACGTTTACACAGCCTGCGGAGATCATATAGTCTGCAACGTCACGCATTGTAACGCAGTTGCCGGTGCCTGCACCGCCATCTTTGGAGGTGTAGAATACGTAGGAACCGTCTGCCTTCTGACCGAAAGCGGTCCAGCCTCTGTCGAGCGTTACGCCGTGAGTACCGATAGTGGTATCGATTCTGGTACGGTCAACGCCGTCCTTAACGAGCCAGCCTACGTTGGAGATAACGCTGTTTGCGTTTTCCATAACTTCCTTGGCAGCTTCGTTGGTTTCGCTTACGCCGATATTGATGGTATCGCCCGCAACGAGATCCTTAACGTACTTTGCGTTGGGAGATGCGGTCTTTACGAAAAGAACGAACTTGTTCGAGAAATCCATCTTGTTTTCTGCGAGAGCCGCGCCGTAGGAGTTTTCCTTTACCTCAAGAACCTTGCCCTTGAGAGTTGCGCCGACAGAAAGATCGGTGTTGTCGACCTTTTCGCAGATAACCTCATAACCGGGACAGACAGCAAAAGTATCGCAGACTCTGCCGCAGGAGGTGTCGTAGTAATAAAATCCGTTGTTCCAGTTGCTTGCAACCTTGGAGCCGGAGGTTTTGTTGATGTAGTAAATACCGTTTTTGATTTCTTCGCCCTTGATGTAGAGCTTGTAATCGAGCTTACTGTTGACGATATTCATACTTCCGTCCGAGCCGAAAGCGACAACCGAATCGGAATATCCGGTGTGAGCGGAAGCGATCTTACCGTTGGAAATAACGATACCTACGAGAGTACCGTAGTTACCGTAAGTAGTGGTGCCGGAGTCCATCGAGAAGAACGCACCGTTGATAATGCCGGCTACTTCATAGCCGTATTTCTGGGTTGCAATATCATACTGAGTAGCAAGAACGCCGGAGGTTCCCGAATAGCCCGAAAAGACCATGGGAATATATCCGTCTTCGGGATCGAATTCCATCGAATATGCGGGAACAACGTTTCCGTTCTGACCACTGGTGATGGTAATGCTGCTGTAAGAAACTGCCCCGTCTATATTAACAGTGTTGCCGACAACGACAGTTGCCTTATCCTCGGGAGCAGCACTTACGACGATACAGAAGGACAGAATCGTAGCCACGCAAAGAAGAAGCGCAGCTGATCTTTTTGCAAGTTTCATCATTGTATCTCCTTATAAATAATTTTGTTTATCTATTATACAAAAAATCCTCACGTATGTCAATACTTTATGCAAATTGCAATAATATTTTAATCGCTGACTCTCTCGATTAAAATCTTGCGATTTTAATCGGTTTTTTTGTGAGCGCCGTTCATTCGCATAGTGTTTGTGCGCGCCGCTTCGCGTCTTGTCCAAACACTCGGCGCTCTAAGGTATAAAAATCGAGGCACATGTCCCCGATTTTTATGGAGTTTTTATCGTATTATAATAATAAATGTTTGTTTTTAAAGTTTTTGGGAGAGAGCACGAGAGAACCCTTTTGCAAAAGGGTTCTCTCGTAATATCATAAATATTAACCAATCACATAAGTTCCGAAATAGTGGCGCTTGATAAGGATATAGTCGTACTGATTGATATTTCCGTCGAGGTTAACGTCGGCGCGGGTCATTTCGTCATCGGTGAGATAACGGGTTTCAAAGTAGTGACGCTTTACGAGAATGTAGTCATACTGGTCGATTGCTCCGTCGTTGTTAACGTCGCCCAACATTACGTCGCCGGGGACATCGGGATTGTCGGGTGCGGGCTGAGTAGCGAGGAGGAAATTACAAACAGAGCAACGCTGTTCCTTGCTTCCGTCGGAGAGTGTTACCCACGCGCCTGCGGTGTGACCCTTGGCAGCTTCGAGAACAGCTCCGCAGGTAGTGCAGGTCTGTGCACTTGTGCAGGTTGCCGCTGTGCCGGGAGTATGAACGTGAGCTTCGCTGTAAGGTGCATAGTAAGAGGTGCAAACGTATGCATCGTCGTACCACTTGGTATCGGGAGTGGAGGTCGAAACGGTAGGAGTCAACGGGTTGATTCCGTAGAACACAAATTTGTCGCCGACCGCCCAGGTCAATGCATCGTTGGTTGCATTGTTGCAGTTAGGAGAAGTATAGTCGATAGCAGTTGCGTCGTCGGGGTAGAGCTCGGGGTAGTTGTTACCGTAGTTGATCGCCCAAACAAATCCGCCCGAGGGGATAGAAAGTGCGGTTGCGTCGCCGCCATCGGTACCGTCGGAAATTTCGACGATTTCAAATACGCCGCTCTTTCCCGAGACGGGAGAGAAAGCAACGTGGAGCCACCAAGCCGCGCCTTCGTATGCCTGAGTAAAGATAACGCCTGCACCCTCGATGGTGTTGTCGCTGATATGGGTTACCCAGAATGTCTTTGCGTTGTCGGGAACTACAATAGGAGCAGGCTGAGTTGCGATAACCTCGCCGCACTCTGTGCAACGCTGTTCCTTGCTTCCGTCTGCAAGAGTGGTCCACGCGCCGGGAGTATGGCTATGACCGCCGCCCGAAAGCGAGATAGCGGGAGCAGCGCCGAGAGATACGTTGTTGATATCAATGTTTGTAAAGCTGAGCTTTGTTCCTACTGCGGCACTGCCGAGTCTTTGGAGGTTTGCAAAAGAGCCGATTACCGGTTCTTCAATACCTGCTCCCTCCCACTGATGAGCCGCTATGAGAATTTCGTTGGACGCGAGGGTTACGGACGGAGTGGAATCCGCGCCGGAGCCTTGGGTTACGCTCTTGACAACGTAACAGCCCGCGGAGCTGTCCCAAGCCGCGATAACGTTCTTAGTCCAGGAATGATTGTATTTTTCGGTAGTGATCTCGCCTGCCGCGGGAGTGAAGATAACAACACTGCCTGCGGTGACGTACTTGTTCATACCGGTGACGTAAACTCTGTCGGTTGCGGGGATTCCCGAAACGCCGACCTCGATCTCCTCGAGCCAGAGGTGGTTGCCGTTGGTGACTACGAATTTAATATAGCGCTCGTTGCGGGTCTGCTTTGCTCTGAGAGTCATGGTGTACTGACTCCAGTCGCCCTCGGACGCGTGCTTTGCGATTACGGTAGTAGAAGCGATCTTAGTGAAGCTTGAATTATCGTTGGAAACGTAAACCGCCACGTTCGTAGGTGCGTCGATGCCCCACGAGCTGTTTGCGGAGGTATAGATTCGGTAGGTATCGCTGGCAACACTGCCGCCGAGGTCGATAACGAAGCTGTTTTCGGCGTTGTTCCAGCCTGCGAAGCTGTCTGCGCCGCCGTCAGCGGTAGCCTTTACACCGTCGGTAAGCTTGCTTCCGGTATCTGCCCATTTGTCAGTTCTGGTGTTTGTGGGATAGGTATAGCCCTTGCCGACCGAAATGATCTTTTCGTTGTTGAAAATATTGTTGTTGATCGCGGACTTGAGCTTGGTGTTTGCCGCGGTAAGCTGAGAATCGCTCGCGTTGTTGCTTCTGAGAGTCACAGCTTCATTGTAAGCGGTATAAAGGTTTGCGAGAGCCGCTTCGGTGTAGTGGTCATAGCGAGCGCTCTTTGCTTCCAAAATAGTTGCATCGAGCTCTGCGGCAGGGGTAAGCGCGCTTGCGGAAAGCTGAATAACTCTGTCCTCGTTGTTGAGGATATAGCCTTCGACAACTGCGCCGGTGGTGGTAGTGATACCCTTTGCCTTGAGTCTGCCGTTGCTTGCAACGCCGACTACCTCAAACATCGAAAATCTTTCGGAATAATAAGAGGGAGAGGTTGCGGTTTCGGTAGCGTAGATATATTTGGAAGCGTTGCATACATAGTAACCGGGGGTGGGGTTTGCGCCGCTGTAATCGATCTTGGGCACGTTGGAGTTGGTCTTATAAGGAAGAACGCCGTAGCCGGTTATGTAGTTGTATCCGAGCGAATAGGATTTGAAATATACACCGCCGCCGTCGGAATTAAGGCCGTTCTGGTTGCTGGTGTTGCCCTCGATGGTATAGACGTTGGTGCCGTCGGAATAAACAACGATACCGATATGGTCTTCGCTTCCGCTGGGGCCGTCCCAGCAGAAGAAGATAAGGTCGCCGGGCTGGGGAATATAGGTGTTGCCGTTATAAGCCTTCGAGCGCTGGAAATAACCGCAGTTTTTAAGCTGGGTCGCCCAGAAATGACAGCTTACCTCACGCCAGATATAGTTGGCGTCGCCCGAATGGTTACGGGTCCAAGCACCCATTGTGCCCTGATCGGTACAATGGGACTGATAAAGCGCCCACGAAACGAAGGTGGCGCACCAAGCATAACTGCTTCCGCCGTAGCCAACGCCGAAGTCGCCCATATTGTAGCAATATTCGGTATAGTTACCCGAGCCGCCGCCGATACCGTCAAAGTCGTATGCGGTGGGGCTTTCCTGATAACCGAGCTGAGAAAGCGCGATTGCGAGAACGTCGGTTCTGCCGTCGCCGGTGAGCTCTATTTTCTGGAAATTGCGGTAAAACTTACTTCCCGTATAGGAAGAGTGTGCGGCATTTGCGCCGGTTCTGTAGGTAGCCGCAGAAACAGGCACAGCTATTTCGGGAACCGCGGTGACAGCAACTGCAACAAGCATTGCAAGACACAGCATGACCGAAATAAGCTTTTTAAGGTTGTTTGTCATATAATACCTCCGAAGATTTATAGTTGCTCAAGGGTAAAATAAGCGATTATGTCACCATTTAATAGTACCATACAAGAGTCTTGTTGTCAAGAAAGGTATTAAAATTTTGTCTGTCGTGATTGTTTTTTGAGCATCTTGCACAGAATCGCGATTTGCTCTTTGTGGAGAATCCCTTTTCGGCAGGCAAATTCAAGCAAAAGCAAAATAAAAAACCGTTGCGGTTATCTGCCGCAACGGCTTTCGTTATGATTGTTTATTATTTCTTCTTCTTAACAACGAGAACCACAACAACTGCGATCACAACAACTGCAGCTGCGATGATACCGATGATAGCGCCGGTGCCGAGGCCGCCTTCTTCAGCATCGTCTGCTTCGGAGGTAGCGGTGGAGGTAGCGGTGGAAGCGTCTGCCTTGGATTCAGCTTCGGATTCAGCTTCGGAAGTTGCTTCGGATTCAGCTTCGGATGCTGCTTCGGACTCAGCTTCGGATGCTGCAGCAGATTCTTCTTCGGAGGTGTCGCCTACGTTAGCGTCGCCTTCGTAGAGAGTGTATGTAGCGGTGCAAACGTATGCATCGTCATACCATTCAACGTCAGCAGTGCTTGTGGGAATGGTCTGGCCCTCGAGATCGAGACCGTCGAACTTAACGAGAGTGCCGGTCATCCAGTTTGCAGCAACGTCGTTGATGCAGTTGGTGCAATTATCGGAGGTGTAGTCGATATCGTTGGGGTTTTGGTTGATGCTGATATAGTCGTTGCCGTAGTTAGCCGCCCAAACAAAGCCGCCTTCGGGAATAGCGAGAGCGATCGCGGAGCCGTCTGCGAGACCGTTGGAGGAATCTACGATTTCGTAAACGCCTTCAACATCGGTGGGAGCAAACGCGAAGTGGAGCCACCAGCCTGCGCCCGAGTATTCTTCGGTGAAGATAACGCCGGAGCCTTCGATGGTGTTATTGTTAAAATGAGTGATCCAGAAAGGTTTTGCTTCTTCTGCCAATGCGCTTGTGGGAACAAGGAGGCAGAGCATAAGAACTGCAATAAGAAGTGCGGAAATTCTTTTCATGATAATTCTCCTTTTTATAGTTTCCAATATTATAACGCGCCTTTTTGTAATTGTCAAGACTTTATCATCAGCTCCAAGTCTTGTTTTATATCGTTTTCGTCCTCGAGTCCGAGCGACAGGCGAAGCAATTTTTCGGTTATGCCAATACGGTTCCGCATCGCTTCGGGGATAGATGCGTGGGTTTGAGTGAGCGGATAGGTTATAAGACTGCGGAACCCGCCGAGGCTTTCGGCGAATTTAATTATTTTTCCGCCCGCAAGCAGCTTTTTCACTGTTTTTGTGTCCTTTACGGTAAAGGACACGACTCCGCCGAATCCGCTCGCTTGCGACGCGCAGAGCGAATGTCCCTCGTGAGCGGGCAAGCCGGGATAGATGACCTTTTCCACCCAATCACAGCTTTGTAAATATTCGGCAACCGAAAGCGCGTTTTTTTGATGCCGTTCCATACGAAGCGGCAGAGTTCTTATTCCGCGCAGGGTGAGCCAGCTGTCAAAAGGCGAGAGTGCGTTGCCGAGAGTGACTGTCGCCAAGCGCAGCTTTTCATAAAGAGGCTCGTTATCGGTAACAAGCGCTCCCGCGACGGTATCGTGATGCCCCGAAAGGAATTTTGTCGCCGAATGTAAAACGATATCCGCGCCCAAAAGAAGCGGGTTTTGGAAATAGGGGGTCAGAAATGTGTTGTCGACCGCGAGCAAGACCGATCCTTCTCTGCAGATACGCGCAAGCTCGCTTATCGGCGCGATCTTCATCATCGGGTTTGTCGGCGATTCGACAAAAAGCATTCGCGTGTTCGCGTCGATCGCATTTTCGACCGCGTTCGGATCGCTCGGATCGACAAATTCAAAGCTTATGCCGAAGCGCGAAAAGATATTTGCCGCCATACGATAAGTCCCGCCGTAGAGATCGTCGGAAAGCAAAACGCGGTCGCCCTGCGACAGAGTCGAGAGCAAGGTGTTCAGCGCGGCAAGCCCCGAGGAAAATGCGAGCGCATAGCTTCCCCGCTCGAGAGATGCAAGCTCACGCTCGAGCTGACTTCTTGTCGGATTGGAAAGACGGGTGTAGGAATATTCGCCGCCGCCTCCGAAGGTAGAGGTTTGAAATATCGGCGGCGAAACTGCGGATTCATAGCCGCACTCCCCGTCGCCGATTATTGCCAGAGTGTCTTTGTCAAACATAATACATCACCGTATATATATTATGTAGGAATTCGACAGCTGGTGAAAAAATATAAAACAAAAAAATAAAAAAAGACTTGACAATCTTCAAAAACAGTGATAGAATAATTTGCGCGCAAGAGAGCGCAACAAAATATAGCGGAATTGTGTAACGGTTAGCACGACAGACTCTGACTCTGTTTGTTGGGGTTCGAATCCCTATTCCGCTGCCATAACTGAACGCTTATTTTGATACAATGTGTATTTGAATAAGCGTTCAGTTTCTTTTTGCCCAAAACGCCCTTGCTACAAGGGTTTATCAATACAATTTAATTATTTAAGGCTCTGTAGTGAATTGAAATCATCACCGCAGAGCCTTGTTTTTATGCCATCTTTCTAAATGCGCCTACACTTTTTAATTATAGGTAGTTATCCGTTCACTTTTTCAAAAAGCCGTTCAAACCTTTACATTATTTATATGTAAGAAAAAAGCCGGGGTTTTTACGCCCCGACTCTGACCTCTGATCCATTGTAGAAAATAAATGTGATTTCACTGTTGCGGTGAACGATTGCTTTTTCAACCATCACTGTCCAAATAGTGTCGTTCCATTCATCAAGGACTAAAGGCTGTTTTTTCAACGCTCGAATGAAGAGGCCGATTTGTTTACCTTTCTGCTCTCGCAGAATTTTGCTGTCTTGTAACTTTTTGAGTTCGGCAGCAGCCGCCTCGTATCGAGCTTTTAGTGCCTCATATTTTTTGATGTACGCTTCTTGCGATTGTGCGGTGGATGCGTTTTCCTTAACGGCCGCCTTGACAAGTTCAGCAATCACCTGCGTTTCCTCGGTCAGTCTTTCAATTTCAGCATCGATGGAACTAAAGTCCGTTAACGCTCTGCGACCGGCTTCGCAATCTCCAATAATGTGTGTGCGGTTACTCATTACCTGGTTGTAGGCTTTCAGGAAAAGGCTGTGGACAATGTCAGTATCCACCACGGGGGTTTGGCAATGATGGCTGTCCGTGAATTTGCCGTTACATTGCCACACTGACCTACGGTATTTATCGGTCGAGTGCCAGGTCTTTGAACCAAAGAAACTGCCGCAATCCTCGCATACCAATTTGGCTGAAAGTGTGCTCTTCCCACTGTAGGCTTTACCGAGTGCTTTCCTTCGTGCAATTTCCGCTTGAACGTGGTCCCATTCGTCCGGCTCGATGATTGCCGGATGGCTGCCCTCGACATAATATTGAGGAACTTCACCCTCGTTGACTTTCATCTTTTTCTCGAGGAAATCAACTGTTATTTTCTTCTGAAGGAGCGCATCACCTTTGTACTTTTCGTTGGAAAGAATACTGGTGATGGTTGACTTGCTCCATTTTTCCTTGCCACCAGGTGAACGTACACCGAGGCTTTCAAGATACTTACAAATGCCTGCCTGGGTTTTGCCATCCAGGAAAAGACGGTATATCAACTGAACTACCGCAGCCTCTTCCTCTACGATTTCAGGGCGTCCGTCAGTGCCTTTTTTATATCCAAGGAAACGCTTGTATGGCAGATGCACCTTTCCGTCAGAAAAGCTCTTACGCTGTCCCCAGGTGATGTTTTCCGAAATGCTACGGCTTTCCTCTTGTGCAAGGCTGGACATAATGGTAATCAGCAACTCACCCTTGCCGTCAAAGGTGTAAATACCTTCCTT
>SVRD01000017.1 GCA_015064955.1 Oscillospiraceae bacterium
CAGTGATAAATCGCCTTAAAACCGTCATTTTTGCACAATACTGCATCAAAAAACTGCGATATACACTCGTATTATCGCAGTTTTTTTCTTTGTCTTGTAACAAAACTATCAGGTTTTAAGGTGCAAAGCAGTTTTGACCGTATCCGATTTGCCTTGCAACGACGGCAAAAAACGAAGGAATACGTCCGTATTTCAAGGCTTTTTGACTATGTTGCAGGGTGAAGCGGTAGGACAAAACCGTTTTCTCACTATGACGCATCGCCCAACGTTTTCGCTTCTTTTTATTTCTTTTTTCGCTTCTTTTTATTTCTTTTTGATATCGAGCCTTATCATACCGATGATTATGGATATCATCGCCAGAATCTCGCAAATAACTCCGCCGATAGCAAGATTTACAATATTGTAAATCAGCCACGAGGGCGAGCTGACAAGTCCGAGCCTGCGGACCGCCTTTGCATCGGACAGATAAAAGCCGATTCCCGATGCGATCATACCGATTATCGGCAGAAACTCGATGATGAAATTAACTGCCGTCGGTTCCTTTTCAAAAACCGTAAAGGTGAGCAGATAGGAAACGAGATACAAAACGCCAAAGCCGTATACCCAAATCACCTTGTCCGCACGGAAAAACGATTTGTTTGCAAATACGATAGCTCTTGCCGCACCGATAAGATTGAGCAATCCGCCGACTATCGCGCCGATCATAAACATATTGACTGCGAAAAGCGACGCGCCGAAGAACTGCATAATAATTATATTTCGTTGTTTTTTCTGTTGAAACGACAGAATATTCAAAGCCATCGCAACAATGCCTATAGACTGTGCGATAATATCGTAGCTACTCATAAGCACCTCGTAATTCCTTCTGCGGTATTTTACCACACGCTAAATAAAATTGCAATATTGCACAACAACGAATTTTGTGTTAAAATGTAAAAGAGGTGAGAAAAATGAGTTACAGTCAGCTTCCCGAAGGCATAGCAAAACGAATCGAAGACGACAATAAAAACGGCGTCGATCTGAAGCTCGCGTTTGATTATAACAACGCGATAAGACGCGACAGCGGGCACGACCATCCCACCCTTTTACGTAACGCGTTTATACGCGATGCCGAAAAAATACTGCACTGTCCGTTCTACAACCGCTATGCAGATAAAACTCAGGTGTTTTCGTTTTATAAAAACGACGATATTACCCGCCGTGCGCTTCACGTTCAGCTTGTTTCGCGTATTGCGAGAACCATCGGCAGATCACTGAAGCTCGATTTGGATCTTATCGAGGCGATCTCGCTCGGTCACGATATAGGCCACACACCATTCGGCCATGCGGGCGAGGAATTCCTCGACGGACTTTTTTACGAATATGCAGGCAGGCATTTCAGCCACAATATCCATTCGGTTCGCGTGCTTGACGAGATATTTCCATTGAATCTCACTCTCCAGACCTTGAACGGCATAGCCTCGCACGATGGCGAAATGGAGCTTCCTGTCTATACCCCGCGCGAAATGAACAGCTTTTGTGAATTTGACAAAAGCATCGAGGACTGCTATATCGACAAAGCCAACGTTAAGAAGCTGATCCCATCGACTCTTGAGGGATGTGTTGTACGAATTTCGGACATTATTGCATATCTCGGCAAGGACAGACAGGACGCCGAACGTGCCGATGTCGATGCCGCCGAATTCGAGGACAGCATTATCGGCAAATACAACTCGGTTATAATAAACAACCTCACCGTAAATATTGTCGCAAACAGCTACGGCGCACCCTATATTAAAATGGACGACGATCATTTTGAGGCACTGAAAAAGGCAAAAAGCGACAATTACGCCAGAATTTACAAGGCAGACTCGGTAAAGGAAGCTTTTGACACCTTGGTCCGACCGATGATGCGCGAAATTTTCGAAAAACTGCTCGATGACCTTTTGAAAAATGATAAAACCTCGCCGATATTCAGGCATCATATCAGCTTTGTCGATAAGCCCTATTATGCGGAAAAGCGAAGAACGCCCTATGAATCCACCCCGCCCGAGCAGATAGTTGTCGACTATATCGCAAGCATGACCGACGATTATTTTATCGACCTGCATTCCCACCTCTTCCCCGACAGCAAGCACAAAATCGACTATATCGGATATTTCGATTGAAAGGACCGAATATGATCAAAGCCGCAATATTTGACGTCGACGGCACGTTGCTCGACACAATGCCCTTTTGGGCAACGGTCGGTTCGCGTATGATCGGCAGACTCGGATTTGAGCCGGTCGAACAGCTCGACGAGAATATACTTTTTATGACACTCGAGGAAAGCTGTGCTTTTATAAAAAAGACCTATAACCTTTCCGAATCGGTGACCGAAATAAAGGAAGCCGTTGTCAAAGAGGTTGCCGATTATTACCTTCACGAAGCGAAGGCAAAGAATGGTATGCCCGAGCTTTTGCAATATTTCAAAGAAAACTGTATCAAAATGGCGATCGCCACCGCAGGCGACAAGCGTTTGGTACGTGCGGCTTTTATACGTTTGGGGCTGGACGGTTATTTCGAGGAAATTTTCACCTGCTCGGAGCTTGATCTGAACAAGGAAAGCGCGGATATATATCTGCACGCGGCGAGTGCTTTGGGATCGTCACCAAACGAGACCGCTGTTTTCGAGGACATTTTGCGCGCGGTACGCTCGGCAAAGAGCGCAGGATTTATCACTGTCGCGATCGAGGACAGCGAAAGCGAATGTGACAGAGAGGAAATAAAGCTAATATCCGATTTTTATGTCTCGACGCGTGAAGAAATTTTGGATATTCGGGAGAAGCTTTGATGAAAAGATGTGTAATAATCGGCGGTGCGCCGATAAACGACTACAACCGAATAAAAGAATATCTCTCCGAAAACGACTGCTTTATTTATTGCGACAGCGGATTGAAGCACGAAAGCCCGCTCGGCTTTGCACCCGAGCTGATAGTCGGGGATTTCGATTCGCACGATTGCCCGAAAACCGATTGCGAAATTATAAAGCTTCCTCGCGAAAAGGACGATACCGACACCTTTTTCGCCGCGAAGGAGGCACTGAAGCGCGGATTTGACGATTTTTTGCTTGTCGGCGTTATCGGCGGCAGACTCGACCATTCGCTGTGTAACGTTTCGATACTTTTATATCTCGAAAGTTTCGGAAAATCCGCGAAAATAATCGATGATTACTCAGAAATGGAGATCGTGTCCGATAACACCGCGTATATCGAGGACTCTTTCCCCTATTTTTCATTGATTGCAATCGACGGTACTGCAAAGAAGGTAAGCATAAAGAACGCCAAGTTTCCGCTCGAAAATGCCGAAATAACACCCGAATATCAATACGGTGTCTCCAACGAGGTGACAAAGGGCAAAACGGCATCGGTTTCGGTCGGCGACGGCAAGCTGTTGCTTATAAAAATAGCAAAGGAATAAAAATAACCGGCATCACGCAAATCGATGCCGGATTTTTTATTTTGCCTCGATATCCTCGAGCTCAAAAAAACTTGAATTGTATAAAAGGACCGCCCGATTCGGACGTTTGTCGCGAACAACCGCATAGAAAACGTCGTCCTTACTGAAAATGCTCGATTCCTCTTTGGATATTACCTTTCTTCCGAAGCGCGAGAGATACATGGCCTGTTCGATAACATATCTGTATCCGCGGTGAGTATATCTGTACTTGATTTCCTCTCTTATATCGACAACGGTATCGGTAACGACGCTGTATTCGCCGTTTGAAAGTCTTTTTAAATCCCTCCAATAAAAATATAACGAAAGCAAAAGAGATAATACCGGCAGAGAAAAAAGAATTATATTGACAATGCTCTTCCATTCGTCCCTGAACGCATCGCCGATTTCAAAAATAAATACAAACAAAGATACAAACAGCAGCAAAACAAAGGAAATAAGGAATCCGCCGATAAGGTTCCCCTTTGCTTCTCCTGCGAGCGCATCATAAAGCATTCTTACCGAAAGCTTTCTTTTACCCTCTCCCTGTTGTTCGCCCAATGTGCTTTTGCTAACGTAATTTGCCATAACGCGATCCTCCGTTACTGCATTATAACCATTTTACGCTTCGCTGTCAACACTATGCTCGGTCATTCGTGCGATCTGCTTTTCAAAGAAATCGACGTAGTTTTCATAGAAATAGTTCGCGTCGGTCGTCGAGTCGCCGAGTATCGCGATAAGCGAAAGTGCGCGCTCGGTTTCGGCTATCGCTTGTCCGATATCGCCCCTTGCCTCGTAGCATTCCGCAAGATGCCACATCATCTGGATAAGATTCTCAAACGACACCCACTTTTGCTTTTCCGCCGCGTCGTATTTTTCCTCGCCGTTCAAAACGTAGGCTATCTCGGTCAGTCTTGTAAAATATATCTCGGGTATCTGCTCTATCGCCATTTTCGCGCTTTGGAGATCACCCTTTGCCTTATATGCATAAGCCATAAAACGCAGTGAATCGTATTTGATGCTGTAATCGGTCGATTTTTCGATAAGCTTGCTTGCGATCCCGATCGCTTCGTCGGGATTGTTTGAATAATCGATAACGTAAAGCAGATTATTAAGAAGTATATCGTTTTCGGGGTACTTGCGGAGCCCGTCCTCGAGAATACGGCGGCTTTTCTCGGGATCGCTCTGACGGTATTTATAAGCCTCGTCGGCAATACCCTCTACCGCCGCTTCGATTTCGGCGAGGTTGAAATCAAAAAGCTCGTCCATTGTGATTCCGAAATAGCTTGCAAGCATAGGCGCGAGCGTTATATCAGGGAGTGCGATGTTGTTTTCCCACTTGCTGACCGCCTGAAAGGAGATTCCGATACTTGTCGCAAGCTGCTCCTGTGTTATTCCGCGCTGTTTTCTCAATTCTCTGATTTTGTTGCCTATATTCATAAAAACCCCATTCAAATTTGTAGTTTTTACAGTATAGCATTTAATTTTTCTTTTTGCAATAACCTCACAAACGACATACTTCAACCCTTAGTTGAAGTTGACAAACAGAGCTTGCCAAGCTATAATCAAATCGAAAAGACAAAACAATTCTTGGCTTTCAAGGAGTAGAACTATGCTTGACAGAGTAAAACGGCTTATCGAAGCATTAAAAGAAGAAAATACGGGAATCGAGTCGATCGCGCTTTGGCAGGACGGCGAAATGAAGCTTGTCCACCGCTTTGTTCCCGCAGGGCCGAGGCTGATTTATTCCCATACAAAAAGCTTTATCTCCACCGCGGCGGGCGTTGCAATCGACGAGGGCTTGCTCACTCTCGATACAAAATTGGTTTCTCTGTTTCCCGAATACGCAAGTATAATCACCGACGGGCGAGTAAAGGAAATAACACTTCGACACCTGCTCACAATGAGCTCGGGGTTCGGAGGCGCGTTTCTGATGAGTGCAAACCGCAGAAAAGGCGAGGGCTATCCCGATTATATCGCTTATATGCTGAAAAAGGAGCTGAAATATGCTCCCGGCGAAAAATTCGTTTATTCCAATGCCGACACTCACCTTGCGGGCTGTATGGTCGAAAGAGCTTGCGGGAAGCCGCTTTTGCAATATTGCTATGACAAGATCTTCGCTCCGCTCGATATGGGATTTCCCGCTTGGGAGACCGACCCGAACGGAACCGCATTCGGCGGAAGCGGACTTTATCTCGATATAACCGAAATGATGAAGCTCGGCATACTCTATCTCAACAAGGGCAATTACAACGGCAAGCAAGTCGTTTCTGAGAGTTGGGTCAAGCAGGCGGGAAGCAAACAGATCAATACGGGACACGAAGCAATTTGGAACAGCGGCTACGGATATCAGTTCTGGACTGTCGGTCAGCGCGAAAACGCATTTCGTGCCGACGGTGCATACGGGCAGTTCTCTATCGTGCTTCCCGACGTAAATGCAGTGCTCGCAATTCAAAGCAGTGAGCAAAACAACGTTCAAAAATTCTGCGACAAGCTTATTGAATATGTGATCGAACTATGAAAATACTGATAATTACACGCGCTGAAAGCGATCTTACCGATATAATCAAACAAAGTTGTGATTGCGTCGTGCTCCCTCCCGAAAAGGTGACAGACGTTTTCGAATTTGATTCTGTCGCCGTTCTCGGCGGCACCGAGGACACACCGATAATGCTTTCGCCGTATCTTCGCGAATCACTCGAAGAATATGCCGACAGCGGCAAACCGCTGTTTCTTGAATATGTTTATTCATTCCGTTGCGTATATTCTGCCCAACCGACAAGAATAAGCTGTGACAGACTTGTAGCGGCAAAAGATTTCGGTAGCGAGATACGCGAAAACGAGCTTTTGGACAGCCATTATAATCTATATATCCGTCCGCATTTTCTCATGCCCGACACCGAAATATTGCTTTATTACCGCAAATACACCCCCGCACACGACAGATTGAGGGAAAACAGTGAAAGAAACGACCCCGCTATGTTCAAATACGGCAATATTCTTCACACCGCATTCCGTATTTGTGATTGGTTGAAGGGTGCATTCGCTCCCAAAACACGTTGGAACGCGGTAATCGACTATATTTTTCGTTTTTTGGGCATCGAGCCGAAAGCAGCATATCCCGAAAACAGCCTTTCGGTGCGCGGCAACATAGGCGATGATTTCGACTCCGAGCTTGACAGAAGTATTTCCGATGCGCTCGGATTTTTAAAAAGCTTTCTCGTCACTCCCGACGGCAAAAACGGGATCCGCGAGGGCTTGAGCCACAACATTCACCCCGACGGAAAACGAATTACGGCAAGCGTTGTGCGTACCGACTGCACGGGTGAAGCGGCAGGTGCTTTTATGCTTTCCGGCGACAGCGAGCTTATGGGTATCGCAGACAATATGCTTTCGCTTTGCTACGGCCCGCTTACAATCCACGGCGGAGAGTTCAACGGAATGGTGCGCTGGTCAGAGGAAGCTTGGAACGTTTGCTATCAGGACGACGTCGCCCGTGCGATATTGCCGACTTTGCTTTGCAGTTATTTCGGAATAAACGATAAATATCTGGAAAACGCGCTTCACGCATTGAAATTCCTTTGCGATACCACCGCAAAGGACGGCTTGCGCCCATTACGGACTGACGTGCTCGAATATCTCGGTGAGGACAAAAGTATTTCTTCGCTTTCGCAAACCGAGCACGGATATGCCAGCGCACACTACAATGCTTATTACAGCGGTGCGCTATTGCTCGGATACCTTAATTGCAAGGATACTCGGTTCAAAGAATACGGAGTCAAGGGGTTGGAAACGCTTATGAGTCTTTACCCCGATACCGTGCGTGAGCACAGCGAAACGAGCGAGCTTTGCAGACTTATACTTCCCCTCTCGCTTTTGTATTTGACAACGCGTAACTCACGCCACCGCGAAATGCTTTACCGCGTATTCAATGACCTTTATAAATACCGTCATAAATCCGGCGGTTTTGCCGAATGGGACAGCGGATACAAGGCGGTCTGCTTCAACAACGCAGGCGGAGAATGCTCGCTTCTTGCCGAAAACGGCGACCCTGTTGCCGATTTGCTTTATTCACTGAATTGGCTTCCGCTCGGATTTGCTCTCGCATACCACGCGACAGACGATATTCTTTTTTACAACGCGTGGAAGGATATATGCGAATTCTTTATAAAAGCACAGCTGTCGAATGAAAGCAACGAAGTAAAGGGTGCTTGGTGCAGAGGACTTGATATGGAACGCTTTGAATACTTCGGCATCCCCCACGACGTAGGCTGGGGGCCCTGCTGTATCGAAACCGGCTGGACCGTCGCCGAAATCACAATGGGAATGATATTGGGCAAGCGTTTGTTTGGACAAAATCGAAAAGCAGAGTGATAATTCACTCTGCTTTTTCTTTTTATATTCGCTTTATATTCGCTTTTTGAAATTTTTCTGCATCTTGTTGCTTGTAAAGCCGCATTTTTCGTAAAACGAATGTGCATTTTTACGTGATTCGCCCGAAACGAGCCGAATATACGTGCCTCCGCAATCTATCGTCCATTCCTCAACAGCGCCCACCAACGCGCGTCCTATCCCTTTGCGGATATGCTCCGAGGAAACCGCGATGCCCAAAATATTCACTCCCTTTTCGGTAAAGAGAAGCTCGTAAACGCTCGCGTGGATATATCCGACAATGCGTCCCTCCGATTCCGCGACGAAAATCGCCTCGTGATCCTTTTCGAGTGCTGCTTTCAGATTGTTTTCGGTCTTTTCTAAAGGATAGTCATATCCCATTTCGTTTTTGTTAAGAATATGCAAAGCAAACGCGTCGCAGAGCTTGCATCTCCGTATTATAAATTCCATATAAGCACCGTTCAGAAATTCAAATGTTCTTCCTTGATAAACAGCTTTACAAAGCGTCTGCTGAATTTTTTCGGGTTGCGCCCGACGTAGACCGTAACCGCGAACAACAGCGTCCAAATCAAAAGCAACGAGCCCGTCACAACGAGTACAGGCCATTGTTCGTTGATCACCATATGCTTTGTTTTATCGAAACCGACAAGGATTTCTCCGTCCTTTTCGATAGCACCGACAGCATAAAACGGCTCTTTATGGTCGGGAGTAATCTTATTGAAATAAACAAACAGATCGGTTTTTCCGTCGCAGACCGCCTCGACAGCCGAAGTGTCGAAATCGGATTCGATAAAGCGTATTCGGTATTCTCTGCCGTCGCTTCCTTGCATAACAAGATCCTCTTCGACATACTTGTATTCGGCGAGAAAAACGTTTGAAAGCTCGAAATCGGCTTTATCATAGGGCTTGAAAAGCTCATACGCACAGTATATATTCAGCCCGATCAAAAGTACGCTGATAAGCGAATAAACAAAGACTAACTCGCCCGAGCCCTTAACGTTGCCTTTGAAAATATCCTTTTTCGGCTTCACAGTCGGCAAAGCGTTGCCGTCGTTCAAGGTGCGGTATTTTTTTCTTGCGAAAGCCACAAAATCAATTCCGTTCAGCGCGAGTCCGTCAACGAGCACACGTTTTTTACCGATGAACAAATATGTTTCGTGTACGTTATGCCTTATCCCCGTAAGGTCGCCGTAGATATACCTGCGCTTGATGCCGAAAAAGCTTTTATGGGTAAATCCGTCGTCATCATATTCGATACGGCAATTAAAATACGCCACAGTCAAAGACGCGCCGAGAAGCGCAAAGAAAAGAAAGCACAGCACCGCGAACCAACCCGTTTCCTCAACGTGAAATGAGGTGATTACCGTCGGGATCAAAAACAGCGCACTGCAGACCGCGCCCAAAACAGCGACAAACGGCGGCAGATGAACCGATTCAAACTTTTCTTTTGGCGAATGCTTTTCAGAACGGCTTTTTATATAAGACAGCACACCGCTCACAGCCAACGGTATGAGAGCATAGCAAATAAGTCTTACTGTAAACGACATTTATTTTTCTCCGTAGAATTTTCCGATAACGTCGAGCAGCTTCAGCATCGTTTCGGGTGCGCCTGCGTAATACGCCGTGGGACGCTCTCCAACAAACTCAGAAAATCCCTTTTCGTAAGCATAATAACGCTCGACGTAGCTCTCGTCATTGAAAAATTGCGAGTCGATCTCCATTTCAAAGCCGATCTCTGTTTTTGAAATCTTTTTACCGCCGATAATATCGCCGTTTATGTCGACGACCGCCTGCTTTCGAACGCAATCGCTCACAATACCGATCTCGTCGACACGTGCCTTGTTGAAGAAGAACGAGGGCTGAATAATGGCGGTGTCGAAAATATCGGTAAGATTCACAACGTGGCCGAGGTTCTTCGAGCTTGACGCCGCCTCGTGATAATAGGGTATCCAAAGGAAATTCTTGCCGTAGGAATGTACCTTATCCGAAACGGCACGCATCGAATATACTATGGGGTTATTGAAGTTTTTCTCGGGCTTGTCGTTATCGAATCGGGTATAGCCGGCGGTGACTATATCCTCGCCCGCGTAATAGATACCTTGTACGTTATTGTCCCAAATCTCACGTCTTACCGTTCTGTATATAAGATCGACGGTGTCCGACCACGCCTTTGCATAAAGATGCGTGAGCGCGTGCAGACATTCAGCCGACGGAACCGAAAACCAAAGCTTTGCATCGGGCTTGATCGCAACAATACGCTCTGCAAGCGAGTTCGCGTCGTTGACGTATTCCTTTATATGATAGTTTGCGGGCAAGCGGTAATCGGCGGTTGCGTGGTATTCGCTCTTTATAATATCGAAACGGCTCGGGTCGCCAACCATATCGACAGTCATATTGTCGATGATATCGTGACTTAAGACCTCGTAATCGTTGTTTTCGTTATCGGTAAAGCGATTGTAGGTAACGATGGGAATAAAGAGTATTTCGTCGGTTACCTCAAGCAATCGCTTCAGTTCATCGTCGTTGGGAACATAATATTTTGTATTGTGATAACCGTTATAGCAGGTATACAAAAGCACACCCTTTTTCATCAGCTTGTTCATAGCTCGTCTCGCTTTCTTTATCAATAATTCGTTATTCGGGCTTTTCCAAAAGGATTATTTCCCAATTATAATTGTGAAATTCAAGATGGATATTGTGTGCAGAAACCTCAATATAGCCGTTTTGCAAAAGGTATTCGTAGCATTCTCCCCTGCCCATAGTCCAAACTCGGCTTGAAAGCGGCTTCATCTCGGAAAAGCTGTTTACAACGTATGCATCTCTGCCGAACGCACAATAGGTGTTTTCGACACGCCAATCGTTTTTGTTGTAATAACAAACAGTGTTGTCGGGATACATAACCGTCATAACGTAAACGCTTGCGTCGTCGATAAGAAAATCATCGTCCTTCGTCACCAACGGGTCGAAGGTGTCCTCGATAGTGTTCGAGGTTTCGTTATACATCAAATCGTAATAATAAACCGTTTGAACAGAGAATATCGCAATAATCACAGCCGCCGCGATAAGCTTTGACAGCTTGAATCTGAGCTTTGAAATAAGCAAAGCGATAAGGAAAAGTAAAATCCCCGAAATTACGACGGTATAGCGGATATAATAAATAACTCTGAAAAGCGAAATTATCAAGGTTGCGCCGATTAATCCGTAGTAGACCTTGCACGCCGAAATAATCGTGCGTTTTTCGGAGCTTGTAAATCTGTTTTTCTTTACGAAATAATAAAGAATCAGCCCTGCGATGCAGTACAGCGCGAAGAAAAAGAAGCCGTTTATCGAATAGAGAGGATTGATATAATCCTTTTCTGTACGCTCGACAAAAACCTTTAAAACGTCGCCAAGCAGATGATAAGAGGCGAGGTCGAATCCAAGATCGGGCCATTCGATCTTGATCCAGGTAGCTCCGCCGAGCATCGCCTGGAGCAAAAATACGATTCCGCCGGGAAGATAAGCGCCGATCTGAATAGCCGCGTTTTTCAGCCAAAGCTTGATATCTCGCTTTTGCTTAACTGTTTCGTAAATTAGCACAAGATTGATTGCGGCAGTGGCAAAAAGCCCGAAATAGTGGGTATATGCCGAGGCGAGAGAAAACACAAGAAACAGCACTCGGTTTCTTTTAACCTCGGGATTTTTAAAGAGGCGGTATGCATAGATAGCGGTAAGTGTCACAAAATATGCCGCCCAGGTATACATTCTTATCTGCAACGCATAATTCAGTGTTGACGCGGTAAAGACGGCAAGGAAGCTGAACCAGAAGCCGACCTTTTTGCCGAAATCGCGCTTGATATGAGTCAATCCGAGCGAAGCGAACAATACTGCACCGATTGCCGAAAACAGCCTCATAACAGGAAGCGAGCTGCCGAAAACCATTGTAAACAGCTTGAGCATTATATAATACAAATGAGGATGAACGTCAAACGTCGCCCATTTGATAACGTCAAAAAGATCGTTGCTGACAAGTCCTACCGTATATGCATCGTCAAACCAAAGGCTGTTTTGAAAGCAGCCGCCGGCAAAAACCAACGCACCGATTACAAGGATAAATATATGTAAAAAATACTCTTTAACAAGCTTTTTCATAATAGTCCCCAATAGCGATTTTGTGTTCTTATTTTATCACAAACCGATTGCTAAGTCAACAACACCCGCTTTGCAAACGCGATTTCGCATTTTGTCGTTTTATGCACTAAAATCCGACTCGGAAATATAATGTAACGAGGAGGTAGGTCATGAATACTTTTGTGACAATGGCTCTCGCGGCGACGTTGATGACTTGGTTTGTGACTGCGCTCGGCGCGGCGACTGTTGTGTTTTTTAAATCTCCAAACCCGAAATTTATGAATATCACACTCGGTTTCGCTTCGGGTGTTATGATATCCGCGAGCTTTTGGTCGCTTCTCCAGCCAGCAATCGAGCGCGCAGAGGCTTCTTCCGCACTTCCCGCTTATCTTGTTGCAACTCTCGGATTCCTGCTCGGTGCTTTGTTTATGTGGGCGTCCGACAAAGCTGTTGCGTTTGCAAGAAAAAAGGCAGACGGAGCCGATACCGAGAACAACGAGCGGTTACAACGCATATTAATGCTGATCCTTTCGATAACGCTTCACAACATACCCGAGGGCTTGGCCGTCGGGGTTGCCTTCGGTGTACTGCAAAACGGTAATTGCTCGGCAGAAACACTTGCCGGTGCAATAACGGTTGCCGTCGGAATCGGACTGCAAAACTTCCCAGAGGGCGCAGCGGTGTCAATGCCGCTTCGGCGCGAGGGTTATTCGCGGAAAAAGAGCTTTTTTCTCGGGCAGGCGTCGGGTATGGTCGAGCCGATAGCGGGAGTTGTCGGTGCGTTGCTTGTGGTTCACGTCGAAGCGATACTCCCCTATGCACTGTCGTTTGCCGCGGGCGCGATGATACTTGTCGCGGTGCACGAGCTGATTCCCGAATGTCAGCAAAACCAACGCTCTCAGCCCTATGCCGCAACAATGGGAATCGTTATCGGCTTTGCCTTTATGATGCTTCTCGACGTTATGCTCGGTTAGACGAATCGCTGTTCTTTTGGGTAGTTCAATCTCAAACGGTTTTGCAAAACAAAAAGGTCTGCCCGAGGGGTACACTCCCCAAGGGACAGACCTTTATTTGCCGTATTTTACTATATCAGCTATCCAGATCGCACTGCGCCAGACACCGTACTCGATCTCTCCGGTTTCCTTGTCAAACCAAGTTTCTGTCATACCGATTCGTTCGAGCTTGTCTAAGTATTCCTTTTTCGGCTCGATTTCTGTCAGATAGAGCTTTTTCATAGCGCGTTCGAACTTTCTTTCGGCGTTTCTGAGTTTTCGGTTGTAAACGTCGGTTTCCTCACGCTCCGATTCAAAAATAATTTCGTTTTCGCCGCCCGCGTTTTCGAGCATCACGCTTACGGTAACTCTGTATTCTCGGGTTTTCATATTATTTCTCCTTTCTTGTTCAAGTCTAAGATCACGCCGAGATTTCTTCATCAAACGACGTGACCTTATATTGCTGAATAACGAAATTGTTGAACATTCTGCCCTCAAACTTACTTCTGACGCTGGTTTGCACACAGCCGTGAACCTCCATCACCTCGCCGAGCTTTAATTCCGAGAAGGGATTCGATCCGTGCAGATAGTAGTCCACCGGAATGAAGCTGACGTGGCCGTTAGCAACGGTCTTCAAGAAGATCTTGCAAACCTTGTCCATATTGCGAACGTCGACAACAACGCCCCTGAAAGACGCTCGGTTGGACTTGTATGTCATATCGAGGCTTTGCGCAAGCTCCTCGTCGAACGAGTCGATCGTATCGCCAACGATATAGCTGGTGTCCTGATTTATTATCGCCGTGTTACGCTTGACCGACTGCACGTGACCGACGATCTTCACAAGGTCGCCCTTTTTAAAATGGTCTGCGATATCGGTGCCGTTGGTGTGAAAGACTACCTTCGGACGATTTTCGCGGCCGTCGAGAGTATCGACATGAACAACCAAAGCGTTGGTGTTCATATGTGCAGAGGCAATAGTACCTATAAGCACGACTCTGTTTACCGACTCGCTTTCGTAATCGAAGTAGGGGTGGTTTCTGCCGAGAAAGGCATAGGTCTCCTTCGGAACCGAATTGAGATCGTGATTGTAATGTGCGAGGAAGTCTTGGTAAGCGGAATTTTTGATTGTTGTGTTAGTCATAATTGTTTTTCCTTTCGTGTTTAAAAATTAGATTTGGATTTTGATTTATTCGCGGGCTTGCCTGCCCTGCGAATTCATTCTACCTCGATTTTGAAAAAAAGGAAATACAAAACACACTATTTCAAATATTCGCAAACAAATAACTGTGCAACATTAAAAAGACGAACGCTTCACTTTTTAAATTTGTCTGTTTATCTATCAATTCCGATTGATCTTCCAATGTTTTCAAGCGCTTTTTGGCATTGTTCCTTTAGTAAAAAAGTAATGCGTTGCGGTCCGCTTATATATCGCACCTTTGCGCCGAGACCCATCAGCGTTCTTATTAATTCCTTGTCAAAGAAGCTGTATATCATCAATCTGATCTCGTAAACCGAGTTTCCCTCGGCATCGTATCCGAGAAATCTTACGCTTTTCGCTTCGAAGTTTTCAAATGCAACAAGACAACGTTCGATTGCGTTTTGACCGTCGGTAACCCAAAGCACTATTTCGGATTCGTCGCTTTTGCCGCAGCCTATATGCTTTTTGGCTTCAAGCGCATCTTCGATTGCCGAATCGTCGATCCGAGCCGCATCGGCAGACCTGCACTGCGCTCTGCATATATCCTCGAGAGCAACACGCTTCGGGTTTATTTTTTCGTTGTCGCAATAGATCAGCCACCATTTACGGTCGAGCCCGCGGTATTCGAGCTTCCACGCAAAATACTCGCCGGTATTCTCATCGTTTGCAAATGTCAGTTCCAAAAGCTTTTTGTTTTTTACTGCACGGAATACTTCTTTAAAGCATTTGATGCTTTCCGCGTCGGGACAAGCGTTGCGATCAAATTCGCCGAAATTATTGATGCTTCCGCCGAGCAGATCAAAATATCCCGGTTCGACTGTTTGCCTCAGCTTTTCCCTCAACGAGTTATTCAAAAACAGTTCGGCTTCGGGAAGCTCGAGAATAAACCGCAAATAATCACGCTCAAATGCGCTCATCGGCAAATATGGGTCGAATTCCGGAGTGCGTTCATAATTTATACCTTTGTCGACGATGCACTTATACTTGATAAGCTTATCAAGTATCTCTTTATGCACACTGCTGTCGTCTACACCTATTCCACCGCCCCAAAGCCTTGTTTCAAACTGCGTCTTGTTAAAGGAACCGTATACAGTAAGTCTTGCGAACAGGTCCAGATACTGCTGAAATTCGCGGTTTTGGAATTGGCTGAATATCGTTCGGATTACCTCTCGCGTTTTGTCCTTGTTTGTTCTAACCGATTTTTTGGAAGTGTCGGTTGGATCGTCCTCGGAATCCTCTGATTCTTTAGAATCAAAAATTGCGAATTCTTGACCGATATTCAATAGCATTTCCTCGGTTCGCGCAAAGAGCACGTCGATAAGTGCCGAATCGCCGCCGTTGAGCTCGGTCATATAGGGCGCATAGGAGCGCAATATCGGCAACAGCTCGTAAACGTCGCTTGTCTGAATGGTGACGACGAGCTTGTTTTCGATATTTTTAGAGGATTTGATACAATATCTGCCGATTTCATTTTCAAATCGCTTTTGATCGTGAATATCGTAAAACTCAAATGCGGCCGTAACCTCGATAACTTCGGGAGCTTGGAAATTACCAAACAGATTGTATTTGAGCTGCTTTGCGAACCCTTCCTTTATAATATTCCAAGCAGACTCGTTACTGCAGTCGGCACCGAGCGAGCTCTTCAGCTCTGCCCAATGCTCATTTTGGATCCCGATCTCGTTTTCATCGTCGGGATCGGTCGGCATCAGAATCTTTGTACGTCCGAGATGCTTGACAAACGGCTTGACAGTTACACCGTTTTCGTCCTTGTTTATTCTTGCGAAAACGCAATACCAGCGTCCGACACGGTTATCGTAGCGCAATTCGATTGGCAACAGATATTCTTTCCCGATGCGCACCCAACGTTTTTCCTCGATGGCAAACAAAAGCTGATAAACCAACACCTCGTCGAGAACATTGCGGTTGGTAGTGTGACGCATTATATATGGAGATTCGGTATTTACTTCGGAACGTGTTCTGCGGTAAATCTCGCGCTCTATCGTGCGCAAAAGAAAGCTTCCCGCAACGCGCGGATAGGTTGTCGCCGAAGCAAACTGCACCAGATTATAAAGCTCATGAAGCTCAACCTCGCGGAGCGACGAAAGCGCATTTGCGTTGCACAGCTTATATACATCGTTATCCTTATAAATATATCCGTCCTCGACCAGAGAATCCAACCTTGCTTTGAAGGTATTGTCATTTTTTATAAAGGGGCAGTGCACTTTCAAATAAAACTCACTGCGGCCGTTTGAGCTCTTGTCGTTAAGGTATGCCAATATCCAAAGATATGCAAACAGATCCTCGTCATTGAAAAAATTGCGAAGAGTATAAACGTCGGCAAGGGGGATCTGACCGCTTGTCGAATATTTTCGCAAGAGATTATAGGACTTTATCCTGCCTTGGATCGCCAAAGCGTTTTTGAAAAAATCGAGCTTTTTCAAAAGCTTTATCGTATCGTCAACGTGCGAGCCGCTGAAGCCCTGAATGATAGCAAGGTTCTTTCTGCTGTAACAGCCGAAAAGATATATTTTATCGAGATATCCTCTGATTCGCTCAAAATCCTCGACTCCGTTGATATCCTCGCCGTACTTATTCTCCGCCTTCGCCACAGTCTCATCTCCCCTTTTTATTAATGTAGCTTTTTATTATTCTATCTTATTTTTGTCCTTTGGTCAACAACAAAATAATATTTGCAGAAAAACTCGGTTTTGCTGTTTTTCAAATAACTGTATGACATTCATTTTTCAAAGGTGCTTTTTGACCCGATTTCGTTTACATTAAAAATTTTCCGCGTTATAATCCGAGTACAAACAAAAAAACAATCTGTCTTTTATACAACCATCAACAGAAATTGGAGGTAATGAACACTATGGAAACACAATTAAAAACCGCAAACGGAATTTACAGAATTCCGATAAACACTGCTCATCTGAGCAAACGGCGAGTTTTTATCCACGGAACCATCAACGCTGATTCGGCTTGTGCATTTGCCGACCAGATTATGCTTTTGAACGATGAATCGAACGAGCCTATCGACGTATTTATCTGCAGCGGAGGCGGCGAGATAACGGCGGGAATGATGATGTACGACATCATTCAAACCAGCCCCGCGCCGATAAGAATGTTTTGCCGCGGATTTGCTTACAGTATGGCGGCTCTGCTTTTTGCGAGCGGACTCCACGGCAGATACATACTCCCCAACAGCGAGCTTATGCTTCACGAGCCCTTGCTCAATAACGGAGTACGCGGCTCTGCCTCGTCGATAAAATCGATATCCGAGGATATGATGCAGACCCGCGCGATGCTCAACAAAATACTTGCAAAGCACACCGGAAAAACTGTAAAGCAGGTCGAAAAGGCGGCGTCATACGACCATTTCTTCAACTCGGTCGAGGCAGTCAAATTCGGCTTGGCAGATGAAATCGTAACATTCGGCGATATTATGAAAGGAGAACTGAAGTGAGATACGACAAAATAATTGTAGCGCAGGGCTGTGAATACAGCAGCGACACAAAATCCACCGGAATCAACAACAACCAAATAATTGTCGGCGGAAGCGGAAGCGGCAAAACAATGTCGATAACCGAGCCTTGCCTGCTCCACACCAACAACCGCAACCTTATCGTGACAGTCACAAAGAAGCGGATAATCTCAAAATACCTACCCTTGCTAAAGAAAAAGGGCTATAACGTGAATATTCTCGACTTCACCGACTTTAATAACAGCACTATCGGCTTCGACCCGCTCGGGTTTGTCGATACTCCCGAGGAAATCGCCTTTCTCGCAAGAAGCTTGGTTATGGCTAACCCGAACAAGCACGACTCAAAGGCAGATCCCTATTGGGACGAGGCTTCGATAAGCCTTATCAGTGCGCTTATCGGCGCGGCACGCTGGCAAAAAAGCAATGCAACCTTTGCCGACGTTGTGAAATTATTCAACGGGCTCAGGATAAACTATTCTCAATCCAATATCCACACAAACTACGACCATTTGTTTGCAAGGCTTAACCGCGACGAGCCGGAAAACCCCGCATTTATGCATTGGGAAAGCTTTTGCCACCTCCCCGGGCGCACTGCGGCTTGCGTTATGAGTGCGTTGAGTGTGTGTATGACAACCCTTTTCAGCCAAAACATTCTCGGCGTTTTCAATATGCAAGACCAAATTGATATCGCCAAGCTCGCGGAAAAGAAAAACGTGCTGTTTGTCGTAACCTCGCCGGTCAATCTGTCTTTGGCAAGTCTGGTCAGCGTTTTCTATTCGACGCTTTTAAAGGAGTTGTTTGAATACGCGGAAAGCCGCGAAAGCGGCACTCTCCCGCGCGATATGCACATTATCTGCGACGACTTCGCGACAGGTGCGCCGATTCCCGACTTTGCACAATATATATCGATAATACGCGAAAAAGGAATGTCGGTGACGGTTTTGTGTCAGTCGGAATCACAGCTGAGCGCTATGTACGGCTCGACTCAGGCGACAACGATTATAAATAACTGCGACACCTACGTATTTACCGGCAGTATGGATATCGCCACCGCGCGCAGTATTGGCGACCGAATGAATATCCCCGCCGACGAGGCGCTGGCACTGCCTATCGGAACGTTTTTCGTATTCAGACGCGGCGAAAGGGCAAAAAAGGCTTTGCGTTATGCGATACTCGAGGATCCGAAATATATCGAACTGACCGAAGACGACCGTTGCGCATAGCTGAGCGCAAAAACAAACACCGCCAAGAGGCACACTCCATAAGGAAGTGTGCCTCAGTTATATTCGCCTTACGGCGAGTTATATTGCTTCGCAGTTATATTTGGGCTTCGCCCAAGTTATATTCGCTTCGCGAGTTTGGGTGGCGAATATAATATCACTGAAATCATAAGATTTCAATACCACTTTGCCGTAAGGCAAAATATCACTGTGAGACCTGTCTCACAATATCACTTATTGCTTTTATCTTTGAGATAGGTAATGTTTCAAAGTATGTAACTCACTATGACACTTTCTACCTGAAAGTGTCATATTTTATATAAAAGAAACTTGGGAGAAACTTCTTTACGAAGTGTCTCCCAAGGGCGGTGTTTTGTTTTTTATTAATAATTATTTGCCCTGTTCGAGAGCCAAGGTAACGGTGGTTGCATCGCAAACCTCGGTCGGACCGAAGTACTGAATAGCGCCGGGATAAACGAAGCAGGTGTTTTCTGCCCATTCTGCGCGGTGTTCAGCGAAGAACTTGAAGGGAGCGCCGTCGAGCTCAACAAGTGCCTTGCGGATAACGGGCTTGTCCTTGCCGTGTCTTCTTTCGATGTTCATCATCTTGGTCATAGGCATACCGCCTGCAACCCATTCTTCAGCAGGATTGCTGAGGTTGGAAACCTTGGAAAGATAGCCGGTGTAGCCGTACTGAATAAGCATAAATGCGTTGTAGCCGAGAGAATAGCAGTAGTCTGCATCGAAGTTCGAGGGGAATGCACAACGTCCTTCGTAGCCGAGGAAGTGGTGAAGCGCAGAGAACTTGCCGTTGTATGTACCTGCAGACTTACGAGCCTTCAAATTGTCTGCAACAAGCGCAGAGAA
This sequence comes from Oscillospiraceae bacterium, assembly GCA_015064955.1. Lineage (GTDB taxonomy): Bacteria > Bacillota > Clostridia > Oscillospirales > CAG-382 > Coliplasma. Next base: position 19,714 of record SVRD01000017.1, read on the forward strand.
GAGCTTTTCGGATTCGATAAGCGAAACCTGAACGTTGCCGTGGGGGTCACGTTCGAGGAAGAGCTGACGCTGGATAGAGTCGGGAAGGATCGAGAATACTTCCATAGACTCCTGAGTAAGACCTTCCTGAATGAATTCGTACTTGTCCTTCCAGGTGAGGAGTGCATTGAATTCATTGGTCTTTTCGCCTGCCAAAAGCTCGTTGATCTCTTTGATAAGTACAGAGAATTCGGGAACGAATTCAACAATACCTTCGGGAATGATAGCAACGCCGAAGTTCCAGCCCTTTGCCGCACGTGCTGCAACAGAATCTGCGATAGTGTCTGCGATTTCAGCCATAGACATCTTCTTTGCTGCAACTTCTTCACCGATAAGGCAGATATTGGGACGGGTCTGGAGTGCACATTCGAGAGCAACGTGAGAAGCAGAACGGCCCATAACCTTAACAAAGTGCCAATACTTCTTTGCGGAGTTAGCGTCACGCTCGATATTACCGATGATTTCGGAATAGGTCTTTGTAGCGGTGTCGAAGCCGAAGGAGCATTCGATATCCTCGTTCTTAAGGTCACCGTCGATAGTCTTGGGACAGCCGATAACCTGAACACCTGCGTTGTTTGCCGCAAAGTATTCTGCCAAAACAGCCGCGTTGGTGTTGGAGTCGTCACCGCCGATGATAACGATAGCGTTGATGCCGTGCTTCTTGCAAACCTCTGCTACGATTGCGAACTGTTCTTCGGTTTCGAGCTTGGTTCTGCCCGAGCCGATGATATCAAAGCCGCCGGTGTTGCGGTACTGATTGATGTATTCATCATCAAAAATTATATAATCGTCTTCCAAAAGACCCGAGGGACCGCCCTTGAAGCCATAGAGCACGTTGTCCTTGTCGGTAGCCTTCAATGCATCGTACAAGCCGCAAATAACGTTGTGTCCGCCGGGAGCCTGACCGCCCGAGAGGATAACACCGACAACCTGCTTTTTAGCTTCAGCGGTGTTTTCGCCCTTCTGGAAGGTGATTTCATTCTTGCCGTAGGTGTTGGGGAACAAAGCCTGAATCTTTTCCTGATCCGCAACGCTTTCGGTAGGAAGACCGTTCTTAACACAAATTTCGGAAATGCCGTTTCTGAGCATGCCGGGCAATTTGGGGTTGTACTGGTATCTTGCAATCTGAAGAGGTGAAAGTTTCATTAAGATTACACTCCTTATATTGATGTAAAATTCAAAGTTATTGCTATTATATCGCATTTTTCGCCAAAAGTAAATAGCCTTTTGTTTTTTTCGCCGCTTGCAAAGCTAAAATATTCGCTCTTGAAAACAAGCTCTTTGTGTAACAATTACAACCGATAAGAAAAAACACCGCCAAAACCCGACTTTTGACGGTGTTAATCATTTATCCGAAAACCAGCTCGCCGTTTTCACAGATTGCGGTAATTTGTATTAAGTGCGTTTTACGGAAGAAAAGTGAATCCCTTTTAAAATGGTGAATAAAATTTTGTAAAACTGCCTTATCCTGTTCTTAATCGTCCGAAAACGGAGGATTTGGCGAGCTAACGATAGTTACAATTCTTTCTTCATAGTTGATATCAAGTGTTATGCCAACTTCAGAGAAAAACGACCTGGCACGAACTTCATGGAGAAGCAGTTCTTTATCAATCGCAGTATTTTCATAAGGTCCTCCGCCATAAACGACAAAGAGATTTGTGTAAGAATCATCGGCGATTTTTTTCAACAATTCACCTTTGTCAATATCCAAAGAAAATGTTGCTTCCTGAAAATGCATTTTTGCATAGCGATTGCTTTCCCATTCGAATTCCGCCCCAAGCTCTTCCATTATAGCGACAAAAGGCAGACGAACATAAATTCCGTTGCCATTCTCCATCACAGCGTGACTGTCTTCGGTGATGTCCTTACCATTTACGATTAACGTGCATTCGTAATACTCATACTCCTTTAAACCTTTGCCGATTCGTATAACCTTGTCTTCGTAATCTATATCAAAATCATAAATTCTGAAATACATATCCAGTTCGCTTAATAAGGCAGCGAAATTAACGTCGTCAATCAAAATTTCCTTTTCCATAGGGGTATATTTTAGAGAGGAATCGCTGTATTCGGAAAAATGATTTATCTCGGAAGACCCATTCGCCCACTGCAATTCGCCGTTTTTAATATCCAATGACATAGGCGAGTTTACGCCATAATACATACGAGCCGCAGTATTACTTTCCCATTCAAAATCCACGCCCAACGCTTCCATTATAGCGACGAATGGCAACTCTGCTCGGTCGTTATACATCTTCACACCGCTTCCTTCGGTGATATCTACACCTTTTACGATAAGCTTGCAGTCGTATGCGGTATCGCCATCGTTTTCAGGTTGAGAGTTATCATCGGGTTGCGAGCTATCTTCCGAAATCGAACTATCTTCCGAAGGAGCACTCTCTATGCTTGATTCGTAAGAAATATCTTCCGAAGACTCAACCGTTGCTTCCGAACTGATTTCTACGCTGATTTCCGATTCGGAAGCGCTTACACTGCTTTCACCGGACGTTTTTTCTTCCCGCGGCAAACAGCCGCTTAATAAAACCGAACTTAACAAAAATATCGCAACACAAATTTTAATATTATGTTTTCTGTTTTTCATTGTAACGCTCCTTTCATATAAATCGTAAATCGAGTATTTTCTATATTAATTATACTATACTACAGAATCACTGTCAAGAAAAACCAGCTCGCCGTTTTCGTCCGCGGCGGCAGATCTAAAGGTCATCGTGTCGGCATAGCCGTCGATCCCTTTAAATCCGGTGAAAACGATTTTATCGCCCCAAACCGCACCCTTGGGAACAGAAGCGCAGGAGATTTCGGGGCATTTGGGTGTTTTCCAATCGTCAAACGGACTTTCCGAAAGCATATACCGCGCTTTTCCGCCGAGACTGAATATCAAATAATATCTTCCGTTATAAACGATATAGTCGGGACATTCGGGCTCGGTGCTGTCGCTCGAAACATAAATCGGCTTGCCCGTATCCTGCCAATTATCCATATCGCGCGAAACGAAATGAGCAAGACAGCCCCTGCCCTCTTTGGCAAGTGCGGTTGTCAATATAAGATGGAACAATCCGTCGCCGCCCTTTATTATCTTTGGGTCGCGGGCGACGGCGCGATTATATTTTTCGGGAAGTTCAAATCCGAAATCAAAATCCTTTTTGAAATGATATCCGTCGAAGGATATGCTTCTCCGAACAGGCGCCGCAAGACTTCCGCCGCGTCTTACTGTGTAATACAAATATTCAATCCCGTCGTGCCGTATCCAAGAGCCCGTGCAGATCGAGCACTCGCTCGGGTCGGTTATTTCGACAGCCATCGGATGAACCGACCACCGCACAAAATCCTTTGTGGAAATATGCGCCCATTGGTGTGCGCCCATTCCCCATTTGCTGTAATGATGATGACGGTCCTTTAAATAAAGAATATGGTATTCGCCGTCCCTTACGTAAGGCATACAGTCGCCGACAAAAACATTTTCCTCGGGCTTCCAGCCCTCCGCGTTATCAAAAACAGCGACAACGCTGTCTTCTTCGTTCGTTTGCGGGGTGTATAACTCCGCTGTTATGGTGTCGTTACCGTCAAATCCGCCGATTTCGAACAAGCAATTCCCGATAGGCCATTCCTCGTCAACGAGAATTCTGTTTATATAAAGCTCTATTCTGTGGCTCATCAAAACAACTTCAACGCTGTCACCGACCGCCGCGCTTCCTTTGAGTACAAGCGGTTCGGAATGTGAATCATATCCTACCGCGCAGTGTATTCCGCGATGCGAAATATCTATTTCGACGCTTTTTCTTTGACCGTTGTACGAAACGGCATAAAAAGGAATTTTGCTGATATCAAACGAGAGCTTCAAAGCGTTCATCTTTTCACCGACTTTAATTTATTTACAACTGCATTATACCACTCGTGGCTCAACTATTCAATAGTAAACACAAACCCGCGTTTGCCGCACTCTCACTCAAGTCCGCAAATCAAGACTCACTCTGTTCGCGTTTTGGCGAACGTTAAGCTTTTATTCACAGCCGATCAGTGTCAACAGATCCTTGCCCTTCAGCTGTTTTTTTGAAGCGGTACGCAAAAAAGCGCCGACATCGTTGTCGTTGTAAATATAGTCGAGAATGTCGCTCGGTATTGTTCTTCTGAGCTTGGTTTTGGCGGCAAGATCAAACATTCTGAAGCAATCCTCGTCGCTCAAAAACAGAGCGCAAGCCATCATAACCTGAATCTCGAAGGACGGCGCGGGACGCTTCCCGTGCTCCATATTGCACAAATAGGTAGGCGAAAGGTCCAAAATCTCCGCAAGCTCCTTCAGAGTGTATTTTGCCTGTTTACGTTTTATGGCGATAAACTCGCCAAAAGTCATTTCTTTAATCATATTATTCTTCTTTTCTCTTTTTTTCGTGGCAGCCTTTAAAGCTGTAACGATTACAAGCAAAAACAAAAACTCTTATTGCCTTTTCTTTGTTTTTACTCCTTCATATTATCAATAATTAAAATTAAATCTTCGTAATTATCGGCTTTTATCGAATAATAATCGCCATTATGATAACACATGGCATAATTATCTCTTATATAAAATTCGATACCGTTAACTGTTAAAACCTCGTCGGCACGATCAACAAGAAAAACCTTTTTATATTGTATTGATATTGAAAAAAGAATGTTTGCATCGGTGGTAGTGACAGAAATGGTTTTTTCAGCAACCGTATCGTCAAATGCGTATACTTTATTTATATAAACTCCTTCGGGTAACTTTGTCGGATATAAAATATCCAAATTTTCTATTTCGAGCATTTCCTCAAAGGATGAATATTTTTTTGACTCGCCCATATTATCAAATGTGAAATCGCCTACAACGATTTCGGAACCTTTATCCTGACGGACAATCCGACTTATATAATCCAATATATCAACACCAAACGCGCTTGCGATTGCAACGGTAGAGGTCAGCATTATGAGAATTGCCGCCGCTATTATCGCGATACGCTTCAATACATAGCGCGGTTTTCTGCGGGACGATTTCTGCTCTTCGGTTTCCGATGCGGCGTTATCACCGAGCGTTGCTTTTGCTTTGTTTATTGCACTGTCAAATTTCTCATCGGTTATGCCGTTTTCGCGGAGAGAATCCAAACGTTCCGAGCATCGACAGATTAATTCCGTGTCGCCGCTTCCGAAACAAAGCATATCGGTTTCGTAGTCCATAAGCTTTGCCAAAGCTTCCGTATCGAGCGATTCTATTGTTATTACGCTGTTATTAATCAATTCCTTTATCTCTTGACCGTTCATATTTTCAAGCTTTTTATTCATCAATCTCTTCCCTCCTCACTTAATTAATGTCTGTGTTGACAAAACACCAATGAAAATTTTTAAAATTTTTTGTTTTTTATCAAATCTTTTATCTTCTTTTTTATGTTGCTTTTGAAATTGAGTACGGCGTGCTGTGTAAGCCCAAGTATATCTGCCGTTTCTTTGTGTGTTTTCCCTTCGACGTAAATCATATGATAAATCTGAAGCTCTCTTTTTGTGAAGCTTCCCAAAAGCTTTTCCGGAACGTTATTGCAAAGCCACATATTATATATGGCCTCTTCCTCAATATCAATGCCGCTCGGAAGCCTATCTATCGTTTCGATTGGTACAGTCTTGTGCCGCTTGCTCTTCTTTACCGCCCCGCGCGCAACGTATCTTGCGGCTACGAATATCCAAGCCTTTGGGTTGCTGTGGTTCTTCAACACGTCGATTTTCTGGCAAATAAGCAAATACACGTCGTATATGGTATCTTCTGCAAGATACTCATAGTCTTTGCCGAGCACGTTGTATATTATGTTTTTGATAGCTTTTTTGTTGTCTTCGATCAATTTTTCGACAAAAACCGATTCGTCCGCAGTCAAAGGACGGTTGACCTTTTGCTTCGTATTCACTTTTGCCTCCTTATTACAAGTATTTTCGACAGTTTGGACCGAAAAGCGTCGACTTTCGACGTCCGTGACCCTTTAAACGATTATACCAACAAGAGAGTGCTTTTTCAATATACGAAAAACAATCGTATATTTTGCCCCCTTTTGTATTAATGTCACGAGAACCCAAAACACCAATAAATTTTTTTAAATTTTTTCGAATAATGCCCAAAATACTGTTTATAAGGTTAGCTACGCTCACTTTTTGTGTTACCCATTCATAATATATATGTCGTAAACATCAAAAACGTCTATAAAAAAATCGAAAAAAGATAATTTTTTTCACAAGTGCCGAAAAACGCGATTGCGTTCTTGCCGCCGAAGAATATAATTACATAGAAAACAATATAACAAAACACCGCCAAGGAAGGGCGATGCGTCATAGTGAGAAAACTGCTTTGCACCTTAAAACCTGATGTTTTTGTTACAAGACAAAGAAAAAACTGCGATAATACGAGTGTATATCGCAGTTTTTTGATGTAGTATTGTGCAAAAATGACGGTTTAAAGGTAATTTATCACTGTGACGCATCGCCCTTGGCGGTGTTCTTTTAGTTGTCCCACGATTTATAGCAGATATGTCTTGTTTTACAGCAGGGGCATCTGTAAATAAAGCCGAAGCCATCAACAGAAGAATGCGAAGCGGACAGCTGCATAACACGTTTTTTAACGTAGAATCGCTGTTCGCATTTAGGGCAGTATGCCCAAAATTCTTTTGGGCAGTTTACGTATATCAATATCCCTCCGACTATCAAAAACGGCACGGCAAACAAAGCGGCAAACCACCACGGAACCTCATACCTCGTTCCGTCGGCAAAATGTATCTCGCACCCTGTGAAGCAAATGACTAAAGCCAACAGCAGCAAAATTGCGCAAATTCGTTTTAACATAAAACCACCCCGCTATATTTGATCTTGATTGTTTGACAGACTGCAAATCGTAATTTTTTTACAATGAGGGCATTTTAACACCTCGGATTCGTTTGACATATTCCCGAAGTAAGAGTTCTTACGTTTTGACGGTTTGAAACGAGTTTTGCAGTTAGGGCAAACGTATATGTTATCCTTTATGCTTCGCTTGGTACATATTGCAATAAATGCAAGGAAAACAATAACAGCCAAAGTGCCATATAAAAAAGACATTTCAACCTCCTACAACTCACAATAAGTAAGCCAAAATCCGTGAATTTCGTTATCAAGCAGTACGGTTTTTATGCGTAACCCCAATTTTTCGTATTTAAGATAACTGTAAAAAACGTTCTTTTCGATTGTGTCCTGTATTACACCTTCCAACGACACAAATTTCCCCAAAGGTGCCAAGGTGTCGGCAACTATTCGTTCAAATGCTCTTAGCGGAGTATATGCCTGAAGCTTTTCCGAAAATCTTTCAAAAACCGATTTATAATCACCCGAAATAAAGCTTTCTGTAACGTATACAACTGTGTCGTTTTGAAGCATTGGGCTATCACCGTATGAATCGTTGCGGAATATATCGCCGTCGTGCTCCAACGTACTCAAAGCCTCATCAAGCAGTTTTATCTCTTTTGATCTTGCGACCATCGCTGCCAATATTTTCGCTTTATGCTCAATTATCGCTTGCTTCAAATCGCTGTCGCCCGATTGTATCTGCTTTATCTTTGCGACATTCAATCCCAGTGCACGCAAAACAAGTATCTTTTTGATAAGCTCGATTTGTTCTACACTATATTTACGACGGTTCGAAAACTCTCTGGTGCTTGAAATCAGTCCCTTGTCCTCATAAAAACGGAGTGTTCGGGAGGTTATGCTCAGCATTTCGCATACTTCCGATATGTCAAACAGCATTTTTTCTTTCATATCTCACCCTCCCCTTTCCAAGCTTATTATATCACTTGACGCAAGGTCAATGTCAAGGGGTAAAAAGAATTTTGATTCACTCTGTTCTGCTCATCAAAATACATTTAATCACCTTAATTATTCATAGTATTAAAATCACCTTAGTTATTCATAGTATTAAATCAAAAAGAGCCTTTGTCCTCAAAGGATAAAGGCTCTATTCTATCAAAGCTTATCACTTTGAATATCGGGTACCAAAAGTGTCTTTTATTCTTCGTTGTAGCATTTGAAAAGTGCTTCAACACGTTCCGCCTCTGCCTTTTTATTCTTGGTAAACAGGCTTACCACCGGCACAACGATCATCGAGATCGCCATAGCCGCAACGCCCATTTCGGGAGATTTCGCAGCGGCAGCCGAGAAGCTGTCGGTAAGTGTAATGACAAGTGTTGCACCGCCAACGGTGAGAAGACCCGAAAGGATGCCTGCGTATGCACCGATTTTGGTGATCTTCTTTGAAAACAATCCCCAAATGTACGGGCCGATAAAGCAGCCGGAAACAAGACCCCAGGAGAATGACATAAGGCTGACGATGATCGGAATGTTTTGAGTTGCGAAGATAAACGAGCAAGCGACAAATGCAAGGCAAAGAATTCTTGTTAAAAGCATTTGTGTTTCGGACTTGGTCTCTTTCTTTCTGACAGCGGGAATAAGGTCAACTGCAACCGCAGAAGCAGAGGTGAGAACAACAGCCTGCAAGGTCGACATCGAAGCGGAAAGAAGAAGTATCATTATAATTGCCAGCAAAATCAATCCGAGAACACCCTCGCCCAAAACACGATTAAGTAATTCGGGGATTACCGAGTCGATACCGCCGTCCGGCAATTGACCGCCGAGTACAAGACGCGACGTACTGCCGATAAGATACGCACCGCAACCGATTACGGTACAGAAGATCGTAGAGATGACCGTGCCGCGCTTAATAGCCGCGGTATCCTTGATAGCATAGAATTTGCCTATCATTTGAGGAAGTCCCCACGTACCAAAGCTTGTAAGCATAATATTGAAGCAAAGAAATCTGAACGAGGAGCCACCAAATATACCGGTTAACTGTTCGCCGGTGACGGGATTTGGATCATCCGGCAGAGATTGAAAGTTTCCGAGGTTTTCCATAAGACCCGATATTCCGCCTACGTTTTCGTGATTAAGTACCGCAAAAACAAGGCAGACCACACCGACAATCATAATAACACCCTGAACCAAGTCGGTATATGCGGTAGCCATATATCCGCCCGCAACAAGATAAATCGCGGTAAGAGAAGCGATTATAAGCATCCAGATCCAAGTGGGAACAGCAGGAAAAACAGAGCTGAACAAAGCGCCGAGGCCTTTATAAACAGCCGCGGAATACGGTACAAGAAATACGAAAATTATAATCGACGCCAATACCTTCATACCCTTTGATCCATAGCGCTTTTCAAAATAATCCGGCATAGTTTTCGCATCAAGATGCTTTGTCATCTTTCTTGTACGGTTGGCAAGCAATAACCAAGAAAGCAAACAGCCGAGTACGGCATTACCGATACCGATCCATATAGCTCCGATACCGATATTCCAACCGTGCTGACCTGCATATCCGACAAAGACTACCGCAGAGAAATAGGTGGTTCCGTAAGCAAAAGCGGTTGACCAAGCGCCGATCTTTCTTCCGCCGATCAGAAATCCGTCGAGCGTTTTTGATTTTCCATAACTAACACATCCGATAGCCGCCATTACAACAGCATATATGCACAGTGCAATGACGGTATAAAGCTGTGCGTTTGTCATTTGGAATCCCTCCTTATTTAAAACCAAAACAAATTAATCATCAGGACTTGATTTTATCTGTCGATGATTATATAATAAGATTCGACATTAGTCAAACAAATGATTTTGATAGAGGCTATCGATATTTTCGATACTAAGAAAGCTTATGGAATTAAGAAATTTAATCACGTTTACACACGTTGCAGAGCTGGGCAGTTTTACAAAAGCCGCCGAGCTGCTCGGTTATTCGCAATCGACCGTATCCTTTCAGATAAAGCAGCTTGAAGACGAGCTCGGCTGTCTTTTATTTGAAAGAATCAACCACACGACCACACTAACCGAGCGCGGTCGCGAATTGGTTTCCTATGCTCACCAGATCCGCGCGCTTACAAACGAATTCAAGGATAATCTTGCAAAAGACGACGAGCTTACCGGTCACATAAATGTTGTGGCTCCCGATTCGGTATGCGATGAAATGATAAACAGCCATTATATCGACTTCCACGATAATTATCCTTCTATATCCATAAAATTCACCACTGCTGACACTACGGTCATGTTCGATATGCTCGACCACAACGAAGCAGATATTATTATCACTCTCGATAATCATTCTTATAACAAGGATTATATCATCGCAAAGGAGCAGCGGCTTTCCATGCACTTTGTTGCAAGAGCCGATTCGAAATTTGCGGGAATCAAAAATCTCTCTATCAGGGACATAATCAACGAGCCCTTTATTTTGACCGAATACGGTCAAGGATACAGACGTGTTTTCGACAAAGAGCTTGCCAAGCGTTCTTTGGAAATCACCCCTGTTCTTGAAATCGGAAGAACAGATATTATTACGTCCGTCGTGGCAGAGAGCAATATGCTTTCCTACCTCCCCGATTTTGTAACAAACGATCTGATCGAATCGGGAAAGCTTTGTTACCTTGACGTTAAAGATATGGATATCGAGATATGGAAGCAGCTCATATACCATAAAAACAAATGGATATCTAAAAGCCTCAAGGTATTTATTGACTATGTAAAGGAAAAAGAATTTTCGGATTAAAAAACGGGCGGTCATAACTTATGCGCAGTTATGACCGCCTTTTACTATGCATTTACAAAATAATCCTTTTTAAACCCATGTGCACCGAAGATTTGCCAATTCCCCACGCCAAGTCTTTGCATGATCGCTTTTCGTTCCTGCAAACATAGCTTCGGATCTGTATCAACCGAGGTCATAAGTATCGGTGCATACCGATTATACTCTGCCTGTTCTGCGGTCAAATTATGAGTATTGATATAAATATCTCCGGTGATTGCAATATGCTTTGAGTAATCTATCAGTACGATCTCTCCCGGCAGATGTCCGCCCTTGCCTTCATATACCTCAAAATGCAATTCCCCGAAATCGAAAAAGCCGATTTGTGTAAGCGGTTCGGTCAGATCTTGAATATCATTCCAAGGCACAGTTATCTTGTCCGGATTTACCGCTTGATACGACGTGAGAATTTTACAGATATTGATATAAGGTTTATGGATCGGATTGGATTCTCTGTAACCGTTTTTGCCGTTGTATTCATTTGAAAGACAATTTGCCGTTTTGTGACTTGCGATTATCTTATCAAACAACGGGAGCAATCCGCAATGATCGACGTCCGCGTGAGTTACAAGAATCTGTTTTTCCATAGAGTCATACTCGGGAAGTATTTTTTCGATGATTCCGAGCATCTCCTCCTTGTAGCAAGCGTAACCGCTATCAACAAATAAAACGACTCCGTTGCTTTTAATTATTATTGTATTGCTTCCGCAGGGCGGCTCTACAAGAATGATTTCGGTATTATCGGTTATCTTATGTGTGCTTATTCGCGGATTGAAGCTTTTTCCCTTTGACTTTCCGAGCAATTCCGAAAATTTACTGATGCTGTCGAAGGTTCTGTACGGAGAAAGCCCCTGCTCGTCGAGCGTTTGCATCGCAAGATTCACGTGTACCAGCAATTCTCGGCAAACCTCCTCCGAAAGCCCCATTGTTCGAGACAATCCCATAACATAGGTATTATAAAAAATGCTGTTATCGTAAACCTTCTCGGAGCTGTTGTAATCGATAACCCTAACTCTGCAGAATTGCTCCGCTTCCTTCAGAAATTCCGTGATTTTCTCATGGTCATCAACGTACAAGCCCATTTTAAAGAATTGATAATCGGTTCCGTTTTCCTGAGAACTGATATAAGAAATATTGAAATTGAATTCGTTTATAAGCGTAAGTATATCTGTAACACTTCCGGGAACGTCCCGAAGACAAAATTCGATTAGAACTATGCTCGTTTTATTTGCGTTGCTTTGCAAATATCCGATTTTCCCAAGCTCCGCATCCGCCTTTTTCAGCTGTTCCTCCGTTCCCTCGGCGTCAATAAACAAGGTGTGCGAATCCACCGCCTTGTTATAGCTGACACGGGTGATATTGATTCCCAAAGCAGAAAAGCATCTACTCGCCTTCAAAAATGCGCCTATCCGGTTTGGCATAGACGTTACGTATGTTTTTTTCAATCCCGTTCACCTCGCTTTAAATTATAGCCGCAGAGAGATTCCCCCTGCGGCTATGGTTTTCTATTATTTACCCATTTTTTCCAAATCGTTTTTACGGATCTCGACACGTCTTACCTTGCCGCTGATAGTCTTGGGCAGCTCGGAAACAAATTCAACGATTCTCGGATACTTATAGGGTGCGGTATGTGTTTTTACGTATTCCTGAATTTCCTTTTTCAGTTCGTCCGAACCCTCCTTACCCTTTACAAGAACGATAGTCGCCTTTACGATCTGACCGCGGACCGGATCGGGAACAGGAGTGATAGCACATTCCAAAACGTAAGGAAGCTCCATAATAACGCTTTCGACCTCGAACGGACCGATACGGTAGCCCGAGGATTTGATCACATCGTCGATACGTCCGACATACCAGAGATAACCGTCCTCGTCCATACTTGCCTGGTCGCCGGTATGATAGTAACCGTCGTGCCAAACCTCATTGGTTTTTTCTTCGTCAAGATAATAACCGATAAAGAGTCCGCAGGGTGATTCGCCGTCTTTAACACGGATACAGATCTCGCCGGTGTCGCCGGTCTTGCAAACGTTTCCGTCGGGATCAAGAACAACTACGTCGTAGAGCGGGCTGGGTTTACCCATAGAGCCGATTTTGGGAGTAGAGCCGACAAAATTGGCGATCGACAACGTGGTTTCGGTCTGACCGAAGCCCTCCATAATGGTAAGACCCGTTGCCTTCTTGAATTGGTTAAATACTTCGGGGTTAAGCGCTTCGCCCGCAGTGGTGGCATATTCGATCGAAGAGAGGTCGTATTTGGAAAGATCCTCTTTGATAAAGAAGCGGTACATTGTAGGAGGCGCGCAGAAGGTCGTGATATGGTACTTCGCAAACATAGGAAGTATATCTTCGGAATGGAATCTGTCGAAATCGTAGGTGAATACACCTGCTTCGCAGAGCCATTGTCCGTAAAGCTTACCCCAAAGCGCTTTGCCCCAGCCGGTATCGGAAATTGTGAAATGCAATCCGTTGGGATTTACGTTGTGCCAATGCTTTGCGGTGGGATAATGACCCAACGCATATTTATAAGAATGGGTTGCGATACGCGGATAACCGGTAGTACCCGAGGTAAAGAGCATAAGCATAGGATCGTTTCCGCAGGGGGTGTTTTCGGTACGTTCATAATGAGTGCTGAAGCGCTCCATTTCAACATTGAAATCGTTCCAGCCGTCCTTTTTACCGCCAACAAGGATCTTTAACATTCCCGGGAAAGCATTTGCCGCCTTTTCCGCCTCGGCAGAAACGTCGCCGTCCGCAGTACAAACGATTGCCTTTACCTTTGCGGCTTTATATCTGTACTCAAAATCGTGCTCTACAAGCTGGTTGGTTGCGGGGATAGCGATTGCACCGATCTTATGAAGCGCGAGCATACAGAACCAGAACTGATAGTGACGCTTGAGCACAAGCATTACGGTATCGCCCTTTTGAATACCGAGCGATTCGAAATAGTTTGCGGTTTTTGCAGAATAACGCTTCAGATCCTTAAAAGTAAATCTGCGGTCCGACTTATCGTTCGCCACCCACATCATTGCAAGCTTGTCGGGATTCTTTTCCGCGATAGCGTCGACGCAGTCGAAGGCAAAATTGAATTTATCTTCATTTTTGAACTTGATTCCGCTGAATACTCCGTTTTCATCATAGAAGGATTCAACAAAATTGTCGGCAACGGTTGTTACCGAGGGTTCCTTCTCTGCTGCCGCCTTCGGAGCAACGTAGGGCACTTCGGGATATTCCTCGCTTACGCTTCCGTCCTGCGGATTAAGAACTACCGCGTGGAATTCACAACCGCCCTCGCTGACAGCGATCATACCGTGGGGAATAAGGCTGTTATAGAAAATAGAATCGCCTTCATGAAGAACGTCTACGTGATTGCCCACCTGAACCTTCAACGAGCCTTTTACGATTACGTCAAATTCCTGTCCTTTGTGGGAATTAAGCTTCATTGGAGCATCTTGCTCTTCGGGAAGATAAGGAAACTTGACCAAAAAGGGTTCCGCAAGCTTTTCCTTGAATTTAGGCGCAAGGTTGTTATATTCAACACCGTGCTGTTTTAAAATTTTAAGTCCTTCGCCTTTTCTTGTGATCGCAAAAGAGCTCAAGGTCGTGCTTGTTCCGTCGAGAAGATCAACAACCTCAACACCGCAAGCCTTTGCGCATTTGTAAATAAAAGTAAAGCTGAAATCGGTTTCGCCCGTTTCTAAAACGGCATACTCTTCAACCGATACTCCGGTAAGCCTTGCAAGCTCTTCCTGAGTATAGCCTTTTGCCTCGCGCAGATCCTTGATTCTTCCTGCAACCTCTTTCAAACTGTAATCCATTTTGTGTTTTCTCCTTTCAATTTCGGCAGTTTTGGTAATGGATTCTAATTTGAATAAAACAAAAACCCGTCTCAAAAAAATCTTTGAGACGAGTTATAAACCCGCGGTACCACTCAAATTACGGAAGATAAATTCCGTCACTTAACGAGCTCAAACAAGCTCTTTGCTTTTACGCAGCATTACGGAAGGAGTCTACTTGCTATTAAGCTTTCGGTCCTCCGACTCAGAAGTGATAAGCCATTGGAATGCTTTGCTGTTGTCTCGCACCAACCGACAATTCTCTGTACGCATTACGTTCCGACCGTCTTCGTCATAGTCGTTTTTGTGATATTCAAATTTTACATAACGGATTATACTACTGCAAATACGACTTGTCAATAGTTTTTTTCAGCAAAATCGCCATTATTTACATAAATATTTCCGAATTTCATCATCGAAATCTTCGATATTGAATGCTTCAACCCAAATCAGCAAAGCAACGTATAAAAAACAAAATAAGCATTTGACTTTTTGCAGTTGAAATGCTACAATGCCAATAGCACAATTACCGATCGCGGAGAGTTTTTATGAAAATCCAAAAGCTTACTACGTTTTTAATTTTGTTCTGCGTCGTTCTGACCGCGTGCGGCGAAGCAAAACGTCCGATCGACTGCCCGAATACGACTTGGTCCTGCGAAGCTGTCGGAATTACGTTTTCGGTATCCGATGACGGAAAAATCGAAAATGCTTCTATGCTCGACAAAAACGGTAATACCCTGCAGATATCGCTTGTATTTTCCGATATTGAAGACGGCAAGGTATCGATAACCAACTCCGACGGAAGCGAAGTATATGTTTCGGGCACCTGCCAATACGACAAGGATATGTTCTCGATCTTCGTCAAGGATATTTTCAACCCCGACCTTAATATCCCGTCTGCCAAACTCACCTTCGAGCGTTCGTGATTGCCCACTATTATAATAATCAAATCCCCGACAGTCTGTTATCGCAGAGCATCGGGGATTTTTTTCGATTTTGTGGAGAAACAGAGCAACTGCTTGTTGCTTGCAGTTCTCTGCCCTTCCACGTCATTGTGCTTATATTCCGCCACTTTAACGGGTTGCCGACCGCATATCATAAGTGATTGCCGTTCCGTTGTACGCGGTGAGCAGATCGCCCCATGTGGTGTTTGGGTTTCCTTATAGTCGGCAAGGTAACTGGTATAGTCCGCCATTAATGTGCCGCTGTGATAAGGATATATATCCTTTTTGGTTATATTACCTATCGTTCACTATTTTATATCACTCATATCGAAACTGCTCCCCGATGTAGTATGCGCTTTCATCACAACGCTTCTTTTCAAATATTTCATATTCCTCTTCAGAGAACCCAAGTTCAATTATGAAATCCCGAACAGAATCATATTTTGTATTTAAATGGTCAGCCATACTCAAATAACAAATAATAAGATTATTCGCGGCAACTGCAGAATAGTGCGGATCGCTAATAGAGTCATTTAAAACATTTTCTATCAATTCTTGAATATCGGTATAAATAAACTCTAATATATATCGTGTGTATTTTGTAGAATCACTCACTTTTTTATTTACCATGTTTCACCACATACTTCGCAATAATGCACTTAGTTTGTATCAAATACAGTTATAAAACACAATGCAGCAGCCGGAATTAGCGCATCATCGTAAACGCCGTTGCCGTAGGTGTAGGTTGCGACAGTCTGCCTTTGGGGCGCGATATAGCTAATATAGTCGCCCATCGTCTCGCCCTCGGCAAACGGGTAGCTATCCTTTTGGGTTATATTGCCGGATTTATCGTAATAATAAATATACGTCTTGTCCGCAACAGCGTCCTCTTCGCAGGTGAGCTGGCCAAGAGAATCGTAGGTATATTCGTTTATTATTACGCCGTCTTTTCTAATTTGGGTGATATTGCCCAAATTATCGTAGGTATAGGAATATACAGTTGAAGGGGTATCCCCCGGCGTCTGTTTTATACAGATGACGAGGGTGTTTATACAAATCTGTTAATATAGAATATAACTTCTTTAGTACTCAAATACGATTTCGCCGTTGGAATTGTAGACGACATATTCTTGTCTTTCCTCATCATAATTTCTCATAGAAAAAATAACATTACCGTTTTTGATGATAATTTGCTCTAATTCATCGATTCCATACTCGGCAAAATCGTATACGTTGGATTCAACTAAATTACTATCATAAATATGAATGTCGTTCGATGTAAATATAAGTAACTTTTCATTATATATAGCTACATCAAAACCAAACGATTTCGATTCATGCGACAACAAACGTTCGCGATTGGTTCCATCCAAGCGCACTCTCCAAAGAGTATATGTCGCATTCAAAGAACCTGAGAAACCGTAACTATAAGCGCACTCAGAATAATATACATAATCATCATTGATAATATGAAGACTTCTCATTGATGTTGCATCCTCGACCAACAAAGCCTTCTCGCCGTTCGGCGATACAACGCTGATGCCTCCGTTAAATTCTGTATAAACTATATAGTTGCTATATTTTATAACATTAGGATAAACGGGCCATGCATAAATGTCGTCTGCAACAACTTCAATATCGCTACCATCAATATTCGCACGA
>SVRD01000018.1 GCA_015064955.1 Oscillospiraceae bacterium
CAACAACAACTATATATAATAAATTTATTTCTTTTTTCTTTTTTACAAAAGCTTCTTTTTCTTTGCTTCTTTCTTTTTCTTGTCTTTCTTTTTTCTGAAACCGCTCTCCCCAAAGCGATTTCCGCCCGATTTTTCGCCCCTCGCCGTAATTCTGCCCGCGTGCCCGCCCCCTTGCACGTGATTATTATACAATATCTTTCGGCGCTTTTTCATCCCGTCTTTTTCCCGACTTTCTCCCGACTTTCTCCCATCTTTGTCCCGACTTTTTCCCGTCTTTGTCTTGACTTTCTCCCACATTTTTCTCTTGCAGATATAACTATTACGCGGTGAGCCTCCCTTGTGTAAAGGGAGGTGGCACGGCGCAAGCCGTGACGGAGGGATTGTCATTGAATAGTGAAAAGTGAAAAGTGAAGAGTGAAGAGGTGCGGAGGATTTCCGCATCGCGAAAATCTCCATTTTCATTAGAATTCATTATGAATCGTTTTGATAAAACATAACTCCCACGCGGTGAGCCCCCCTTGTGTAAAGGGAGGTGGCACGGCGCAAGCCGTGACGGAGGGATTGTGAAGTCGCTTGCGCTCTCGACGCGAAGCGTTGTTTGACAATAAAGCAAATGCGTGATATAATGAAAACGACAAAAATGAGAAGGGACGGTCAAGGTATGGAACAGCGCAAAACGATAGCGATAATCGACGATGACGTTTATATCGGCGATATGCTGTCCGAGCTTCTTGTGCGCGAGGGATATGACGTATTGCGCGCCTATTCGGGTACAGAGGCGCTTTATCTGCTTCAAAGCACAGCCCCCGACCTGATTTTGCTCGATTTGATGCTCCCCGGCATCTCGGGCGAATTGCTTTTGCCGAATATAAAGGATATTCCCGTCATCGTTGTCTCTGCAAAGCTCGATATCGACAACAAGGTCGACCTTTTGCTCAACGGCGCGGTCGACTATATTACAAAACCGTTCGACACCAAGGAGCTTCTCGCGCGGATAAACGTGCATCTCAGACTGTCCTCGCCGCGCGGGAATGAGATCGACCGTACCGAACCGCAGGAAAACGAGCTTATGCTCGACCTCGGCGCACGCGGTGTTTACGTCAACGGTGTTTCGGTCCACCTTACCCGTACCGAATACGCGATATTGAAGCTGTTGATGCAAAACCCGAACCGCGTGATAACCAAAAGTCTCCTGCTCGACCGCATCAGCCACGACACCCCCGACTGCACCGAAAGCTCGCTCAAGGTGCATATAAGCAACCTCCACCGCAAGCTCCGCTCGGCAGGCGGCAGAGAATATATCGAATCGGTCTGGGGTATCGGGTTCAAGCTGATCGGAGGTTGACTATGATACCGTATCTGCCTTGGATAATTGCGGCGGTTATGACTGCCGCGGCGGCTCTGCTCGCGGTGCTGTATTTTAACCAACGCAAAAAATCAAACCGCGCTGTTCGGAATTTGCCGAGCAGTGCTCCCGAGCACGAAAATAGCGAAAATCGGGAGAATTCAACAATAAGCGACGAAATAGTGAACCTTTCCCACGATCTGCGCACCCCGATAACCGCGATCTACGGCTATCTCGACCTGCTTCAGAACGAGGAAAAGAGCGAAAATGCCGAACGCTATATCAGCCAGATAGAAAACCGCGTCGGCGTGCTCAACCATCTCACCGAGGAGCTCTTCGGCTGTGCAGTGGTCGAATCTCTTGCGACAGAAAAGGGAAGTACTGTCGATCTGAAAGCCGAGTTAGAGGAATCGCTTGCCGCGTTCTACGGGCTTTTCGTTCAGAATAATATCACCCCCGAGCTCGATCTGCCCGAGGGCAAGGTGCTTTGCGTTCTCGACCGCGTTTCCGTCTCGAGAGTTTTCGGCAATATCATCACCAATGCGCTCAAATACAGCCTCGGCGATTTTCGCGTTTCGATGACAAGCGGCGGCGAGATATGCTTTTCAAACCGTGCGAGCCTGCCCGAGCAGGTGACAGGCGAAATGCTACTTGCGCGTTATTACACAGTTGATTCGGCGGCGCGCTCGACAGGATTGGGGCTGTCTATCGCAAAAACGCTTGTCGAAAAGATGGGCGGCAGAATAAATGCACTTTTCCGCGACGGAACTCTGTTTATAAAGCTTGAGTTTGACACGGCGGAAGAGGAAAATAAGAGATAACAAATAACAAAAAAGACCGCGTGAAGCGGTCTTTTTAATGTTTTATGCGTTGTTATGCGATAACTTCGATTTCGTTTACGAATGCGAAGATGCCGTCGAGCTCGAATTCAACCTTAACGTAGCGTGCGCTGCCGTCAAAGCTTGCTTCTGCCCAGTATGCAGTGTCTTCCGCGGTAGAGGTGGGGAGAGTACCAACCTTTTCCCAGCTGTCGCCGTCGTTGGAAAGGTAAACGTTGATAGCCTTGGGAGGCACAACAGCCGCGCCGGTGTTGTTTACGAGGTTAGCTCTTACGCCGGCAATATCCTGTTCCTTGCCGAGATCAATTATAGCATAGCCAACCTTGTCGGGAGCGTTAACTTCAGCAGCGTCGGTGTTGCAGTAGAATGCAAACCAGGTGCCGTCGTATGCCATCGCGCCGACAGCGTTGCCGTCGGTGAGGTCAGCGGTGTAGGGGCCGTGGCCGATGCCGGTGCCGGAAATGGTAACCGACTTGCCCTTTGCGATGTTTTCGCCTTCAACGGGTTCGGTGTCTTCGGGAAGAGATTCAGCAACAGATTCGTCTTCGGAAACTGCTTCGGATGCTGCTTCGGATTCAGCTTCGGATTCAGCTTCGGATTCAGCTTCGGATTCAGCTTCGGAAGCTGCAACGGATTCTTCCTTGGAAACGTTTTCGGAGGTAGCTGCTTCGGAGGAAGCCGCTGCTTCGGAGGAGGTTTCGCTTTCTTCGGAGCAAGCCGCGAATACACAGCAAGCAAGAACGAGAACAAGCGCGAGAATAAGTGAAATCTTTTTCATAGTAGTTCTCCTTGTAGTTAATGTTGTTTTAACATTATACTACAAAAAAGCGGCTCTGTCAATAAGAAGTCTTTTTCGCTGTTACAACGCAAAAAAAGAGAGCCCGTCGGGGCTCTCTTCAGTTGGCTTTTGAATTATTCAGCCGCGCCGTAAACTTCGAGCTCGGAGATGAACATCCAGCCTGCTCTTGCGAAGCGGAACTGAACGTACTGACCGCTGCCTGCACCTTCGATGGTGGTAGCGATACAGCAGGTTGCGGGATCGTCTGTGGGAACAGCGTCGCCGACAGAGGTCCAGGTTTCGCCGTCATCGGAAACGAGAACTTCAATAGTCATGTTGGTAGCGCCGATACCGTTGTCGAGCTTGGAGGAACCGATGTGAGCAACGAACTTAGCAAGATCCTTGCTTTCGCCGAGGTCGATGGTGATCCAAGCGTAGCCGGTAGCAGCATAGTCGGGATGTACGCCGGTCCAGCCTGCCCAGATGGAGTTGTCATAGGTGGTGTCAGCTGCTGCGATCACGCCGTCGGTAAGAGAACCGGGCTCGTCGGGGTAGCAGATGGGAGCATTGGGATCCCAGCCCCAACCCACGTCAGCGCCGCCCATTCTGAACTGATCAGAGGTGGTGTAGGACTTGCCTGCAGCGAGGTTGTCATCGCTTGCTTCGGGAACAGAAACTTCAGCTTCGGATTCAGCTTCGGATGCTGCTTCGGATTCAGCTTCGGATGCTGCTTCGGATTCGGTTTCGGATTCAGCTTCGGAAGCTGCAACCGATTCTTCCTTGGAAACGTTTTCAGAGGTAGCTGCTTCGGAGGAAGCTGCTGCTTCGGAGGAGGTTTCGCTTTCTTCGGAGCAAGCCGCAAATACGCAGCAAGCAAGAACGAGAACAAAAGCGAGAATAAGTGAAATCTTCTTCATAATAGTTCTCCTTAAAATAATTTTAGGTTGATATAAGTATACACCCATTATGCCTTTCTGTCAAGAAGCATTTTTTGCCCGGTCGGGTTATACTTGAAATATATAAATAAATTGTAAAAGAGCTGAAATTTTTAAAAAAGCTATTGAAAATTTCGTCAAAATGGTATATAATCGTATCTTGGTGATATTTTATGCTCAACAAAACAATCAAAATAGCGCTGGACGGGCCCTCGGGCTCGGGAAAAAGCACGTTGGCGAAGAATCTTGCAAAACGCTACGGCTTTGTATATATCGACACCGGCGCACTCTACCGCACGATAGGTCTCTTTGTTTCGGACCGCGGGATCGATTCTGACGATGCCGAAAATATTATTGCCTGCCTCCCCGAGATCAAGATCGAAATGAAGCTTGAAAACGGCGGCGGCGCGGTATATCTCGGCGGAAAACGTATAGGCGAGGAGATCCGCACCCCTCTTATTTCAAAATACGCATCCGACGTCTCGAAAATTCCCGAGGTGCGCGCATTTTTGCTCGAAACACAGCGTTCTATCGCCCGTGAAAACAATGTAATAATGGACGGCAGAGATATCGGAACGGTCATTCTTCCCGATGCTCAGGTAAAGCTGTTTGTCACCGCCTCGCCCGAGGCACGTGCGAATCGCCGCTATGCCGAGCTTTGCCAACGCGGCGTCGAAACGACCTATGAGGACGTTCTGGCAGAAATGAAATGGCGCGACGCGAACGACAGCGGCAGAGAGATCGCCCCCGCGATTCCCGCAGAGGACGCGATAATGTTCGACAATTCGGGTATGAGCATAGAGGAAACCGTCGACAACGCCGCGAAAATCATAGATAAGGTTGTCAATTTATGAGTGCATATAAGTTCGTACGCGGAGCAGTAAGCATCTGGGCGAAGCTCGCCTACCGCGCCGAATACCACGGAAGAGAAAACGAGCCTGTCGGCAAAGCTTTCATCGCTTTTTCGAATCACACCTCGTTTTCCGACCCGCTTTTCACCGCCTGCGCTTTAAAAAGCGAGCTTTACTTTATGGCGAAAAGCGATCTCACAAAGAAATCGCGGTTTCTTAAATGGATCTTCAATGCCTGCCACGTCGTCACCGTCAACCGCGGCGAATCGGATATTGCCGCACTGCGAAAAAGCTGTGACGTTTTGAAAAACGGCGGTTGCTTGGGCATCTATCCCGAAGGAACCCGTATCCCCGCGCCCGCACCGAAGGCAGAAAACGCTTTGGCGGGAATCGGACTTATGGCAACCCGCACCAAAGCCGACCTTCTCCCCGTAACGATATGCTACGGCAAAAAGAACAACAAACCGAATATCTTCCGCAAGGTGCACGTCTATATCGGCAAGCCGATAAGCTATGAGGAATATTCGACGGTGAACGAACACCCGAATTCTCACGAAATAGCCACCTATTCGTTCGGCAAGCTTTGCGAGGATTTTGAAGAGAACAACCATGACTGAGATCACGGTATCGGAATACAGCGGCTTTTGCTTCGGAGTAAAGCGCGCTGTCGATATGATAAATAAAAGCATCGAGGAGCAGTCGGGCAGGATCTACTGCCTCGGCGAGCTTATCCATAACCGCATTTTCAACGAATCGTTAAAGAAGCGCGGAGTGAGCTTTATCACCGCGTCGGAGATTGATTCCCTCCCCGAAGATGCTGTCGTGTTTTTGCGTGCCCACGGCACGACAAAACAGATAGTCGAGCATCTGGAATCCCGCGGGATAAGATATATCGACGCCACCTGCCCTTATGTAAGCAAGATCCACAAGGTAGTCGACGCACAACCAATGGAAACGGCGGTTATCGTCATCGGCGATGAACATCACCCCGAGGTCGAGGGTATTATGAGTCACGCCAAGGGAAAGGGAACTGTTTTTGCCGACAAGGCGGCGATAGACGATTCTCACCCGAACGGCGAGATCGACGAAAGCGATTGTATTTTAGCGGTACAAACAACCTATTCGGGCGCCGAATGGGAGCGCTGTAAGGAACGGATAAAGGAGCTTTATCCGAACGTGCGTGTTTTCGAAACGATATGTAACGTGACCGAAAGCCGCCAGAAAAAGACTCGCGAGCTGGCTGAAAAAAGCGATCTTGCCGTTATAGTCGGCGGGCGCAACAGCTCGAACACGGCGAAGCTTTTCGCCATAGCGAGTGAGGTTTGCAGTAATTCGTTTATGATCGAATCGGCAAACGAGCTCGACAATCACGTAGAGCAGATACGCTCTGCAACTAAAATTGCAATAGCCGCCGGCGCATCGACGCCGAGCGGGATAATACAGGAGGTATATAACAAGATGGCAGACATCGCAAGAGAGGAACTCAGCTTTGCCGAGATGCTCGAACAGTCATTCAAATCTTTAAATACAGGTGAAAGGGTTACCGGAATCGTTCTGGCAGTCAATCCTACCGAGGTCAAGGTTGACCTTGGTACGAAGCACACGGGTATTCTCCCGTACGACGAAATTACCGCTGAAAGCGGCGTCAACCTTAACGAGCTTTTCAAGGTAGGCGACGAGGTCGAAGTAATTTGCGGCAAGTTCAGTGATTCCGACGGCACCGTTCTTCTTTCCAAGAAGAAGATCGATATGCACAAGTATTGGGAAGCAATCAAGGCTGCAAACGAATCGGGCGAGCTTATCGAAGGCACAGTCAAGGAAATCATCAAAAACGAAAAGGGCTACGCAGGCGTTATCGCACTTTATGGACCTAACAAGGTCTTTATTCCCGCATCGCAGACCGGCGTTCCCAAGGGTGAAGAGCTCGAAACACTCAGAGGTCAGAAGGTCAGCTTCAAGATCATCGACGTAAACGACCAGAAGAAGAGAGCAGTCGGCTCTATCAAGGCGTCCAACCGCATCTCCCGTAAGGCAGCAGAAGAGGAATTCTTCGCTAACGTACAGGAAGGCGACAAGTTCGAGGGCAAGGTTCGTGCTCTTATGAGCTACGGCGCATTCATCAACCTCGGCGCAGTTGACGGTATGCTTCACATTTCCGAGCTTTCTTGGGGCAAGCTCAAGAAGCCCGAAGAGGTTTTGAACATCGGCGACACCGTGAACGTGTTCATCAAGTCGGTTGACAAGGAAAAGAAGAGAATCTCGCTCGGCTACAAGACCGAAGAGAACGATCCCTGGAACATCTTCAAGAACAACTACAACATCGGCGACGTTGTTGACGCTACTATCGTTTCGCTCATGCCCTTCGGCGCATTCGCTGAAATCTTTCCCGATATGGACGGTCTTATCCACATCAGCCAGATTTCCGACAAGCCCATTCCCAATCCCGCAAGCGTGCTCAAGATCGGTGACAAGGTTACCGTAAAGATCACCGCGGCAGATTTCGAGAGAAGAAGACTCAGCCTCTCCATTCGCGCTCTTTTAGAGGATGCGGAAGCTCCCGCTGAAGAAGCGACCGAAGCGAATGCTGAAGAAGCGACCGAAGCGAATGCTGAAGAAGCAGCTGAATAATTAAAAACAGATTGCCCGAATGCTTCTCGTGTTCGGGCAATTCTTGTAAAAAGGAAGATTTTAATATGAAATTACTTTTCGGTACCGATATCACCAACGATAAGAATAATACCGAGCTCGCGGGAAGCGAGTTTATTGTCGAAAGAACCGACCGCGCAACTCTCGATTCGCTCGAGCGCGCAAACGAAAAGGTCGAGCAGGAAATCGAAAAAACCAAGCTCCCCACCGCGCTCCGTTTGATAAAGAGTATAGCAGGGTATGCTTTTGCGGCGATGGCGATTCTGTTTGTCCGCTTTTATTTCAATAACTCGACCGAGGGAGTCGGCTTTTCACAGATCTATGCCCGTATCCCGTGGGCGCTCTGGATCGCTGTCGGCGGCGGAATCGTTTGGGCTGTTCTTGCGATAATCGCGCATAAGCACAGCGAGGAAATTGTGCAGACCGGCGACCTTGCCTTTGCCGATAAAAACAGCGATATGATCGTTGAAAGCATCTACCGCAATTTTTCTGTTCCCGAAGGAACTCCCGATACCGATATCCTCTGTATCAGCTATAAACAGAAAAACGGCGAGATCAAGCCGAAATCGAGAAAAACACTCCCCGCGCATATCAATATCGCGTTCAAGGTGTTCAACGACGGAACTCGTCTTTGTATTGCCGAGCGCGCGAATAAATATGCAATCGACCTTTCCTGTATCAAGGGTATTCGCCGCGTGGATAAGCGCATTTATATGGCACCCTGGAATAAGGACGAGTATTTCAACGAGGGTATTTATAAGCAGTACAAGATGACCGCGAACCAATACGGCCACGTGTATATGAAGTATTATTATGCGCTCGAGTTTGTGTCGAACGGTGTCGAGTGGGAGCTCCATTTCCCCTGCTATGAGTTCGAGACGTTTAAGAAGGCGCTCAATATTCGCTGACGCTCTCGACACAAAATGCTTTGCATTTTGGTCGGTTATATCGCTTCGCTTCGCTTGCTCTCGATGAAAATTTGACAATTTTCATCGTTTTTGTGAGCGCCGTACATTCGCATAGGATTCGTGCGCCTCACTTCGTTCGTTGTCCGAATCCTCGGCGCTCTAAGGTATAAAAATCGACGCGCATGTCGCCGATTTTTATGGGATTTTTCATCGAAATCGCTTGCGCGATGAGGGTACCACACGAGATGTGAAAACTCGCGATGAGCCTCCCTTGTGTAAAGGGAGGTGGCACGGCGCAAGCCGTGACGGAGGGATTGTCATTGAAAAGTGAAGAGTGAAGAGTGAAGAGTGAAGAGGTGCGGAGGATTTTCGCATCGCGAAAATCTCCATTTTCATTAGAATTCATTATGAATCGTTTTGATAAAACATAACACCCTCGCGGAGAGAAGGCTGTGGCAAATAACTTCTTGCAACGCGGGAACTGAAAATTTTTGCCGAGCTTTTGCAAAAGCTCGGGTGGGAACTAAAAAGTTCGAAAAAAGGAGAGCAACAGGCTCTTCTTTTTGTTTACTTTTGTTTATTTATTTGATATAATAAAATGAATAGGTATAGAAGGGTGATGGAATTGAACGATTTTCTCTACATCGGCGGCGAAGTGCCTTATTATAAAAGCCGTCTGTTTGATAGCCACGGCATAAAGCACGCCTTTTTCACACGCAACGGCGGAGTGAGCGAGGGCGCGTTTTCGAGCCTGAATTTCGCAATCGGCACGGGCAAAGTGACCGACAGCGAGGAAAACGTGATCAAAAACCACTCTATCGCGGCAAAGCTTTTCGGACTGTCGGAAACCGACATCTGCCGAAGCTACCAGACCCATACCTCAAACGTCGTTCTCGCGGATAATACCGACCGCGGCAGAGGGATAATTCTTCCGCAGTATGAAAACGGTGTCGACGGTATGGTGACTGCCGAAAGGAATCTACTGCTCTCGATCCGCACTGCCGATTGCGTGCCGATCTTGCTTTGCGATACCGAAAAAAGAGTCTGCGCCGCGGTCCACTCGGGCTGGCGGGGAACTGTCGGCGGTATCGCCGAGAATGCGGTCGAGCTTATGGTAAAGCAGGGCGCAAGCCGAGAGAAGATCATCGCCGCGATCGGACCTTGCATAAATAACTGCTGCTACGAGGTAGGAGAAGAGCTTTACGATTCGTTTTCGTCGGCGGGCTTTGATTGCGGACTTGTATTTGAAAAAAGAGGGAGCAGGTATATGCTCGATCTGAATACAGCGAATAAGCTCGTTCTCAACCGCGCGGGTATTGCCGACAGCAATATTTCGATTGCGGGAATCTGCACGAAATGTAACAGCGATCACTTTTTCTCGCACCGCCGTGACGGCGTAATAAGAGGCACGATGAGTGCGATGATTCATATATAAGGAGAAGGATATGGTAAAGGTATTTCACTGCGCGGATATCCATCTGGATTCCCCGTTTTCGCTCTTTTCACCGCGTGAGGCGGAAAAAAGACGTACCGAGCTTCGCGCCGCGTTTACGTCTGCGCTGATGTTCGCGCGCGAAAAGAAGGCGGATATATTTATAATCAGCGGCGACCTTTTCGACGGAAAATACGTCACCCGCGACACCCGCGAGCTTTTGCTGCGCGAATTTGCGAAATGCCCCGAAATGAAGATATTTATCTCGCCGGGCAACCACGACCCGTACGTTGCGGGCTCGGTATATGATACCGTCAGCTTCCCCGAAAACGTTCATATCTTCGGCGGCGAGCGCGAAATGGTTTCGCTCTCTGAGCTCGGGGTCGATGTTTACGGTGTCGGCTTTACGGCGAAAAACTGCATTTCGTCGACCGTTGCGGGATTCAAAATAAACGACCCGTCGCGTATAAATATCCTTGTCTGCCACGGCGACTTGACCGGCGACCGCACAAACGCGCCGATAACCAAGCAGGAAATCGCCGAATCGGGATTTGACTATATCGCACTCGGTCATATCCATAAGCCCTCGGGCCTTATGTGTGAAAACGGCGTTTATTATGCCTATCCCGGCTGTATCGAGGGCAGAAGCTTCGACGAGCTCGGATATAAGGGTGCGATGTACGGCGTTATCGAAAAGGGTAAAGCCGATATGTCGATGAAGCGGTTCTCGAAATCGCGCTACGAATGGATCGAGGTCGACCTTGGCGGTGTGAGCGAAAAGATGGAAGCGCTCGACCGTATTCGTCAAGCGGTCCGCCCCTATAACGAGGATACCGCGCTTCGCGTCACCCTGAAGGGCGAAACGAAGGACGCATTTGTTATACTCGAAAACGAGATCGGCAGAGGCTGTGAATATCCTTATTATATCGAGCTTATCGACGAAACACGTGTTGTCCCCGAGCTTGCCGAGCTCGAGCAGAGCAATACGTTGAAGGGTGTTTTTGTCAGCAAGCTGCGCGAAAAAATGCAAACACTTGATGAGGACAGCGAGGAGTATCGCGTGCTTTCGCTTGCGCTGAAGTACGGTATCGCCGCGCTGGAGGACAGAAGCGTTGTCGATTACAGCGGAGGTGAGCAGTAATGAACGTTACTATCGAAAGAATCGAAATAATCGCCTTCGGCAAGCTGAAAAACGTTTCGGTCACCGCGCAAAGCGGAATTAATATTCTTTCCGCCCCCAATGAAAGCGGTAAATCGACGCTTGCGTCGTTTATCAAATTCGTTTTCTACGGCTACGTCGGCGGAAGAATGCAGAGCCTGACCGATAACGAAAAAAGACTCTATACCCCTTGGGATGCCGAAATCTCCGAGGGAAGCATCTATATAACCGCGGACGGCGAAAAATATACCGTCTCCCGCCGCTGTCTCGCCTCGGGCAAGGAAAGCGTCGAGGTCGTAAAGCGCAACAGCGGCAAGGCTGTGTTTGTCGGCGAAATTCCGGGCGAGGTGTTTTTTGGTGTTTCGGAGGACGTATTCGCACGCACACTGTTCTTCCGCCAGCTTACTCTTCCTCAGACAAAGGACGAAATCCTTGCCGAGCGGTTGCGCAATATCGCGATAAGCGCGTCCGAGCAGGTCGGCACAAAAAAGGCGGTCACCGAGCTTAATAAAGCCAAAAACGAAATTAAAAGCCGTATGGGCAACGGATTGATGCCGAAAGCCGAGAGCGAACGCGACGCTTTGGAGGAGGCAATAACCGCTTCTGTCGATTCGGGCAGAGAAATGACAAGACTGAACGGCGAGATAAAAAAGCGCCGTGCACTTATAGACGAGGCAGAGAAAAAGCTCGAAGCACTGACGGTCGAGCGCAAAAATATCGAAAAATACGAGGCAGAAAAAAAGCTCGCCGCGATCGACAAGCTCGCGCTCGAGGAACGAGATGCACGCGAATATTACAACGAGGCGGCTTCTCAGCTCAAATCGCGCGATGAAAACGGCGAATTCCGCGCACTTTATGCAAAAAACACCGAGTACGTCGCCGAATGCCGCGAATGCGAAACTCTTTCGTCGGCGCTCGAGGAGGCAGAAGCCGAGCGCGATGCGCTTTCCGAATCCTGCCCGCTCGATTCGGCAACCGCAAAGCAGGCGAGAAAGCTTCTCGCGTCGTCGAAAAAGACGGCAAATATCCTCTTTATCGTTGCCGCGGTGCTTGCCGTTGTCGGAATTATCACTGCACTTGCGAGCAAATCGACAACGGGACTGGGAATCGTTATCGCGGTTCTCGGGGTTATTCTTTGTGTTGCGGGCGCGGTCGTTATTTCCAAGCCGTCAGGGCTCGCAAAGCAGCAGGGTATGACTGTTTCCGAGCTTCAAAAGCATTCCGAAAATCAGCCCGTCGTCGCAAAACAGATTCACGACGTCGAAATCAGAATCAAATCGCTCACCGAGGATTTCGAGGAAAGCCGCACCCACTGCTCGCTTCTCAAGCGCGAGCTCGATGCCGGTATAAATAAATATATCGACGTTTCGGGTGTCGATTATGCCGATATGCTCGAAAGAATACTCGCGCTTTCGACCGAAAGCGGCGAAAGACTTGCTGTCTGGCGCACCAAAAAGGAGCTGCTTGATACCGCGACAGAGGGCGTCGACGTAGAATCGCTTCGTGCCGAGGCAGAGGGCGCAACAAAGCCCGAGCGCGACAGAGCGACAGTCGACCGCGAATTAAGCTTTTACAGCAAGCAGTCCGAGCAGCTATCAGAACTCAACCGCCGCGATGAATTGACGGTTGCAACTCTCGAGGCGAAATTCGGTGATCCCGCAACTCTTATCGGTAAGCGCGATTCGCTCAACGAGATGATAAGCGAGCTTGCCGTCAAGCACAAGGCATACGAGACCGCGATAGCCTATATCGAGGAATCCGCCGATTATATGAAGAGTATGGTCGCTCCGCGAATTGCCGAGCGCGCCGATGAATATTTCACCGCCGCAACCGGCGGAAAATACGATTCGCTCGATATCGACACCAAGCTTTCGATGAGCTTCGGCGAGGATATCAAGCGAAGCTGTGAATATCTGTCCGCGGGCACGCGCGACAGCGCATATCTCTCGCTCAGACTCGCGCTTGCGGATATGCTTTTCGGCGGCTGCGGCGTGCCGATGCTTCTCGACGATGCGTTCGTGCGTATCGACGATAACCGCTTGCGTATGATTTTGGGCGCAATCGGCACTGCGGCGAAAAAGCATCAGATATTTATTTTCACCCACAGCACCCGCGAAGCAGATGCACTCGGCGACGTGGGCATAGCATATAACGAAATAGCGTTCAGCAAAGAACAGCGATAAGGAAGCATAAATGGCAATAAGGCTGACAGAAAGCACCCCGATACAATTTATAAAGGGAGTCGGCGAGGCGAGAGGTGCCGCGTTTGCCCGTTTGGGTATCGAAACCGCGGGCGACCTTCTCGGCTTTTATCCGCGCGCCTATGAGGAACGCGGAAGGGTGATAAATATCACCGATTCGATCGACGGCGAGATCTGCTCGCTCGTGCTTACCGTCCGCGAAACCTCGGCTGTGCGTCAGATACGCAAGGGATTCAGCGTCTTCCGCTCTATCGCATACGACGAAAGCGGAAGCATCGAGCTCGTCTTCTTCAATATGCCGTTTATGGCAAGATCGCTCACCTCGGGCAGACGCTTCCGTGCATACGGCAGAGTGAGGATCGGACGCTACGGCAGGGAAATGGTCTCCCCGAAATTAGAGCCGATACTGCAAAACACCGAATTGCCCTATTACGTACCGGTCTACCGTCTTTCACCGCCGCTTACTCAAAAGGTGATCAGACAGTCGGTTTTGTCGGTTTTGCCGCTTTGCGAATCGCTTCCCGAGCTTTTGCCAAAATCGGTTATAGAAAAATATGAATTGCTTCCCCGAAGCGAAGCGGTAAGCGAGCTTCATTGTCCGACAACCCCCGAATCACTTCAAAAAGCGAAAAAAACACTCGCATTCACCGAAATAACCGTGTTCAGACTCGCGCTTTCACAGCTTCGAAGCGAGGTAAGGCGTGAAAACGCTTGCCCCCTCGGCTTGAAGAATACGGGGATAAAGAGCTTCTTTTCCTCACTGCCGTTCGAGCTGACAAACGCGCAAAAAAAAGCCGTCAAGGAGATATTTGCCGACCTCGGCAACTCCTATCCGATGGCAAGATTGCTTCAGGGCGACGTCGGAAGCGGCAAAACAGCCGTCGCCGCGGCGGCTTTGTATCTCTGTGTGAAAAACGGATATCAGGCGTGTATGATGGCACCGACAGAGATACTTGCAACACAGCACAAAAAAACACTCGATAAATTTCTCTCGCCCTTCGGCATAAGAACCGAGCTTCTTATCTCGGGTATGCCCGCTTCGGAAAAGCGCCGTGTGCGTGCGGGTCTTGCCGACGGAAGCATTGATATCGCAGTCGGTACCCACGCGCTCATCACCGACAAGACCGAATTTTCCTCCTGCGCGCTCGCCGTTGTCGACGAACAGCACCGATTCGGCGTAAAACAGCGCAAGGCACTGCTCGATAAAAGCGAAAACGGCGACAAACGCGCCCACATGCTCGTTATGTCGGCAACCCCGATCCCGCGCTCGCTCTCGCTCATAATCTTCGGCGATCTCGACGTATCACTGCTCGACGAGCTTCCCCCCGGCAGACAAAAGATCGAAACAAGGATCATACCGTCGCAAAGCAGAGATACGGCGTATCAGATCATACGCGATTCGGTTGCGGCAGGCGGCAGAGCATATATCGTTTGCCCGCTTATCGAATCGGGCGAGGACAGCGACGGGCAGGAAAACGAGCGTGTCGCCGCCGAGGAGCATTTCAAAAGTCTTTCCGAAGGCGAATTAAAGGGTATCCCGATGGGGCTTTTGCACGGCAGAATGAAGCCCGACGAAAAGGCAAGCGTAATGGCGGATTTCGCATCGGGAAAAACAAGCGTGCTCGTTTCGACGACGGTCATCGAGGTCGGCGTCGACGTGCCCGAGGCGACTGTTATGGTTATCGAAAATGCCGAAAGCTTCGGTCTTTCACAGCTTCATCAGCTCCGCGGACGTATCGGCAGAGGAAGCAGACGCTCGGTCTGCCTGCTTATCCACGGCAAGAACAGCGATGAAAGCGCGGACAGACTCAAAATAATGCGCGACACCTCCGACGGCTTCAAGGTTGCCGAGGCGGATTTGGAAAAGCGCGGCCCCGGCGACTTCTTCGGAGTCCGCCAAAGCGGCGAATTTTCGGTTGCGCTTGCCGGCGCGAGCGATATAAAAATGCTCGCCTCGACCGATAGCTTTGTAAAGGAAATTTTAAACCAACGCGACAATGAGGAATATAAGCCGCTTTTCGACGCGGCGGAGCGATTCCTCGAAAGGAACGGCGACGGCAGGACCGTCAACTGATTTATGAAAATAGGAAATATCGAATTCCGCCACGGGCTCTTTCTTGCTCCGATGGCAGGTATAACCGACCACCCATTCCGCGCGCTTTGTGTCGAAATGGGTGCAGAGGGGGTCACAAGCGAGCTTATCAGCGCAAAGGGTGCGACCTACGGCGACAAAAAGACCGAGCTTCTGGCAAGAGTCTATGACGATGAACGCATCGCCGCGATACAGATATTCGGCTCCGACCCCGAAATAATGGCAAACGCCGCCAAGCTTATGATGCGCTATAACCCCGATTATATCGACATAAATATGGGCTGTCCCGTGCCGAAGCTGGTAAAAAACGGCGAGGGAAGTGCGCTTATGCGCAACCCCGAGCTCTGCGAAAGGATAGTTTACGCGGTGAAGAACGCCGTCGATGTCCCGGTTACCGCGAAATTCCGCAAAGCGTTTGACGACGGCGACGAGGATTGCGCCGTGCGTGTTGCGCTCGCCTGCGAAAGAGGCGGCGCCGATGCCGTTTTTGTCCACGGCAGGACCCGCTCGCAGATGTATTCGGGCAGGGCAGACAGGGAAATAATAAAGGCGGTAAAGTCCTCGGTGGGAATCGCGGTCGTCGGCAACGGCGACGTTGACAGCTACGAGGAATACCGCTCGATGATAGAGGATACCGGCTGTGACGGAGTTATGATCGGCAGAGGTGCATACGGCTCGCCCTGGGTGTTCAGAGAGATCGTATCCAAGGCAGAGGGCAGAGAATACACCGAGCCGAGCATCAGCGAAAAAAATTCGCTTCTCAAAAAACAGCTCGATGCGGTAATAAACGAAAAGGGATTGAACGGGATCCGCGAATTCCGCCACCATATCCTTCAGTATTGCAAGGGCTTTAAGGGAAGCGCGGCTATGCGTAAGAATATCTCGCTTATTACCTCGCGCCAATCGGCGATAGATGCGATCGACACAGTGTTTGACTGCCGCGAGGGATAAAGGGAGTCAAAGCGCGTACTTCTATTGACTTTTCGATCGGTTTGTGCAATAATGAAATCACGAATAATAAAGAAAGGGTCGTTTTATGTTCTTTTCCGACATCCACACACATCTGCTTTATGCAACGGATGACGGCACCGCCACGCGAGACGAAATGTTCCGCGCGATAGATATGGCATATGATCACGGCACCCGCTTTTTGTGCGTAACGCCGCATTTCTGCCCCGAATTTTTCGGGGATAACCGTGCGCGCGCTCAAAAATCGTTGGAAATTCTTTTGAGCTACCGTGACGAAAAGTACAAAGACCTTGAAATATTGTTCGGCAACGAGCTTTACTATACCCACGACAGCATTTCGTGGATGAAAAACGGCTTGAGCCGCCCTATCGGCGAAACGAGATACGTGCTCGTCGAGTTCGACGTGAACTCGAGCGAGGACCATATCGCCGAGGGAGTGGACAGGCTTCTGAATATCGGCTATATCCCGATAATCGCACATGCCGAGCGCTATAAAAGGCTCTCCGCCGGCAGACTGTCGGCACTGCGCGAAAACGGCGCACTCGTTCAGATAAACGCCGAAGCATTGAATTGCGGAATAAGATTTTTCGCAAGAAATCTTCGGGCAAAAACGCTTCTTTCCGAGAAAATGGCGGACTTTGTCGCAAGCGATGCCCACGGCATCAATACCAGACCGCCGCTTATCAAAAAAGCGTTTGATTACATATCACAAGCCTACGGCAGAGAATATGCCGAAGAGCTTTGCTTGACCAACGCGAAAAAATTGCTTTTCGCAAAGAATGACACGGAGGAAACAGATGAATAACAGAATCAGCCTCAAAACGATATCGTTAAAGGACCTCTGGAACGTACTGCGCGGATGCTTCTGGTTCGTGCTCGCGGCGGGAATAGTATTCACCGTCGGTATGTATGCCTATGCAAAGGTAACCTATTCGCCCCTTTATTCGTCAAAGGGAACAATGTATCTTATCAATACCGATGCCGAGGTGGACAAGGACAATCCCCAAAGCCAGAACCAGTGGACCTATGAATACACACTCGCAAACGTAGTTATCTCGGACACCGTATATATCCTCAAAAGCCGCACCGTGCTTGATAACGTCGGCAAGGAGATCGGCATAAATAACGGATATAATGCTCTCAGCGGCAGTATTACGATATTTCACCCCGAGGATACCCGTGTTCTCGAAATAACCGCTGTTGCCTCCACCCCCGAAAATGCAAAAAAGATCGTCGACAGCCTCTGCAAATACGGCCCCGAGGAAGCAAACAACGTGCTTCAGTACGACCGTATCCGCGTTTACGAGGAGGGCACGTACAGTAATTGGGCGATCAATCAGATAAGTTTCTCGAACTATATCAAATTCGGCATCATCGGCGGTGCACTCGTCTATCTCATCTTCCTCGCAATGTTCCTTTTCGATAACTATATTCACACCGAGGAGGATATCGAGCGTTACCTCGGAGTAAGCATTATCGGCGATATCCCCGATGCCGATGCTCCCAAGAAAAAGAATAAATATACAAACTATAAAAAGAGCTACAAGCACTCGTCGGAAAAGGGTTATTACGGCACAAGACTTGTCAATCCAAGCGAGCTCAATGCCGAACCAAAGGTCGAAATAAGCGAAGGGGAGGAAAAGTAAATGGAAGCTGTAAAGCTGAGATTGCCCGGTGACAACGATTTCTTCACCGAGGAGGCATATAAGGTTCTCCGTACCAACCTTCAATTCTGCGGACAGGACGTAAAGGTTATCGCGATAACGAGCTGTAACGAAAACGACGGCAAGACCACTGTCGCGCTCCATATCGCAAAAAGCTTTGCCGAGCTCGACAAAAGAGTTCTGCTTATCGACGCCGATATGAGAAAATCGGTTATGGCGGGCAGAAACACCAGCGCACAGTCGCACAGCGGCTTGAGCGAGGTTTTAACGGGTATGTGCCCGATAACAGAATGTCTTTATCCCGTTGTAAACAGCAAAATGCATATTCTTTTCGCAGGACAATATCCCCCCAACCCCGTCGAATTGTTGAACGGCAAATACTTTGCCGCGCTCATCAACGAGTGCCGCAAGGTTTATGATTATATCATTATCGACACTCCGCCTCTCGGACAGGTTATCGACGCGGCTGTCGTTGCCGAAAAATGCGACGGTGCGGTTATGGTGCTCGGAAACTCCAAGGTGCACTACCGTATGGCGCAGGAGGTTATCGAGCAGATCAAAAAGAGCGGCTGTAAAATGCTCGGCGTTGTCCGTAATAACCGCAAGCAGAGCAACCGCAAATATTACTACCGCAAATATTACCACCACGACAGCAAATCAAAAAAGAAATAAAATACCGCCCGTATGTCAATAGATATGCGGGCAGTTTTTATAGCGTTGACAATCTGTTCGGAAAAGGTTATAATTAATCGTATAATGCCGAAAAATGTATGTTTCGCAAAGGAGCTTGTTATGATAAAGGACCGCAACGGAAATATAATCGCAACCGACAGCGCACAGGGCGGTATGCTCGATTTTCTGTATAAAAACGCATTCGGACGCTTTGTTACAAAGCTTCTTTCGCGCAAATTCATTTCCGAGCTCGGCAGGCTCTATATGGAATCACCGCTTTCAAAGCGCCATATTTCCAAGCTTATCAAAGAGAATAATATTGATATGAGCGAATACGAAAACCGCGAGTTTTCTTCGTTCAACGATTTCTTCACCCGCAAGCTCGCCGACGGCGGCAGAAGCTTCGATATGTCGCCGGAAGTAGTTATCGCCCCTGCCGACAGCAAGCTCACCGCTTACGATATAAACGAGGATTCGCTTTATCATATCAAGGGCTGTGATTATTCGGTAAAATCGCTTCTCGGAGGTGACGAGGAGCTTGCAAAACGCTTCTATGGCGGAAAATGCCTTGTCTACCGTCTCTCCGTCGATAATTACCACCGCTATTGCTATATGGATTCGGGTATTGAGGAATACTATCGTCATATCCCCGGAATATACCATACCGTCAACCCGATCGCTCTCGAGTATTACGACGTCTACGGCAAAAACTGCCGCGAGCTTACAATGCTCAAAACCGATAATTTCGGCAGCGTCGCATATATCGAGGTCGGCGCGATGATGGTCGGCAAGATCAATAACGTTCACCCCGAAAACCGCTTTGAGCGCGCGGAGGAAAAGGGATTTTTCTCGTTCGGCGGCTCGACTATCGTGCTTTTGTACGAAAAGGACAAAATCGTACTCGATTCGGATATTGCCGAAAACAGCAGCCAAGAGATCGAAACCTGTGTGAAGATCGGCGAGCGTGTCGGTATTCGTGCGGAGGCATAATATGGAATATAAAAATATCGCTCTCGGAAAAGAAATCGCGATCGAATCGCTTGCTCCGATAGAAAACAGCTATAAAAGCGTCGAAAAGGGGAGCAAGGATATGCTCACCGACGGAAAGATCGGCGACCCTTCGGATTGCTACGGCGGCGAATGGGCGCATTTTTACCGCGGTGTCGGCCGTGTGCTCACTCTCGACCTTTCGGATATCTGTGCGGTAAATGCCGTTGAGCTCGGCTTTATTCACGATATCGGCAAGGGTATCTATTCTCCCGAATCGGTGCGCTTCTCGCTTTCGGAAAACGGTGTTGATTTTTATTTCGCAGGCGAGGTCGAAGCCCCCTATCCCGCCTCGTTTTCGATGCAGACGAGAGCCGTTTATTCAATAATATTCAAAAACGATATCCGCGCACGCTATGTCAGAGCCGAGTTTACTGTTGAGGTAAATTCCTTTGCCGACGAATTCAAGGTGCTCGGACGTGCTGCCGAAAGCTACGATATGTCCCCCTCGGGCAAAAGGCTCGAATATACGGAAAAGAATCGCTATGCAGCCCGCGATTCGCTCGGAGGAGTATGCGATATCCCGCTCATCTATTTCGGATATTGGCCCGAAAACGAGCGCATCGGCAAAATCACGAGCGATGATTTTCTGCCCTATCTCGCATATATCGACGAAAACGGCAACCCGATAGATACGATGTTCGATTCGATCCTTATGCTCATGCTCCAAGGCCGTTGTCCCTCGGGCGCGAGCCTCGGATATCACGGCGAAGCATCGAAGCTGTCCGATTGGGAATATATTATTTCCGAGCTTTTCGGAGAGGGAATCAACCTTACCGCGCTCAACGATGCTGTCGGTCGGCTGAAAGGGAAAATATTCGAAAAGGACTATAAGCACAAGGTGTTTCTCACCGCGCCCGTGCCGAAGATTTCGCTCTCGCCCTTTGGCGATATGAACGGCGACGGTATCGAGGAAAAGCTTTTGTCTACCGACGATTGCGTCGATGCGTATATCTGGTTTGTCGATGCGGTCAAGCGCCGCTTCGATGCCGAATGCTTTGAAAATCTTCGGTTAGAGGGCTATTTCTGGTGCAACGAATCGCTCTCCCGTGCGACACGTGACGACGAGGAATATTTCGCAAAACGCTGTGTCGATGCACTTCACGAACGCGGATATAAATGTATATTTATCCCGTATTTTCAGGCGGGCGGCTGTGAAAAGGCGGAACGCGTCGGCTTTGACTGCACTACAATGCAGCCGGGTCTGTCGTTTCAGGCGGCACTTCAGCATAACCCTCATTTGTCTTTTGCCGATTTTACCTCGCTGTGCAAAAAATACGGCTTCGGCGTCGAGCTCGAAATACATCAGGGTGTCAAAAATGAACAAGAACGCGAAAAATATATCGCGCTGTTCGATTCTTACCTCCGCGAATGTATGAACAACAGAATGATGACCGAAACCGTCCACACCTATTATCAGGTTGCGGGCCCCGGAGTTTTCCATTATTGTGCTTATTCAAAGCTTGCTCCCGTGCGCGCTGTCTACGACAAGCTTTATAAATTCATCAAGGGCACTCTGACCGAATCGGATTTTGCCACGACCGAGCCGAACAGCGACTCTGCCGAAACACCTTCCGCAGATTCTCCCACCGCAGAATTGCACGCCGCAGATTCACCCGCCGAGGAAATCAACGAATCGGTCGAGAAAACGGCAACCGAAATCACCGAGGAATCGGCAAACGGAATCATCGGTGAAGTGTTACCCGAATCGCTCGAACTTCCCGAAATTTTCTCGAAAATCCCCAAACTTCCCGAAATCTCCGAAAATTCATCGAGTATTTCCGAGCGATCCGAGATCCCCGAAAATTCATCGAGCATTCCCGAACCTCAAGAGATCCCCGAAAAGCTTCAAACTGTTTGCGATAGCATGCGTGAAAAACCGCAAGTAAGAACCGAAAAGCAAGACAGATCGGGACTTAAAAAGAAGATCGCCATCGGTGCGGGTATTGCCGCCGCTGTCGGAGCCGCCTATGCGATCGTCAAGGCAATAAAGGAAAAAGACTGAGTCGGACTGAGAGAAACGAAGTTATTTTTCACGAAAAGTGAGCGTCGGCGTAGATAACTACGACAGTCGAGCTTTTCGTGAAAGCCCTTGAAAATACAATAAAAAATCAATTTCCTTATATAAAAAGAATCGAGCTTCAAAGTAAAAAATGAAGCTCGATTTTGCGTGATTATTTCTTTCAAGGGCGTAAAGAACGAGTTTGTCTTCTGTCCGAGCAAAAAGGCTTGGTGCTTGCCAAGCCTTTCGCTTTGAAAACGAAAATGAAAAGCGAAAATATGTTATCAACCGCCGAAGCAGGCAGTGAAAAGCGTGAGCAACGATATGAACAAAGCCGATCCCGTCACGCCCTTGATAAAACCGTTTATAAAACCGTCGCGGTCATTTACGGCTCTTTTCGCCAATGCAACGAATTCTTTCATTTCTGTGTCCTCCTAAAAGCGTTTTTGTATCGTTTCTATGGCTTTATTATATCGGTTTCGGTGTCCCATAAACAGTACAGTGAATCACTTTTTCAAAAAAATATTGCCGCAAATTTCTTCACGGCAATATTTCTGTTGTAAGTGAAGCCCTTGCCGAGTGAGCTTTTCCGCTTTTAAAAAGGAGATTTCAAGAAAACATAGTATGCGGAAAAGTATTTTTCGGCGTACAGGGTATTTCTTTTTCCTTTTTGAAGCTGAAACGGTCGTTAAAGCAAAATAACTTCACTTCTTGGAATGGTCTACATTCCGAAATTACAGGTCATCGGCATCCTGAACAGGTCTTGAATATCTGTCCTTGGGCACACCGGTATAACTGCCGAGAATATCGGAATTCATTTCGGGAACCATATTGTTCAGTCCGAATAGGTCCGTAACGAGATTTGTGGGATATCCGGCGTTGGCTGCCAACGGATGAGGATGATAGTTCTTGTCCCCACCGTCAATGCCTTTGGGAAACCTGTATTTTTGACGTTTTCCCATAATTGATGCTCCTGTCCGAACGAATCTCTTTCGTTCGATGTTATTATATCCGCAACAGACAAAACAATACGCGATTCAGGTTGACAAATTTCGGAAAATATTTTAAAATGAATTCAAACAGAAAGGGTATTTGCTATGAGAGTAATAGGAATAGATTACGGCGATGCAAGAGTCGGTCTTGCCGTAAGCGACGAAACGGGATTTCTTGCCTCCGCGGTCTGCACGGTAAACGTCAGCGGTATGCGCGACGCTTGTAAAAAGGTTGCCGAAAAAATAAAAGAGCTCGGCGGTACGCTTATCGTGCTCGGCTTGCCGAGGAATATGGACGGAAGCGAATCCTTCCGCGCCGAAAAGACCCGCGCCTTCGCCGAAATGATCATCGAGGCAACCGAACTCGAGCTTGTGTTTGTCGACGAGCGTCTTTCGACAGTCGAGGCATATACCTATATGAATATTACCGACTTCAACGGCAAAAAACGCAAAAAGGTCGTCGACGCCCTTTCCGCGCAAATAATCCTGCAATCCTATCTCGACTCCAAGGGGAGAAAATAAAACAAAAAAAGACGGATATACCGTCTTTTTATTTTGGTCTGAGTGAGAGGATTTGAACCTCTCGCGGCCCACACCGTTCGCATAGTCGCAAGCCGCGCCGTCTTTCGCCGCCTTGCCTTGCTTCTTGCTCTGCGGTGCTCACTACGCAAAAAACGATTCCCCGAATCGTTTTTTCTTGTTCCCCCTTGGTCCCGTGTTCGTGCCCAATCGACCGTCGGTTCAATATTACTCAAAAAATAAAAAACAAGAAGCCCGAAGACTTCTTGCTTTTTATGGTCTGAGTGAGAGGATTTGAACCTCCGGCCTCTTGGTCCCGAACCAAGCGCTCTACCAAACTGAGCCACACCCAGATACCAACGTATTATAACAAAAGCAAAATGTTTTGTCAATCCTTTTGCAAAAACAAAAGATAAAATAAAATCGACCAATCCTCCACAAAATTGTTAAAAAATATCGACAAATGCGAAAAGTTGGAGTATAATTAGCTGTCAATCCGGTTTTAAGAAGGCGCAACACTATGAAAGAATACAAATACAAGGAATATATAAAAAACGTTTTCCCCTGCATCTATTACGGTGTGCTTTGCGGCTCGGTCACGGGCGCGCTCATCTTTCTTTTTAAATATGCCGCGAGCAAGGCGGAATCGCTCTCGCGTTATATTTATTCAATCGCAAGCGGAAAATACGGATATATCGCGCTGACGTTTGCCGTATTGTGCATCGCCGCGATGTGTATGTATTATATCCATAAAATAATCCCCGAATCGCGCGGCGGCGGTATCCCTCGAAGCGAGGGTGTGCTCCGCGGAGTGCTCAGCTTCCGCTGGTTCAAAACACTTGTCGCAACCTTTTTCGGCAGTATATTGAGCTTTATCTGCGCGCTCCCCGTCGGAAGCGAGGGCCCCGCAGTGCTTATGGGCACGTCTGTCGGCAAGATGTGCGGCAATATCTCGAAAAATCGCTCCACCTGGAGCAGATATATTATGACAGGCGGCGCGGGCGCAGGCTTTGCGGTCGCAACCGGTGCACCGCTTTCGGGTATCCTTTTCGCGCTCGAGGAGATTCACAAAAGATTCACCCCGATGCTCGTTCTCACCGTTTCGATGTCGGTCGTTTCCGCCACCGCAGTCAATCAAACGCTTTGTCAATGCTTCGGCATAAGCGCAAGACTTTTCCATATCGAGCAATTCAAGCCGTTTGAGCTTTCAGATATCGGCTATCTTCTCATTCTCGGCGTGCTTACCGCGCTTGCGGTCGCGCTTTTCGATTCCTCGATCTCGCTTTACGGCAAGCTTACAAAAAGAATAAAGCGCTTCCTCACTCCGCAAATAAAGCTTATTATCATTTTTGTTGCGGCGGGTATATCGGCGTTTGTTTTTGACGATGCTGTATACAGCGGCCACCATACTATCGAATCGGTAATGGTAAACAACAAAGCCTTTTCCGTCCTGCTCGCGATTTTTGCGGCAAGACTTTTGATGATGATACTCGTCACCGACAGCGGTGTTACAGGCGGTATCTTTATTCCCACTCTCGCTATCGGTGCGGCGTTTGCTGCGCTCGTGTCCAAAACACTTGTCGGCATCGGTATGGACGA
Organism: Oscillospiraceae bacterium; assembly: GCA_015064955.1. Taxonomy (GTDB): domain Bacteria; phylum Bacillota; class Clostridia; order Oscillospirales; family CAG-382; genus Coliplasma. Next base: position 24,651 of record SVRD01000018.1, read on the forward strand.
ATCGCTTTTCCCCGCGGCAGTCTTTTTGGGAATGTGCGCCTTTATCGGCGGCACTCTGCGCGCCCCTCTTACCGCTTCGGTTCTCTTTATCGAGCTTACGGGGCAGTATACCGATCTGCTTTACGTTGCGCTTGTCGTGTTCACCGTTACCTATATCACCGAGATCTTTAACAGAACCCCCTTCTATGATCAGGCACTCGAGAGCATGGAGCACGCCCAGAATCAAGGCAAGGTTCCGACGATAGCCTGCTTCGAAATGAAGGTCGCCCACAACAGCTTTGTTGTCGGAAAGGCTGTGCGTGATATAATGTGGCCGTCGAGCTCGGTCGTTATCGGAATAACCCGTGCCGAAGAAATCGAGCGCGATATGGATAACGACGGCGAAAAGAGACTCTTTGTCGGCGATACAGTTGTGATAAGAGCGCGCTTCTTCGATGAAGCCGAGCTTATAAAAACACTTCACGGCCTTGTCGGCAGTGATTACGAAATAAAACGCACCGAAATTTAGGAGAAATATGAAAAGAATACCGTCTTTTGCGCTTCTTCTCGCGCTTTGCCTTTTGCTTTCGGGCTGTTTTTCGGATATTCTCGAAAATTTGGTCGGCGGCGAATCTTCTTCCGTCGTTGACGAATCGTCAACCGTGTCGAATGATGATTCATTTACTTCCGAAACGGACAGCTCGCTCGAATCGGGAATAACGCCTTTTCAATCCCGCGAGATATCGAGCCTCACCGAGCTGCGCGATTATATCAGAGATAATAAGGACAGAGGCGTTTTGAGCTTCGGCTTTAAATATCTCGGCGATTCGAGCGAGCTCGACGGTGTCGTTATCGCCCGTATCGCAACCGCCTGTGTTGTAAATTATTATATCGAAAACGAAAATGAATATACTATCACGATAATCGAATATCCCGGCGACAGAATCGTCGATGCATACCGAAGCGGAGATATGCATCTCCTTAACGACGACGAAAAGAAGGCACTCAAAATCGCCGAGGAAATAGTAAACGATGCTGCCGCAAAAGCCAAAAACAGCTACGAGCTCGAAATTCTGCTTCACGACGAGGTATTGAAGCGGGTGAGCTATTTCGACGGCACGACCGAAGTGCCCGATGCCTTCAATCCGCCCCGTCACTTAACAGTTGTCGGCGCGCTTATCGACGGAAAAGCCAACTGTCAGGGCTATGCCGGTGCGTTCTATACTCTTGCCTCTATCGCGGGATTTGAAGTCGGCAGAATGTCGGTCTATAACAATGACGGAAGCCATATCTGCAACACGATCAAACTCGATGGGAATTGGTACGTTGTAGATACTACCTTCAACGATGCATTCACCGACAGCGAGGACGCCCCGTCACTGTATTACCTTTTCAATGCGGGCAGGGATATGTGCTGTGATTTTGTCTGGAGCGAGGAGACCGAGTACTACCCGATTGCAGATAAAAGCGACGAAAACTATTATTATTTCGAGCAAAAGGGAAAAAGCGTTCTCTGCTTTGACGATGAAAAAAAGCTCGCAAACGAAATAATGAAGCGTTGGTATTACGACGGCGTCACCGAATTCCACGCGGCAGTTCTCGGAAAAAAGGTCACTTGGGAGGAGCTCGCCGACGAATTTCAAAATGCGTCCATACCCGCCGAGGTCGGCTATAACTATACTATATGGACTCTGTTCAACGGCAGAGACAGCTTCTTCGCCGTAAGACTGACCGGTGAATAAATACAATAAAAAATCGAGCTTCGTTTTGAAGCTCGATTTTTGTTTTAAAGAGTGTTTACAACGTTGATATATGCTTCCTTGGGGCGATATCCGATAATCGTTTCGGCGATCTTGCCGTTTTTAAAGATCATCACGGTCGGAATGCTCTGAATACCGAATCGGTTTGCGAGCTCGGGGTTTTCGTCAACGTCTATCTTGCCGACCTTGATTTTGCCTTCGTATTCCTCGGCGATCTCTTTTATGATCGGAGCGACCATACGGCAGGGGCCGCACCAGGTTGCCCAAAAGTCTACCAAAACGGGTATATCGGAGTTGATGACCTCAGAATCAAAATTGCTGTTGTTAAGAATTATTTCCATATTCGGCTTCTCCTTTTCCTGTTGATAATTAATTTTACCATACAAAATTCCAAAAGTAAAGACAATTCATTTCGCAGTTATCATATTTTTCAGCTCTCTCACCGCGTCGCCCAGCCCGCCGACAGAATCTATAATGCCGTATTTTACCGCCTCGCTCCCGTCGATAACCGTTCCGATGTCGGTCGTCATATCGTCGGTTGCCGTCATCAGCTTGCGAACCGTTTCGCTGTCGGCGCGCGAATTTCTCACAATAAAATCAATAATTCGTTCCTGCATTTTTGAAAGGTTCGCAAAGGTCTGGGGCACGCCGATAACAAGCCCGTTCAAACGAACGGGGTGAAGCGTCATCGTTGCACTCGGTACGATAAATGATTTTTTCGCCGATACCGCAAGCGGAACCCCGATCGAATGTCCGCCGCCCAAGACTATCGAAACAGTCGGCTTTGTCATTCCCGCAACAAGCTCGGCAATCGCCAATCCCGCCTCGATATCGCCGCCGATCGTGTTCAGCAAAAGCAAAAGCCCGTCGATCTCGTCGCTTTCCTCGACTGCAACAAGTGTCGGGATACATTGTTCGTATTTTGTCGATTTGCTTTGCGGCGCTGCGGCAAAATGCCCCTCTATCTGCCCCGCAATAACCATCGAATGTATGCATATCCCGTTGCCGACGGTGGTAACACTTCCGCTTGCGGCGCACTCGCGCTCGGCTTCCCGCGCTTCTTCATCAAAGCATTCGTCTGTGCCGTTTGAGTATTTCTCGTTTGCTTTCATACCGTTTTCCTTTTTTATTATTAATTCGCATTTGTCCGATTTTTATTCAAAAGCATAAATTAACGGATTATGGTAAGGATAAAAAGAAAAATCAAAAATCGGGTGATATTATGCGAAAGCAATTAAAAAGAGCATACTCGGTCATAAAAAACAGCCTCGGCGACAGCGATATCTCGCCTTGGGTGAGCGACAATTTTTATTGCATCGACAGATACTATCTCTCCTCGCTCAAGGATAAATATTCGCACAAATGCAAACGGCTGTTTTCGGTGATAAAGGACTGCTGTGAGGCACACGACTGCTGTCCGACCGCTACTCAGCTCAGAGAGCGTATATCGGCGGAGCGTGTCGGGTTTTCTTATTATGAGCTTTGCTCGATAAGAAGCCTTGTCGCCGCAAGCGCGATAATCGCCATCGCAGAATGTGTAAAAAGCGGCAAAAGAGGTTATCTGCTCCCAAATGCAATAAAGCTTCTTCACAGTCTCGACGATACCGAATACGACGATATGATACCGCTTCTCTGGCGCACCGAGGGTATAATTGCGAATTTCGAGGAGGATTACGACCGATTCGACCTGCCCACAAAGGCGGCATACCGCAGTGCGATCGCAAAAAGAGCTTTGTCAAGGCGGATAAGCGAATCTTCCGCAGCAAAGGAGCTTATAACGCTCGCAAGACAGAAAAAACTCCCGCTCGGCAAGCTTTTGTTTGTCCCGAAAACGAAATATGCGGTCTTGTGGCTCATGCTTTCTCTTTCGGTGTTTTTGCTTCTTTCGTTTTTTGCGCTTTACTTTGTCGGCGCGGTCGGAATATTGCTTTTGATTCCGTTCTGGATCGCCGCCTCGCAAATTGCCGACAGTGTTGTTTCGCTTGTGATCCCTCCGTTCTATGCGCCGAGGTATGCACTCGATAAGATTCCCGACAATGCAAAAACACTTGTCACAGTTGCGGCACTTATGTCGGGTGGCGACGGTGATAATCGTGTATTTGAATCGCTCGAGCGGTCGTATTGTATGAACCCCGAAAAAAATATCTATTATTGCCTGCTCGCCGACCTGCCCGATTCCGACACTGCCTATCTTTTGAGCGACAGCGCGGTGATAAACAATGCGCAAGCACGTATAGATGCGCTCAATCAACGCTACGGCGAGCGCTTTTGCCTCTTTTTCCGCGAGCGAAGCTACAATAAAAGCGAACAGCGCTACGGCGGATACGAGCGCAAGCGCGGCGCGGTGTGCGAGCTTGTCAGCCATATCGTAAAGGGCAAGCGCCACGAATATTACGGCGGCGATTTTATCCGCGATATCAAATATCTTTTGACTCTCGATTCCGACACAAATCTTTCGGTCGGCTCGGTTACCGAGCTCGTATCGGTCGCGCTTCACCCCGCAAACCGCCCGATTTTAAGAAATAATACCGTCGAAAGCGGCTACGGTATAATTCAGTCGACGGTGCGTACCGAGCTCAAGAGCGCATATAAGACGTCGTTCTCTCGCCTTATAAGCGGTGCCGGCGGTACAGACGCCTATTCAAACGCAGCGTTTTCGCGCTCGCAATCGCTTGTCGGCTCGGGGAGCTTTTGCGGAAAGGGGCTTATCGACGTTTCGCTGTTTTATTCGCTCGCGGTAAACAAACTGCCCGACGGTCTTGTACTTTCCCACGACGTGCTCGAGGGGCATCTTCTTAAAACTCTGGCAGTTACCGATATAACCCTTACCGATTCGACCCCCGCCAACGCTGTTTCGTTCTTCCGCAGACAGCACCGCTGGCTGAGGGGCGATTTTCAAAACCTGAATTTCCTTTTCGGCAAAATTTTTTCTCCTTTTGCAAAATTGCGTATACTCGTCACCGCAGTCAAGCATTTGTCGCCTGTTTTCGTGCTCGCTTCGCTTGTTTGGGGCGCGTTTTTAAAGGATACCGACGGTCTTTTGCTTTTTCTGCTCGCCTTTTCCGAGCTTTTGCTCCCCTTTGCCGTCGCAACAGTGCGCTTCTTGCTTTCGGGCTCGCCCTTTGCAGTCTTCCGATATTTTTCAAAAGCATCTGCCGAGCTCACCCAAAACCTTCTGCGAATCCTTTTCGAGATCATCTCGACCGCGCGCAAGGCTTTGCTTGCCGCGCACGCGCTCATACTCGCGGTGATAAGAAGCATTACAAGGAAAAAAACACTCGAATGGACCACCGCCGCCCAAGCCGAAAGGCTCTCGTCGTCGCTCGGTAAATATGTCATCGACGGCGCGCTAAGCTCGCTTGTCGGTCTGCTTCTTTTGGCTTTTGCCGGAGCGCCGTTTATAAAGCTTTGCGGATTGCTTTTCTTCATTTATCCGCTCGTGTCGCTCTTTCTTTCGAGAAGCGTCGGAGGCGGAGATATTTCGGAAATACGGCTCACAAAAAAGCAAAACCGTCTTCTCACCGCCCACGTCGGCGATATGGTGCGCTTTTATACCGATAACGTCGGCGAAGCGACAAACCATCTCCCGCCCGACAATATCCAGCTCTCGCCGGTGAGCGATACCGCGATGCGAACCTCACCGACAAATATCGGCTTTTATCTCGTTTCGCTTCTCGCCGCTCGCGATTTCGGGCTTATCGACACCAAATTACTCTGCGACCGAGCGGAGCGGTGTATAGAATCGGTCGAGAAAATGGAAAAATACCGCGGAAACCTTTATAATTGGTACGATTTGAACGATCTGTCGGTTATCGGCGATCATTACGTTTCGGCGGTCGACAGCGGTAATTTCACAGTAATGCTCGAGGTCTTGAAAAACGGAATACCCGAATATGCCGATGAGGATACGCGCGTCGCCCCGATCGCCCGCCGTATCGAAGCGATAATATCGCAAACCGATCTCGGTGTATTTTACGATAAACGCAAATGCCTTTTCAGAATCGGGCTCAACGGCAAGACCGAAAGAGCAGACGGAAGCTGCTATGATATGCTGATGAGCGAGGCGAGAATGACTGCCTATTATGCCGTCGCAAAGCATATCGTTCCGAAACGCCATTGGCAGATGCTCGGCAGAACCCTCACTCACAAAAACGGATATATCGGAATGATGAGTTGGTCGGGCACTGCGTTTGAATACCTTATGCCGCTGTTGTTTTTGCCGCTCTACCGCGATTCCTTTATTTATGAAAGCGTCGCCTTTGCGCAGTCGGTGCAAAAAAGCAGACAGGGAGTTTGGGGAATAAGCGAAAGCGCATTTTATTCCTTCGACAGCGAAATGCATTATCAATACAAGGCAAACGGTATCCAGTCTCTCGCGCTCAGACGTGTTTCGGCGAACGAAAATATCGTTTCTCCCTATTCGACCTACCTTGCGCTTTGCATAAACGGCAGAGACGCTTTTAAGAATCTCACCGAGCTCGAAAACAAGGGTATGTACGGCAAATACGGACTTTATGAGGCGCTCGATCTCAATAACGATTCCGAGGGAATATGTGTAAAAAGCTATATGGCGCACCATGTCGGTATGAGCATCATCGCCTGCGCCAATGCGGTCTTTAACAATATTTTCGTGCGTCGCTTTATGTCCGACCCGTTCATTTCGTCGGCGAGCGAGCTGTTGCAGGAAAAGATACCCACAAATACGCATATTTTCGATGAGCGCGTCGGCACAGCAGCAGAGGAAAAGCGAACCGCGCACACCGATTCGTCATCGCAAAAATTCGACCCGACCGACTGCGCACTGCTGAACCGCGGTGATATGACCGTGACTGTAAACGGACTCGGACATATCGGGATAATATGCGGCGAACGGATTGTTGCAAACACAAATTTCGACCCCGAATCACTCCGCTTCACCCCCGGAGTCGTGTTTTCACGGCAGGGCAGAGCATACGGCTGTGCGGGACTGTATGCCGGCGCGGACAGCAGCTTTGAAAAGAACGACAGATCGGTTTCTCATATCGTTTCGTCAAAGGAATTTTCGGGCAGGGTAAGATACAGTATGTCGAAAGTCAGTAATTGTCTGATCGTCAGCACTCGCGCCGAGGCGATGAAGAAATACGATATCAGCCTTGTTTTTGAGCCGGTGCTCGAAAAGCAAAAAAGCTTTCTTGCCCATATTTCGTTTTCGAGACTGTTTATCGAAAGCGAATACGACACAAAAAAGCGGATTCTATATTTCCATCGCAGAAGCCGTATCGACGGAAGCTATGTCTTTACTCTTGCTGTTGCCCCGCGCGACAGAGATATGGAATTTGAGTTTTCGTCAAGCCGCGAGAATATGGAAAGGACGTCCTTCGGCTCGCCGCTCGACTATGCTTTCGAAAAAACCGAAAACCGTGTCGGCGCGTGTATCGACCCGATCTGCCTTGTGCGCTCCTCGGGGTGCGACGGCGGGCGCGCCGTATTTTTGGTCACCTGCGCCGAAACCAAGGGCGAATGCGAAAAAAATATTCGACTTGCGCGCTCGGACAAGCGCGAGCTTGGATTGCTGCCGCACGGCAGCATATTCAAATCTCTGCTTTCGTCGCTTCAATTCGGATCGGGGCCGAAGCCTACCGAATCGCTCACAAAAAGCAATATCGGCGACCTTTGGAGCAGGGGTATCTCGGGCGATCACCCTATTGCGCTCATCTCGCTTTCCGAGCGAGCGATAACCCGCACCGAGTCGGTTGTCAAATCGTTTGCCGAGCTTGCAAGGTGTATGATCAGATGCGAGCTTATCTTTGTCGTCTCCGACAGCGATAAGTATAACCGCCCCGTCGAATCGTCGCTCCGCAGTATCTGCAGAGAGCAAAACCTGCTTCACTTTATCGGCAGAAACGGCGGGATCTTTATTCTTCGCCGCGAGTCGTTGAACGATGATTTTTATAAAACACTTGTTAATTCCGCCTGCTATTTCGCCGATTTTTATAACGATACTCTACGCCAATCCCTCGCAATCGGTCAACCGATACCGATAATCGAATCGGCAGAAAGCAATTTGCCGATAACCGTTCCCGACGGAGCGGTAAGGGCGGGCAACGGATATTTTATCGGCGATTGCTATACCGTCGACAAAAGCAAGAAAGCAAAGCTGCCCTATTCTTTTGTGCTGACGGGAAAGCGGTTTTCTTCGGTTATTACCCAATCAAGCCTTGGCTATACCTTTTACGACAACGCGCGCGAATGCAGAATCGGCTCGTTCTACGGCGATATCGGCTCGCTCGATAACGGCGAAAGACTGTTTTTGTACCGCGACGGTAAAAAATACGACCTCTGCGCCGTCTCGCATAAGGTCGAATATAAAAAGGGCTTTGCCGTCTATTCGGGCGGGATCGACGGCATTGAATACAGCGTGACCGTTACTGTTCACCCGAAATTCCCGATAAAGCTTATAAGAGTGCGCTATAAGGATTCCGCCCGTGTGAAAAGTGTTTTTTCGGTCAATGCCGTAATGGGCGACAGCGCACGTGCAATCAATTCGCTCGGATTTACCCGGAACGAAATCAACGGGAATTCGCTTCTTGTTTTCAAAAATAACTTCGGCACGACTTTTTCCGAGGGCTTCGGATTTATGGGCGTGTGCGGAGCAGGTGCTTGGGAGAACGGATTGGAGCTTCGGTCCGATTCGTGCGATGCTTTGTTCTTCCTCGGTGCCTGCACGACCGAAAACGCCGTGCGCGAGATCGCCGCGCGTGTGAATCACTCCTTTTTCGATGAATCGCTTTCAATGGCGGAGGCAAACGCCTGCGCGATGATACCGCACTTCGATTTCAGGACAAAAAGCATTTCAAACGATATTCTGATGCGGTTTTTCCTGCCCTATCAGGTTGCCGCCTGCCGATTCTATGCGCGAGGCTCGTTTTATCAAAGCGGCGGCGCATACGGCTTCCGCGATCAGCTTCAGGATTGCCTCACACTCGTCTATGCCGATCCGAAAGCAGTCAGAACTCATATAATCCGCTGCTGTGCACATCAATACCTCGACGGAAGCGTTATGCATTGGTGGCATACCCGCCACAAAAACGGCGTGAACGCGGGGATAAGGAGTAAATGCTCCGACGATCTGCTTTATCTTCCGTTGGTGGTTGCCGATTATATCGAAAAAACAGGCGACAGGGAAGTGCTTTCGCTCAACGTGCGCTATCTCACCTCGTCGCCCCTCGGTGCAAGCGGCGAACGCTACGAATACCCCGAGCTCAGCGACGTTAGCGAGAGCATCTACCGCCACTGCCTGCGTGCGCTTGCCTGCGCCGAGCGCAAGGGTAAAAACGGCTTGATCCTTATGGGAAGCTGTGATTGGAACGATGCCTTTTCGCTTGTCGGCGAGAGGGGAATCGGCGAAAGCGTTTTTTCGAGCCTGCTGTTTGTCATCTCGGCAGAGGCGTTTATGCGCGTCGCCGAGGGATTTAACGATAAGGAAACGGTAGAGCATTATCGTGAATCGGTCGGGAAAATCAGACAGTCGGTCGAAAATTGCGCCTTTTACGGCGACAGATATGCCCGCGCGTTCTGCGACGACGGCGAAATACTCGGTATCGATCAAAGCGAGGAATGCAAGCTCGATATCCTTTCCCAATCCTTCGCCGCGCTTGCAAATCTCGATGAACAGCGAACAAAAACCGCACTGACAACCGCATTCAAGGGTCTTTACGACCCGCAAAACCGGATTTTCAAGCTGTTTTCGCCTCCCTTTTCAAACGGCAGGGCGCGCGTCGGCTATATCCGCGGATACGTAAAGGGTATCCGCGAAAACGGCGGACAGTATTCCCACGGCGCACTTTGGGGCGCGCTCGGATTTCTTCGCGCCGGTATGGTGGAGGAGGCACTGCTTGTTCTCGATTGTGTCAATCCCATCTCGCGCCATTTCGATAAATCACTCTCGCAAAAATACAAAGCCGAGCCCTATGCCGTCGCCGCCGATATCTATTCGGGCGACTTTGCGGGCAGGGGCGGCTGGAGCTGGTATACCGGCGCGGCATCGTGGTATTACCGTATAATGCTCGAATACGTTCTCGGATTGAAGCTCGGCGCAAACGGCACATTGATCTCCGCCTGCCCGAGAATCGAGTTCGAGGGCGAGCTCGAATTAAACGGCAAGCGTCTTTTCGTCACTGCCTCGCGCGAGAACGAAACAGCGCTTTTTAACGGCGCCGAGGCTGTCTTTCCGCTCGTGCTCGAGTCACCCGAAAACACTCTTTTTCTCCCCGTTAAATAAAAAAGACCGCGTATTGCGGTCTTACATATTGCATTATTCCTCGTGTGTTCCGTTTGCGATGTTGTTCTGCTCGTTCACCGAAACAAACGAAATGATATAGGTGTATATAGCTATTGAAATGTAGTTCATCACCGATTTGAATATCTCGTTCGATGCAAAGGTCTTCAGTCCACTCGAGATCATAATCACCAGTGCGGCGAGCGCGAGCATAATAACGATATTTTTCGCAAAATGATACGCCCCGACCTTTTTCTTCGCGCCAAAAATGATCCAGGATATAAACGTAATAAGGTTTATTCCGGGTATAAATCTTATAATTTTCTGCGCTTTAAGCCACATTTGCGTTGCTCCTTGTTAAAAAATCGGATACGCTCTAACAAAATTCTAACATATTAAATCAAAAAAATCAACAATCAAACCTATGACAAAAAAGAAAAAAGCCCAAAATCATAACTATTTTCAAAAAAACTGTTGCAAAAACCGAATTGTCGTGATACAATATACCTCGCGGCATAAATCACCGCAACAGTACAAAGGCGGGGCGTAGACCCGTCGAAAGTACCTTTCAAAAGAGAATATAACTAAAAATTCAATATAAACTATGCAGAGGTATCGAAGCGGGGACGTCGCCGAGCGCCGCCGGTGGCGGAAACAGCGAGGCGTAAGGAGTGGCAGCGGTCGAAATTTTGTGAGCGTTTAGCGAGCGAAAAATTTCGGGCACCGCAACAGGACATAGGCGGGGCTGACTCGAAAGGTAGCCGAGCTTATCACTCACGAGAACGCAAAATCTCGCGTATTCTTCGATTTCCTCGCAAATGCTTCATTTTTCTTGAATTTTGGATGAATGCATTTCACCATCGGCCTTGCAAAAGCCGTGCAAAATTCAAACACAATCGAATACGGAGAGATATCGAAGTGGTCATAACGGGGCTGACTCGAAAGGTAGCCGAGTTTATCACTCACGAGAACGCAAAATCTCGCGTTTTCTCGCAATATCTCCCAAATGCTTCATTTTTCTTGAATTTTGAGTGAACGCATTTTAACATCGGCCTTGCAAAAGCCGTGCAAAATTCAAACACAATCGAATACGGAGAGATATCGAAGTGGTCATAACGGGGCTGACTCGAAATACTTTGGCTTACTTTTGAGTACCCCTTCAAAAACCGCTTGATATAAGGGTTTTTGAGCATCTGTTTTGCAAACAGATATTTTGTCTAATGGTTTATCTAATGATTTTGCCACGACTAACACAGTTAAATACGGAGTGATATCGAAGTGGTCATAACGGGCCTGACTCGAAAGACTCTGACTCATTTGGAAGTTCTAACAGCAACTTTCTTTGAAACAAGCGGATTTTCCCGACTTGAAATTTTTTCAAAAGTATCATTCCTTATTTAACCTAATCTACAATCTAATCTTTTTTTGAAACGCATTTTAGTGTTTCACCCTACACGCAGAGGTATCGAAGGGGTCATAACGGGGCTGACTCGAAATCAGTTTGCGGCTTAAAACCGCACGAGGGTTCGAATCCCTCCCTCTGCGCCATCAAAGGGCAATGAA
>SVRD01000003.1 GCA_015064955.1 Oscillospiraceae bacterium
AATGTCGTTGGAATTACCGAATTGACTGCAAGCCAACACGGAGAGGTTTGGATTTACATCGATGTTGCTACTTTGGATGAAGTCGGAGCATATATCGAAATGCTGAAAGGAAACGGTGTCAGCTATACCTGTTCTTAAACGATTTCTTTCTATTCCGGCATTGTATCCTGCCAGAACTGTTGTGTCGATTGTTTTCATAATATACTCCTTGTTTTAGTTGTTGATCGTTATCGTCATCTTGGTGAGTAGTGGTTTGTTCTGACATTTTACCTGCCTCCTTTCTTATGCCCCAAAATAAAAAACAGTGTAAATCGATGTCTCGACTTACACTGTATATGTACTGCTATTCAATAAACCCTATAAAAGATTATAATGAATTTTGGGTACGACAATGTAAGCCCGACGAATTCCAATCCTGGAGATCCGCTTGGGGCATATTAACGCTATTCATATGGTTAATGAACAAGTTAGTCATTGCCGTAGTCCTTTCTTTGAATTTTGCATAATATAGCACAATAAAACTTATTTGTCAACTATTTTTCAAAAAACATTTCAAACTCAACTAAATGTGTGGTATACTTTATAAAAGTCAATTCATGCTTATATCTTCGGCATCAGTGGGGGGTAAAATGAAAATAACGGTATTGGCAGAAAACACTGCCTTGAACAACAGCTTTGGCTGTGAACACGGACTTTCTTTTTATATCGAGTTAAATAATAATACAAAAATACTGTTCGATATGGGGCAAAGCGATTTATTTATCAAAAACGCTTTAAAGTTAGTTATCGACCTTTCAAAAGTAGATTTCGCAATAGTGTCACACGGGCATTACGACCACGGCGGAGGATTGAATTGTTTTCTTAAAATCAATCCTACCGCAAACGTTTATATCCGAAAAGAAGCGTTTGGTGAATTTTACAACGCAAGCGGTAAATATATCGGACTTGATAAATCGCTTTCCGACTGCAATCGTTTGATCTTTTGCAAGGATGAGCTTGAAATCGCCAAAGGAATAAAGCTTTGTTCACAAAACAATGCTGTCAGACTACACAAAACGGAAACTTGCGGTTTGAGCGTCAGAAGCGCTCAAACGCTCACAGATGACACTTTTGAACACGAGCAGTATCTCTTTCTCGAGGATGGCAAAAAACGCGTGGTGATAAGCGGGTGCTCTCACAAGGGCATTTTGAATATCATCGATTGGTTTAAACCCGATGTCGTTGTCGGCGGGTTCCACTTTTCAAAGCTGACGTCAAACGAGCTTGATAAAAATATCGAAAAGCTGAAAGAATTAAAAACCGTCTTTTACACGTGTCACTGCACAGGTGTTGAGCAATACAGATATATAAAAACCAAAATGGAAAATGTGAAATACATTTCGGCAGGTGAATCTTTTACGATTTAAAGCACCCATTCTCGTCAACGTCGTATTCAGCAACAAATTCGGCAGGACCGTCCATTATAATTCCTTCGGGATAAGATGCAACCTTGAGAATTCCGCCGTCCATTTCAACGTAAATTTTTGCGCCTTTATTGCAAAGACCTTTTTCACTTGCAACAAACGCCGCCGCACAAGCACCTGTACCGCACGCTTTTGTTACACCGCTTCCCCTTTCCCAAACGCGCATACGCAGTGCAAACGGTTCACAGACGCGAACAAAATGCACGTTGACCTTTTCGGCAAAAGCTGGTGAATTTTCAACAATAGGTCCGTATTCGGCAATCGGAATATCCTCAACATCATCGCAAAATATAATTGCGTGTGGATTCCCGATATTCACTTCATAAGCGACAACTTCCCTATCGGGCAACTTAATCACAGTCTCTTGTTTTAATACAGGATTTCCCATATTGACCTCAACCGATTTCACAACGTTTCGATCGGTAAACACACAGACCGTATATACGCCCGAAAGAGTTTCGACAGTTATATCAAATTTATCTGTCAGTCCCTTATCATACACATATTTGCCTACACAACGAATCCCGTTCCCGCACATTCGAGCCTCGCTTCCGTCGGCGTTGAAAATGCGCATTTTAAAATCTGCTATTTCAGACTTGCCGATAAATATCATTCCATCGGACCCAATACTGTTGATTCTGTCTGACAGCTTTATAGTAAGCTCGGAAATATTTTCGGGTACCTCACCATATACGTATAAATAATCATTTCCCAAGCCTTGCATTTTTGTTATATGCATATATTATCTCCCGATTCTAAGAAAGACGCCCGAGGGCGTCTTTTCTTTTAACGTATACCGTAATTTTCGATGACGTAATCCATGTCCTTATCGCCGCGGCCGGAAAGATTGATAAGAACCGATCCATGCTCCATCGTCTTTGCGAGCTTCATACCGTAAGCAACTGCGTGAGAGCTTTCGATTGCGGGGATTATGCCCTCAAGACGTGCAAGCTTATAGAATGCGTCGATCGTTTCTTCGTCGTCGATTACATCATATTTAACTCTGCCGATTTCCTGAAGAAATGCGTGTTCGGGACCGGACGATGGATAGTCAAGACCGCTCGCAACCGAATATACGGGAGCGGGATCGCCGTTTTCATCCTTAAGCATAATGCTGTTGAAGCCGTGCATTACGCCCTCCGTGCCGTATTTCAAGCTTGCAGCGTGGTCGCCAAGCTTGGGTCCTCTGCCGAGAGGCTCGATACCATAAATATCAACAGGATCATTGAGGAAGCCCGCAAACAAGCCTGCGGCATTGGAGCCGCCGCCTACACACGCAACTATTGCGCTGGGAAGATGACCCGTCATTTCAATAAACTGTTCACGCGCTTCGATGCCGACTACGCTTTGGAAATCGCGCACCATCATAGGAAACGGATGCGGACCGAGAACCGAGCCGATGCAGTAAATTGAATCCTTATATTCCTTGCTGTAGGCGTCAAATGCAGCGTCTACTGCTTCTTTGAGGGTTTGCAAGCCATGGGTGACCTCGATAACGTTTGCGCCGAGAATCTTCATTCTTGCAACGTTGGGAGCCTGCTTCTTAATATCGACAGTACCCATATAAATATCGCATTCCAATCCGAAATATGCGGCTGCGGTCGCCAGAGCAACGCCGTGCTGTCCCGCGCCGGTTTCGGCGATAACCTTTTTCTTGCCCATATATTTAGCAAGAAGCGCTTCGCCCATACAGTGATTAAGCTTATGTGCACCTGAATGGTTCAAGTCCTCGCGCTTTGCATAAAGCTGTACTCTTCCGCCGAGCGCATCAGAAAGACGCTCGAGATGCGAAACGGGAGTCGGTCTGCCCTGAAACTCTTTTCTGATTCTGCGAAGCTCAGCAATAAACTTTCTGGACTGACAAATAGAATAGTAGGCATAAGTGATCTCTTCCATAGCCGCCTTGAGCTTATCATCGATATACACGCCGCCATACTTACCGAAATAACCGTTCTTATCCGGATAATTATTAAAATATGTTTCAAAATCTACGTTATTAAGTATCATTACAATCTCTCCATACGTTATTATTTGTTTATCGGATCAACGAGGCCCTCGCCATCGTTTAGAAAGTAAAAACATATTAGCTCCTCATCCCTGCCAAAACAAAAACGCCCCGACAGAATATTTTTCTGTCAAGGACGAATAAAAGCTTATCCGCGGTGCCACCTTGAATTCACGGCCATACCGTGCACTTTGAGAATACATAATATATCCACGGCAACTAACGTATGCCGAAACGTTGCAGAATACTTTGCGCATTCACGCATTTCCTTGCACCCTCCGCGGTCCATTTGACGAACTGTTTCTTGCCCGAATTTCAGCACCTCGGACTCTCTGTGAAGGCATTTTTCGCCGTTATCTCCGCATCAACGGTTTAATATTAATTTTCTGTATTATATCACCGAGTGAATTAATTGTCAAGATATATTTGATTTTTATGATGACAAACCAAAAACACTGTGTTATAATCATATCAGAACAACATCAAAGGAGCTTTATTATGGGAGAGGTTATTAAATATATCGGGCTTATAATCGAGAACGATTGCGAAAGAATTACATTAAGCAATCCCTTATCAAAGCAAGAGCTATATATAAAAACAGTTATCGAAAGAAAGGGCGAAATCTATCAGATTTCTAAATACACCGACAAACAGGTTTTTCACGAAAACATTAAGTTGGATAATCTTTCACAACGTATAAATGAATTGGTTGAATTATCCCACTACAGACAAGTAAATGCTATTTCAAGGGACACCGAACACATATTGCTTATTTCAAAAAAAGGTGTGTGTAATTACAAGAAAAAGAGTCGCGTTGCCAAGGATAATTCCAATAGCAGCGATTCACATAACAAAAAGAAGAATTACATACTTCGCGAGGGCGAAATAATTCAACCTTTGATTGATATGGGCGTCTTCTCCCAAGATGGCAAAATTATAAACTCGATGTACAGCAAGTATCGTCAAATCAACAGATTTCTTGAAATAATCGACGACGAGATTTCAAAATGCGGTATATCAAAGCTCAATATTATCGATTTCGGTTGCGGCAAATCATATCTTACGTTTATTTTGTATTATTATTTAACCGAAATCATGAAAATAGACGCCAATGTCATCGGACTCGATTTAAAGGCAGATGTCATCGAAAAGTGCAACACCGCTGCAAAAAAATACGGGTATTCAACATTACGCTTTGAGCAAGGAGATATCAACGGTTACAACGCACCGTTCGACGTAGACATGGTTATTTCTCTACACGCCTGCGATACTGCAACAGACCATGCATTATACAACGCTGTTAGCTGGAATGCAAAGTACATATTCTCTGTCCCCTGCTGTCAGCACGAATTAAACTATCAAATGAAACCTGAATCCTTGAATATTTTATCGAGGTACGGGATTGTAAAAGAACGATTTGCCGCACTGGCCACCGATGCAATTCGTGCAAATCTGCTTGAGTATTGCGGATACAAGACACAATTACTCGAATTCATTGATTTCGAGCACACTCCCAAGAATATACTTATCCGCGCTTCAAAACGCGCAACAACCAATAAGACCGTTAAAGAAAAGGCTTTGACAGAAATAAACGCGCTTTGTAACGAGTTCGGTTTTAAACCCACTCTAAAAAGCCTAATATTCGGCGATTAAAAAACACGCTTCCGCAGTAAAACGGAAGCGTGTTTCTTATATTTCGTTTGCAATAAGTGTTCCCATCTCGGAACATGTGACCTTTTTCATACCATCCTGAATAATATCCGCAGTCCTGTATCCTTTGTTCAGAACACTTTCCACAGCATTTTCGATTACATCAGCTTCGTTTTTCATATCGAAAGAATATCGAAGCATCATCGCAACGGAAAGAATCGTTCCGATCGGATTCGCGACATCAAGACCCGCAATATCCGGAGCGGAACCGTGAATAGGCTCATACATACCGCGGCTATCCGAAGAAAGCGATGCCGACGGCATCATACCGATAGAGCCGGTAAGCATCGAAGCTTCATCGGAAAGAATATCGCCGAACATATTTTCTGTTACGATAACATCAAACTGCGACGGCGCCTTTATAAGCTGCATGGCGCAATTATCAACAAGTACATCGAAATAATCAACATCATTGTATTCCTCGGAAAGACGATGCATAACGCGTCGCCAAAGTCTTGATGTATCGAGAACGTTCGCCTTATCAACTGATGCTATTTTTTTATTCCGCTTGAGCGCTGTTTCAAAAGCCACCCGTCCAATGCGTTCTATTTCAAACTCGCTGTAAGACATTACGTCCTTCGAAACAACAGTTCCGTCAATTGTCTCGGTCGAGCGCTCACCGAAGTATATTCCGCCGGTAAGCTCACGAACTATCAGCAGATCAATACCGTTATCAATAATATCCTTCTTTAACGGAGAAGCGGAAACGAGCTGCGGAAAAAGCTTTGTCGGACGAAGGTTTGCAAAAAGATTCAATTCCTTTCTTACAGCCAACAATGCTTTTTCGGGTCGTATTTCAGGCGCACAGGAATCCCATTTCGGTCCGCCAACTGCCCCCAATAATACCGCATCTGCGTTTTTACATAGCTCCATTCCCTCTTTTGTAATAGGAACACCGTATTTATCAATCGAGCATCCGCCAATATCCACATAAGAGTATTCAAAGGTATGACAGTATTTACTTGCAATTTTTTCCAGAACCTTTAAAGCCTCCCCGACTATCTCGGGTCCGATTCCATCGCCCTTTAAAATGGCAATTTTCTTGTTCATAGCTTACTCCTTTAAAGACGCAAGCAAACCGCCGCTTGTTATTATATTTTGAATAAACTGCGGAAACGGCTGTGCTTTGTATGTCTTTCCTTGAGTAATATTTGTAATAACGCCGCTATCGAAATCGATCGCAATCTCATCATTTACATTGATCTCATCTGCCGCTTCTTCGCATTCAAGAATAGGCAATCCGATATTGATCGCATTTCGATAAAAAATTCTTGCAAAGCTTTTGGCAATAACGCATCCTACACCGCAGGTTTTAATAACAAGAGGAGCATGCTCGCGCGAGGAACCACAACCGAAATTCCAGCCTGCAACGATTATATCGCCATTGTTTACGTTCTTGACAAAATCCGTATCTATATCTTCCATACAATGCAAAGCAAGCTCGCGCGCATCGGGAGTGTTCAGATAACGTGCGGGAATAATTACGTCGGTGTCAACGTTATCCTTGTATTTAAAAACCTTTCCTTGAGTTTTCACAGCGTTTCCTCCTTGGGCTCGGTAATATATCCCGTAATCGCACTTGCGGCAGCTGTTGCAGGGCTCGCAAGATAAACCTCACTCTCGGTATGTCCCATTCGTCCGACAAAGTTTCGATTTGTTGTAGCAATACAACGCTCACCCTTTGCAAGTATACCCATATATCCGCCAAGGCAAGGTCCGCAAGTGGGTGTCGAAACCACTGCTCCCGCATCAATAAACGCAGTATAATATCCGCGTTCAACACATTCTCTTAATATCTGCATAGTCGCCGGAATTATTATACAACGAACGCCGTCAGCTACCTTTTTGCCGTTCAGAACACGATATGCGGATTCCATATCTTCCATTCTTCCGTTGGTACAGCTCCCGATAACAACTTGGTCGATCTTAATATCTTTAAGATCGGAAGCGGGTTTTGTATTTTCGGGAAGATGCGGGCAGGCAACGGTAGGAACTATCTCAGATAAGTCAATAATATATGTTTTTTCGTATTCAGCATCGTCGTCCGCACTGTAAAAAGCAGGTTCGCGCTCGCTGCGTCCCTTGAGGTAGTCAACTGTAACGCTGTCTATCGGAAATATCGCATTTTTGGCACCGGCCTCAACCGCCATATTACAAATACAAAGGCGGTCATCCATAGAAAGATTTGCTATTCCCTCGCCAAAAAATTCCATACTTTTATAGAGAGCACCGTCGACACCGATAAGTCCGATAATACTTAAAATAACGTCTTTGCCGCTACAATTTTGAGTGAGCTTTCCTACAAGCTCAAACTTAATTGCAGAGGGCACTTTAAACCAAGCCTTTCCTGTGGCCATTCCAGCCGCCATATCGGTACTGCCGACGCCGGTTGAAAAAGCGCCGAGCGCACCATATGTGCAGGTATGACTGTCCGCTCCGATAATACAATCGCCCGCTGTCACTACACCTTGCTCGGGAAGAAGCGCGTGCTCTATTCCCATTTTTCCGACATCGTAAAAATGAGTCACGTTATAAGCATTTGCAAACTCTCTGCAGGTTTTGGACTGCTCTGCGGCTTTTATATCCTTATTAGGTACAAAGTGGTCCAAGACAATAGCGATACGTTTGTTATCGTATATACTTTCAAATCCTGCTTTTTTGAACTCGTTAACAGCTACGGGAGTTGTAATATCGTTACCCAATACAATATCAAGCTCCGCACTGATAAGCTGTCCGGGCACAACAGAATCGAGTCCTGCGTGTGCTGCGAGGATTTTTTGAGTCATTGTCATTCCCATTATTCATCAACTCCTATGCTGCGGTTAACTGCGGAAAACAATGCATTTATCGAGGATGCGATAATATCGTCGTGAATACCTGCGCCCCAAATCTTTTTACCGTTTTCAAGCGTTATGCTGACATAGGTAATAGCCTTTGAGGACGAGCCCTTGGTAAGTGCGTGTTCTTCGTATGTGAGCTCGGAAAATTCGATTCCCAAATGCTTTTTAACAGCGTTGCTGACTGCATCAAGTCGTCCGTTACCGGTTGCGGAGATCTCCTTTACCTCGCCATTGATTTCTACTGTGAGCGATACCGAAATAATGTCCTTGCGGATAAAATGATAGTCGATAAGCTTAATAAAGTCGTTTATATTTACATAGGTTTCTGTAAATACCTGCAAAACCTCTTCGGGCGAAAGCTCTGCGTGCTCGCGGTCCGAAACATTTTTTACTGTATAGCCAACGTCCTCACGCATTTTGCTCGGCAAAACATAACCGAAATTATGCTCGAGCAAATAGCCGATTCCGCCCTTGCCGGATTGCGAATTGATTCGGATAACCGCAGTTTCGTATTCCCTGCCGACGTCGTTGGGATCTATGGGGAGATACGGAACCGACCAAATATCGCAATTATTTTCTTCACGCCATTTCATACCCTTTGCGATAGCATCCTGATGAGACCCCGAAAATGCCGCAAACACAAGCTTGCCGGCATAAGGCTGGCGCTCATATATCTGCATACGTGTGACGCGCTCGTACAGCTCGGAGATCTTCGGCATATCCGTAAGATCAAGCTTTGGATCTATTCCTTGTGCATACATATTCAAAGCAAGCGTTACAATATCGGCATTACCGGTGCGTTCACCGTTACCGAAAAGCGTTCCCTCGATTCTGTCGGCACCTGCCAAAAGACCGAGCTCGGAATCGGCAACTGCACAGCCTCTGTCGTTGTGAGGGTGCAAAGAAACTTCGATCGCATCGCGATATTTCAAATTATCGCACATAAACTCAACCTGATCGGCATATACGTGCGGAGACGAAAGCTCGACGGTTACGGGGAGATTAATTATAGCTTTTCTGTCACGCGTAGGCTTCCATATATCAAGAACGGCATTACAAATCTCCAAAGAAAACTCGGGCTCTGTGCCTGTAAAAGACTCGGGAGAATACTCATAACGGTATTCGGCACCGGTCTCTCTCGCTATGCTTTCAAATAGCTTCGCACCTTCGACAGCAATTTTTATAATTTCGTCCTTACTCTTTTTAAACACCTGCTCGCGCTGTGCAAGCGATGTCGAATTGTAAAGATGAACTATTGCATTTTTACAGCCCTTAAGCGCATCGAAGGTTTTACTAATAATATGCTCGCGGCTTTGAGTAAGCACCTGAACGGTAACGTCGTCGGGAATAAGATTGTTTTCTATTAAAGTACGAAGAAAAGTGTATTCGGTTTCACTTGCGGCAGGAAAGCCGACTTCTATTTCCTTGAAACCAACATCGACAAGAAGCTTGAAAAAATCGAGCTTTTCTTCGAGACTCATCGGTATCATTAACGCTTGATTGCCGTCTCTGAGATCTACCGAGCACCAGGTCGGTGCCTTTTCGATATATGTTTTCTCTGCCCATTTTCTTTTCGGTGATTTTATCGGAAAGAATTGGCGTGTATATTTAGAGATATTTTTCATAATTACTCCGTCAGTTATTTAAAACGCCGCTGCCTCTTTCAAGTGCAACAACACCCGTTCGGCACATTTCAACGATTCCCAAAGGTTTCATTACTTCTATAAATGCCTTTATTTTAGAGGGTTCACCGGTAACCTCAACGCACATAGCTTCGGTTGTATAGTCAATGATCTTTGCACGATATATTTCGGTTGCGGCCATAATTTCCTGTCTGTTTTCCGCAGTATTCTTTACCTTTACGAGCAAAAGTTCACGTTCAACCGATGCTTCTGTTTCAAGCAGTTTTACCTGCTTTACGTTATATAGCTTTTTCAGCTGATTTATAAGCTGCTCACGTGCATAATCATCGCCGTTTAATGTAATCGTGATACGAGAATAATCGGGATTCTCTGTTTCGCCAACGGTAAGCGAGTCTATATTGAATCCTTTTCTCATAAACAAACCGGAAACACGCGAAAGAACACCGTATTTGTTTTCAACATATACAGCTATTACACTTCTCACTTCATTTCCTCCTTATCGTTTTTTGTAATAATATCTCCGATCGTTCCGCCGGGCGGAAGCATCGGCAAAACGAGTTCATTCATATCTATCGCAACATCGATAACGTATGGGCCGTTATATTCCATTGCTTCGGCAAACACGGTTTCGAATTCTTCTGCGTTAAAAACTCTGCTTGATCTTGCCCCAAAAGCATCTGCGAGCTTAACAAAGTCGGTTTTTCGATTCAATTCGGTGTTTGAATATCGTTTATCAAAAAACAAAGTCTGCCATTGACGAACCATACCTAATACGCCGTTATTCATTATAATTATCACAATATTGCTGTTATAGGTAACGGCAGTTGCAAGCTCATTCAGATTCATACCAAAGCTGCCGTCTCCGGTAATTAGAATCGTTTTATCGCCCGAGGCAATATTTGCTCCGATAGCAGCACCCAAACCGTAACCCATTGTGCCGAGACCGCCGCTCGATGCGAAGCGCCGCTTGCTTTCGAAATCGACAAACTGAGCCGTCCACATTTGATGCTGTCCTACGTCGGTTACTATAATCGTTTGCTTATCCTTGATTCTGTTTATAATTTTAAATATCTTTGCAGGAGTCAGTGAATCGCCGGTGAGGCGTTCAGTCTCGTTTCGGATCTCAATTCCCTCTTGCTTGTACGCTTCAACATCCTTTCGCCATTTCGGATGTTTCTTTTTTGCAACACCGTCAAGTATTCGTAAAAATGTATCTGTAATATCTCCGATGATACCAAGATCTACTTTTATGTTTTTATTGATCTCCGCAAGATCGGTATCGAGCTGAATGATTTTTGCATCCCGCTTATACTCCTCGGGATTTCCGGTAGCTCTGTCACTGAATCGCACGCCTATACCGATAACCAGATCACTCTCGCGATTTGCCTTTGACGATGCATACTGTCCGTGCATTCCCTGCATCCCCAAAAAGCGATTATAGGAATTGGGCATCGCAGACAGACCCATAAATGTACACCCGATATATGCATCTATTTTTTCAGCAAGCGCCATTATCGACTTGGTCAGACCTGCACCTGCCGCTCCGCCGCCGATATAAATATACGGACGTTTGGCTGCATTTATCATTTCACAGGCTTTTGCAATTTCCTCATCGGTAGCTCTTCTTTGCGGAAGCAGCTCGATAGGCTCGGAAGCAACAAATTCGCACTCTGCAACCTGAACGTCCTTGGGGATATCTATCAACACAGGACCCGGTCTGCCAGACTGAGCAATCTTAAACGCTTCGCGAATAGTGTCGGCAAGCTCATTAACATCGGTGACAAAGAAATTGTGCTTTGTAATCGGAAGTGTTACACCCGTAATATCAATTTCTTGAAAGCTGTCCTTGCCGATAGCGGTTGTGGGAACGTTACCCGTAATCGCAATCATCGGTATCGAGTCGAGCATAGCAGTCGCGATACCGGTAACCAGATTTGTAGCACCGGGACCGGAGGTAGCAATTACTACACCGACCTTACCGGTAACGCGTGAATATCCGTCGGCGGCGTGTGCGGCGCCCTGCTCGTGAGCAGTCAGATAGTGGGTTATTCTGTCGCTTGCTTTATATAACTCATCGTAAATATCGAGAACCTGACCGCCGGGATAACCGAAAACCTTTGTTATCCCTTGCTCGATCAACGTTTCAACGATTATTTGCGCACCTCTCATTGTAATCGGGCTTTTATCTTGCATTTTTGCCTCCATATCCGCTAAAAACAAAACACTTTCATCTCTTGTTTTAAAGAGACGAAAGTGTTAATTATTACTTCCGCGGTACCACTCTTTTTCGCTCTTCTTACCGAGCGCACTTCGGTGCAGTCACACCTTGCTCTGTAACGGGAGTGCCCGTCTGCACTTACTTTCGGTGTGATTTCACTGCAGCCGCTCCGCGGTGAGTTCTGCAACTGTCTTTCAATGTCTTGCACCGTCCGACATTTCTCTGTATGAAAATACATTTGCTTACTATTCCGCATCAGTGCGTTTGAATTTATTTAATTATATCCGTTATACCGCAATTTGTCAATAGTATGTTGCCATTTTCATTATATATCGTTACCAAGTTCGAGCGAATAGACCCATTCTATTTTGTCACCGTCATTCAAAATATAATCACCGCAACTGACCGAAGCCCTCTCGCCGTTGACTAAGTAAACCCATCCCGAAAGATCGCCGTAGTCAAATTCATAAATATTTGCGATTCCCTCGACATAAACATTCTGTCCGCTGCCGTTGGTTTCCAAATGTATTTTGTTTACACTCGTAACATCTGCCAGAACATCGTAAACAGTGTCCCCGGAAGCAATATCGCATTCGATTGTTGATACAATAACTCCATTTTGAGGTATATGCGAATCCATTCCGACGATTTTGTCACATCTTACAGTGATCGTCACTTGACCGACAATATTATCCTTTTCGGTTTTACTGTGATGTTCATCGGTTGTTTGTATATCGATCATACAAGTTGCGGCAATCGATATCGCCATCACAACTACGACCAAAATAACATTCTTGAAACTACGCTTTTTAACGAGCAAAACGCCAATAACAATAATCCCGATTATTGCAATCGAAACAATTATTACTGCTCTGACGTTTACTTTGCTGTTTTCAACGAACGGTTCGGAAACCTCGCTATCTTTGTTTTCCTCACTCGATACAAGGGATTCATTATCATCAAAGGAATCAGATTCTTCAAATACATACAGACTTGCTTTTGCGCCCTGCATTCTCAGGTATGCAATTGATGCACATAAAACCTGTATCGAAGCATTCCTGTTGGCTTTGCCGCCGATTGTATGGCAATATTCACCTTTTTCAAGCTCGTATTTCGATATAACGTCGAACAAATTATTGCCGTTCTTTATGAAGCGTTCATCTTTCATACAATCAATACCGAGAGAGGAAAGTGCGATAATTACCTGTGCACAGCTTTCGGGGTTTTCAACACCATAGCTTGAATAATCGCCGCTTTCCTTTTGAGATGATGACAAAAACGATATCGCTTTGTCAACAGAAGCTGCAACCGCTTCATTGTCGTCATACCAAGTTGCAAGCGATTGAAGTACCATAGCGGTAACGTCAACATCAGACCGCTCTCCGTTAATAGCCCAGCCGCCGTCTGAGAGCTGCAATGATAAAAGCTTTTCTATTACGGACTCACACGTATGTTTTTCTGATATAAAACCATTGTTAAGAATATGAAGACCGTATACCCAGCTCATAATGCCTTGCTTGCCGATAGAAGACTCAAATGCTTCGGCTATATATCCGTCATCGCATCTTGAAGCCATAAGCACAAGCGAATACTTCAATCGCGATGAGGCGGCTGAAACAGTTTCCGTGGATAAGTATTCTTTTAAGGAACTTACATATTTTTCAAGGTTATATTTTCCGTAACGGCTTAATGCGAAGACAAGCCACTCATTATTGCCGCTTTCCGAGGCAGACATATTATCCAGCCAATTCTGAACAGAGATCTCCTGCGCCTTATTAAGCTCGCATTTGATTATTTCCTCTGCAACATCGGCTATCGCATTGTCGCTTGCGGCGACAGTTGTTATCGGAAACAACAAAACAACTGCCGCCGTAAGTATACTTATCAGTCTTTTAAAAAGCATTTTCGTTTCTCTTTGAGGTAAGGATCGATATTGCAAATACCGAAGCTATTGCAATAACAACAAATACCAAAATATTGCTGATATCTCCGGGTTTTACAGCTTCGTTGCTCGAATCCGTTGATTCGTTGACTGTCGCGTCCTTAACCGAAACAACACATACGGGAGGCACGACAGTGTACTCGGCGTGATTTACACTTATGCTGTATTCACCCGCCCTATCAAGCGAAAACTTTACCTTTCCTTCGGAATCGGTTACAAAATCGGTTGCTACACCGTCAACAGTAACAGTTGCAGAACCGACGGGCATCGAAATAGGATTCCATGCTGCATCGTATCCCGACATTTTTAATTCGAGTGCGATCTCATCGCCCGCAGAAACGGAAATCTCGGTTCTGTCAAAATACATATACGTATCGGACCAGCTTTCTTTATCCGAATAAACAAACGCATAGACATAATCGCCGTCTTTTATCGAATCGGCAAGGCTCCAAGCCGATGCGTTATTGAGATAATAACCAAAGCAGCCGGATGTATCGCCCCAAAGCTTCGTGATAGAAAGACCGTAATCTGTTTCTTCGGAGGCATATCCTTCAGCGACACCACCCGTATATTCAAGTTCGTGTAATGCCAAAAGTGCATCGTTTATTGTAATGGTGCCGTCGTCATCTTCATCTGAAACGTCAATAGTTTTGTTAACGACTAGATCACCGCTGTTCGAAATGGAAATCTTGATCTTTACAGTTTCTGCATTTTCTGCAGAGACAACTGCCACAAAAGTAAAAGAAATAACTGCGCAAAGAATCAAAGCCAATATTTTTTTCATTATTAATCTCCTTATTTGTTTTTAATAAACAGTCCGTATTTTTTCTTAATTCTCGAAAGCTTGTCACCAAGGGGTTTTGACAAAGCAATCATAAACAAAACGTTTGAAACAGCATATTCCACCATCGTCGGTAAACCGAGCAGCAAAGATGCGGTATACCTAGAAATATTGAAATAGCCGTCTACCCATAATGTTGTCCAAACATCCATCGTCATCGAAAACAATATTCCCGATAATGCGCCGTAGATATAGGCAAGAAATTTGTTTCCGGCAAGCGGTTTTGAAAGAATTCCCGCGATCAAACCGATCATACCCCAAGAAAACATTTGAAATGGAGTCCACGGTCCTTGACCGAAATAGAAATTCGAAATAATAGCCGATATAGAACCTACGACAAACCCCGCTTCCTTGCCCAACCACATTCCGACAATAACGGTAATCGCCGTGATCGGTTTAAAACCCGGGACGAAGGCAAATATAACTCTGCTCAAGGCAGATATTGACACCAGCACTGCGAGCACTGTAAGCTCTGACGAATTGGTGTTCTTGCGTTCAAAGCAATAAAACAATGGCAGGCAGGAAATCAATGCAACCGACAGCGATATCCACGCGTAATACTTCTCGTGAAATATCAAAGCACCCGAAACAACTATCGCGGGGATCAAAACGATCAGCAAAATTATCGTGATGGTTGATTTTTTACTCATTTTTACCATCCTTCTTGCCATTCGCTATACACAGCTGCACTACCTGATCGCAGAGAATCGTATTGTCGAAATATCCCTGAGTCATACGGTAAGCCGCGGTTGTATAGAAATTGTTTTCGGTAAAGAAGGAATTGGTTTCACCGACCGAAACGGCCTCGCCCGAGAAAAACATTGCACATCTGTCGGCAGTCATCGCGGCAAATTCAACGTCGTGAGTAACTGTGATTACGGTCTTTCCCTCTTCGCAAAGCTTTTTGATAATGCTTGCCAAAACGAGTTTCGAATTAGAATCGATTGCTTTTGTCGGTTCATCTAAAAAGATAATGCTCGGATTTGTAAGCAACACCTTGCAAAACGCCGCTTTTTGCTGTTCGCCTCCGCTGAGGTCGTACGGATGCGAATCGAGAAGATGATCTATCGAAAGCTTTGACGCAATTTTGCAAACCGCATCTATACTCTCTTCTTTTTTCATCCCTTGCACCCTGCACATTTCGAGCAATTCATCTCGTACAGTCATTTCGGAAAACAGCGAAGAAACGCTTTGGGGTAATACAGCGAGGTTATTCAAATACAAAGAATCTTTTTTGTATTTCGTTATTTCTTTTTCATTGATAATTACCTTTCCGCGATATGCTCTTAAAAGTCCGGACATAACGTTGAGGGTTGTTGTTTTTCCTGTTCCGTTACCGCCGAGAATGCAAAAATGCTCGCCTTTATAAACCTTGATACTGACGCCGCTTAAAACATCGCTTGATTCGCGGCTGTATCTAAAATATACATTTTTTAACTCGAGTGCTGTTTCGGAACGGATATTGTGGGAATCCTTTTCGATTTTTCTTATGTGATTGTTATATTTTGACGAAATGAAATTTCTGCCGTCGCGCACGGTAATAGGTGAATCGCCCTTTCCGCCTAGCATCGAAAACACACGCATCGCAGTCGGCAATGCCGAAAACATAGGATGATCGAACCGTTGAGAAAAATATTCACCCATTTCGGAGGGTGCACCGAAAAATTCTGTTGTACCGTTTGAAAGCAACAACACTTTATCTGCTATCGGAAAGAGCTCCTCGAGTCGATGCTCGACTATAATAATGGTTATTCCAAGCTCAACATTCAGCTTCTTTAAGGTCGATATAAAATTCGACGCCGCAATCGGATCAAGCTGCGAGGTCGGCTCATCGAGCAGCAAGATCCTTGGATTCATCACCATAACAGATGCAAGGTTCATTAGCTGCTTTTGTCCGCCCGAAAGCTCATCGGTCTTCTTGCGAAACCAGTCCTGTATGCCGAAATAGCTCGCCATTTCAGAAACTCTGCGTCGGATCACCGCATTATCGTACCCCAGACTCTCAAGCCCAAAGGCAAGCTCATGCCATACATAATCGGTAACTATCTGCGTTTCCGGATTCTGCTGAACATAACCGATTTCCGATGTTGCTGTTCGCTTCGGTAAATCGGTTGTATCATAATTCTTATAAAGAATCTTACCGGAAATGTCACCATAAGGTGCAATTTCGTGCTTTATAAGCTTTAACAGAGTTGACTTGCCGCAACCCGATTCACCGCAAACGACGACAAATTCACCTTCTTGGATCGAAATGTTAAGGTTATCTATAACATATTTTTCCGATTCATTATATTTAAAGCTCAGATCTTTGATCTGTAATATCGCCATTGCAGTGCCTCCTTTACTTCAAGAATCAACGGTAAAAAGCTTAATAATGCATATGCACAAAGTGCGATTATCGTATTCGCAGAAAATTCGGTAAAAACTATCGACGGATAAAACTCAAAAGCAAACGCTCCTGAATATAATCCGTAAAACATAATAACATCCGTCAACAGAATAATAGCTACAATGATTGCATCTTGCTTGGTAAAGCGAAAAACCGAATAATGAGTTCTATTTTTTAACCCATATCCTCTTCCCCTCATCGAGCTTCCGGTTTCGACTGCCTTTTCTATTCCACATCCTATCAGTGCGTTAAAAACTCTGAGCTTGCTCTTGATTTTATCGACCCAACTGTCCGAAGAAAACAAGCCGAGTCCTTTTTGCGCCATAGCAATTGTTTCGTACCGTCTCTTTATGAGCGGAACAAAGCGCAGAGACGACGAAATTACAAGCGTAAGCTTTGGTGACAGCTTTCCGAATACGCACAAAAGCTTATCCTCAGTCATTACGACCGAAAAGCTTCTGAACCAGAACAATACCGCAATAAGCATAACGCCGACATTCAGCCCGTAAAGCAGAGATTCGGCAGTTATCGGGTTGCTGTTCATATAAAACAGTATCGTCGCTCCATTGTGTGAAAACAAGGGATTTCCGAAAGTCATTATCAAAAACAGCAGACACGGAAAAACAAAGTCTTTTGCCTTGATGATTTTTGATTGTATTTTCAAAAAATAGCAAAAACTGCCGAGCAACGAGCAAACCTGAAGAAGCGGATTTAGTGTAAACATCGGAAACACAAGAACCGAAACATAATATATCGCCGTTGCAATAGGATGTATCGAGGATATACTCATAATCTCTATTTTCGCTTTCTTTTTCTTTTACCGTCGATAGCTTTGGCTTCCTTTAAGCCGGCGGCCTCGAGAGCACGCGGCCAAGGACCGAGATATGCCTTGATACGCGACAAGGTCACTTCGTCAAAATCGTCTTTTTTCGGTAAACGATCGACCTCCTTTGATTTGATGCGCAGCATTTCTGCCGCCCATTCCTTTTTCTCATCGGGTGTCATCAGCCATACCTCCGAATTATAAAATAAAATACCCTTTGACCTTTAAGGATCAAAGAGTACAAACGATTTACCGCGCAGGCAAAAAGCCCCGATATACGCAAAAAGAGCGCAAACCGAAACGCAATGATAAATCGGTTGCACTCTTCACACCAAAGTTGTGTTAAACCTACGGACAAATCCAAAAAGACACGGCAGGTATCCTGACTTATGAAGCAACGTGAGAACGTTGCGGGGATACACCTTCTCGGATCGCTCCAATGGTATAAGTATCCCGCTCTTGTCAAATACAGTAATGGCGGTTGTTCCGGATTCGAACCGGATTCCCTTTTACATCTACTCAGCGTACAACTTTTCAAACCGTATCTTCTTTATCGGTATTCAATATATGGATATTATAATCGAAATTTTATCGATTGTCAAGACAGATTTCAAGCTCTGCGTAAAGCATCGCGTGATCAGAATGCTCATTGTCAAGCGTTCCGAACGAATCTTCGACCAAACGTATTTCGGACGAAAAGCAGATATTGTCAATACGCAATTCCCCTTCCGGAAAGGTAACAATATCGGTAACGGTATTATTTACAAATGACAAAGGCTCGAGAGATGAAAACTCATCATAACCGCTTACATTGAAATCGCCCGTAAGAATACTGTTTTTAAAAGAATTGACAACCTCCGATACCTTTAAAAATTCAAGCTTTCTGATATCGGCTTTGCCAAATGACAAATGAGTATTGAAGAAATTGATCTCGACTCCGTCAACATCAATAACCGTGTGCCCAAGCACGCGCCGCTCGCAAAGAGTGCCGTCGTTAAGCTCGGTTTCGGTTGATTGTAATATCGGATATTTTGACATTATCGCAGTTCCGTATTTACCGTTATGTCCGTATACTTCAGCGTCGCCGTCGAGCTCGATACATTTAAAATACGCGGTATACGGCATCATACAATATTCAGATAAAAGCTTCACGGTATCCGAAAACTTCGAACGCGAGCAGTGAATATCGACCTCCTGAAGACCGACGATCTCTATATCTTTCGACACTATATCATCGGCTATCTTTTGAAAATCGTGATATGCACATCTGCCGTTTGCGATATTGTACGAGGCTATTCTTACAGATTTGTTCTGCATAATTTCACCTTTAAAACTTGAATTTTTTTGCTACCTTGCTTGCGATTCGGTATATCGGACCTTCGAGAGTCTTTTGAGCGTCTGCCAAATGCTTTCTGATTTCAATATGCTGTGGGCAATGACTTTCACATTTACCGCATGAAATACAGTTTGAAGCCGCAGTGGAGTTTGGACGAAGAGCGGTACACATAAAATAATCGACGTATGCCCAAAATCTGCCTTCGGCATAAAGTCTGTTATATGCGGAAAAGGTACCCGGTATATCTACGTTTTTGGGACATGGCATACAGTATCCGCAACCGGTACAACCGACCTTGATCTTTGAATTGATTGCTTTTACTACGCTTTGAAGCATAGCCTCGTCATCAATGTCGAGCTCGCCGATTTCGGTTGTAGAGGCTGTATTGATATTATCACGTACCATTTCGTCGGAGTTCATACCGGAAAGCACAACCGTGATTTCGGGTTGATTCCAAAGCCATCTGAATGCCCACTGTGCAGGCGTATACTGTTTTTTATAATCAGAAAATACAGCTTTTGCCTCATCAGGAAGATGGGTAACAAGCTTTCCGCCTCTCAATGGCTCCATAATTATAACAGCCAAGCCCTTTTCGTTGGCATACTTCAAGCCGCGTCTGCCTGCCTGTGAATGCTCGTCCATATAGTTATATTGAATCTGGGTAAAATCCCAATCGTATGCATCGACAAGCTTTATAAACATATCAGAGTTGCCGTGATATGAAAAGCCGATCTGACGAATTGCGCCCGACGCCTTCTTTTCCTCGATCCATTCGATTATACCAAGTTCTTTTAATCTTTCCCAGGTGTCAACGTCGGTGAGCATATGCATAAGATAATAATCAACGTAATCTGTGCGGAGACGCTTTAGCTCCTCGTTGAATTTCTTATCAATATCCTCGCGGCTCTTAATCAAATAGTGAGGCAGCTTCGTTGCGATATACACCTTTTCGCGTATTCCGTTTTTCTCGAAGATCTCGCCTATTGCCGCCTCGCTGCCAGGGTATATGTATGCGGTATCGAAATAATTAACGCCGTTTTCATAGGCGGTCATAATTTCGCGCTCGGTCTCCTTCATATCTATTCCGATATTCTTTCTCGGAAATCTCATACATCCAAAGCCGAGAACAGAAAGACTGTTTCCGTATTTATCGCTTCTGTATTTCATACAACACCCTCCGAACAGTTTTGATCATTATAACACATTATTTCCAATATCGCAACAAAAAACTGCCACGTAGTACGCAGCAGCTTTATTGTTATATAATTATCATCATAAATACCGTCAGTACTATCAAAAAACCGAAATTATAAAGCGAAAATTCCTTGATATACTTCCCTGCTTTTCCGCGGTTGTGCTTTGTATATTCGCGGAAGGTTATAAGGCTTGCGAGCGATGAAATAAGGGTTCCAACGCCGCCTATATTAACTCCGACAAGCAATTCGCTGTAATTCTCGGTAAACTGCGACAAGAGAATCGCCGAGGGGACGTTACTGATAAATTGGCAAGAAAGAACGCTGAACAAAAGCGTGCTCTTTTCGAGCAGGACCGAGAAGAAATCGCGTATAATATCGATTCTTGCCATATTTCCCGAAAAAACAAAGAAAAACACAAAGGTAAAAAGCAAGGGATAATCGACCTTTAACAGCGCTTTTCGGTCCATTATCAAAAGAGCTGTCGGGATTACAATCAAACCATACCAATAAGGAATTGCTCGGAAAACTATAATTATCGAAAACGCAAAGAGCAGAAGATAAATCAAGGTCTTTATGGGCGGCAAGCGCTTTTCCTCGTCCTCTACAAACAACGGCTCGGGCTTTACATAGACAAGACAGCATACAGTTATAAGCGCAACGGAGAGCAGAAAAGGCGGAAGCATTATGCTGATAAATTCCATATTCGGTATCTCGAATTTCGAATAAAGATAAAGATTCTGCGGATTACCGAAGGGAGTCAGCATTCCTCCTAAATTCGCGGCGATGTTCTGCATTATAAATGTGAACGCCATATATTTTCGCTTGTTCGTTGTTGTCAATACAAAATAACCGAGCGGCAAAAAGGTCAGCAGCGCCATATCGTTTGCGATAAGCATTGAGCCGATAAAGGTTATATACACAAGCGCGAGTATGCTCATTCTTGCATTCTTGAACAGTCTTACTATCTTTTTGGCAACAGTATAGAAGAATCTGATATTTTTTAACGCGCACACCACAGCGAGAACGCAAAAAAGACAGGTTATTGTCTTGAAATCGATGTAATCTATATATGCTTCATCGGGCGGAATTATAAAAGAGGTTATCAATGCTGCAATAAGCGCAACAAACATTACAACGTTCTTTTTTACAAAACCGACGAAATACGAAGCTTTGCTCTCAACGTTCTTTTTTACAAAACCGACGAAATACGAAGCTTTGCTCTCAACATTCATAAATAATACCCATTATTTCAAATCATTTCAAACAATATGTAGTTATATACTTTTTTTCAAAAAAGTCAACGATTTGTTTATAATAAAATTCGATTATGAAAAATATTGTCAAAAGTCAAAAAAATGATATAATCAAGTGAGGGATTTTTTAAACACATACGTATAATTAGCGAAACCCAAGTGCACGAGGTTCATATGAATAACGATCGAGGGGCGGAATGCTACAAGCGTTACCTTGATGGTGACGAAGATGCGTTTGAGGAGATTCTCAATACATACCGCGAAGGTCTGATGTTCTTTATAAATCGCTATGTTTCCAATATAAGCGTAGCCGAGGATATCGCCGCCGATGTATTTGCTTATCTCATATTCAAGCCCAAAAAGTACAACTTCAAAGTCAGCTTAAAAACCTATCTTTATATGATAGGTCGGTCTCGTGCGCTCGATTGGCTGAGAAAGGAAACGAAAAGGCGGAATATTCCGATAGAATCGTTATACTCGGAGCCGTCGGATGACACAAAGGCGCTCGAAGATGCTGTTATCGCCGAAGAAGAAAAGAAAAAGCTTTACGAAGCGATGGAGCGGCTTCCGAATGATTACAAAACGGCGCTGTATCTTGTATATTTCGAATCGCTCTCATATGATGAAGCGGGAAAGATAATGAATAAAAACAACAAGCAAATTGAAAATTTGATTTACAGAGCTAAAAAAGCATTAAAAAAAGATTTGGAGGAGGACAGCAAATGAAGAGCAACAAAGAATTCAAGCAGCTGGTCGACTCAAAATACAAAACAATGGTTGCAAATCGCAGAAAAAAGCAGCGCATTTTCATTTCGACAATTTCATGTCTGACCGTCTGCTTTATCGTATTTGGAATATTTATTTCAAACGGCGGCTTCGGTAACCTTTTCAATCCAAGATTCTATGAAACCGCGCCCGATGCAAGCGCTCCCGAAGAAAGCGAAGAAAAGGAAAGCATTTTTTCCTCCAATGAATTTGCAGAAGAAGTTATAAGCTCAAATGATTGTGATGGGTCGACAAGCTTTAAAGACGAAGCGCAACAACCGTCAACCCCATTACCCGATTACAAAGACGAAAGCATAGCTGACGAGGAATACAAGGAAGATAGTTTTTGGACGGATTCGGGCGATTTCAATTCACAACCCGAAGGAATTCCGGAAACATCCGAGGAGCCTGTATCCCCCGAATATCCGAACGAACCGTCCGAGGGCGATATTCCCGATCCGGATATATCCGAAATTACAGATGCACTTAACAGGGATCAATACCACGGTGTTTTTGATATGGCGACAAGATCGGGTATAGGCGATTTCGCATTTGAGCTGTTTGCCAATTCTTACAGCGCAGGTAAAAACAATCTGTTGTCTCCTACTGCCGCAATATATTCTCTTTCAATGCTCTCCAACGCAACAAGCAACGATTTGCAAAACGAGATGGCTTCAATCCTATGCGGTCAGGACCCGAGCAGATTGAATTGCTTTGTATATAACTTCCGCAATTTCTTTTGTGAAACGATAGCGGGCGCGATCTGGTATGAGTGCCAACACGAGCCAAACGATACCTTCTTGCAAATCAACAAGGATTATTACGGCATTGAACTGTACGATCGGATCGATAAAAATGATATCAATGATTGGTTCAAAAGAAAATGCGGAATTTCCGATTCTGACACGCACTTGGGATCATCTGCGGGAATCGTTGCAACAAACACGGTATTTGTAGAAGACTCTTGGAGAATTCCGCTTGATATTTCGGAAGAAAAGCTCGACTTTACCACATCGAGCGGAGCTGTAAAGCAAGTATCTGCTATGCACGGATATGCGGAAGGTTATTTCGAAACCAAGGATTGTATCGGTATAATCAAACGGTTCAGATATGACTATAATATTGCAGTTTTTTATCCGACCGACGAACAATCATTAGACGGGTTGATTGAAAAGCTTGATAACGAATACTTCATGAACGAAATCATTTATGGCGCGAAAATGCGCCAAACAAAGCTTACAATTCCGATATTCGACGTAGCAGAAGAACAAACACTGAAGGATTCAATAATCAAATCGGGTATTGTGAGTGCTTTTGATAAAGAAGCTTCTGTTTTTGATAAAACCTTTGGAAAGGATTCTTATCTCGCTGACGTTTTGCAAGGTGTAACGCTTTCTCTCAACGAAAACGGAACCATGGATGCAGATAAGGTTGAAATGCCTGACATTTATTTGAATCCCGATGCAGAATCAATTACATTCGATCGGCCCTTCGTCTATGTGATTTATGAAAAAATAACAAGGCTTCCCGTATTGATCGGAACGATCGAAAATTTCGAATAGGCAACACAAAAAGGACGCATTTGATGCGTCCTTTTTAATTTATTCTCCGAGCATTTCGGAAAGCGCGGTTAATATACCGAGCTTACCGCTTTCGTAGGTAAGACCGCCTTGCAGATATACAAGATACGGTTCTCTCAACGGAGCATCTGCAGACAGCTCGATAGAGCTTCCCTGAGTAAACGCGCCCGCCGCCATTACGACAGAATCGTTATATCCGGGCATCTCCCAGCCCTCAGGTGTTACAAAGCTGTCTACCGGCGAGCCCTTTTGAATACCGCGGCAAAACTTCAGAACGTTATCTGCATTGTGAAGCCTTATAGTCTGGATTATATCGCTTCTGTGCTCCTTTGAGCTCGGTTCACATTCAAAGCCTTGGCGTTCAAACATAGCGGCGGCAAAATGAGCGGTTTTGATTGCCTGCGCCGTAATATGCGGAGCAAAGAAAAGTCCTTTTATCATAGGTTTTGTTGCGCCCATAGACGCTCCTGCCTCGAGCCCGATTCCAGGTACTGTAAGACGGTACGATGCCAATTCGACCGCACGCTTTGTACCGACAATATAACCGCCGGTTTCGGCTATACCACCGCCCGCGTTTTTGATAAGCGAGCCGACGAGAAGATCGCCCTTCGGTTCTTGCTCCTCGGTAAATTCGCCATAGCAGTTATCAACGATCATATACACCCCGTCAAACTCTCTGACAAGGTCAAACAGCTCGTTTATCTCCGCAACGGTCAAGGTTCTTCTGTCGCCGTATCCTTTGGACCTCTGAACAAAAACGACCTTGATGGATTTATCCTCTTTGAGAACGTTACGGATCGCTTGAAGGTTGAGAACCTTGCCGTCGACAAGCTCAACCTCGCGGTATTTCACGCCGTATTCCATAAGTGAGCCTTCGCCGTTTTTATCGCTTCCGCCCAAGCCGATAACGTTATCGAGAGTATCATAAGGCTTACCGCTCGCGGCAAGCATCGTTTCACCGGGGCGTAAAACGCCGTACAGCGCGATTGCGAGAGCGTGAGTGCCCGAAATGATCTGCGAGCGTGCAAATCCCGCCTCTGCGCCGAACGCTTCGGCAAACATTTTGTCGCAA
Organism: Oscillospiraceae bacterium; assembly: GCA_015064955.1. Lineage (GTDB taxonomy): Bacteria > Bacillota > Clostridia > Oscillospirales > CAG-382 > Coliplasma. The sequence continues at coordinate 25,077 of SVRD01000003.1, forward strand.
AGGTCTCTGCCGTCGTCGTTATATCCGTAACCGCAGGTCGAATTAAAATGACGGTCGGAAAGGTGATTTTCACGGAAAATCGACATAACCTTTTCGGTATTTTTAAATGCGGTTTCGTCTACCTGTGCGAAAATATCACGCAATTCGCGCTCACAGGCAGCCGCTTCTTTCATTATTCTTTCGCTGAACATATCAATTACTTCCGTTTTGATTATTCCGCGCCGTTTTCGATAAACGCGATAAGCAGATCAGCGCAAGCGAAAAGATCATCGGAATCGATGGTTTCGACAGGAGTATGAACGTATCTCGTGGGAAGCGAAATACAGCCCGCGTGGCTGCCTGCACCCGCTATCTGCATTGCGGAGGTATCGGTACCGCCCGCAAGAAGAACCTCGTACTGATATTTGATCTTCTTATCTTCGGCAAGGTCGGTGAGTCTGTCAACGATCTTGCGCGAGCAGATTACTGAGCTGTCTTTAATCTTGATAGCCGCGCCGTCACCGAGCTTTGCGGTAAGGTTATTGGGGTTACCGCAAGCGGGAGCGGGAGTTACGTCGAGTGCGATCGCATAATCGGGCATTACAGTAAAGGACGAGGGCTTCGCACCGCGGCAGCCGACTTCTTCCTGAGTTGTGAATACGAAATAGGTATCGTAAGCGGGAGTACCGCAATTCAAAGCGGCATATGCAGAAATCGCACAGCATACGCGGTCATCAAATGCCTTCGACGCATAGCGTTTGGAGGAAAGCTTTTTGAACATAGGAGCGATTGCACATACGTCGCCAACCTTAACCTTTCGCTTTGCCTTTGCGGCAGTATCCGCGCCGATATCGACAAAAAGCTTATTGGGATTTATATCCGCAAACTTTGTTCCGTCTTCAACAACGAGAATACCGGTGGTGCCGTTTTGAAACTTAACATTATGATAGCAGGATGCAACCGCATTGATACCGCCGATGGGAGCAACGCGAATCATTCCGCTTTCCTCGATATTCACTACCATAAAGCCGATTTCGTCCATATGCGAAGCGATCATCAGCTTTTTGGAGGGATCTCTACCCTTTTTGAAGACGATTAAGTTTCCGACGGGATCGATAGAAATCTCATCGCAAACATTTTTGAGGTCATTTGATATAATTTCAGCGAGCTCGGATTCATAACCCGATACCGAAAAAGCATTTTGATATTTTTTAACGAGATTAAGCATTAGTCAAAGCTCCTTTCATTGATTGCCGCGGCGAGATCAGCCACAGCTTGCATATCTTCAAGCGAAAGCACGTTGGAAGCGGAGTGAATGTATCTTGCGGGTGCGCTTATTGCAAGCACTCTCGCGCCCGAAGCGGCGCGCTGATATACGCCCGCCTCGTTTCCGCCGGCTACAACGTTTTTATATTGCCATTTTATACCCTTTTCGTCTGCGACGGAAACAGCAAGCTCAACAAGCCCCTTGTCGTAGATCGTGCTTCTGTCCATAAGCGAAAGAACCGCGCCCTTGCCGACAGAGCAAGCACATTTGGATTTGGATACGCCGAGAACGTCACCCGCTGTCGTTGCTTCAAGTGCGATAACCACATCGGGTCTCAAGCGGTGAGCAACCTCCTTCGCACCGTCGCAACCGATCTCCTCACAAGTATTGAAGGCAAAATAGGTATCGTACTCAAGCTCGCTGTTTATCATACTAACAAGTGCCGCACAGCCGAAACGGTCGTCGAGCGCTTTTGAGCGAACCAAGCCCGAGCCAAATTCCTCATAGTCGGGCTCGAAGGTACAGCAGTCGCCAACGGTGATATATTTCTTTGCGTCTTCCTTGTTGCTTGCACCGATATCAATATGCATTTCGCTTATTGCTTCGCACTTGCCGCGTTCCTCGGGAGTTTGCATATGGATCGCCTTTGATGCGACAACACCGTTGATTTGGCTTTCGCAGAAAACGATTCTTCTTCCGCTTACAACGCGTCTGTCAACACCTCCGACCGAATCGAACCACAAATAGCCTTCATCGTCGATATATTTGACCATAAATCCGACTTCATCCATATGTGCAGAGAAAAGAACTTTGTTCTTTCTCGCCTTTTTTCCCTTTTTAAAGACGATCAGGTTACCCATAGGATCGGTTTCGTATTTACAACCCGAATCCTTTATATCCTCGATAATCGCTTCGCGCACGAGATCCTCCATACCCGAAGGACCGAGGATATCGCAATATTTTTTGAGATATTTCATCATAGCATTATCCTCCTTAAAGCGATTTGATTACCTCTGCGATGAGGCGAGAGGTATTATAGGCGTCGTTCATATTAACGATTTCGCTCATAGTGTGCATATTTTTGAGCGGGATCGAGATAAGCAGAGTAGGAATACCATCACGCGTGGTTTGAACCGCATTCGAGTTGGTGCCTGTTCTTCCGGGTGCGGCAGAAAGCTGATAAGGAATCCCTTCCCTTTCGGCAATGTTTACTGCGTGCTTTGTGAACGCACGGTTTGTCTGAGGCGAGAAGCAAATATCTCCGCCGTTACCCGCACGCACGTCCTCACGTGTTTTTGGGGCGCCGGGAACGAATGCATGTGTAACGTCGATAACTATTGCCTTATCGGGATTTAAGCGATAAGCAGTCGTCATAGCGCCCTTATAGCCGGTCTCCTCGCCGCCCGAAAACTGAAAAGCAACGTCGACGTTAAGCTTTGTTTTATCGAGCATCATAAGTGCACGTACGATCGCAGCACCGCACAGACGGTCGTCAAATCCCGCTCCTGCGAGGTTATCGTTCAAAAGCTTGGTGAGCTTGCAAGGAAATCCGACAGGAGTGCCGACTCTTACGATTGCTTTGAGCTCATCAATTGGCAAGCCTGTATCTATAAAGAGGTCGGTTACGTTCATCTTCTTTTCGCTGTCACCTGCTGACTGAAGGTGAGGCGGAACAGAACCGAATACTCCGCGAATAGTCTTTTTGCCGTAAATATTCACCTCTGCGGCAGGAAGTATTTTGGCTGCGATGCCGCCGATCGGTGCGATACGCAAGAATCCGTCATCACAAAGCTCGGTGACAACAAAGCCGACGGTATCAAGATGCGCATCGCAAAGCAAGAGAGGCGCATTTTTCTTACCGCAACGCATAATTCCGTAAAAGCTTCCAACCGACGTAGTGCCGATTTCATCAAATATGCCGAGCGTTTCGACATATTCAGTGAGCCCGTCAAACGCCATATCCTCCAATCCCGAAACGCCGGGATAAGAGGTGAAGTTCTCGATAAGATCATATAATCTTTCCATATTTTCCTCCTTAAAGAGAATTTACGATTTGTTTGAAGGTATTTCCGCGTTCCGCAAAATTTCCGAACATATCAAAGCTTGCGGATGCGGGTGTAAGTACAACATTATCACCGGCGGTTGCATTCTTATATGCAATATCGACAGCTTCATTAAAGTCATTCGTGATCGTATACGCGGTATAACCGACACTGTCGAAAACCTTTGCGATCTTCGGCGCGGTTGCACCGCAAAGCACGGTATACTTTACCTTTTCAAGAAAGAGAGCTCCGAGAGGCTCATAGGGGATGTTTTTATCGTATCCGCCGCAAATTGCGATTATCGGGGTTTTAAAGGCGTTTATGCAGGCGGTTGTTCGAGACGGGCTGGAATCGATAGACGAATTATAGAACTTGATACCATTGATCTCGCGGACAAATTCTATTCTGTGCTCGACTCCGCCGAACTCGCGTGCGACTTTTTTAAGCGTATCTACCGAAACGATATCCCTTACAGCCGAATAAGCCGCGGCGTAATTATATCTGTTGTGTCTGCCGACAATTCTGATTTCTTCATCGGCTACAAGCAATTCGCCCTTGCTTGTATAGATGCCGTTGTCGTTAAAGCAGATATCACCTTTTGTTGAATTGCCCGAAATAAAAGCAACACTTCCCTTTGACTCTTTGGCAAAGCCTTCGGCATATTCGTCGTCGAGATTCAAAACAAGCTTGGAACCGCTTTTTTGAAAAGCGAAAATCCGCTTCTTCGCTTCGACGTACTCATTCATATCGGTATGCCAATCGAGATGATTAGGTGCAACGTTTGTCACGACAGCGATATCGGGACTTTCGGAAAGCTTCATAAGCTGGAACGATGAAAGTTCGATAACGGCATAGTCGTCGGGACCGATCTCATCGAGTGTTGCAAACAGATTAACACCGATATTTCCGCCGAGCCATACCTTATATCCCTCGGCTTCCAAAAGCTTGGCAATAAGAGTTGTGGTTGTCGTTTTTCCGTCGCTTCCAGTTACTGCGATCTTTTTGCAGGGACAAAGCGAAAAGAATTCCTCCATCTCGCTCGTTATTCGAGTACCGTTTGCTCTCGCTTTATTCAAACCGCAAAGATCAGGTCTGACAGCGGGCGACAGAAACAGCAAGGATTCGTAAATATCATCAAGATATCCCTCTCCGCTTATGAACTCCACGCCTTGTTCGGAAAGCTCTTTATAAAAATCGCGTTCGGACAGATCATTCTTGTCACGAACGATACATTTAGCGCCGACAGAAAGAAAAAGTCTTATAACAGGCAGATTGGAAACGCCCATTCCGACAAAGCCGACGTATTTTCTGTTGTAATCCGATGCGTATTCTTTTAACACGAAGAATACCTCCAATAATTTCTAACTAATACATTATATAACCAACAAAAAAAATAATCAAGGTTTTTATACCAAGTATTTGACAAATTTGATTTGATGTGATACAATTTTTCAGCGACCGTACCGAACAATCGCGCGGTATCACAGCGAAAGCTCATACCGTGAGGAAAGTCCGAGCTCCACAGAGCAGGATAACAGATAACATCTGCCGAAGGCGACTTCAGGGCCAGTGCAACAGAAATAAACCGCCTGCTTTTGCAGGTAAGGATGGAAAGGCGAGGTAAGAGCTCACCGGTGTGGCGGAGACGTCACAGCCATGTAAACCCTATCCGGAGCAACACCGCGGCGGGGGCATATGCTTGCTCGGCAGCCCCTATGGAGGTGGCAAAGAGGTTTATGGCGACATAAACCCAAGATAGATGATTGTTCACGACAGAACTCGGCTTACAGGTACGTTTGTCGCTTCTTTGAAATCAAAAGCACCCTCGTTCGAGGGTGCTTTTATCTTATGCATTCGGGTTCATCATTGTTCCGATAAATAGCGGTGTATAGGTTTCGCTGTCGATAATCATATACACATACGGTCTGGTGAGGCACACTTCTACATAATCCGGAATACCTCCGCAATTCATTTCAACAACAGTCGCAGCGCCCGCCTTTGTGCCCGTGTACGTCACGGCTATCGACGTTTCGTGATATACGTTTGAAATATAAAGTCCGCCGGGCTTTCCCATTTTTGAAAAATCGGCAGAAAACAAATCGAATGCGAGAGGCATTCCCATTTCTATCAGCGCGTCGTTAAGCTTCGTCTTAAACCCCGTTTCAAAAGACGGCATCGAAGCGTAGACGGTTGTTTGGCGCTGTGACATAAACAGTTCGTTCAGCTTTTCGCCGCTGAGCGATTGAACGTAATCGGTTATGCTTATATCCTCGTTTGGCAATATCGCCGCAAACGCATATTTACCGTCCTTATATGGCTTGATAAAGCCTGTCGCATCATCGGATGAGAGATATATAGATTCGGTTGAATCCATATATTCGACCTTGACCTGCTCTCCGTTTTCGAGTTTGAATTCCCCGTTTCTTATTGTATGCTCTGCGTAGGTTTCTTCCCATTCGGCTTCGAAAACGAGAGCGTTAATAAGATACATTATTGCATTCTGATCGATCTCGTCGAGCATTTTTGGAATCATTCCGTCGGTTTTTTGTTCGATCCAATTATTTATGTCACGCAGTGTGCCGTTGTCAAAATCGTCCTTTCTGATTTCGGCAGAATAATAGTCGGCATTGGTCTGAAGAAAATCAAGGTTCGGTTCGAATGAAGGTGTATCCCTGAACCAGATCGCGTTTGCTATATCAAAGCTGTATTTATCGCCTTGCGGACGTGTATTGATATAGCTGTATAAATATTCATTCAGCTCGTTAATGCTCATTCCGAGAACCGATTCGATTTGCGAGAGTGTTTCTCCGTTCGCCCCGTTAGCAGTCATCGAAAGTGCACAAAACACTGACAAGGGCGATATAAGTGTGTTTTCCCCGCTCTGCTCGGTTGCTTTAAACAGTCTGACAGCAAAGTCGTTATATGCTTCATTACCTTTATCGAGGCTTGTTATCGCGACGCTGTTGGGAACGATGCCTTCCATAAGATTTTCTGCCTTTACGGTATATTCTGTACCGGGCAGAAGCTTAAACACAACAAACGAAAAGACCAAGCAAAAGCAGGCGGCAAGCGCTGTATAACGAATGATTCTTTTATTTCTTTGTTTATTTGGTGAATTACGCAATCGTGCTACATCGCGCAGCATATCCTCGTCCAGCGAGTCGATTGCATTTATAATATCGTCTTTTTTCATATTTCAAAGCCCTCCTTTTCGAGATATTCCTTTAATGACAGCCTTGTACGGTATAATATACTTTTGGCTTTTGATTCGCATACGCCGCAATATTTGCTGACGTCTTTAAGCGAATCGTGATAATAGTATCTGCCGATAAACAGATTGCGTGCATCCTTTGAAACAGACTTGAGAAACGTGTTTATTGCTTGAGACAAAAGAGCAAGCTCGACCTCGCTTTCGGGTGTTTCGCTTTCGCATACTATATCGTTAAGCTCATCGAGCGACACGGTGTATTCCGACGGGATCCTTTTGCTTCTTATACGCATTCGGTATTTATCTATCGCAATACGTCTGATAAGCTTTGCGAGATATGAAGAGAGAACGCTCGGCTCATTCGGCGGTATCGAATTCCAGGCGGCGAGATATGTATCGTTTACACATTCGTCGGCATCGGATTTGTCCGAAAGTATATTGATTGCAATCTTTGTGAGATACTTCTGATACTTTTGGGCAGTATAGGTCAAGGCGGATTCGTCACGCAGTATAAACAATTCGACTATTCTTTCGTCCTGCACACACATCACTCCTTTGTTTTGTATTCGGGCGCCTTCATAAGTAATACTCGTCAAACGCATAAAAAGGTTTCCGGTTTTGCTTATTTTTCAAAAAAATTTTGGAAATAATTAATATTGAGGTATCTTTTTCAGATTATACTTCAAACAAAGAACATATACAAGGCTTTTTTGTTTTAAACAGCGTGCGTGTTTAGGGAAAACTCCTTGACATAAACTATGTTTTTGTATATAATGAATGTGTAGAGAAATATATAAGGAGAACCCCTTGTGATATTACAGTTGGAGCAAGCGAAGCTTTCCTTGGGAGAGTTGAGCGACGGAATAAAGGATCTTGGCGATTCTATCGGATTTGACACATTAAAGACCGAGGTAGAGGAGCTTGAAAACAAGACTGCCGAGGCAGGTTTTTGGGACAAGCCGCAGGAATCGCAGGTCGTTTTAAAACAGCTTAAATATAAAAAAGGCACTTTGGAACGCTATATATCGTTGAAGCGCAGCTTTGACGATATCGAAACACTTATCGATCTTTCTATCGAAGAGGATGACGACAGTGTTGTCGACGATGTTCTCAATGATCTTGAAGCAGTCAAAAAGGAATACGAAAGACAAAAGATCGAAATACTTCTTTCGGGCGAATATGACGGAAGCAACGCAATTATATCCATTCACCCCGGTGCAGGCGGCACAGAGGCACAGGATTGGGCGCAGATGCTTTACAGAATGTACTCGCAATATGCCGCCAAAAAGGGATTCAAGCTCAAGGTTTTGGACTATCTCGACGGCGACGAAGCGGGTATTAAGAGTGTTTCCTTTATGATAGAGGGCGAAAACGCATACGGTTATTTAAAGAGCGAATCGGGTGTTCACAGATTGGTTCGTGTATCCCCCTTTGACTCGAGCGGAAGACGTCACACGTCGTTTGCGTCGGTTGAGGTATTGCCCGAATTCAACGATGAAATCACTATTGAAATCAACGAAGCCGATCTTAAAATCGACGCTCACCGCGCAAGCGGCGCCGGCGGTCAGCACGTTAATAAAACCGACTCGGCTATTCGTATAACACATATACCCACAGGTATAGTTGTCGGCTGTCAGACCGAGCGAAGCCAGGTCCAGAACCGCGAAACAGCGATGAAGATGCTCAAGAGTAAGCTTTTGGAGATCAAGGAACGCGAGCATCTCGAGCGCGTCGAAGACATTACCGGCACGAAAATGAACATCGAATGGGGCAGCCAGATACGTTCTTACGTATTTATGCCTTATACATTGGTCAAGGACAACCGAACAAACTGCGAAACCGGTAATATCCAAGCGGTTATGGACGGCGATCTCGATGACTTTATCAACGAATATCTGAAACTAAACTGCGGAAAATAATTTACACATACAATTACATTTGGAGGTATTTTTATGAAAAAACTTAAGCCCATTCTCGGTATTTCCCTTCTCGTTCAGTCTGTGACATTCTTTATTCTCTGTCTCGTGAACGTCGAAAAGAGAAAGAACCTTGCAAAAACATTCGGCGTATTCGGCGCTATCGGCGGTATTGCCGGTGCGGCGTTACTCGTTTCCGAATACAAAGCACGCAAGAAGCTCAGAGAAGCTGAGGACGAGGAATTTTACGACGAATTTGACGAGTTCTACGACGAATTGAGCGATGATCTCGACGTTGCAGACGACGAAATTCTTTGCACCTTTGAAGGCTCCGACGCTGAATAAGCAATAAACCCATAGTTAATTACAGCGGTTGCCGTATTATTGCGGCAACCGCTTATTTCCGAAAAAGAAAGGACGATAGATATGTCTAAGGGTGCACTTTCGGTAGATACCGAGCATCTATTCCCTATTATCAAAAAATGGCTTTATTCCGAAAAGGATATTTTTATCCGCGAGGTGATCTCCAACGCTTGTGATGCTATCACAAAGCACAGAAGGCTTATTTCGCTCGGAGAGGCTGTAGACGATTCAACCAATTACCGCATAACCGTTACCGCTGACAAGGACGAGCACACTATAACCGTAAAAGACAACGGTATCGGTATGAATGCAGAAGAGGTCGAAAAATACATTAACAATATCGCGCTGTCGGGTGCAGTGGAGTTTATTTCAAAGTACGAAAACGAAAGCAACAGCGGAATTATCGGTCATTTCGGCTTGGGCTTTTATTCGATGTTTATCGTTGCGGAGAAGGTCGAAATGTTTACCCGCTCCTATAAGGGCGGCGAGGGTGTGCATTGGATTTGCGATACCGACGGCAGCTTTGAAAGCGAAGCTATCGAGCGCGACGGGCACGGAACCGAAATTATCATGCACGTTTCCGATGACGAGCTTGCATATCTCGACAACGAAAAGCTCAAAAGCATTCTCGAGCGTTATTGCGCGTTTATGCCTTATGATATTGCATTGATCGACGGCGACAAAGAAACGGTTGTAAACGATACCAACCCGTTGTGGCAGCGCAATCCCTCCGAAGTTTCCGACGAAGAATACAACGAATTTTACAAAAAGGTATTCAACGATTACGAGGAGCCGCTATTCAAGCTCCATATCGTTGCGGACTATCCCCTGAATTTCAAGGGTGTGCTCTTTATTCCGAAAAGAAAAACCGGATATGATTCCACCGAAAGCGAGCTCAGGTTATTCTACAATTCGGTATTTGTTGCGGATAATATCAAGGGAGCTTGTCCCGAGCATCTGGTCAACTTCCGAGGTGTGCTTGACTGCCCCGAGCTTCCCTTGAACGTTTCGAGAAGCTATTTGCAGAATGATGCATACGTTCGCAAGATCGCATCGCATATTTCCAAAAAGGTTGCAGACAAGCTCAATTCGATGTTCAACAACGACAGAGAATCGCTCGAAAAGAATTGGCGCGATATGAAGCCCTATTTCGAATATGCTTGTATGCGCGATGAAAAGTTCGGCGACAAGGTCAGAAACAGTATACTTATGGAAAAGTCGGGCGGTGGATATATTACCGTTTCGGAATATCTTGACGGCAAGGACGAGGGAACGGTTTATTATACCAACGACCCCGAAGGACAAAGCTATTATCTCGGGCTTTTCGCCGAAAAGAATATCGACGTAGTTGTTTTTGACAACGTGATCGACAACAGCTTTGCACAGTACTTTGAAAGCAAAAACGACAAAATCAAATTCAGACGAATCGACTCGGGATTTGATGACAGCAAGGCTGATGAAAGCAAGTCGCTTGCTGACATATTCAAGAGTGCTGTCGGCAAAGAGAATTTCGAGATCACATTCGTTTCTTTGGGTGATGAGGGCGCGGCAGCGCTGATATCGCTTCCCGAGGAGAGCAGACGCTTTGCAGATATGATGAGAATGTACAGTCTTAATCAAGGTGTTGACAGCTTTAATATGCCCAACAGCGAAGCGCTTGCGGTTAATGTGGACAACCCGATTATTAAAAGGCTCGAGAGCCTCGGTGCAGACGATGAAACGGCAAAAGATATTGCAAAGCATATCTATCTTTCCGCAGTTTTGCTATCGAGAACTCTTACCTCCGACGAGGCAAAGGAATTTGTCAGACTCAATAACAAGCTTATATAAAATTACTGAGGAGCGGTTGCGCTCCTCTTTTTATTGACAATATATTTAATTATATGGTAAAATTATTTATGTATTAATGAGTCTTTAATCTTAATATGTTATCTTGATTGCAAAGGAGTGATTATATTGAGAATACTTGTTGTTGAAGACGAAAAGTCTCTTAACCGTCTTATTTCACAAATGCTTACCAAGGAGCATTACAGCGTCGACTCGGTATACCGCGGTGACGATGCGGAGGACTATCTGCGCGGTGCGGAATACGATGCGATCGTTCTCGATATAATGCTTCCCGGCAAAAGCGGCTTGGACGTTTTACGCGGTATGAGAAGCCGCAAGGACACAACCCCTGTTTTACTGCTTACCGCGAAGGACAGTATCTCCGACAGAGTCGCGGGGCTCGATGCGGGCGCTGACGATTATCTGGTCAAGCCGTTTGCGAGCGATGAGCTTTTGGCACGTATTCGTGTTATGATAAGGAGAAGCGCAGGCAATATCAGCAACGTTTTCACACTTTCCGACCTTACCGTCGACTGCGATGCGCGTACTGTCGAACGAAGCGGAAGGAAAATAGCGCTTGCAACGAGAGAGTTTGATATTCTTGAATATATGATCAGAAACAGCGGTAAGGTATTATCGCGCGAGAAGATCAGCCAGCATATCTGGAATTACGGTTATGAGGGCGGATCGAACGTTGTTGACGTATATATCCGATATCTGCGAAAGAAGCTCGATGACGATTTCGACAAAAAGCTTATTCACACGGTTCGCGGCGCGGGCTACGTTTTGAGGGCTGAGGAATGAAGCGATTATCAATAAAATTCAAAATCACGTTTTGGTTTACCTTGGTGATGGTCGTTATTGTTATTGCGTCTTTATATTTTATGTTCGGCATGGGGCAGAAGATGGTTAAAGACGAAGCGCAGATAAAGCTTTCTGACACAGTCAGTGACAGCTTTAACGAAATCGACTATCGGTTCGGTGAGATCGACATCGACGACGATCTCGATTTTTACAACGAAGGTGTATATATCTCGGTCTATGACAGCGAAGGCAGATTATTATACGGCAGACTTCCGACGTTTTTTAACCGTTCACTTCCCTTTTCAAACGGCGCTTTCAGTACCATGGAAAGCGACGGCCGCGCTGTATTGGTTTACGACCTCACACAAGATATCGGGCGCGGCTGTAACGTAACGGTGCGCGGTGTGCTTGCGACAGGCGGAAACGAGTACGTTTTCGGAATCATGTTCAAGCCTGCGCTGATACTGTTTCCGATACTCTTGATCATAGCGGCATTTGTCGGGTATATTCTTACCAAGCACGCATTTGCACCCGTGAATAGAATCGTTTCTGCCGCAGAAAGCATCAGCAGCGGAAACGACCTTACAAAGCGAATCGGACTTGGCGGTGGAGGCGACGAAATACACCGTCTCGCAAACGAGTTTGATATGATGTTTGATCGTTTGCAGGAATCTTTTGAGAATGAAAAGCGGTTCACTTCCGATGCCTCACACGAATTAAGAACTCCGCTTGCGGTTATTCTCGCGGAATGTGAATCTCTGCTCGACAGCGGCAGATTTAGTGATGACGAAAGAATTGCAATCGAATCTATTTACCGAAAGGCAGAAGAAATGTCGAAGCTGGTTTCGAGCTTGTTGACCTTGGCGCGTGCCGACAGAGGACATTTGAAGCTTGACAAGGCAGAATTTGAGTTATCCGCCGCGGTCGAAGCGGTTGCCGAGGAAGTAAAAGTAATTGCGGAAGAAAAAAACATTTCGGTCAGTCACAAAGTACAAAACGGCATTTATATCGACGGCGACGAGACGATGATAATCCGTATGCTTCTGAATATTTGCGAAAACGCAGTCAAGTACGGCAGAGTCGGCGGTAAGATAGATATCGAGATGACCGAACAAGAATCCGATTCATTTATAATTATAAAAGACGACGGAATCGGAATAAAAAAAGATGATATCAAGCATATTTGGGAGCGGTTTTACCGTGTTGACGAAGCACGAAGCAACGGAAGCGGACTCGGGTTGCCGCTGGCAAAATATATTGCGGTTGCGCACGGCGGAGATGTTTCCGTTGAAAGTGAATATGAAATCGGAAGCTGCTTCACAATTAAACTCCCAAAGAAATAATTAAAAAATTAATATTCTTTAATGCGACTTTAATCTCGCATGTATAAAATAAAGGTGTAAGAAGCAATAATAACAAAATCAAATGCTTCAGAAAGGAATCGATATTATGAAAAAGAAACTTTTGGTTTTAACGATTGCCACTGTTGTTGCGCTTACGCTTTTGGCAGGCTGCAACAATCATAACGAAAGCATCGAATACACCCAGGCAGCCAACGGCGCACAGGTCATCACCCGTGAATCCGCTATGAACTCCTCGGTTAGCTCGCAGAAGATCAACGGCGATGACGTTACCTTTACCAAGGTAGAGCTTGACACCGACGACGGTAAGAGCGAATATGAGGTTGAATTCATTTACGACGGATACAAGTACAAGATCGACATCGATGCCGAAACCGGCGACGTGATTGAGGTCGAAAAGGAACTTTTTGAACAAAACGATGATATTGCAGGTATTGATACCATACCTGAAGAGGTTGCATTGGAAGCGGTGCTCGAAAAAGCAGGCTTATCCGGTGTTGGTAAGAACGAGCTTGAACAGTGCAGAATCGTTTTGGAAAAAGACGACGGAATCTTTGATGAATACGATATTGAATTCATCTACCAAGGTATCGGCTACGAAGCAAGTGTTTCCGCAGCAAACGGTAAGGTTTACGATTTTGAAAAGTGGTATATCAACGTCGGAAATGATAATGATATCGAACTCGATGACGATGATGATGACGATGACGATGATGTAGTCGTTATTCCCGAAAATGTAATCGACAAGGACTCTGCTTTAAATATCGTACTTGAGCACGCAGGGGTTGCACTTGAGGACGCAACCGATATTCACATTGATTTTGACGATGATGACGCAGAATACGAAATTGAATTTATGGTTGGCTACACCGAATACGATTATGACATTGATGCGATCACCGGCGAAATACTCAATTTTGACCGCGAGGGCGAGCACGTGTCTGCTCCCGAATTTTCCAAGCCCGATGATTCCGAGCTTATCGGCAGAGATGCCGCAAAGGCAGCAGCGCTTGAGCACGCAGGCGTTTCTGCAAACGACGTTGTAGATTTTGAAATTGATCTTGATGACGATAACGGCGAAATGATATACGAAATCGAATTCAAGTGCGGTGATACCGAATATGAATACGATATCAACGCTCTCGACGGCAGTGTTATTCGTCACTCCTCCGAGATCGACGACTAAAGCAGCAAAATCAAATAAAGAATCCGCGATATACTTCTGTATACCGCGGATTTTATTTATGTATTTAATCACGATTCATATCGAGATTTATGTAATATTCACTTCCGTCGAACAGGAAAATCTCTGTCGGTGAATAATCGAATCCAGAAACGGATTTATCGGGCCAGATGCTTACGGCGGAGTTCTTTGTGTTTATCCAATCCTCTTCAACGTCCTCTTTGAACAGCTTCATATTGAAAGCGTGGAGCTTTCTCAAATAAAGTCCCTTATCGCTGTTTGCAAGTGTGATCTCTGTCCAATCCTCAGATGGATTTCCTTGAGTATCGACCTTTGTATTCGGAGGATAGTCAAGTGCGGTATTGAAAAGAAAAGCGGTGTTGCTACCGTCTGCTTTGGCACCCTTAAGCTCGACACGGACAGAATCCTTGAAGCTTCCCGTGAGGCTTTCAACGGTAAGTGTTGCGTAATTGTCCGAGGTCATTTTGAAGGTCATACGGTAGGTTCCGTTTTTGGGGAGCTTTTTATTTGATTCGTACCAGCTTGAAGTATCTTCGTTGAGTGTTTCATAGATATTGTAAAACAAATGCCAACCGCCGTCTGTGCCCGACCAGCATAGTCCGGCATCAACACAGTTTGCCCAATATCCGTCTTCAAAAATATCAGCACCGAGGAAGCAATAGCCGTTGATATGTCTGCCGTCGGGTAAGACGTTTTTGATCTCCATATCGGCAAGATTCAAATCGACAGATGCGCCGTTATATCCGACCTTTGAATAGACCGCAAAGGCAGGACCGTCAACATCACCCATTTTACCTTTGTTTTTATAGTCAAGCGTTGTGATCTTTTTGCTTGCATTTGCAGTAACGTCGACCGAGGTTTCCGATTCGGAGGAGGCGATATCAGAATTATCAACCGTTTCACCGGAATTGCATGCCGACACAGTCATCACCAACAACGAAGACAAAAGGATACATAAAAGCTTTTTCATATAATCACCCTAATTCAGTTGCTGATTTTGATTTTTCATATGCATCGGTAAGAAAGGTAATTACCGCTTTACGAGTTACGATACCGATAAACACACCTCGATCGTCTACAACGGGAACAAAGTTCTGCTCGGTCATTCGGCTGAACAGCTGATCGACGGTACAGGTTATGCTTACGGGAGGATTCCAGCCCTCGCGGATAATATCCTTGATACACACCTTTTCGTGCTCTCTCATATCGTTTCCGCCATTGTTGAGCATACTTCGGAGAAGGTCGCCCTCGGTAACGGTGCCGACGTATTTTCCGTCGGACGAAATTACGGGGATTGCACGGTATTTATGATACGTCATCTTTTCAAATCCGTTTCTTACGGTTGAAAGAGAATCGAGATAGGCAACGTTGCTTTTTGGAGTGAGGAATCTCATTATGTTATTCATTCACTCTTCCTCCTTTTTGATCTATAATTTTATCTCCATGTGGCGAGTACGTGTTTTAAAGCCGTAATTTTTATAAAACGAAACGGCATCGGAATTGAATTCCCACACGTTAAGCATTACAAAATCACATTTTTGCTCTTCGGCGTACTGCTTTGCGGCATCGAGCAGTTTTTTGCCGATCCCGCGCTTTCTTACCGACGGATCAACACAAAGATCGTCGATATAAAGGGTTTTACAGCTTCCCTCTTTTATGATATCGCAAAACACATAGCCGACTGTCAGTTTTTCAATCGTTGCGACGAAAACACCGCTTTCGTCATTTGAAAGGCGCTCGCGTACCTGTTCCAAGCTATACTTACTTACAAGTCCCTCGAACATTTCGGGTCTTCCTTTGCGGTGAAGATCTGCGATCAGAAGAAGAAGCTGATATACACGCTCGCTGTCGGCTCTTTCTGCCTTGCGGATCATTACTTCATTGATGTTTTCGGTCATAATTGATTATCTTTTCTTTTATAGGTGCAGAATCTGAACGTCATATCTGCTTCGGTATCGGTTTCGGGATTTGTTTTTTGTTCTTCTCCTATATAGGAAAGCTCCCATTCAGGTGATTCATCGAGGTTCGGAAAAAACGCATCGCTTTCAAAAGCTTTTTCAAACTTTGTTACGTAAGCGGTGTCGCAATACGGCAGAAGCTGTTCATAAATGCTTGCACCGCCGATAACAAACACGCTGTCGTTATTCAAATGCTTTATTCCTTCCAAAAGCTCCTCGACAGAATGGAAAACAACGGCACCGTCGGGCTGATAGTCGCTTCTGCGCGAAAGCACGATGTTTTCCCTATCCTTGAGCGGTCTGCCGCCGGGAAAGGTCGCCAGGGTCTTTGAGCCGAGTATAACCGCGTTTCCTTTTGTCAAGCTTTGAAAATACTTGAGATCGGATCTTACTCGGGCGAGCAATTCACCCTTGTTGCCGATACCCCAATTCTGATCAACTGCAACAACAAGCTTCATTCTATCACCTATACCGCAACCGGAAATCTTCCGATTTTTTCGCCGTGAACATAGTTTTCAACAGTGAAGCTTTCGGGTGTGAATGCATAAAAATCGGTAATTTCGGGATCCAACGTAACCTTGGGAGCATCGAACGGAGTGCGCTCGATGATTTCTTTTACGATAGGAATATGTCTATCGTAGATGTGTGCATCGGCGATGACGTGGACAAGCTCACCCGGTTTTAATCCCGATGCCTGCGCGAGCATCATAACAAGAGCGGCATACTGAGCAACATTCCACGCATTTGCGGCGAGCATATCCTGAGAGCGTTGGTTAAGAATAGCGCAGAGCTTACCGTCGACTACGTTAAAGGTCATCGAATATGCGCAAGGATACAGCGCCATTTCGGAAAGATCCTGGAAATTATACATATTTGTCATAATACGGCGCGAGCAGGGGTTGTTCTTGAGATCGTAAAGGACACGGTCGACCATATCGAATTCGCCCTCGCGGTATTTATGCTTTACGCCCATCTGATAGCCGTATGCTTTGCCGATAGAGCCGTTTTCGTCAGCCCAAGCGTCCCAGATCTTACTGCCCAAGTCGTTTACGTTATTGGATTTCTTTTGCCAAATCCAAAGGATTTCGTCTACCGCTTTTTGAAGTGAGATAGGACGAATGGTAAGCAGAGGAAATTCTTTTGAAAGATCGTAACGGTTTACAACACCGAATTTTTTGATAGTATATGCGGGTGTGCCGTCTTCCCAACGGGGACGCACCCTTTCATCGAACACGGGTGTTCCGTTTTCTATAATATCCTTACAGGTTTCTATAAACGCGATATCTGCAGAACTCATTTACATATTCCTCGCTTTCGCATATTTCTACATATATAATAACACCTTGCTATATTTTTGTCAAGGAGAGGCAAAGCGATTGACGATTGACAAAAGGGCTGTATTTTGATAAAATATTTACGAAAAAGTATTAAAAGAGGCGCTTTATGGCATTTACAGTTACCGTACGATGCGGCGAAAAATTTTCCAAAAAAGAATACAGCCGTTCCGTTTTGATTGCCGATGCGGTAAAGGACAGCGGTTTCACTTTTGACCTGCCCTGCAACCGAAGCGGGATTTGCGGAAACTGCAAGGTTTTTGTAAATGGATCATGTAACGAAATTACCGATTCCGAACGGCAATTTATCGGTTCTGACAGTAATAACGGAATACGGCTTGCATGTATGGCTCAGATAATCGGCGATGCCGTTGTTGACATTCCGATCCACTATTTAGCTATCGGAAGCAGAAAAACAGTTTCGTTATCGAAAAACGCGCCTGTTACAGAATCAAAAAAATGCTTTGCTTGCGCGGTCGATATCGGAACAACAACGATCGAATTCAGATATTTTTCTTTACCCGACGGTGCGCTGTTATACAGTGAAAGAACAGACAATCCGCAACGAATAAACGGAAGCGACGTTGTTACAAGAATGGAATACGCTAAAAACGGCGGGCTCGTTGAACTGATAGATTCGCTGAACGGCGCCATTGAGGAATCACAAAAGCGTTTCGGACGAGAAATTGAATTTTATATCGTAACGGCGAACACCGTGATGATGCATTTATTCGCATCGCTCGATCCGACCGGAATGGCGGTTGCACCCTTTACCCCGAAAACACTTTTCGGCGAATGGGAAGAAAACAGATATCTTATGCGCTGTGCCGATTCCTATATCGGCGCCGACGTTATCGCATCGGTTCTTGCTTCGCGGATAACCGAAAGTGATTCACCTGCCGTATTGCTCGATATCGGTACCAACAACGAATGTGTATTGTGGGACGGAAAACATCTTTATGCCTGTTCTTCTCCCGCGGGGCCGGCATTTGAGGGCGCGAGCATCAGCTGCGGTATAACCGCGCGCGGAGGTGCAATTTACAAGGTCGAAGATGATAACGGTACTCCTATTCCTCATACCATTGATGCAAGCTTGAAGCCCGAGGGATTTTGCGGAAGCGGTTTGATAGATGCGGTTGCTTTTCTTGTTAAAAACGGATATATCGCACGTGACGGAAGCTATATAAAACCGATTCCCTCCTTCGACGGAATCGTGCTGACGGCAGAGGATATATCGAAGCTTCAGCTTGCTAAATCGGCTGTATGTGCAGGACTTTTGACGCTTTTGGATGAAGCGGGGCTGTCTGTCGATAAAATCGAGAAAATATATATTACCGGCTCGTTCGGAAACAATATAGATCCTATCTCTGCCGAGAGGATCGGAATGATACCGGGAGGGTGCGCCGCTAAAGTGACGGCAGACTGCGGATTTGCAATAGACGGTGCTACGATGCTGTTGCTTGACAGAAAATATATTTCAGAATCCGAAAAAATCGCGCGGGATATAAAGGTTATCGAGCTGGCAGACAGTGATTTTTTCGCAAAAGCTTTTATTGAGAATCTGTTTTTTGAATTATGATTAGAAAAAGAATCGAAAATACAGCGAACATATTTCCTGATACAATCAAAGAAATTATAAACGGCGGTGTTGTTTATGACAGCAGCTGTTCTTCCGAAGCATCGGTTTATTACATCGAAAAAGACAATGGCTTTTTTGTAAAGCACGGAAGAAAAGGTGCGCTCGACAAAGAAGCGAAAATGACCGATTATTTTCACACAAAGGGGCTATCGGCAAAGGTTTTAAAATATATATCTGATGAATCGGATTGGCTTATTACCGAAAAAGTATCAGGCGAAGATTGCATTTGCAAAGAATACCTCTCCGACCCGAAAAGACTGTGCGACATTACCGCAGAAAAGCTGAGAATGCTGCACAGTATTGATTTTTCAGACTGCCCGATTCAAAACCGAAACGAAATATATATAAATACCGCGATTGAAAATTATAGGAGCGGCAATTACGACAAAACACATTTTCCCGACAGCTTTGGTTATGCTGATGCCGAAAGTGCAATAGACGTGGTTTTGAAAAACAAGCACCGCTTTAAAAGCGACGTTTTGTTACATGGCGACTATTGCTTACCCAACATTATGCTTGACAATTGGAAATTCAGCGGTTTTATCGACCTTGGCAACGGTGGTGTCGGTGATCGCCACATTGATTTATTTTGGGGCGCTTGGACACTTAATTTCAATTTTAACACCGAACAATACCGCGAGCGATTTTTTGATGCATACGGCAGACAAGATATTGATTTTGATATGTTACGAGTTATAGCGGCATTTGAGGTTTTCGGATAAACACAAAATGTATATAATGTATATAATGAAAAATCCACTCTCTAGAGTGGATTTTTTGATTACTTTTTCACCTTTAACTCGAGAACAGTAACACCTAAATCGCCTTCGCCGTAGCGGCCCGAGCGGAACGAGCGAATACGTGCTTTATCCTGACGGAAGAACTGCCAGAGTGCCGCGCGGAGTGCGCCTGTTCCCTTGCCGTGAATAACATAGACGTTTTCGTGGCCTGCGAGTATCGCATCGTCGAGATAACGGTCGATAATAAACCAAGCATCGTCGCCCGTATTGCCGCGGACGTCGATTTCGTTACGTACTGCCGAAACGCTATGCGAATACTGAGCTTTGCCCTTGTCCTTCTTTTCCTTTTCGACAGCGGCGGCGTTCGCAAGAAGACGGATATTTTTGATATTTGTCTTGCTTTCAAACCTGCCCATATTGCAAAATACCGTTTCGCCCGAAATACTCTTTACGACCGCTTCCTTGCCGATATCGGCAAGCAACACCTTGTCGCCTATTTGAAGCGGACGCGGGAGAACGTAATTCTCTTCCTCGACCTCGAATTCCTCAACGTCGGCAATAGCCGCGGAGGTATCCTTGATATTCTGACGGATAGCTTTGCGTGCTTCCTCGATTCTTGCGAGCTCGAGCTTTTTTGCATCAGCTTTTTTCAGCTCGTTGAGCTGCTCGAACACCTCGTTGCTCGATGCTTTTGCGGCATCGAGTATGCGTTGTGCTTGTGCGCGAGCCTTATCGAGCTCGGCTTCGGCGCGTTCCTGCATTTCCCTTGCGGTCTTCAATGCTTCTTCGCGTATCTTTACCGCTTCGGCACGCGCTTTCTCGGATTCGCTTCGTTCCTTGCGGAGATCCTGCTCGGTCTCCTCCAATCGAACGATAACGTCCTCGAATCTGATATTGTCCTCGGCAAGCAATTCCTTTGCTCTATCAACGACCGATTCGTCCATACCGAGTCTGCGAGAGATCTCAAACGCATTGCTTCGCCCGGGGATACCGGTTATCAAGCGATAGGTCGGCTTTAGTGTGGCGAGATCGAATTCGCAGGACGCATTAAGCACGCCCTCGGTATCGAGCGCATAGATCTTGATTTCGGAATAGTGAGTTGTCGCCGCTACGATCGCACCCGATTCTCTGACTCGCTCCAAAATCGCGATTGCGAGCGAAGCGCCCTCGGTGGGGTCCGTCCCCGCGCCGAGCTCATCGAAAAGGACAAGCGAGCCCTTGCCGCATTCCTTGAGAATCGAAACAACGTTCACCATATGTGACGAGAAGGTCGAAAGCGATTGCTCGATACTCTGCTCATCGCCGATATCAGCCAAAACGCCGTTGAAAACCGGAAGCGTGCTTCCGTCATCGCAGGGGATATAAAGTCCGCTTTGCGCCATCAACGCAAGCAAACCGAGTGTTTTTAAGGTGACCGTTTTACCGCCGGTATTGGGACCGGTTATGATAAGCGCATTTTCCCGTTCGTCGAATTCCACCGAAATGGGAACGACCTTACTGCGCGGAATAAGCGGGTGGCGTGCTCTTTTCAGCCTTATCGCGCTTGTTCCGGTTTTGGGACGAATACCCATAATATCCGAGGAATACGCCGCACGTGCGAAAATCACGTCGAGATCGGTCATCGCCTTATGGTCGACACGTATCACGTTTGCAACAGATGCAACCTTGGCGGAAAGATCATAAAGTATCTTTTCGATCTCCTCTGTTTCTCTGCCCTTGAGCTCGCGCAGCTTATTGTTTGCCTCCAACACCGCGATAGGCTCGATAAACAGAGTCTGTCCGGATGCAGAGGAGTCGTGCACGAGGCCTTTAATCTCGTTTTTGTGCTCGGCACGGACAGGGATAACGTATCTTCCCGAACGGATAGTGACAACAGCATCACGCAGATATTTTGCATTTTCGCCCATCGTGATGCTTGCGAGAATATCCCTTACGCTGCTTTCGGCACGGCGGATATCGCGTCTGATGCGGTAAAGCTCACTGCTCGCATCATCGGCTATCATATCCTCTCCGATTATCTTCATACTTATTTCCTCGGCAAGAGGGCGCACCTCTGTTAACGTCGAAAAATAAGGATAAAGCGCAGGGATATCCTTTCCCTCGGGGTATTTTTTAACGTAGGTTACCGCACGAAGCATCGAAGCGATATTCAAAAGCTCGGGCGGTGTGAGCATCGCGCCCTTTTCGGCGCGGTCTGCTGCATCGACAACACCGTCGGGTGCTGAAAAGGTCGGTTTTCCTTTTACGACTGATAGCTCATATGCCTGCTCGGTTTCATCGAGCAATCGCGAAATAATAACACTATCGGTTTCGGGAACCGTATTCAGCAGTTTTTCCTTTGCGGCGGCAGTTGTGGCAAAGGAAGAGACGGTTTCGATAATTTTATCGTATTCAAGTATTGTTTTTGCTTTTGTAAAGCCTTTCATTGAAGTTCCTCACAGTGTTTATAAAAGGAGAGAGTTTTGAATCCGCGCTCGGCGTGCGACAGCAAAAAGCGCTCTGCCACTACCGAAAGCAAATGAGTATCGTTTTCGCCGATTCTGAAGGAAATAAACCTCGAAAGCTCGCTTTCGGTGATATGTCTGATCGCTTGGCCGACAGAATCGGTCAATCTGACAAATTCTCCGCCCTCGTGTGCACAGCTCCTGCACACCGAAATACCGCCGACGATGTTGAACAGAAAGTCCTGCCCGATAAGCTCGCTTCCGCATTCGGCGCAAAGAGACGTATCGGGATCATAGCCGCATTCGGCACAAAGTCTTAATTCGAACGCCGCCTTGATGATCGCGCGTGATGATACCGAATTCTCAACAGCGTACAAGGAATTGAGCAAAAGTCTTAATATATCGGCGCTTTCTTCGCCCGGCACGGCAAACGCCGAAGCCGCATCGCAAAGATAGCAAGCAAGAGAATAATTCTTTATATCCTCGCGGATCGAATAAAAATCGGTTATCAGTGCCGCTTCGGTCAAGGTATAAAACCCGTTTTTCTCATAAAGAAGCATATCCGAAAGCGCAAAAAGCTGAGCCGACTTCAGATACGGTGACGTCAGCTTACGCACGCCCTTTGCGTTGACTGTTATTACACCGAGGGTTGATGTCAAAACAGTAAGAAGCTTGCTCGTTTCGCCCTTTGGTGCTTCTCGGATAACGATGCCTTTTATCTTATGACGCATTATTCAAGCTCGTCCTTGAATCCGAAATCGGAAAGAAAAGAGGGGCGGTCGCGCCAATTTTCCTTGACCTTTACCCAAAGATCGAGAAATACCTTGGTTTCAAAAAGTGCTTCGGCATCCTCGCGTGCATAAGAACCGATCTTTTTAAGCATAGCGCCGTTTTTGCCGATGATGATGCGCTTGTGCGATTCTCGTTCGCAATATATTTCGGCACGAACCGAAAGAAGACCCTTCTTTTCCTTGAATTCCTCAACCGAAACAGCCACACCGTGCGGAATTTCATCGTCGAGCAATCTCAAAACCTTTTCACGAATCAGCTCGGCAAAAATCTTGCGCTCGGGCTGGTCGGTGATATAGTCCTCGGGAAAGAAGTGAACACTTTCGACAAGCAATGGCTCAAGCTCATCGAGAATATACTGAACACCGTCGCCGTTGAGTGCCGATACCGGCACAACGGCGTGGAAGGAATAGCGTTCGGAAAGTTCTTTGATCTGCTCGGCAAGCTTGATCTTATTTGCGCGGTCGGTTTTGTTGATTACAAGAATAACGTCGAGCCCGGATGCGTTATATTTATCCAGTGCGGCGCTTTCGTTTGAATTGAGCTCACTGCCCGCCTCGACGACAAACAAAACGATATCGGAGGAATCTGCAACGTTACCGACCGATTTCATCATATATTCACCGAGTAGGGTTTTGGGCTTATGGAGACCGGGTGTATCTGTGAAGACGTACTGATTCTCACCCTTGGTAAGTACACCTGTAATACGGTTTCTTGTGGTTTGGGGCTTGCGTGATACTATTGCCACCTTTTCGCCGAGAAGAGTATTTAAAAGCGTGCTTTTTCCGACGTTGGGCTTTCCCGCTATCATTATAAAGGCTGTTTTTGTCATAATTTACCTCTTTATACCGAGTTTATCAAGAATTTCGCGTTGCTTGGCTTCCATTTCTTCTCTTTCGTCGTCTGTTTCGTGGTCATATCCGAGAAGATGAAGTGCCGAATGAGCGGCGAGGAAGCAGAATTCGCGCTTGGGGGAATGGCCGTATTCCTCTGCCTGACGGTAGGCGGTATCACGTGAAATGATGATGTCGCCGAGCAGAGTGAGAGTTTCGGGGGTTTCAAAATCGAGAAACGGGAACGAGAGAACGTCGGTTGGACGGTCTATTCCGCGGTGTTCTTTATTGATTTCACGAATTTCCTCGTCATCGCAGATGGTAACGTTTACCTCGAAGCGATGGTTCGGGTACATTTCCGAAACGGCTGTGCGTATAACTCGCTTCATCAGCGTTTCGTACAGCTTTGGTATCGGTTCGGTGAGAACGTCGAAATATATCTTTATCATTCTTTTATTCTCCGTTTAAATGTTTCTCTGCGCGGACGCTCGTTTTCATTGCGCTGTGAATTTTCGCGGTTGCGCTTTTCGTATGCAAGAATTATCTTTTGAACGAGCGGGTGGCGCACCACGTCCTTATGGGTGAATTTGAAGATACAAATACCCTTTATATCATCGAGTATCTCCAATGCGTCGACAAGTCCGCTTTTGCGTAGATAAGGAAGGTCGACCTGAGTGATATCACCGGTGATTATCGCTTTGCTGTTATTGCCGAGACGGGTCAGGAACATTTTCATCTGCTCGGGAGTGGTATTTTGCGCTTCATCGAGAATTATAAAAGCATCGTCAAGCGTTCTGCCGCGCATATATGCGAGCGGAACGATCTCGATGATTCCCTTCTCGCCGCAGTTTTTGAAGCTTTCGTTTCCGAGCATTTCGCCCAATGCATCGTATAGCGGGCGGAGGTACGGGTCTATCTTGCTCTGAAGGTCGCCCGGAAGGAATCCGAGCTTTTCGCCGGCTTCGACAGCGGGACGGGTCAAAACAATTTTCGATACCTGTTTCTTTTTAAGCGCATTTACAGCCATTGCAACGGCAAGAAAGGTTTTGCCGGTGCCGGCGGGTCCTACGCCGAAAACTATAGTATTTTGGTTGATTGCATCGACATATTTCTGCTGTCCGACGGTTTTTGCCTTTATCGGCTTGCCCTTATTGGTAAGACAGATGCAGTCGTTATAAATCGCATCGAGCTCGTTTTCCTTTTCCTCGCGCACTATTGTTATAACGTAATTGATGGTATTCTCATCGATGCTTTCGGACATTTTGCTGACCTTTTCGAGCTGTTCGATGCAGGACGCCGCCATATTCACGTCGCTCGCAGTGTCGCCGCTGATTCTGATAACCCCCTCACGAGAGATCACGGATACCGAAAAGGCATTTTCTATATTTTCAATATTCCCGTCAAGTGTTCCGAACAGCTTCAAAACGAAATCGATCGAAAGGTCGGGAATTGATTTTTCAAACATCGGTTTTCACCCCGTATTTTAAAATTCCACGTTATTATACCACACATATACATAAAAGTCAAAATAAAACTTGACGAATCGAATATAATTTGATACAATATCGGTAATTGAACAACGACGGCGCTGCCGCCGAATAATTATATGGAGGAAATCATGAAAAAGGCTACACGTATTGTTGCGTTGCTTATTTTGCTTTGCCTTACTATCGTTACCGTATCTGCATGTAACGGCGAAGAAGAAGAAGGCACTGAAAGCTCCGCAGCAGAAACATCGAAGCCCGCCGTGCTTTTTGAAAAGCTTCCCGAAAAGGATTACGGCGGAGAAACCGTTACCTTCCTCGTAGAAGGTGATTACAGAACAAACTACAAGTCTCAGGAGATAATGGCTCAGGAGGGAGCTCCCGAGGTTCTCAACGAGCAGATCGAAAAGAGAAACGAGCTTGTTGAATCCAAATTCAACGTAGTTATCGCCGAAGAGCGCACTACCGCAGATCAGCCTATGTTAACTCTCGTGCGTAACGCTGTTCTTTCGAGTCTTGAGGATTACGATATCGTAATGCCCTACATTCCCGATGCGGCTACCCTTGCACTCGAGGATTCGTTCCATCTTATTAACGATCTCGAATACATCGATCTCAACAATCGCTGCTGGGACAACAACGCAACCGAAAGTCTTTCCATCAACCACAAGAACTATTTCATCACCGGTGATATCTCGCTTCTTACCCTTGCTTGTACTCACGCTATCGTATTCAACAAGGATATTATCAGCGCGAACGGTATGGAAAACCCCTATGACCTTGTCAACAACGGTCAGTGGACCTATGACAAGCTTCGCGAAATGGCAAGAAAGGTTACCGCTGACATCGACGGTACCGCAGGTATGTCCGCAACCGACAGATACGGCTTCCTTATCAACAACAACTTTGTAACCTCTATGTACGTAGGCTCCGGTCAGTCGCTTACCGGTAAGGATATCAACGACATTCCTTATATCTCCATTATCGACGAATCCGAAACCGCATTCCCCATCTTCAACAAGATTTTCGAGCTTGTAAACGACGAAACCGCAACCGGTCAGATCGATAACACTTCCAGCACATACTACACCACCGGTATTGCTGACGGCAGCTCTATTTGGGAAGTAGCTACCGAGTCTGTTGCAAACGGCCTCGCTCTCTTCCGTGCAATGGCAATTATCGATATTATCGACCTCGGCGATTATGACTGCAACTTCGGTATTCTTCCCGTTCCGAAGTACAGCGAATCTCAGGAAAACCACCACTCGCTCGTTTCTACCATTTACGCTTCTTCCGCAGCAATTCCGATTTCTGCTCCCGACAGCGAAATGTCCTCGATCATTCTTCAGGCTATGTGCGAAGCTTCCACCGATACCACGAAGGACGCTTATTTTGAAATCATCCTTAAGCTCCGTCGTATTCAGGATGACGAAAGCGAAGCTATGCTTGATAAGATCTTTGACGAGCGCGTATACGACCTCGGAATTATCTACAACTGGGGCGGCGCAAACTATGCAGACGCAAACTCGATCGGTAACTTTATGAACGCAGTTGCATTCAGCGGCACCCAGACATTTGCTTCTACCCTTGAAAGTATCACCGATGTTGTTAAGAACGCACTCGAAGATACACTTGAGGTTTTCGAGAGCTAAAACATAATAGTTAATATGTTCAAAAAGGCTTGCTTTTATGCAAGCCTTTTCTATATTTGCGAGAGGCATTGTTTACAAAATGTTCATATATGAGAGTGCCGTTTATGGTATCCTATTATATATTTTGGATTATGAGGTGTAACTATGAAAAACATCGAATATTTGTATTCCGTAGACCCCGAAATTGCTGCTGCAATCGACAGCGAATTCAAGCGTCAGAAGCGCAATATCGAGCTTATCGCAAGCGAGAATATTGTCAGCGAGGGTGTTCTTGCCGCTGCAGGCACTATACTTACCAACAAATATGCTGAAGGCTATCCCGGACGCAGATATTACGGCGGCTGTGAAGAGGTCGACAAGGTCGAAGCTATCGCAATCGAGCGCGCCAAGAAGCTCTTCGGCGCTGAACATGCAAACGTACAGCCCCATTGCGGAGCAAGCGCTAACCTTGCGGTTTTCTTTGCGTTCCTTCAGCCCGGCGACACCGTTATGGGTATGAACCTTGCCCACGGCGGTCACCTTTCCCACGGCTCTCCCGTTAATATTTCGGGTAAGTATTTCAACGTTGTTCCCTACGGTGTTGACTCTGTTACACACAGAATAGACTATGACAAGATGGAAGTTATCGCCCTTGAATGTCAGCCCAAGATGATCGTTGTCGGCGCAAGTGCTTATCCGAGAGTTATCGATTTCGCACGTTGCAGAGAAATCGCTGACAAGGTCGGTGCTATCCTTATGGTCGATATGGCTCACATCGCGGGCCTTGTTGCCGCTGGTCAGCATCCCAGCCCCGTTCCCTATGCGGACGTAGTTACCACCACCACTCATAAAACTCTCCGCGGTCCTCGCGGCGGTCTTATCCTTTGCAAAGAACAGTATGCAAAGCAGATCGACAAGGCTATATTCCCCGGCACTCAGGGCGGTCCTCTCGAGCACATCATCGCCGCTAAGGCTGTCGCTTTCGGCGAAGCGCTTACCGATGAATACAAGGAATATCAGGCACAGATCGTAAAGAACGCAAAGGCTCTTGAAATCGCACTCAAGGAAGAAGGATTTGACCTTGTTTCCGGCGGTACCGACAATCACCTCCTTCTTATCGACCTTCGCAGCATGGGCGTTACCGGTAAGGAGCTTGAGCACAATCTTGATGAGGTTCATATCACCGTTAACAAAAACGCGATTCCCGACGATCCTCAGAAGCCCACCATCACGAGCGGTATCCGTGTCGGCACTCCCGCTGTTACCTCTCGCGGTTTTAAGGAAGAGGATATGAAGACCATCGCAAAGCTTATCAAGCTCACCGCAACCGATCTTGAAAACAGCCGCGATTATATCATCTCCGAAGTAGACAAGCTCTGCAACGCGCACCCCATTTACGAATAAGTGGAAATAAGAATTTTCGAAAAGCTACCGGTTTATGCTGTTGATATCCGCAACGAAGTCTTTGTCAAGGAGCAAGGCTTTTATGACGAATTTGACAGCGAGGACAAGGGCGCTATACATCTTGTGGGATTTGTCGGCGACAGAAGCGTTGCCACAAGCAGAATAGTCTACCGTATAGGTATTGGTTATTTTATAACACGAATTGCCGTACGCAAGGCATACAGAGGCAACGGATACGGCGCTATGATCGTTGCGGCTGCAGAAGAAATTATCAAAAAACTTGGCGGTAACGAGGTCTTGATACATTCTCAAGAGCAAGCGGCAGGATTTTACGAACGAATTGGATATTCCCGCACAGGTGAGACCGATTCCGAGCAAGGCTGTCCACACTGTATGATGAAAAAAGCTTTATAAATTATAGGCTGTTACGCTTAAACGTAGCAGCCTGTTTTACTTGACATTGAAAGAATTTAATTATATAATATACTATCAAATACGGAGGTGTGATATGTTCGACGAAATAATCAGAATTGCCGAAGAACACGGTGTCGAAGCCGTTATATTGTTTGGGTCGCGTGCGAAGGGCACCGAAAAGGACACAAGCGATATTGATATTTGCATTATTTCCGAAGCGCAAAGCAAAAGACGTCTTGCGGCGGCAATTTCGGCAGAGATTGATTACGATCTGCCGGTCGATATCCTCGTATACACGCCGTCCGAATGGAGCGAATGTATCGCAGATGAAACGAGCTTCGCTTATAAGATACTGAAAGAAGGCAGGATTTTGTATGGACAGCCGAAGATATTATGATTGGTACAAAAAGGCGAAAACCGATCTTCGCGGCGCGCAGATACTTTTTGAAGCCGAGGCAGACAATTCTTTGGTAGCATTTCATTGTCAACAGGCTATTGAAAAAATGCTCAAGGGCTATATATTAAAGAATACAAAGGACCTTGTTGATGGGCACAGTCTTATATATCTTATACGCAGATCGTCGAAATTTGACGAATCCATGCGGCGTTTCACAAAGGACTGCGCATTTGTAAACCAGTTCTATATCGAAACAAGATACCCCGCCGATATTCCCGACGAGGTTGATGAATATGAGGTTCGTGAATGTCTCGATACAGCAAACGAGGTTTTGGGATATATCGAAAGCACTGAGGAGGAGCAATAATATGCAGATAGCTTTTTCGGGCAAGCTCGGCAGCGGAAAATCTACCGTTTGCAAGATTCTGAACGAGCAGTACGGATATGAAATATACAGCACCGGTACGATTCAGAGAAAGATAGCCGAGGATATGGGCATCACGACGCTTGAACTGAACAAGCGTATGTCGACAGATCCCGCACTTGACCACGTTATCGACGATGCGGTTGTTGAGCTTTCACGAAAGCGCGCAGGCGACAAACTGATATATGACTCCAGAATGGCTTGGCACTTCGCAGAAAACACTTTTAAGGTTTATATGTACGTAGACCCTACCGTTGCCGCAAAACGCGTTTTCGCGGCCGACAGGGGCAACGTAGAGAAATACGAAAGCGTCGATGAGGCAAAAGAAATGCTTATTGCACGCAGTCTTGAGGAAAACAGACGATTTAAGGATATTTACGGTGTCGATAATTTCGATTACCGCAATTACGATCTTATAATCGACTCGACATCGGCAACACCCGAGCAGATTGCAGAAGCGATTGCCGAGAACGCAGAGCTTTATGAAAAGAACGCCTTCTCTGCTACAAAGATAATGCTTTCGCCATACGTTGTATTCCCTACCAAGCCGTTTGGAACAGATGATGGCGATATTATCGAAATCGCGCTTTGCGACGGCTTGCATTTTGCGAAAAGCGGTCACGCCAAATTAGCGGCTATGCAGGCGGGCAAGGCTAATTTATTGGAGGCTACGCTTTCAGACGGAAATATCGAGGTAAAAAACGATTTCCTTGCCGAATACGAAAATCACGGCGATTTCAAATACGAAACAAAGCCCACTCTTTAAGCATAAGAAAACAGATATGCCAAAAACTGCATATCTGTTTTTTTAGTTTTCTTCCGAATATTTCAAAAGTGTCGCGGGTGAGATTGTTACGCGGTTCTTTTTCACGTTAAATGAGTGATGACTTCTGAGTAAAATCTCGGTATCAAGATTGCGTTTATCAAGATCGCACAGCGTTTCGCGGATATGCAGCGACGGGAGATCGATACAAATTTGCTTGTTCACGTCGCAAATGAAGCCGACAAGGTATTTGATATGTGTATCCGAGTGTATTCTCAGGTTGTTCAGGAAGCGTTTTTCTTCCTCGCATTCTTCAAATACATTTGGACTAACTAATTCGTATATATTACCCTTTGAGGTTTCGACTGCCATTATATATGACATCGAGCGTATCTTGCTTGTTTTTAATAATCGCTCTGCCCTATTATAAAGCCTTTCAAAAGATAAACGGTTTTCGACGAAATAAAAAAGATCGGTTTCCGAATGGAACTGTTGTATATAAGAGTCTAACTCTTTAAGCTCTTGGTCATTTTCCTTCATTTCGACAAACGGATCGGTCATCAAAATATTATCTATCTCAAATAACGCTCTGTCAACGCGTGCGCGATCTACGTGAAGCTGATAATCCGAAAACATTTCTACCGAGCCGCTAAGAGTTTTTCCATCGTTTTGTTTACATACACCAAGCAATTCCTTAATACGAGCGATGCAATTATAAACCGAATCCATATTTTTCAAAGCGAGATTACTTGCCAACAGTCTTGTTTCGGCGTTAATACGGTGAAACAGGAAAACATCGTCATCGCGCTTTGAGCAGACATTGATAATATCCTTGACAAGATTACAATTCTCTATCGACTCAAATTCCTCATCAAACAATCCGCCGATAAATACACCGCTTTTTTGATTTATAAGATAAAGTATCTTTGACAGATCGTCGAAAATAATCTCGCGGCGTTTTTCGCAGAATGTTTCGACATCACGCTTTTGAATATATCTTTGAAGCAGTAAATCGTTCCAGCATGCAAAATTATTATCGTGAGATACAAGGTCTGACCAACGCTCAAGCTTATCCTCATCTTCGTTGATAATGATGGGAACAAGATGTCTACGTCTTTCATCGGGGAGCATTTCGATCAGCTTATTCCGAACCGTTTCATAGGCGGAATCGGCTTTTTCTTTTAATATGAATCTCCCGTCATTCATCACTTTTGTAGAAGCTCTGATATATTCACTGAGGTACAGTGTCGAGCCGGCGTTTATGCTTTGCTCGAGAAGTTCGAGATATTTAAGCATATTTTCGCTTGTATTCTCCTCGTGAAGCTCTCTGCGCACTTTATTGATCTCGCGGCTGATCGAATAAAGACGCGGCTCGATCGTTCCCATAAGCGAATCTATCGAGACACCGAAAAGGATCGCAAGCTGTGGAAGCTTTTCGATATCGGGATAAGCAAGACCCTTTTCCCAGCGAGATACCGATTGAGGAGTAACAGATAATTTTTCGGCAAGCTCGCTTTGTGTTATTCCCTTTTCCTCACGCAGTCTTTTTATGTTTTCGCACAGCTTTATCGACATTATTATGCTCCTTTGCTCAAGCATTACACTTGATTTTACTATGCATACATATACTTTGTCAAGCGATTATTGATTGCATTGAATCAATCTTCGAGTGAAAGAAAAAACCGCCGAAACAAATTCGGCGGTTTATAAAAGCTATTTATCTCTTGTTGAGCATGCTGAGGATATCGTCGATATCAGAGCCGGTTTCCTTGGGTGCTTCTTCGGTGGCAGCCTTGGAAGCAGCCTCAGCCTGAGCCATCTGACGACGAACGTCTGCGCCCTTCTTGTCAGCGTCAAAGCCGGTAGCGATAAGGGTAATACGCATTTCGTCCTCAAGAGTGGGATCAAGAGCAGCACCAAAGATGATGTTTGCATCGGGCTGAGCTTCGCTGGTGATCATAGCAACAGCAGAGTCGATTTCATCAAGTCCGATATCGGGCGAGCCGGTGATCTGAACTACGATACCCTTTGCACCGCTGATGTTGGTTTCGAGGAGAGGCGAGGACATTGCCATTTTAGCAGCCTGTTCAGCTTTATCCTTGCCCTTTGCAGCGCCAACGCCCATGTGAGCGAGACCTGCGTTTGCCATAACAGCGGAAACGTCAGCAAAGTCGAGGTTGATGATACCTTCAACGGTGATAAGCTCACAGATAGACTGAACGCCCTTACGGAGAACGTCATCAGCTTCCTGGAACGCGTTGAGGAAGGTGATCTTTTTATCGGTGAGAAGCTTGAGTCTTTCGTTGGGGATAACGATGAGAGCGTCAACGTTTTCGGAAAGCTTTTCAATACCTACTTCCGCCTGCTGCATACGGCGCTTGCCTTCGAAAAGGAAGGGCTTGGTAACAACGGCAACGGTAAGAATATCAAGAGACTGAGCGATCTTTGCGATAACGGGAGCTGCACCTGTACCGGTTCCGCCACCCATACCTGCGGTGATAAATACCATATCAGCGCCCTTGATAGCTTCGGTGATTTCTTCGATAGATTCGTCGGCAGCCTTTTCGCCGAGTTCGGGGTTTGCGCCTGCGCCGTGACCCTTGGTGATGCGGTCGCCGATAGCGATCTTGGTGGGTGCGCTGGACTTAATGAGAATCTGGGTATCGGTGTTGATATTGATAAATTCAACGTCCGCATTTTCGATAGCGGAAATCATACGGTTAACAGCGTTTCCGCCGCCACCGCCTACGCCGATGACCTTAATGACAACTTTATTGGGATCTTCGATTATGTTGTGCATATTGAACCTCCAAAATGACTTATCTTATTTTCATACATATCTAATATAATATGTTTTTTCACGAATTGCAAGTGTTTTTTTCGTTTTTCTTTAAAAATAGCGTTATTTTTTACAAATTCATTCGCTTTTTGTCGAATTATGACAGAGCAACCGACGCTTCACGGTGATTTGAAACGTCTATCGTTCCCTTTGTGCCTGCATCGAGCTTATCGAGGATACCGACAAGAAAACGTATTTTTATATCGATATTATCAATATCTCCGAGATAGACCTCGAAACGATTATCGTAATTTACATAAAGATCGAAACGCGAGCGAACATCTACACTGATAATTTTCGATTCGATATAATTGGCTTCAAACGCTTGATAAAGCTCCAAAAGCGCATCGAGAGTACGTTCATCAACAAACTCAACTGTACTGCCGACAATACATTTTTGAACGCTTCTGAGTGAAAGTCCCGTTAAATCGATGGAATCGGCTGTTGTATCCTCGATTCTTTCCAAAACCTTCAAGCCGGGGGACATTATATACACATCACCCGCAAGCTCTGCGGCAAAATACGGTGTTTCTTCAACGACGTTTACGTTCACAGTCGTCGGAAGATCGCGGTCTATATCGACAGAAGCGACGTATGGCAACGCCTCTTTAATGGCGGTTTCAATTTCCTCGGAATCGAACGAATAGATATTGTCGCCGATATTTATCGGGACGTATTGCATAATATCCTCGGAAGAATATTTACTCAATCCGTCGACCTTAACCTCCTCTACGTTCAAGAAGACAAAAACGCAAACGGTAAGGAAGATTGCAGTTATGGCAAGGAACAGAAACACATAGAACACGGTACGTCGGGTTCGCTTTTTTTCTTGGCGTCGCTGTGCGTCGTATATCGCCATATTTTTACGGACAAAACGTTGCTGTTGTTGCTGTTCTTGTTCCTGATGCTCCATGTATTTCACTCCCCTCTTGATTATTTGGTAAGACTATTTAAGCAAAGACAAAGCTTCATCGGCGATGCGTTCGACAGAATCGGGCATCGCAAACTTTTTGACGCTTTCTTCCATTCTGCGACGTTTGTTTTCATTGGAAAGCAATTCCGAAACGGCGGAAGTGAGGTTGTCGACCGTGATTTCGGATTCGCGGTATACGATCGCTGCGCCTGCATCTGCGATAAGACGTGCATTTTTATATTGATGGTCCTCGGTAACGTACGGACTCGGGATAAGTATCGCCGCACGACCGCGAATAGCAAGCTCGGAAAGTGTCATAGCGCCTGCGCGGCAAATTATCACGTCTGCCGCCGCCTGATGCACGGGCATATCGTATATATATTCACTGATAGAAAGATTTTCTTTTGAATCCAAGCCCTTTTCTTTGGCAATAGCAGTGAACTTTTCAAGTCCCACTCTGCCGATAGCGTGTGTATGACGAATATTCTGCGGAACAGTCAAGGATTCCATAAGTCCAAATGAAAGCTCGTTTATCTTATCGGCGCCCATACTTCCGCCATAGGACAAAACGTAGGATTCATTATCATTCAGGCCTAATTGCTTACGCGCTTCCCGGCGTGACATACCGTCAATTATAACGGGGTTGCCGGTGAGTATAAGTTTGTCTCTTACTTCTTCATCGAAAAACTTTTCACTGCCCGCAAAAGAGATACAAACCTTATCGGCGACCTTTGAAAGCATTTTTGTAGTTACACCCGGAAATGCGTTTTGCTCGTGAATAAGTGTCGGAATACCGAGCTTCGATGCCGCTTTTACAGTGGGCCAGGATACATATCCGCCGGTTCCGATAACAAGGTCGGGGGCAAATTTCTTTATTATCTTTTTTGCTTCGGAAACAGAAGTAACGGCGTGCCAAGCCGCTTTTAGATTTTTTACAGTAAGCTTACGCGAAAATCCCGAAACCTCAACAAAATCGATAGGATATCCGAATTTCGGAACGAGAGTGCTTTCGATTCCCCTCTTTGTTCCGATAAACATTATTTCGGCATCGGGGTGGCGTTTTTTTATTGTTGCCGCAATATTCAAAGCGGGATTTACGTGGCCGCTCGTGCCGCCGCCGCAAAGGATTACTTTCATTATGATAACTCCTAACCTTGTTCAATAAAGGAATAACGGGAAATTGACAGAACTATACCCATTTCAGCAAGAAGAATGATAAGCGAGGTGCCGCCGTAGCTGAAGAACGGGAGCGAAATACCGGTACTGGGGAGAGTGTTTGTAACAACCGCGAGATTCAGCATTACCTGAATAACGATCTGAGCGGTGATACCCATAGCGAGCATCGAGCTGAAGCGGTTGGGTGCATTTCTCGAAACGTGAAATCCGCGGTATGCGAGTACACCGAAAAGTACGATTACACAAATTACTCCGAAAAAGCCGAGCTCTTCGGCGAGAATTGCAAAAATATAGTCGTTTTGCGGTTCGGGAAGATATCCGTGCTTTTGGTTGCTTTGACCGAGACCGAGTCCCCAAAATCCGCCAGAGCTGATTGCATAAAGCGATTGGGCGGGCTGCCAGCCCTTGCCCTCGCCTCCCATAAAGGAGAAGGGATCCTCCCATACCTCGAGACGAGTCAACGCTTGCGGAACGAGAGCCTCGATTATGCCTCTGCCGAATGTAAGAAGAAAGATCGCAAGAACGGCAACGGCGCCGATGACAACGCCGAAATAGAAGCCCTTTAACCCCGAAAGCCAAAGCATAACTACCATCAGCAAACAAATGATGATGGTTGCGGAAAGATGGCTCTGAAGCAAGGTTGCCGCTGCCGCCGCGCCGGTAAACGCAACGAGCGGAAGCGAGCCTTTCAGAGTACGCATTTCGGAATAATGGTTACTAATATAAGTCGCACAAGCAAGAACGAGAGCGAATTTCAAAAGCTCGGATGGCTGAAACTGAAGACCGAATATTACAAACCAGCGGGTTGCGCCATTGATAGTTTCACCAAAAAACGGAACGAGAAAGTTCAACCCAAGAGCTATTACATAAAAAATATAAGCAAATCTCTTTAATACTCGGTAATCGAGAATACGCGCAACGAGAGCCATCGCCAAGATTCCAACAACAGCAAAGCCGACCTGCGAGCGCGCGAAGTAGTAGGAATCGCCAAATCGGGACTCAGCAACGGCATAGGACGCCGAGAATATCATAACCGAGCCGATACAAACAAGCGCGATTATAACGATGAGAAGAGGACGGTCCACCTCACCGATCAGACGGTATATTCGATTTTGATTTACACGCACACGCTTTTTAGGTTTTTGCTCCTTGGGCGCGGCAGTCTGTTCGGTGTGGGTTGAAGCCATATAAACAGTCCTTTATCAGATTATAAGCAAATAATACGAAAGTGCAGAAAAGATAACTGTGACAAGCGAGAAGACCGCTACGATCTTTACCTCGCTCCAACTGCATTTTTCAAAGTGATGATGAATAGGGCTCATCTTGAAAACACGTTTTCCCGTAAGCTTGAAGGAAAGCACCTGAATCACGACGGAAAGACCCTCGATAATCCAAATACAGCTTATGGGTAAGAGTATGAACTCGTTATTGGTAAGCATTACGAGGCCGACAACAAATCCGCCGAGGAAGAGCGAGCCTGTATCGCCCATAAAAATCTTTGCGGGGTGGAAATTGAACACCAAAAACGCAAGGAGTGCGCCGATGAGTGCCGCAGAGGTAATGCCGATCTCGGCAGAAAGCTGTGATACCTGATTTGCAAAAATCATAAACATCACGCAGATTATCAAGGCAACACTGCCCGCGAGTCCGTCTATACCGTCGGTAAGGTTGGCGCAATTAATTATGTAAACTATTGCAAGGAGCATCGCAACATAATAGAAGATACCGAGTTCAAGATCGCCCCAAGGAGTAGTAATTGCAGTGTCTGCGCCGAAGAAAAAGAGGTATATACCCGCGGTCAAGAACTGAAGAATGAGCTTTTGAGATGCGCTGAGGCCCTTATTGCGCTTTTTGAAAAGCTTTACATAGTCATCAACAAATCCGATAATTCCTTGCGAAAGCGCAAAACCGAGTAAGAGAAGCATTTTGGGCAATACCAAGCTTATCGATTGCGATTCGAGAATACCGTTAGCATATTCGGCAATTAGATCGTTGCGGAAAAAGAGAAATGCGACGATCCAGCCGATAAGGCAGGCGATTATAAAGAAGAGTCCACCGAGGTTTGGTGTGCCCTCTTTTGATTTATGCCAGGAGGGTCCGATCTCCAATATCTTCTGGCCAAGCTTTACCTTGCGAAGATAAGGAATGAATATCTTATATAAAATCACACCGATAATAAACGAAACAAGTGCGGCGATACCGCAATAAAGCCATATTTTCATCGTTTTTCTCCTTTATATTATACGATAACACGACCGAGATTCATTCCGTTGCTCGCTTTATAAAGTACAATGTCGCCATCTTTTACAAAGGATTTCAAAAAGGATTTTAATTCTTCCGCATTATCCTTTTCAAAGCTGTAAATATCCTTGATATTGCAAGATTCTGCGATATATTTAGCCATTTCGCCATAGGTTATCAGAATATCGGCGTTACCGTCGACATAGCTTCCGACAGAGCGATGCAATTTAACAGATTCGTTTCCGAGCTCGAGCATATCACCAAGAACAGCGATTCGTCTTCCCTTGTATGAAGAAAGAACCGAAAGAGAAGCCTTCATAGATTCGGGTGAGGCGTTGTAGCAATCGGAGATTACAGTGTGTCCCTCGGATTCATAAATAAATTGCCTTTTTCCGTCGCTTTGATAGGAAGAAAGTGCATTTGCGGCTTTTTGCAGATCGACATCGAGCAAATAAGCAGCTGCAAGAGCAAAGAGAGAGTTCATCACAAAATGCTTTCCCTTTACATTAAGCGAAACAGTTACTTCTTTTCCTGCGATCACGGCAGTAAAATCAACGCCGTTTGAAGTTTCAATTACATTCTTGGCATAGCCTTTGCAAGAGTCATCGTCGAAAGAAACGAAAAACGTTTCGTTATTTTCATACGTATAATCGCGCAAAAGCGGTTCGTCGCCATTTAAAATGAGATAAGAATGATATCCCGAAAACGCGGAAATTTTAAGTTTTTCATCGCGAATCGCTTCACGAGTGCCGAGATTTTCGATATGAGAATAGCCGATATTTGTAATTATCGAAAATGCGGGACGGGCACATTCGGCAATTTTTATCATCTCGCCCGGCATCGACATTCCGAGCTCGACAACAGCGCAATCAACCGATTCGGGAGTCGCAAGAATAGTTTGCGGAAGTCCGATCTGACTATTTGAGTTGCCGAGAGTTTTGTGAACTGTTCGTTCGGCGGAAAGAGCAACCGCAACCATATCCTTTGTTGTTGTCTTCCCTACCGAGCCCGTGATACCGATGATTGGCGTATAATTCAATACAGTATTGCGATAATGTGCGGCAAGCTGTTGCAGTGCGGTTCTGACATCGGGAACATAAATGCAGTCGCCGACGAATTTGAGGTTATCCGCTCTGTCTGTAAGTGCACAGAAGCCCTTTTCGAGCAGAGGTGCAACAAAATTGTTGCCATCCACACGCTCGCCACGAAGCGCCAAGAAAAGCTTATCGTGTTCGGGTGTGCGGCTATCGGAATAAAAGCCTGTTACTCTGCGTTTTCCGTCAGTCGATTCCGAAAGTCTGCCGCCGCATACTTTAGCGATATATTCAAGTTCGAAGTTCATTATTCTATTGCCTCGTCATACAAGAATTCAAGCTCGATAACGGTGCCGGGGAGCACGTATTCGCCGGCAAGAACCGATTGCGAAACAACCTTACAGTTAGTATAGTCGCCATTGAAAATACCCTTGACGGATACGTTGAGATTACTGTTGATTATCGCCTTGATTGCCGCGGTCGGCGACATATTTCTTACGTCGGGCACCTTTACGTTTGCGCTTATTTCGGCACCCTCGGTATAAAGTATCACTACGCCGTTGGTAGAAATAACGGTACCTTCAGCAGGGAGCTGTTCTATGACAGTCTCGCCTTCGCCGCGAACGATGCACTTGAGACCCGCGTTTTCAATCAAGGTCTTTGCATTTGCGACAGACTGACCGACATATCCCGAAACGGTTGTTTCTGTATCTGCACTGTGGTTGGGCGCGATGCCGAGATGAGGGAGAACCTCGGTGAGAATATTCGATACGATAGGTGCGGCAACGGCCGAACCGAAATGCTGCCCGCCCTGCGGATCGTCCACAAGAACAAGAATTGCTATTTTGGGGTCCTCTGCGGGAGCGAAGGTCACGCAGGAGGAAATATAGTCGTTTTCGGGCTTAGTGTCTCTTTTTTCGGACGTACCTGTCTTTGAAACGACGTTATAACCCGATACAGCGGCGTTTTTGGTGGAGTTGGTAAGGGCTGTTATGATCTTGTCGCAGGTTTCGGTCGATATAACCTGACGATCTGTTTCATATTCAAAGGTTTTTACGACGTTTCCGTTATCGTCGACAAGTGCCTTTACCGCGTGAGGAACGACAAGATATCCGCCGTTGGCAACAGTCGAAACAGCGCGTAAATGCTGAAGCGGCGTGACCTTGAAGGTCTGACCGAAGGAATATACCGCCAATTCGAGAGTTTCGAACTGAGTATTTTCTGTTGCGTAATAAATCGAAGAAACCTCACCTGCAATATCGCTTCCCGAGGTTTGCGTATAGCCGAATTCATCGAAATACTTTTTGAAGATAGAATTGCCTATCGCACCGCCTATCTGAATAAATGCGGGGTTGCAGGAGTTTACGATAGCCTCGCTGAAGGTCTGAGTTCCGTGACCCGAAGTTTTATGGCAACGGATCTTGGTACCTGCGACGATTGTTGCTCCGACGCAGGAGAAGCTCGAGTTCTCGTAGCTTATCTTGCCCTCTTCGAGAGCGATTGCACTTGTAATGATCTTGAAAGTAGAGCCTGGCTCGTAGGTTTGTGTAGCAATAGTATTGTTCCACATCTCGTACAAAAGGCGGGTGCGTTCCTTCGAGCGTTCATCGACTGTGCCGATATACGAATCGTACAATCCCTGATAATAGGGCGAAAGTGTGTTGTAATTATTCAAATCATAGCTCGGGTAGATTGCAGATGCAAGGAGTTCGCCGTTGGTGACGTCCATTACAATGCACTCGACTCTGCCCTTGGGCATATGCTCGATATACGCTTGCTCGATATATTTTTCAACGGTATTCTGGATAGTCCAGTCGACTGTTGTAACGACGTTCAAGCCGTTTGTTGCGGGGATATAAGACGAGCCTACGCCCGAATCGAGCTCGTTGCCGTATGCGTCAGCCGCTTTTATCGATCTGCCGTCAACACCTGCGAGGTAT
Source organism: Oscillospiraceae bacterium (assembly GCA_015064955.1). GTDB lineage: Bacteria > Bacillota > Clostridia > Oscillospirales > CAG-382 > Coliplasma. Next base: position 65,445 of record SVRD01000003.1, read on the forward strand.
TCGTTGTAGGTGAGCTCGAGACCCGAAAGGCCTTGGTTATCCGAGCCGGTAAATCCGAGAAGATGTGAAGCAAAGCTGCCGTATCTGTAATAACGCTTTGTGGTTTCTTCAAGGTGGATTATCGTTTCGTAATCATTTTCGGAAATAAAGGCGCGTACAGCCGCTTCCTCGGTCTCGGTGAGGAACTTTTTGATTATCTGATACTTGGATGCGGTTCTGTTACCTTTTTCGATAATTTCGCTTTTTTCAACCGTAAGAATACGCGCCAATCCGTCGGCAATATTGTTCAGCAGTTCTTCACGGGTGATATCTTCCTCGTTCTGCGATTCCTCCGCAACCGATTTGATATCGGCAGGAGAAATGAAGCAGTTGTATACCGTTGCGCTGACAGCAAGCTCCGTTGTACCGTCGTTAGCGAGGATAGAGCCGCGTTTTGCGGGAATAGTAACCGAGCTGGTATATTGATCGAGAGCGGCGGTTCGATAATCAGCAGGATCGGCAAGCATAAGATAGGCAAATCTCACGCAAAGAAGGAGCATAAATACCAAAATAACAATAAGCGCAACGCGCCCGCGCGCAGCGATGGTGCGGCTGCTTCCGGACGTTGTGATTTTTTTCGATGCGCTTGCCATAAATAATTACTCCTTTTGATAAGACAAATGGGTAAAGAGGAAAAAGCCCCGTTACCCTTTGTATAAATATATTCCGATAAGCCGAAATAATGTCTTTTACATTATAACATATACCTCGGAAAATGTATATAGTGTTTTTTAATTTTTAATCAAGAAAATCCTTGATAACCTCGCCCAAGCCGGTGAGCAAGAAGCCGAAGCCGCCTTCTTCGCCGTCATCGTAGCTGTGCATTTCGGTTCTGTCTTCCTGTTCGGTAGTGATTATATGAATATTGCTTTCGGGAATATTCTTGGTCATACCGAGTTCTTCGGTTGCGTACTTTTCGATTTCGCCGATATCGTACTTATTGCTCAATGTTACCTCGAGGTCATCCTGTGTTTTTTCCATAGAAGCAAGCTTGTTGTTGAGTTCGGTGATTTCGGAGCGGTATTTGTCAACCTCTGCGTAATTCATCATCATAAAAAGGAAAAGTGCAGTGATGATAACCGAAATTACGACTATCGACCAAGGGAAAGGCGCTTTGTCCTTTTTCTTAACATTGACAACACGCGGTGCGCGAACCGCATGCATATTCGACGCACGCTTTGCCGACGATTTCTTTCCTTTTTTTACGACGGATGCCGACTTTTTAACAGTAACATCGCCTGTATTTGCTTTTTTTCGCGTTACGGTGGTTGTTGTTAGCGAAGTGTTTCTTTCCTGCATTCTGACATCCTCCATTAGATCTTTTCGCATACACGAAGCTTTGCGCTGTGTGATCGCGAATTATTGTTTATTTCTTCCTCACTCGGAAGAATCGGTTTCTTTGTGATTATTTTTGCAATCTGTTTTTTACCGCACACGCATATCGGGAAGTCCGACGGGCAGATGCAAGGTCTTTCGAGCTTTTGAAAACCGTTTTTGACAAGTCGGTCTTCTAACGAATGGAAGCTTATTATCGACATTCTACCGCCGACGTTAAGCAGTTCTGCACCCTCCTCGATTGCTTTCGGGATACAGTCAAGCTCGCCGTTGACCTCTATTCTGATCGCCTGAAAGCTTCTCTTTGCCGGGTTGCCGTTATCATAACGGATTTTTTGAGGTATCGCCGATGTGACAAGCTCTGCAAGCTCAAGAGTATTTTGTATCGGTTTCTCGTTTCTTACTTCACAAATCTTTTTTGCGATTCTCGAGGCGAAGCGTTCTTCTCCGTAGTCGCGGAGTATTCTGATAAGCTCGTTTTCGGAATATGTATTTACGACCTCGTACGCTGTAAGAGATGCGCTTCTGTCCATTCTCATATCGAGAGGAGCATCCTTGATATACGAAAATCCGCGTTCGGCAACGTCGAGCTGATGCGACGACACGCCAAGATCCATAAGTATTCCGTCTACTCTGTCGTAGCCTGCAGTCTCGACCGCATCTTTTATATTTTCAAAATTATTCTTAACCGTTATCAAGCGTTTATCCTTGATTTTTTCTTCCGCGTTGCGCAGTGCATCGTCATCGCGGTCGATGCCAATCACCCTGCCGTTTTCTCCGAGGCGTTCAAGTATGAGTGAGGTATGCCCGGCGCCGCCGAGTGTACAGTCGACATATACTCCGTCGGGCTTGATATTGAGCGAATCGACGGTTTCGTAAAGCAAAACCGAAATATGTGAAAATTCCATTTTAGAACCCCAATTCGATCAATTCGTTGGTGATATCCTCGTTATCAAAGAGATCCTGCTCTTCTGCCCAAGCAGAAGCAGACCAAAGTTCAAGGTGCGAGCGATTGCCGACGATAACAACTTCTTTTTCGAGATTTGCAAAGGTACGGAAATTTTGGTTTACCGTTACTCTGCCCTGCGCGTCGATCGAGCCTTCGTCCGAGCCGGCATAGAAATAACGGCGGACGCGGCGTTCCTTTGCAACGGGAAGCTCTTCGAGCTTGGCGGTGAAGTTTTCCCATTCTTCCTTGGGGTAAATGCAAACGCATTTATCAAACCCGCGGGAAAGAATGAACTCATCTCCGAGCCTTTCGCGAAGCTTTGCGGGGATAAACAAACGTCCCTTGGCGTCTATATTATGTCTGTATTCACCGTAGAACATCGTTTTTACCCCTTTCTGTGTGATTTTGAAGCGAAAGTGTGGGAGTTCGCACCCATACGCTCCACTTCGCTCCTCTAATATGGGTTTATTATACCTCAAAGACCCAAAAAATGCAATAGAACGAAATGATAATTTTATGTGATTATGTAAAGTGATTTAGCATTATGACCACTTCAAAATACCTTTATTTTCAAGGGTTTTCGACAATATGCGCTATCGAAAAAGCGAATTATGTATCGAAAAATTGTAATTGTGCAACAAACTTATGTTCGGAATAGCGCGAAAATGCCCATAAAACAAGCAAATTGAAGTCAATTTGGCGATACTGCGCGAAGCGTTTTTTCACACTTTTGTCAATGTGGAGAAATATTTTTCTTAATTCGATAATGCATGCCCGACAGTCGCATTTTCCGCTTTGTTTTACCCTTTTACGTGATGTTAATTTTTGCTTGAATTTGATTACGAATGACGATAAAGGTGCTAAATAATAAAAGTCTGCACAAAAAAGAAAAACCGCTCTGTCTTTTACGACAAAACGGTTTATTTTATTTACTTTTATCAGAACAGACCGGAAATTACTCCGTTTTCGTCCACGTCGATTCTTTCTGCGGCGGGTACCTTGGGCAAGCCCGGCATTGTAAGAATATCGCCGGTAAGAACAACCACAAAGCCTGCGCCTGCGGAGACCTTTACGTTCTTTACGGTAACAGTGAAGTTTTCGGGTGCACCAAGCTTGGTGGGATCATCAGAGAAGCTGTACTGTGTCTTTGCGATACATACGGGGCACTTATCAAATCCCATAGACTCAAGCTTTTTGATCTGCTTTGCGGCATTGGGCATTACGGTCACACCGTTACCGCCGTAGATCTTTTTGACGACAGCTTCGATCTTTTCAACGATAGAAAGATCGTCGGAATAAGAGAAGGTGAAATCCCCCTTTTCTTCTTCGCAGAGGCGCACTACTTCCCTTGCGAGAGCTTCGCCGCCCTTACCGCCATCTGCCCAAACGGTAGAAAGAACGGTATTTACGCCGAGCTCGCGGCACTTTGCGATAATGAAATCAATTTCGTTATCGGTATCGGTCGGAAAACGGTTGACAGCGACAACGCAAGGGAGCTTATATACGTTTTTGATATTGGAGACGTGACGGAGAAGATTGGGAATTCCGCGTTCAAGTGCACCAAGATCCTCGTTTGCAAGCTCGGTCTTTGCAAGTCCGCCGTGCATTTTGAGAGCACGCACGGTTGCAACGACAACTACCGCATCGGGAGTGAGACCTGCCATACGGCACTTGATATCGAGAAACTTTTCTGCACCGAGGTCCGCGCCGAAGCCTGCTTCGGTAACAGTGTAGTCGCCCATTTTAAGTGCCATTTTGGTTGCCATAACCGAGTTACAGCCGTGAGCGATATTTGCAAAGGGACCGCCGTGAACAAACGCGGGAGTGCCTTCGAGAGTCTGAACAAGATTGGGCTTCAATGCGTCCTTCAAAAGCGCTGTCATCGCGCCCTGTGCATTGAGCTGACCGCAACGAACCGGCTCGTCCGAATAAGTATATCCGATGATAATATTCGCAAGGCGGTTTTTAAGATCGGTTATCGAATCGGAAAGGCAGAGCACCGCCATTATTTCGGAGGCAACTGTAATATCGAATCCGTCTTCACGCGGGACACCGTTTGCGGTACCGCCCATACCGTCGAGAATAAAACGGAGCTGGCGGTCATTCATATCAACACAACGCTTCCAGGTGATACGGCGAGGGTCGATATTGAGACTGTTGCCCTGCTGGATATGGTTGTCGATCATTGCGGCAAGAAGATTGTTCGCCGCGCCGATAGCGTGGAAGTCGCCCGTAAAGTGAAGGTTGATATCCTCCATCGGAACGACCTGTGCGTATCCGCCGCCTGCCGCGCCGCCCTTTACGCCGAACACCGGTCCGAGCGAGGGCTCACGAAGGGCAACCGTAACGTCCTTGCCGATGCGCTTCAAGCCGTCGGCAAGTCCGATAGTTGTTGTAGTCTTTCCCTCTCCTGCGGGAGTGGGAGTTATTGCGGTAACCAAAATAAGCTTACCGTCTTCTTTTTTTGTTTCTTTAAGGAGGGATAAATCTATCTTTGCTTTGTACTTGCCGTAGTGCTCGATGTATTTTTCATCAACGTGAGCGATCTCGGCAATCTCGCTGATCGGTTTTAACTCACAGCTTTGCGCTATTTCTATATCCGATTTATATGCCATCACATAAGCTCCTTATTATTTAAAATACTTAACCGCCGCTTCAAACATTCTTATATCGTAAGCGCCGGGAACGTTCTTGTAAAGTCCTGCGCCGATACGTTCGCTATGTCCCATTTTACCGAATACTCTGCCGTCGGGAGAGGTGATACCCTCGATCGCGCACATAGAGCCGTTGGGGTTGAAGTGAACGTCGCCGGTTGCATTATTTTCGAGATCGACGTACTGGGTAGCGATCTGACCGTTTGCGGCAAGCTCACGTACAAGCTCATCACTTGCGAGGAAGCGTCCCTCACCGTGAGAGATGGGCACGTTGTAAACGTCGCCGACATTGGTAAGCGCGAGCCAGGGGGACTTGTTCGATGATACACGGGTACGAACGATACGGGACTGGTGGCGTGCGATAGTGTTGAAGGTAAGAGTCGGGCAATTTTCGTCGGTATCGATAATCTTGCCGTAGGGCACCAAGCCGAGCTTGATAAGCGCTTGGAAGCCGTTACAGATACCGCACATCAAGCCGTCGCGGTTCTCGAGAAGGTCGGTAACGCCGTCCTTGATTGCGGCATTACGGAAGAAGGCTGTGATAAACTTCGCACTTCCGTCGGGCTCGTCACCGCCCGAGAATCCGCCGGGAATGAATATCATTTGTGCAGACTTGATCTCGTTTGCAAAGTTTTCTATACTTCTTGCGATACCCGAAGCGGTGCGGTTATTGATAACAATGATTTCGGGTTCTGCGCCTGCATCGCGTACAGCCTTTGCCGAATCGTACTCACAGTTTGTTCCCGGGAACGCGGGAATAAGAACCTTCGGCTTCGCGCACTTGATTGCAGGTGCAACACGCTTGTCAGCTTCGTAGCTGTGAGTGATGATCTCGTCCTTGCTGTCGGGGATATTGCAGCTGAACACGCTTTCGAGCTTATTCTCATAGATGCCGAGAAGCTCATTGAGGCAAAGCTTTTCTTCGCCGCAAGCAATCACGCATTTATCGGTAACGGTACCGATAAGCTTGCCGATATTAACATCCTCGGTAACCTCGAGAACAAACGAGCCATAGGAATATCCGAAGAGCTCGGGAACGGTAAGATCCTTTTCATATTCAAAGCCGAGCATATTACCGAAGCACATCTTCATAACAGCCTCGGCGATACCGCCTATACCGCAGGTATAGCAGGATACAGCGATGCCCTTACGCATAAGCTCGGTAACCTTATTGAAGGTTGCGATAAGAGAATCCGCCTTGGGAAGTTTATCCTCGCCGAATTCAGGAGAAAGAACAACAACCTTATTGCCCGCAGACTTGAATTCGGGAGAAACGACCTCACTCGTCTTGCCTGCAGTAACAGCGAACGAAACGAGTGTGGGAGGAACGTTGATATCTTCGAAAGTACCGCTCATCGAGTCCTTACCGCCGATAGAGCCGATTCCGAGCTCCTTCTGTGCGCGGAATGCGCCGAGGAGTGCGCTGAGAGGCTTGCCCCAACGCTTTGAATCCTTGCCGAGACGCTCGAAGTATTCCTGGAAGGTAAGATAAACGTCCTTGAATTCGGCACCGGTTGCAACAAGCTTGGAAACCGATTCGACAACGGCGAGGTATGCGCCGTGGAAGGGGCTCTGCTCGGTTATGAAGGGGTTATAGCCCCAAGACATATAGGAGCAATTATCGGTATGCTTCTTTTCGACAGAGATCTTTTGAACCATCGCCTGAATGGGAGTGAGCTGATGCTTACCGCCAAAGGGCATAAGCACGGTACCCGCGCCGATGGTAGAGTCGAAGCGTTCGGAAAGGCCGCGCTTCGAGCAGATATTAAGATCGTCTGCAAGCGCTTTGTAGTTTTCGGCAAATCCGCCCGAAACAACCTTATTTGTATGGTTGCAGGAAGCGGTTTCGATATTGATATGCTTATCCGCGCCGTTGGAATTGAGGAATTCGCGGCTGATATCTACAATTTTGTTGCCGTTCCAATGCATAACAAGGCGAGGCTCAGCAGTTACGGTAGCAACCTGAACGGCAGAAAGGTTTTCGGTTTCGGCAAGCTCCAAGAAGCGTTCAACGTCCTTTGCTTCGACAACGCAAGCCATTCTTTCCTGTGATTCACTGATTGCAAGCTCTGTGCCGTCCAATCCGTCGTACTTTTTGGGAACGGCATTGAGATCGATAACCAAGCCGTCGGCAAGCTCGCCGATAGCAACCGAAACACCGCCTGCGCCAAAGTCGTTGCAGCGCTTGATAAGGCGACTCGCTTCGGGGTTGCGGAAGAGGCGCTGGAGCTTACGTTCCTCGGGAGCGTTACCCTTTTGAACCTCTGCGCCGCAGGTTTCGAGCGAGGTAGCGGTATGAGATTTGGACGAGCCGGTCGCACCGCCGCAGCCGTCACGTCCGGTTGCACCGCCGAGGAGGATTACTGCGTCGCCCGCTTCGGGACGCTCACGGCGAACGTTTTCGGCGGGAGCCGCCGCGATAACAGCGCCTATCTCCATGCGCTTTGCAGCATAGCCGGGATGATAAAGCTCATCTACGATACCGGTAGCAAGACCGATCTGGTTACCGTAGGAGGAGTATCCCGCAGCCGCAGTCGTGACGATCTTACGCTGAGGAAGCTTACCCTTGATAGTTTCGGAAACGGGCTTCAACGGGTCTGCCGCGCCGGTTACACGCATAGCTCCGTATACGTAGGATCTGCCGGAAAGCGGATCACGGATAGCGCCGCCGATACAGGTTGCAGCACCGCCGAAGGGTTCTATTTCTGTGGGGTGGTTATGTGTTTCGTTCTTGAACAGCAAAAGCCAAGGCTCTGTCACGCCGTCAACTTCGATATCGAGCTTAACGGTGCAGGCATTGATTTCCTCGGATTCATCGAGCTTATCGAGCTTGCCGTTCTTTTTAAGATATCTTACCGCGAGAGTAGCGACGTCCATAAGGCAGATCGGTTTGGTTCTTCCGAGCTCCTTACGGGTTTCGATGTAATCGTCGTATGCTTTTTTAAGAAGCTCGTCCTCAAAGGTGACGTTGTCGATTACGGTGAGGAAGGTGGTGTGACGGCAGTGATCCGACCAATAAGTATCGATCATACGGATCTCGGTAATGGTGGGATCGCGCTGTTCTTCCTTGAAATATGCCTGACAGAATGTGATATCGTCGATATCCATCGCAAGACCGTATTCCTTGATAAAGTCTGCGAGTCCCTCTCTGTCGAGATTGATGAAGCCCTCGAGAGTGCGGACTGTTGTGGGGATATCGTAATCGGTCGCAAGTGTTTCGGGCTTTGCAAGCTCTGCCTCACGCGATTCTACGGGGTTGATAACATACTTTTTGATTGCGGCAATATCGTTTTCGCTGAGATTGCCGTAGAGTGCATAGACTCTTGCGGTACGGATAACGGGACGGTCACCCTGAGAGATTATCTGAATACACTGAGCGGCAGAGTCTGCTCGCTGATCAAACTGTCCGGGGAGATATTCGACCGCAAAGACGACTGCGTCGTTGATAGAATCGATGCTGTCGCTGACGATATCGAGCTGAGGCTCGGAAAAAACCGTTTTCTTGGAATACTCAAAAAGCTCTTCCGAAATATTTTCGGCATCGTAGCGGTTGAACAGTCTTACATCGGTAAGGCTTTCGATACCGAGAAGTGTGCGTGCATCGGAAAGCAGTGACTTTGCTTCAAACGCAAGCTCTTTTTTCTTTTCGACAAATACTCTGTATACCATTTATTTTACCTCCCACGCTTTCATAGCGCGCGCGCCGATATCGCGGCGGAAATAAGAATTTTCGAAAGAGATTTTTTCAACCAAAGCATAGGAATCCTTGATAGCTTCGGGAAGTGTTTTTGCAACAGCGGTTGCGCCGAGAACTCTGCCGCCCGAGGTAACGAGCTTGCCGTCCTTTAATGCGCCGCCCGCAACAAAAACGTTTTCGGAAATTTCAGCGGGAATATTAATTTCAAATCCCTTTGCGTAGCTTTCGGGATAACCCTTTGACGCCATAATGACACAGCAGGCGTGATTGTCACTGAATTTAACCTCTATATCGCCGAGGCGTTCATCTGTTACTGCCTGCATTACTGTGAGAAGATCGGTTTCGAGAAGCGGAAGCACGACCTGAGTTTCGGGATCACCGAAGCGGCAGTTATATTCGATAACCTTGGGGCCGTTTTTGGTAAGCATAAGGCCGAAATAGAGACAGCCCTTGAAGCTTCTTCCCTCTTTGTTCATCGCATCGATTGTGGGAAGGAAAATCTTTTCCATACATTCAGCCGCAACCGATTCGGTATAGTAAGGATTGGGTGCAACGGTGCCCATACCGCCTGTATTGAGGCCGGTATCGTTTTCGCCGATACGCTTATGGTCCATTGACGAAATCATGGGAACGACAGTCTTTCCGTCGGTAAACGAAAGAACGGACACCTCGGGCCCTTCGAGGAATTCCTCGACAACGATTCTTTCGCCGCTCTTGCCGAACGCCTTGTCACACATCATCGATTTGACCGCGTCTATGGCTTCTTCGCGGGTGAACGCGATAATTACACCCTTACCGAGTGCAAGTCCGTCCGCCTTGATTACGGTGGGAATAGGTGCGGTTTCGATATATGCAAGTGCGGCATCGACGTTGTCGAATACCTCGCATTCCGCGGTGGGAATGCCGTATTTCTTCATAAGATTCTTCGAGAAAACCTTACTGCCCTCGATTATCGCTGCATTCGCCTTCGGACCGAAGCAGGCGATACCCTTTGCCTCGAGTGCATCGACACAGCCGAGCACAAGAGGATCGTCGGGAGCAACGATCGCATAGTCGATCGAATTTTCCACTGCGAAATTGACGATAGAATCAATATCCTTTGCGCCGATATTTACGCATTCGGCATCACGCGCGATACCGCCGTTTCCGGGGAGCGCGTAAATCTTTTCGACGTTTTTATTTTGTTTGATTTTTGTAATGATGGCGTGCTCTCTGCCGCCGCCGCCTACAACGAGAACTTTCATTTTTCCTCCGATATTAATGGTGGAAGAGGCGCATGCCGGTGAACACCATTGTCATATTGTATTTATCACAGCAATCGATAACAGCATCGTCACGGATACTTCCGCCCGGCTCTGCGATATACTTAACGCCGCTCTTTTTCGCACGCTCGATATTATCAGAGAACGGGAAGAAAGCATCACTGCCGAGAGAAACTCCGTCGATGGAATCGAGGTAATCACGCATTTCCTTTTCGGTGAGAGGCTCGGGCTGTTCGGTAAAGAATTTCTGCCAGATACCGTCTGCACAAACATCTTCTTCGTTTTTGTTGATATATCCGTCGATAACGTTATCGCGGTCTGCTCTGCCGAGATCGGAACGGAAAGGAAGGTTCAATACCTTTTCGTGCTGACGGAGGAACCAGGTATCCGCCTTTGTGCCTGCGAGACGGGTGCAGTGGATTCTCGACTGTTGTCCTGCGCCGACACCGATAGCCTGACCGTCTACTGCGTAGCAGACAGAGTTAGACTGGGTATATTTAAGTGTGATAAGCGCTATGATAAGATCGCGGACAGCACATTCGGGGAGTTCCTTATTTGCTGTTACAGCGTTGGAAAGAAGCTCTTTGTTGATTTCAAAGTTGTTTCTTCCCTGCTCGAAGGTTATGCCGTATACCTGCTTATGCTCGGTTTCCGCGGGAACATAGGAGGGATCGATCTTTACGATATTGTAGCTGCCCTTGCGCTTGGATTTGAGAATTTCGAGTGCTTCGGGCTCATAACCGGGAGCGATAATACCGTCGGAAACCTCACGCGCGATCATTTTTGCGGTAGTAACGTCGCAAATATCGGAAAGCGCAACCCAGTCGCCGAAGGAACACATTCTGTCGGTACCTCTTGCTCTTGCATAGGCGCAAGCGAGAGGAGATTCATCGAGACCCTCGATATCGTCGACAAAGCAAGCCTTTTTAAGCTTATCGGAAAGGGGCACACCGACAGCCGCAGAGGTGGGGCTGACGTGCTTGAAGGAGGTTACAGCGGGGAGTCCCAATGCTTCTTTTAATTCCTTTACAAGCTGCCAGGAATTGAATGCGTCGAGGAAATTGATAAAACCGGGTCTGCCGTTGAGTATCTCGATAGGAAGATCGCTTCCGTCGTGCATAAAGATCTTCGCGGGCTTCTGATTGGGGTTACAGCCGTATTTAAGTTCAAATTCTTTCATTTTCGTATCTCCTCAAGCATTTTTATTAACTATTCTTGTTTCGCTTTCGCCTGTTGCGAGATCGATATATCTTACGAAAAGCGAAACCTTATTTTCTTCATTAAGATTGGTCCAGATGAGATCGGTCATAGCGTCGATATCAAGATCGGGAAGCTCGAGAGTTTTGGGTTCGCCTTCGAAGGAAGGAAGCGGATCACCCTCGCCGTTATAGGTATGGATAAACTTTGCTCTGCCTGCGATGGGGTTCGAATATGCATAGGTGAATCTTTCGCAGGAGCTGTCGTCGCCTTCGGCGCTCTTGAGAATCGACATAGCGTAATTCATATCGCCGTTTTCGCGGCGAATGATACCCGAAATACGAGGAGTGAAGTTGGGCTTATCGTCCTCGAATTCTCTTGTTCTCAATGCCTGCTCAAAGGTCATCTGCTTATCCATAAGCTCATAGATAGTATCGGTCTGGTCGCCGTTTGTTACGATAGTCTTATTACCGAGAACACGGACGGGATAGTAGATGATAAGATGAGGATCGACCATTTTCGACTCGTCAAATGCTTTGGTACGCATAGCGTCGCCCTCGGCAACGAAAACGCGGTTGCGGCTGTTTACACTTCTGCCCATAATGAAATATGCGGTTACAGCCTTTTTTGCATCGGCAGATTTACCGATGATAATTCCTCTGCCGTGATATTTAAGGGAGTTGAGCTCGTTTGCAATAGTAGATACCTTCATACTTATTCTCCTTTGATTATTACCTTGTTATTTTCGACGGTTATCTTGCCGTCACAGAAGAGACGCACAGCTTCGGGGAGTATTTTCCATTCAGCCTGCTCCATAATACGCTTCTGAAGTGTTTCGGGGGTGTCGTCCTGCATAACCTCGACCGCCTTTTGAAGCACGATCGGGCCTGCGTCGCACTCGGGGGTAACGATATGCACTGTTGCGCCCGAGACCTTAACGCCTTTTTCGAGTGCCGCCTCGTGCACGTACAAGCCGTAATAGCCCTTGCCGCAGAACGACGGGATAAGCGCGGGGTGAACGTTTAAGATTCTGTTCGGGAAAGCGTTGTAAACCTGCTCGTCGATTATTGTGAGAAATCCGGCAAGCACCACAAGATCGATATCTGCTTTTTGCATCGTATCGACAAGCGCCTTTGAATAATCCTCGATGCTCGCATATTCCTTGCGTGCAAGAACGACCGATTCGATTTGATTATTTTCCGCTCTCTCGAGAGCGTAAACGCCCGGCTTTGAAGCGATGACCAAGGATATTTTGCCGTTACCGAGTCCGCCTGATTTTTCGGAATCGATAAGTGCTTGCAGATTTGTGCCGCCGCCCGAAACGAGAACGGCTATCTTTACAGGTGAATTTGACATACTGCTTCCCTTTCATAAAACAACAATAGGCATAGGCGGAAAATCCGCCTATGTCATTGTAAAAGTCTATCAGCAAATAGTTATTTTGTTTTCGGATTCAACGATATCGCCGATAACGTAAGCATCGATACCGTTATCCTTGAGAACGCTTATCGCCTTTTCAACGTCGCTTGAAGGAACGACAATGCTCATACCAACGCCCATATTGAAGGTATTGAACATATCGCGCTCGCTGATATTGCCGGTCTTTGCGATAAGATCAAATATCGGAAGAACCTTTACGGCACTTCTTTCGATTCTTGCACCCAAGCCGTCGGGAATGCTTCGCGGAATGTTTTCATAGAAGCCGCCGCCGGTGATATGGGAAATACCCTTTACGTCGACCTCGTCAAGCAGTGCGAGAACCGGCTTGACGTAGATCTTGGTGGGAACGAGAAGAGTTTCGGCGATAGTCTTGCCGCCGAGCATTTCGTTGGGCTTGTAAAGCTCGGGGTTGTTATTATCAATATCAAAAACCTTACGGCAGAGCGAGAAGCCGTTGGAATGGATACCGGTAGAAGGAAGCGCGATAACGACGTCGCCTGCCTTCATACGTTTATTGTCGATGATCTTCTTTTTATCGACAACACCGACGGTAAAGCCGGCGAGGTCGTATTCATCGTGAGGCATCATACCGGGATGCTCTGCGGTTTCACCGCCGATAAGAGCCGCACCTGACTGAACACAGCCCTCTGCAACACCTGCAACGAGCTCTGCGATCTTTTCGGGGTAGTTCTTACCGCACGCGATATAATCGAGGAAGAAGAGCGGCTTTGCGCCGACACATACAACGTCGTTTACACACATAGCGACACAGTCGATACCGATAGTATCGTGCTTGTCCATAAGAATAGCGAGCTTGAGCTTTGTGCCGACGCCGTCGGTACCCGATACGAGAACGGGCTCTTCCATTCCTGCGATATTGAGCCCGAAGCAACCGCCGAAGCCGCCGACGTCGTCGAGACAGCCTTCGTTACGGGTGCGGGCGATATGGGTTTTCATAAGTTCGACAGCCTTGTAGCCAGCTGTTATATCAACACCTGCAGCTGCGTAGCTTTCGGATCTGGATTCGTTGTGCATGGTAATCATTCCTTTCCGCTCCAGCAATAAGTGCAGAGCTTGCATCTGTCGATGCCGATTGCCTTTATTATTCCTTCGAGTGATTGGAATTCAAGCGATGCAAATCCCAATTTATCGCAAATTGCTTTTCTGAATTTCTTTCCGCGCTCTGTCGAGGAATCGCTGTATTCTTCGATATGATCGAAGCCCTCTTCCCCTTCAAGCTCCATTATGATACGTCTGCCGAGAAGCTCCATATCGTCGCGGTTGCGCGAAAAGTTAAGATACTTACAGCCGTACATTATGGGCGGGCAGGCAGAGCGCATATGGACTGCCTTTGCGCCGTTTTCATAAAGAAAGTCTACCGTTTCCTTGAGCTGTGTACCTCTGACTATAGAGTCGTCCACAAAGAGCAAATTCTTACCGACGATAAGCTCGTGAATGGGGATCTGCTTCATTTTTGCAACCTTGCAGCGTTCAGCTTGACGCGGAGTCATAAAGCTGCGCGGCCAAGTGGGAGTATACTTGATAAACGGGCGCGCAAAGGGTATTCCGCTTTTATTGGCGTAGCCCATAGCGTGAGGTGTGCCCGAGTCGGGAATGCCGCCGATATAGTCGATATCGTCGTAAAGTCCGGTCGCCATATCGGATTCCGCCATTATTTCACCGTTGCGGTAACGCATCACCTCAACGTTGACACCCTCATAATTCGAGGTAGAGTAACCGTAGTACGACCAGAGAAACGCGCAGACGTGCATTTCGGTTCCCGGAGCAGCGAGTTGAGTGATGCCGTCGCTTGTAAGTTCTACGATTTCGCCGGGGCCAAGTACCATTTCATCGACATAGCCGAGTTTTTTATATGCAAATGATTCAAAAGCAACACTGTAACCATCTTCGGACTTGCCAACGAGGACAGGAGTTCTGCCAACCTTATCACGTGCGGCGATTATAGCGCCGTTATCACGCAGGATAATGATTGTTGCGGAGCCTTGGATAGAATCCTGAGCATAGCGGATACCCTCAACCAAATCCTTTTTGCGATTTATCAACGCGGCGATAAGCTCGGTCGTATTGACAGCACCGCCCGTCATTGCGTCGAAATGATCACAGCCTTCCTCGAGGCAAAGATCGACAAGCTCCTCGGCATTATTGATCGCGCCGACATAGCACAAGGCATAGGTGCCGTGGTGCGAGCGAATGAGAAGCGGTTGAGGATCGCTGTCGCAGATACAGCCGATAGCCGAGGTGCCCTGCATATCCTCTAAAATATGATCGAACTTTGTTCTGAAGGGTGAGTTTTCAATATTGTGAATGACGCGCTGAAGACCGATTTCTTCGCTGAATGCCGCCATACCGCCGCGGCGTGTGCCGAGGTGGGAGTGATAGTCTGTTCCGAAAAATACATCGGCTAAAACATCGTGCTTGGAGACAGCACCAAAAAATCCGCCCATATGGGTTACCTTGCTTTCTTTGAATTATCTGTTGTTTATGCGAAGAAAAGCTCGGACAGAGTCATCGGATCGATATATTCGCCGTCTTTATATACACGCATATTGCCCGACGCGATTTCGTCGATAAGCATTACAGAGCCGTCCGCGTCATAACCGAATTCAAACTTGATATCGTAAAGAACGAGTCCCTTTTCCTTGAGATCGTCTGCTACGATCTGGGTGATCTTCTGAGTCATCGCCTTGATATCGTCATACTGCGATGCGGTCATAACGCCGAGATCAACGAGTCCGTCCTTTGTAACGAGCGGATCGCCCTTTTCGTCGTTCTTGAAGGTGGTTTCAACATATGCGGGAAGGTCTGCGCCGAGTTCGCAATAATCGCTGTAACGACGGTAGAACGAACCGACAGCCTTATGGCGACAGATTACCTCGAGACCCTTGCCGAATACCTTTGCGGGAAGAACCTCCATAGTGGTGTTTTCAAGGTCTGCGCTCACGTAGTGAGTTTTGATTCCTGCGGCATTGACCTTTTCAAAGAAATAAACAGACATACGAAGGTTGACGTCACCAACGCCGTCGATAGTAAGTCCGACAGAGTTTTCTCCCGGGTCGAACACACCGTCCTTACCGGTGCAGTCATCCTTGAATTTGAGAAGGTAGTTGCCGTTGTCAAGTGCGAAAACGTCTTTGGTTTTTCCGGTGTAAACGAGTTTCATTTTAATTTTCTCCTAAATGTTTATATCTTTGTTTTTTAATTTAAAGCCTTGTGAGGATTTCCGCATCCTTGGCGAGTACCGCTTCGGCATCGCGGATGCGCTTTGCATCGAGTTTCACGGCGATCTCGGAATCTTCGACAGCCAAGATCTGAGCGGCGAGAAGAGCTGCGTTTGCACCACCGTTCACCGCTACGGTTGCAACGGGGATCCCGGTGGGCATCTGAACGGTTGCAAGGAGTGCGTCCATACCATCAAACACAGGGCCCTTGCAGGGGATACCGATAACAGGAAGAGTTGTATTTGCGGCAACAGCGCCCGCCAAATGAGCAGCCATTCCGGCAGCCGCGATGATTACGCCGAATCCGTTTTTGCGGGCATTGACCGAAAAGTCACGCGCTTGTTCGGGTGTGCGGTGGGCGGAATAAACGTGAACCTCGAACGGTATGCCGAGAGATTCCAACATATCGGTAGCTTTTTTTATAATCGGCAGATCGCTGTCACTGCCCATTACGATTCCAACTTTTTTCATTAAAAACTCCTTACAAAAAACAAAAAAGGGCGCACTTACTAAAGAGCAAATGCGCCCAGACGGTCGGCAAAATTCCCTTTTATCGAAAGGGAGAGTTCTTTGTTCCCCTGTGGTGATCCACATTATTCCGTCAGTCGCAAAGAACCTTTGAAATTTACCTTGTAATTATAGCATAATGCCATTTTCGTGTCAAGTCACATAGGCACAAAATTATACTGTTTTTATACGTTTATGACAGCAAAATGTACTAACCGTCGATACGTGATTCGCAGAACGCGCAACGCAAGCCCTCGTCGGTTTCGACAGCCTGAGGAATCAAGCCGCGTTCGGTCTTGCAGATACATCTGCTGTTAGTACAGGCATTCGACGAAAGCATACGGGTAGGTCTCTTTGCCGCGACGGGATTTTCCTCTGCTTCTTTAAGAAGCTTGAGAATAAGTGACTTACGCATAATCTTGCCGTTGAACACCTGCTTGAAGTAGCAGGCTCTCGGATCGGAGTCGACATCAACGGTGATCTCATCCACGCGGGGCAGCGGATGGAGAATAATCATATCCGATTTTGCATTTTTCAGCTTTTCGGGATCGAGCACATAGCAATCCTTGAGACGAAAATATTCTTCGGGGTCATCGAATCGTTCACCCTGAACGCGAGTCATATAGAGCACGTCGAGCTCGGGGATAGCCTCATCGAGCGAAGTGGTTTCATAGTAAGGCATACCGTGCTTTTCGATAACGTCGCGCTTGATATATTCGGGAAGCGCAAGCTCATCGGGAGAGATAAGCACTATCTTCACGCCGGTATAGCGGGAAAGCGCGTGGATAAGCGAATGAACCGGTCTGCCGTACTTCAAGTCGCCGCAAAATCCGACGGTAAGGTTATCGAACCTACCTTTTTCGCGGTAGATGGTAAGAAGATCGGCAAGTGTTTGGGTGGGATGAGCGTGGCCGCCGTCGCCCGCATTTATAACGGGAATGCTCGCATTGAGCGAAGCAACCAAGGGAGCGCCCTCTTGAGGATGGCGCATCGCGATGATATCGGCATAGCAAGAAACAACTCGCGCGGTATCCGCAACGGTTTCTCCCTTTACTGTCGAGGAATTTTTCGCATCGGAAAAGCCGATTGCGCTTCCGCCGAGCTCGATCATAGCCGCTTCAAAGCTCAATCGGGTACGTGTGGAGGGCTCGAAAAACAGTGTTGCTATTTTCTTGCCACGGCAACAATCCGAATACTTTTCGGGGCTTTCGATCATATCGCAGGCGGTATTGATAAGTCCATCGATCTCTTCGACGGAAAAATCGAGGATATCGATCAAGCTTCTCATATTTTCGCTCCGTTTATTGCAAGATAGTTCTTAATTCTTTCGACGTTTTCTCTGTTGCTTTCATCCTCTTCGAGATATTCGATAATATCGTAAACGTCGACAACAGAGTATACGGGGAATCCGAATTCCTCGCCGACCTCTGCCATAGCGGACTTTTCGGTCTTGCCCTTTTCCTTGCGGTCAACCATTACGAAGGTTGCGGCAACGCGTGCGCCCTCGATACCCGAAAGGATCGCCATGCTTTCGCGGATCGCGGTGCCTGCGGTGATAACGTCTTCGACAATAACGATTTCTTCGTCTGCCTTGGGAACGTATCCGACGAAAACGCCGCCCTCGCCGTGATCCTTAACTTCCTTGCGGTTAAAGAAGAAGGGTACATCAAGTCCGTTCTTTGCAAGTGCGACAGCCGCGGAAACAGCTATCGAAATGCCCTTATATGCGGGACCGTAGAGAACCGTTCTTTTATTGCCTATCTTTTCAAAATAAGCCTTTGCATAGAATTCGCCGAGCTTTTGGATCTGCTCACCGGTTTTGATCTCACCCGCATTGATGAAATAAGGAATCTTTCTGCCGCTTTTTGCGGTGAAATCACCGAACTTAAGCACACCTGCAGACTGCAGGAACTGTATAAACTCTCTCTTGTAGCCTTCCATAATTAACCTCCGTTTATCTTATCATATCAATTCAAACTTATCATCCTCAGTCAGTCCGAGCAGGTCGATTGCTCGCTCGAAGATGTCTTTGGCTTCGGTTAAGCCTTTTGGATGGTGGGCATCGCTGCCCAAATAAAACTTACAACCGCATTCCTTTGCGATTCTGAATATACGAAGCACTGTTTCCGCTTCGTCCTCCGGAAAACTCATATCCGACGAATTCAGCTCGATACCCGCGCCGAGTTGTGCGCATTTTGTAAACATAGTGCGCAGTTTATCTTCGGGCAAAAGCTCGAGCACCTTTAAATAAACGCTTCTGTCGGGGGCTATCAAGGGAC
The DNA here is from genome assembly GCA_015064955.1 of Oscillospiraceae bacterium. GTDB lineage: Bacteria > Bacillota > Clostridia > Oscillospirales > CAG-382 > Coliplasma. The sequence goes on from SVRD01000003.1 coordinate 84,043, forward strand.
AGGCAAGATGTGCAAAGCCGACCTTTTTAAAGGGAATATCCATTCCCAAAACCGACTCAAATCTTTCTATCCAGACCCTTGCCCTGCCCTCAGGTGTCGAAGCGTCCTGCTCGGTTATGGTAAAGCCCTTCATATGCAAATGCGTTGTCGGAATAACGACAAAATCAAAATCATCGAATCGCGATTTCGGCATACCGAGGCGGTTGTTTTTATCCATATCCGTCTCGCATCCGAACAAAAACCTAATTCCCTCTGTTTGAGGAAGAGGTTTTGACCGAGAGATCCAATCAAAATTCTGAACCGAGTAAAATCCGCTCGCACCGTCGACCGCACTGTCCCAATAATGATTGGTCAGAGCAATGGTTTTAAGCCCGTTGTCTATTGCATATTGCAATATAGATTCGGGATTTTGCTTTTCGTCCTTCGAGCAAAGCGAAAGAAAGGAATGTATATGAAGGTCGTTATCAAATACATAACGCATAGCAGAGCTTTTCCTCGCGGTTTGGGTTTTTAGTCTATAAATTCGCGTACACAGCGCTCGTATGCCGCAACAGGATCATCAGCTGCGGTAATCGGTCTGCCGACAACGATATAGTCAGAGCCGATAAGCTTTGCCTGTGCGGGAGTCATAACACGCTTCTGGTCGCCGATATCGCCGTCTGCAAAGCGAACGCCGGGGGTCACGGTAATAAATTCGTTGCCGCAACGCTCGTGAACCTTGCCCGCTTCAAGAGGCGAGCATACAACGCCGTCGAGTCCTGCCTTCTTGGCATTTTCGGCGTAGTGCATAACGACCTCGTCGATGGGTGCTTTGATAAGAAGGTCGTTTTCCATACTTTCCTGATCGGTGCTTGTAAGCTGGGTTACTGCGATGAGCAAGGGACGGGTTCCGTCTTCACGGGTGAGGCCCTCGAGAGCCGCTTCCATCATACGTACGGTGCCGCCTGCGTGAAGGTTGCAGATATCGACGCCGAGATTGGAAAGAACAGCCATAGACTTTTTAACGGTGTTGGGAATATCGTGAAGCTTCAAATCGAGGAAGATCTTGTGTCCTCTTGCCTTGATCTCGCGTACGATAGAGGGACCTTCGGCATAGTAAAGCTCCATACCGATCTTGACAAACGGCTTCTTACCGGTGAACTTGTCAAGAAAATCAAAGGTTTTTTCTGCGCTCGAAAAGTCGCAGGCAATAATTACGTCCTTACCCATTGTGTGCAGCTCCTATTATATCATTTAAATTTTCAATTCTGTATTTTTCCATTACCGAGGGCAAAGACTCGATAATCTTTTTGCAGGCGAAGGGATCGACAAGGTTTTGTGCGCCGACCTCAACGGCAGTTGCGCCGGCAAGCATCATTTCGATAACGTCCTCTGCCGAGCTTACGCCGCCCATACCGATGACGGGAACTTCGACAGCAGATGAGACCTGATATACCATTCTCAAGGCAACCGGAAAGATTGCAGGACCCGAAAAACCGCCCATTTTATTGGCAATAATCGGTTTTTTCTTATTGAGATCTATGCGCATTCCGAGCATTGTATTGATAAGACTTATACCGTCCGCGCCAGCCTTTTCGCAAGCCTTTGCGATTGCGACGATATCGGTTACGTTGGGAGAAAGTTTTAATATTACGGGCTTTTTTGTAACCGATTTAACGGCGCGTGTGACCTCTGCCGCCGCTTCGGGATCGGTACCGAACGACATTCCGCCGCCGTGAACGTTGGGACAGCTGATATTTACCTCAAGCCAGCCGACCTGATCGCATTTATCTAATTTTTCGCAGGTATAGGCATATTCCTCGACCGAGAAGCCCGAAACGTTTGCCATTACCTTTTTATTAAAGAAGTTCGAGAGCATCGGAAGCTCTTCGGAGATAACCTTATCAACGCCGGGGTTCTGAAGACCGACGGCATTGATCATACCCGAGGTGCATTCGGCGATTCTCGGTGTGGGGTTGCCGAATCTTGCATCCTTTGTTGTACCCTTGAAGGAAAAGGTACCGAGAATATTGATATCGTACAGTGAAGCGAATTCGTAGCCGAAGCCAAACGTTCCGCTTGCGGGGATCACGGGATTATCAAGTGTGATACCGCAAAGCTCGACCTTTGTGTTTACCATAAGATATCCTCCTTTTCGAGAACGGGGCCTTCCTTACAGATGCGGATATAGCCGGTTACGGTTTTGCAGGAGCAGCCGACGCAAGCGCCGAAGCCGCAGCCCATACGCTCCTCGAAGCTGTACTGACCCGAGGTTGCAGACGCTTTGTGAACAGCCTTCAGCATCGGTTCGGGACCGCAAGAATAGGTGTAGCTGTACTCGATACTGTCGAACAGCGAGGTAACGAAGCCCTTTGTGCCGTAGCTGCCGTCGACGGTTGTGACGTACACTTTACAACCGAGGGCTTTGAATTCCTCTTCATAAAACACTTCGTTTTGCGTGTTGAAGCCGAGTATTATGCTGACCTCTTTACCCTCCTCGCGAAGCTTTTTCGCAAGAAGATACATAGGAGGCACGCCGACGCCGCCGCCGATAAGCAGAGGCTTTTCGCCCGATTTTGAAAGATCGTAGCCGTTGCCCAAGCCGGTGAGAATATCCAAGGTGCCCGATTGCATTTTGGACATTTGCTCGGTACCCTTGCCGACGATCTTATAGATGATCGTAACGGTGTCGCCCTCGCAGTCACAGACCGAGATCGGTCTGCGGAGGAAGAGGCCGTCGAGCTTGATATTGATAAACTGTCCCGGTGCGGTTATTGCGCTTGTATCGCCCTTTAAGCGCATACGCATAACGTTTTCGGTAAGCTTGGTGTTTTCGGTTATCTGAAACAGAGACTGCTTCATTTCGTTCTTCCGAAGCACAGATTGCATCATAATTGCCGCCTTTGCTGTTATGAATCTATTGTCGAGATAGTGAGGGTTGTTTCTTCGAGAACGTCGAGAAGAACACGGACGGTATCGAGCGAGGTGAAGATCGTTACGTTATTTTCGGTAGCGAGATGGCGGATTTCATAGCCGTCGCTTGCCTGATCGGGTGCGGAGATATCGCGGGTATTGATGATATATGCGATATGACCCTGACGGATAGATTCGGGAATCTCATCCGAGCCCGAGCCGATCTTCTTGAGCACGTGAGTGCGGATACCGTTCTTCTTCAGGAACTGTGCGGTGCCCTCGGTAGCCTCGATATTGAAGCCGAGGTTATAGAAGCGGCGAATGAGAGGAAGCGCTTCCTCCTTATCCTTATCCGCTACGGTAGCGAACACGGTGCCGTAATTCTGGAGGTGCATTCCCGATGCCTGAAGGGCTTTATAGAGTGCGCGGTTGAGCTTATCGTCATATCCGATCGCTTCGCCGGTGGACTTCATTTCGGGAGAGAGATATGCGTCGAGGCCGCGGATCTTATTGAACGAGAACACGGGAACCTTAACGTACCAGCGGTCCTTTTCGTTGGGATATATATCGAATATTCCCTGCTCCTTCAAGCTCTTGCCGAGAATTACCTCGGTTGCGATATCGGCAAGGCTGTATCCGGTTGCTTTGGAAAGGAAGGGCACGGTACGCGAGGAACGGGGGTTGACCTCGATGATGAACACGTTTTCGTCCTTATCGACGATGAACTGAATATTGAACAGACCGATAATGCCTACGCCGAGGCCGAGCTTCTTTGCGTACTGAAGGATAATTCCCTTGACCTTATCGGAAATGCTGAATGCGGGATATACGCTGATCGAGTCGCCCGAGTGAACGCCGGTACGCTCAACAAGCTCCATAATACCGGGAACGAATACATCTCTGCCGTCGCAGATAGCGTCGACCTCGACTTCCTTGCCCTCGATATACTTATCTACGAGAACGGGCTTGTCCTCGTCGATCTCAACTGCGGTACGCAGATAACGGCGAAGCTGATTTTCGTTTGCAACGATCTGCATCGCTCTGCCGCCGAGAACGAAGCTCGGACGAACAAGAACGGGATAGCCGATCTCGCTTGCCGCCTTGATACCGTCCTCGATATTGGTAACCGCCTTGCCCTTGGGCTGAGGTATACCGAGTGAGGAGAGGAGATTTTCAAAAGAGTCGCGGTTTTCGGCTCTATCGATAGCTTCACAATCGGTGCCGATGATCTTCACTCCGCGCTTCATAAGCGGTTCTGCAAGGTTAATCGCGGTTTGGCCGCCGAGAGAAGCGATAACGCCTATCGGCTTTTCGAGCTCGATTATGTTCATAACGTCCTCGGGAGTGAGGGGCTCGAAATAAAGTTTATCCGCGGTAGTATAGTCGGTAGAAACGGTTTCGGGGTTATTGTTTACGATAATAGCCTCGTAACCGGACTTTTTGATCGTTGTTACAGCGTGAACGGTGGAATAGTCGAACTCAACGCCCTGACCTATACGGATAGGACCTGCGCCGAGAACAACGATTTTTTGTTTGTCGGTAACGATCGAGGTGTTTTCGCCGGTATAAGAAGAATAGAAGTACGGAATATATGCGCCGGTGTGGCAGGTATCTACCATACGGTATACCGGGAAGAGCTTGTTTTCCTTACGCATAGCATAAATGTCGAGCTCGGTCATATTCCAATATTTTGCTATTATCTTATCGCAGAAGCCGAGCTTTTTAGCTTCCTTGAGGATTTCAAGAGAGCCGATATTTGCCTTGAGCTTCGATTCGGTCTTAACGATATTTTCAAACGCTTCGAGGAAGTATTCGGTAATCTTTGTGATTTCGTGGAGCTCGCTTACAGTCGCGCCGCGGCGTAAAAGCTCACATACCGCGAAGAGTGTATCGTCCTTGAACACTTTGATATATTCGCGGAGCTCGGCTTCGGACATATTTGCAAACTTGGGGAGGCAATAATGGTCCGCGCCGGTTTCGAGAGAACGGACAGCTTTGAGGAAGCATTCCTCCAAATTAGAGCCGATACTCATAATTTCGCCGGTCGCCTTCATCTGAGTGCCCAAGGTATTGGGTGCGGTTGCGAATTTATCGAACGGGAAACGAGGAAGCTTTGCGATTACATAATCAAGAGCAGGCTCGAATGCCGCATTGGTATTTGCGATAGCGATATCCTCGAGTGCCATACCGACCGCGATCTTTGCGGTTACGCGCGCGATAGGATATCCGCTTGCCTTGGAAGCGAGTGCCGAGGAGCGCGAAACTCTGGGGTTGACCTCGATGAGATAGTACTGACTCGAATTGGGATCGAGTGCGAACTGAACGTTACAGCCGCCTTCGATCTTGAGCTCACGAATGATCTTGATCGCAGAATCGTTGAGCATTTTAAGGTCGTGGTCGTTGAGAGTCATAATAGGAGCAACAACGACAGAGTCGCCGGTATGTACGCCGACGGGATCGACGTTTTCCATACCGCAGATGGTTATTGCGTGGTCATTCGAGTCGCGCATAACCTCGAACTCGATTTCCTTGTATCCCTTTACGCTCTTTTCGATAAGAACCTGATGCACGGGAGAGAGCTTGAATGCATTGAGACCGATCTCAACAAGCTCTTCCTCGTTATTGGCAAAGCCGCCGCCGGTTCCGCCGAGAGTAAACGCGGGACGGAGAACAACGGGATAGCCGATAGTCTTTGCAGCTTCCTTTGCTTCTTCGATGCTGTAAGTGATTTCGGAAGGAATGGTAGGCTCGCCGATGGATTGACAAAGCTCCTTGAAAAGCTCGCGGTCTTCCGCTCTTTCGATAGATTCACTGCTTGTACCCAAAAGCTCGACTCCGCATTCACGGAGGACGCCCTTCTTTTCGAGCTGCATCGCGAGGTTAAGACCGGTCTGACCGCCGATACCGGGAACGATAGCATCGGGGCGCTCGTAGCGGAGAATCTTCGCGATATATTCAAGTGTCAACGGCTCCATATATACCTTATCGGCTATGGTGGTGTCGGTCATAATGGTTGCGGGGTTGGAGTTGCAAAGCACAACCTCATAGCCCTCTTCCTTGAGAGCAAGGCACGCTTGAGTGCCCGCGTAGTCGAATTCGGCCGCCTGACCGATTACTATCGGACCCGAACCGATGATGAGTATCTTTTTAAGATCTGTTCTCTTTGCCATTTTTAGAGCCTCCTATATATGTTGATCGTTATTTTTCAGATATACTGCCTTGCCGTCCTTTACGGTGAGCAGGCATTCGCCGCACAGTGTTTCGTTTTCAAACGGAGTCGCGCGGCCCATAGAAAGAAATTGCTCCGGGTCGACCTTGAAGCTTTTTTCGAGATCCCAAACTGTAAAATCGTTATTCAGCGGGATTCCGAACCGCTTTCTCGGATTAATGCACATAAGATCGACAAGCTTTTCCAAGGTGAGAACACCCGTCTTTACAAGCTTTGTATACATGACCGGCAAGGCGGTTTCGAGACCGACAATACCGAATGCACTCTTTTCCAAGCCCTTTGATTTTTCCTCGGCGGAGTGGGGGGCGTGGTCGGTTGCGATCATATCTATCGTACCGTCGAGTATGCCCTCGATAAGCGCTTGTCTGTCCTCACTTGAGCGCAAGGGAGGATTCATCTTGAAGCGGCCGTGCTCTTGCAAATCCGAATCGTCAAGCACCAGATAATGCGGGCCTGTTTCGCAGGTGATATTCACACCCTCTCGCTTTGCTTTTCTGATAAGCTCGACGCTTTCCTTTGTCGAGATATGGCAGACGTGATAGGCACAGCCGATTTCCTTTACAAGCTCTATATCGCGCGCGATCTGCTCATATTCGCTTGCCGAGCAGATGCCTTTATGTCCGTGCGCTCTGCAATACTCACCGTCGTGGATATAGCCGCCCTTCAACAGCGAATTGACCTCGCAGTGAGCAACTATCATTTTGCCGAGCGATTTTGCCTTTATCATCGCTTCACGCATGAGAGAATCCGACTGAACTCCCCTGCCGTCATCCGAAAAGGCGATTGCATTCTTTGCCAGAGATTCCATATCCGAAAGAGTATTGCCCGCTTCGTTTACGGTTATCGCGGCGTAGGGGTAAACGTCAATCACTGCGTCGCGTTCGATAATATCGGTTTGCAATTTGAGATTTTCGGCGCTGTCGGGAACAGGGTTCAGGTTCGGCATCGTACAGACTGCGGTATAGCCGCCGCGAGCCGCCGATTTCGAGCCGCTCTTTATAGTTTCTTTATAAGAAAAACCCGGCTCACGAAAATGCACATGCACGTCGCAAAAGCCGGGAAAAACAACATATTCCTTATCGTTCGAAAAAACATCTGCAAAAGAGGACAAAACACCCTCAAAAGAAAATTCAAGTTCGGGTTGAGCTTCGGATCGTATAACCTTGTACTTACTCAATGCGGACATAATTTACCTCTATCAGATGAACTCGGTGGCGGATTCCGCGCACCGATTTATTTCATAAGATTATATCATAAAGAGGCGCATATTGTCAATATGACATTTCAAACAAAAGGAAAATACTCTTGTTTGAAATGTCATAGCAAAGTTTACAGAAGCTCTTTTCTGAGCTGTTCGTTTGTCTTCATACTGAGATATGCGGGAGGAATATCGAGCACTGTCTTACAGCCGCTGATGCCCTCTTGGTTAAGACGGTATGCCGCACGTGCATAGGATACGATAACGCTCGCGGTAAACTCGGGGTTGGAGTCGAGCTTGAGCGAATATTCGATAATATGGTTATGCTCGGAATCAAGACCGGTTTTGCCGCTTCTGATAACAAATCCGCCATGAGGAATACCCGAATGGTCGCGCTTTAATTCCTCGAGTGTGATAAAATGAACCGTAGTATCGTAATCGGCGAAATAGTTGGGCATTGTCTTGATCTCGTTTTCGATGCGTGCAAGGTCAGCGCCCTCTTTTGCGACAACAAAGCATTCGCGGATATGCTTTTGTCTTGTTGTGAGCTCGGGGTTTTCGCCGTTTCTTACAGATTCGAGTGCAGCTTCAACGGGAATCGTATATTGCTTTGCGTCAAGAACGCCTTCAACACGGCGAATGGCATCGGAGTGACCTTGGGAAACGCCCCTGCCCCAGAAGGTATAATCCTTGCCCTCGGGGAGAACAGCAGACGCATAAAGGCGGTTGAGAGAGAACATACCGGGGTCCCAGCCGACAGAAATGAGTGCAACCTTACCCGAAGCCTTTGCGCTCGCATCGACGTTTGCAAAATGCTCGGGAATGCGCGCGTGGGTATCGAAGCTGTCGACAACGTTAAAATACTTAGACAGCTCGGGAGTTTGAACCGGAAGGTCGGTCGCACTGCCGCCGCAAAGTATCATAACGTCAATATCGTCTATCATCTTCAAGGCATCGTCGGTATGGCAGACCTTGACACCCTCGGTAGCAACAGTAAGCTTCGACGGGTCACGTCTCGTGAATACCGCAACAAGCTCCATATCGCCGTTTTGACGAATTGCCGATTCGACACCTCTTCCGAGATTGCCGTAGCCGTATATACCTATTCTAACACTCATATATCTTATCCTCCGCAGAGTTCAAAATTGATGCAAACATAATAACACACACGATTTATTTTTTCAATATTTTTTTTTAAAAAGCTGACATTTTGCGATTTATATGTCACAATACAACTATAATAAGAGTTATATATTGCGTACCGGAAAAGAGGTGACAACGTGTTTTTTACATTCGAGGCAAAAAATGATTGCGACAATGCATTACGGTCGGTTGCGAAAGGCGACAAGTCGGCGCTTGTTGAAATCTACCGTGAATACGGAAAAATGATATATTCATTGGCATTTCATTACTCGGGAAGCAAAAGCGATGCCGAGGATATACTGCAGGATACAATGCTGAAGATTATGAAGCAGGCGCACAACTACCGTCACGGGAGCAGTCCGAAGGCTTGGGTGCTCTCGGTTGCACGCTCCTGCGCGCTCGATTATGTCAAAAAGAGAGGCGACGGCATTTCGCTCGATGCATTCGATACCGATATTGCATTTACGACAGACAGCGACGAGCATATTTACATCGCAGACGCTTTGAAAACGCTGACAAAAGACGAGCAGATACTCTTGAAGCTTAGGTATTACGCGGGGCTTGATCTCAAGGAGGCGGCGAAGGTTTTGAATATCTCGCACTCTGCGGCAAGAAAGCGTTGTCAGCGCGCATTGGACAAATTAAAAGATTATTTTGACGAAAAGGAGGAAATAAAATGAAAACAAACGATATAGAAAAAATGCTTATCGCTCATTACAAGCAAGAGGAAAAAAGCATTATTATTCCAAATGAATCCGAAATAAAGGCGTTTTCTTCCGCACCCGAAACCAAGCGCAATTACAGAATAAAATATATCGCGGCGGTGGCGGCTTGTGTTGCGGTATTAATTTGTGCAGTATTTATTATATCATCGTTAGGCGGCTATGACGAGACATCTGTTCCGCAGGAAAGCGAAGATAACACAAACACCGCTGTTGCCGATTGGTACGAGCCCGGAGAGTTCAAGGTAAACCATATTGCTATATCGCAGGCAAAGGCTCCACAGCTTTGTTTCACTTCCCCGCTCACATATACGCTTGCGCCGATTACCGCAATAGAAATACAGGAAGAAAAGCTTGGCGGAGAGTTACCCGAATGGGTGGCGCGGGCGACGATTCTGAACGAGCGTTATATTCAGCTTATCCACGATTATCACAATCCAAGCAAGGACTATATTTTACCTGTATATGATATTCAGACAGACTGTTTACGCGATATTGTTGAAGAGATCTATTTGAAGAACAAGAAATTTATTGATTCGCGCAACGCAAACGAGCGCGATATTTCGGATATGATATATGTTCATGAGTTTGGGGCAAGCACAGAATGGGGGCTTTTTGATATCTGGGACGAATCGGTTTACCCTATCGTTATCGAGCGATTTATGGTAAATATCGAAAGCGGCGAGATGAAAAAGCTTCCGAATTACAACAACGTTTTTGCAGTTTCGAGTGATTACAGATATCTTATTATGAACAGCAGCGAGAGCGACGGACACAGCTTCTTTTACATTCTCGACAGCGAAACGATGAGCGGTCAAAAGACCGATATACGCTCGGGCGGCAAAGTCTCATTTTCGCCCGATGGAAGATATGCCATTCTTTATGAGCTTCCGAAAAGTGAAAACGGCGGTTGGAATTCTATAAAAGCGGAATGGCATCTTTACGAGCTCGAAAGTGGAAAAATCACGGCAGGCAAAGGAAAAATACTGCGTTTTACCGACGACGGCAATGCTGTAATTACCAAAGACAAGGACGGAGCGCACATATATCTTATAGATGATATGAGCGATGTGACGGATAGCTATCCTTTGAAGGAATACGAAAAATATCTTATAAAAAGCGATATTTACGGCATATACCGCGAACCGATTTTCGATACCGATACAGAAATAGTTATCCAAGCTGATATCGAATGCTCTGCCGAATGGAACGGATACCGATATTTCTATTTAAAGCAAGAGGCGGCTATTGCGGTTTATTCCGAGAAAAACAACGAAATATTTTATCACGATATTTCGGATTTGAACATCTCCGAGCGCGAGTACCACGAAATTTCGATCTATATAACGGACGGCGGAAAAAGCTGTAATCTGCTTACCTTTTACGATGATTTCTTTGGTAAATACGCTATTTACGAGGGTATTGCAGAGCCGAAAGCGGTTGAAATAGAATTACCAGACACAAACGAAGAGGTATTTTACGAGGACGGATTTGTGCTTTATGAATCGCCCGAGGGATACAAGATGACAATTATAAACGCATTCCGTCAAGACGATATTATAGATTTCGTATTTGAAGAAACCGAATATGAAATGGATATAGGAATCGTTTTCATTAACGGTGACGAAATGTTCATTGATTTGAACAGAAGCGTATATGAGGACATTCCCGACAATATCTATACCACTTCTCTGCTTGATAAAGCAAACGGATTGGAGCACACATACGAGATGTATTTACGCAAATTCAAGCTATTACTCGGCGAGGAATACGATGAAAGCGAGGCTTATTATATGGTGTTAAACTACCATGTAATAACCGAAAACGGTAAAGAGATAAGAGGATAAAAAATAACAGGTGTGAAAGCTTTCGCACCTGTTATTTTTATTTGAGGTTATAGGAATCTTGTTTTTTAGGTATTTAACGTGTCCTCTTGGTTGCGGTATACTACGAACTTACAGAAGATGAACTCGAGAATAAGATTCGACAGCATCGTTACCGCGAGCACGATATATTCATTGACACCGTTTGCTGTTGCCAGCTCACCGAGCCAGGTCGAAAGCGGAGTGAAAACGAGATAGAAGCCGAACACCTTTGCCATAGCTATCGGAACATTGGCGGCAGATTTGAAGGTGAATTTGCGGTTGAAGGTAAAATTCCAAACAATAGAAAGGATAAGCGACGGCAGATATGCGACCCAATAATTAAGACCCAATGTTTCGTTTAAAACAGTGAAGGAGACCGCTTGAATTATGCCTGCAGATGCGGAAAACAAAGCAAATTTGACAGCTTGGAGAACATTCTTTTTATTCATACATTCCTCCTATTTAATCAATAATACTGTATTCGAGCATTTCGTAGTGGAGCTTTGTGCCGACATCGACACCGAGCGGCAGAAGCGCAAGCGCGATAAACAGTTCTTCGGAATTTTCGTTTCCGAGCTCTTTGAGATAAGCGTATTCGCCCTCGATTTTCGAAACGACATAGTCCTTCGGGAGCATATTGAACCTCCAAAATATTACTAAACAAAGAGCCGTCATAGGCAGAGCTTATAACGGCGCTTGATTTTTATTTACAGGGATCTATTCTTCTTTTTCATAAAAAAGACTAACGACTGCTTTCTTGACAGAATCGTCGTGGGGATAGAATTCCAAATGTCCGTTTGAGACTTGGGAATCGCCCTCGAGCTCGATTATTTCTTTGAAATCATATTCGGCGAATCTGTTCAGAAGTGTTTCGAGCTGTTTTACGGTACAGTCGGAAACGATATAATCCTTTACCGACGCAACCGCCTTGACCTCAAAGCCCTCTTCTGCCGCGAGGCAGGATTCGGTCTTTTTATAAAGCTCGGTCAAATACTGACGTTGACGCTTCATACGGTTCATATTGGTGCTATCCGCAACGCCGTGGCGTCCGCGCACGTAATTTACCGCGTGCTCACCCATAAGTGTAACTACCTCGCCCTGAACAAGTGTATCGTCAACACCGGTAAAATCATCGAGCACGGTCAGTGTTACACCGCCGACAAGGTCGTTATATGCGGGGACTGCATCCATTGTGATAGAAGCGTAGTGCTTAATCGGGACGTTCAGCAAAACGCCCGAAACGGCATCGACGGTATTGCGGCAGCTGACTTCCTTGCCGTTACCGTAGGTATGAGCAAGAGTGATCTGGCCGAATTCCGTACGAATCTTTTCGCCCGCAACACCCAAAACATTCATTTCAGCCATAGTATCACGGTTGATATGAATGCCTGTGCAGGTCTTTTCGGTATTATTGAAAACGAGCAAAAGCAAAAAGTCTGCTTGACGGTCGTTGTTGAATGCGGTATTATCGACAACCACATCGTATTTATCCAAGCCCATTACGAGAAAGGCTTCGATATCATCACGTAATACGTAGTCCTCGCCTTCATATTCCAGCACCTCGGAAGGCGCGGAATTATCCTCGGTGAACGCACTGTGTCTGTTTTCCCAGATGCTCAAGCCGAGAAGAACTGCGGATACGCAAAATACAACAAGCAAAACAACCGCGGCGTAGCGTAAATATCTTTTTTTATCTTCGCGTCCGGTTGTGCTCATGATACTTTACCTCAAAAATCAGTCTTCGCTCTTTTTGAGTTTGTAGCCGACAACTGCCAATGCAGCTGCGGATACGATCATAAGAACAAGGTAAATTCTCCAGCTTGTGCTATCGCCGGTCTGAGGAGGATTTTCGGTTTCTACAACGATTGCAAACGGAGAAAGATCCTTCGCCCTGAAGGAAAGGATATCGCCTTCAACCTTTGCATCCTCAACGAGAACCCACTTACCGCCGGTGAAGTGAAGGAGGCCGACAAAGCCCTCGAGAATGCCCTTGTCGCACTTGAGCTTGATGTTGAAATCAGCGTGGTCATCGTGCTTGTCGCAGCCGTAGTAGCTGACGTCGAAAAGGTCGCTTACTGCGAGGTTTTCATGAGGAATTTTCTTTGCATCAACAAGGCTGAGAAGCTTTGCGTTGAAATCGGTAAGATCTTCAGCTGCAACGATGTCATCATATGCCTTTTCGATAGCCGCGCGCTTTTCAGCGTTCAAGGTAGCGCGGTCAGCATAAGGAGTAACAACAATGTAGCCGTCGCAGTCGGGACTGGTATTATTACCCTCGATAACTTCGGGAGCCTTATTCTTGGAGGGGCTGTCGAGGAAGTTACCGGGACCTGCAAAAGCAGTCACGCCCATGGAGAGAACCATGGCAACGGTCAAAAACAATACAAAAATCTTTTTCATGATAAATTCCCTTTCTGGTGGATATAAATTTATTATGTAAGAATATATTCTTTAAATAGCGATTTTGAAAAATGCTCGAAATTCATTCTGAATTCCCTGCCGAGCTTCTTTTCGATTGCGTTATAAGCAATTTTGATATTCGGGGGACGGTCGGAAAGATTGTGGCAATCGCTTCCGATGAAATGAATCAAGCCCTTATCAAACAGTTTAAAGGCGCTTTTCTTTGAAAAATAGCCCTTGAACAAGCTCGCGTTGACTTGCATCAAAATTCCGTTTTCGCGAAGCGATTCAAACAATCCCGCCTTTTGAAACGACAAATACCGTTCAATATGTGCGAGCACGATAACATACTCGCTCGAGCAGGACATCTCTACCAATTCCTTTACAGTGTAATCGGTCCATTTGGAAAATGGCATTTCGAGAAGCAAAAGCTTATTACCGCAAATACGTAACTCTTCAAGTCCCTTTAAACGCGAAATCCCATCATAAAAGCGTACCTCTGCGCCAAGGGAGATTTGGGGGCAGTTATCGGTCAATGCTTCGTTCAGCTTCTCGAATGAGACTTGACGGCGTTCAAGAAATCGCTCAAGCGGTTCGCGATTCGGGTAGAAATGAGAGGTTGCTATAACCCTGTCCACGCCCTGATGATTAAGCATCGAAAGCATCTCTATGCTTTCCTCAACGCTTTTACTGCCGTCGTCCATTTTGGGAAGTATATGACTGTGAAAATCAATCATTCTTTTCGGATTTAGCGTAATAATCGCTGTATTTGTAATAGTAACGGTTATATTTACTGTATCTGCCGTATTTCTTATATTTACCGTATGCGCCCTTGTTGTTATCCGATTCGTTCATAACACAGCCGAGTACCTTTACGTTCGAAAGAGTGAGCTGTCTCATACAGTGCTCGAGCTCCTTCTTTTCGGTGTATTCCTCTCGGATTACCACCACCATACCGTCGATATACTTGGATATCGCCAATGCATCCGAAACGATATTGACAGGGGGAAGGTCAACGATGATATAATCAAAGCTTTCCGATAGGGTCTGCAACACAAGCTCCATTCTGTGCGAGCTCAAAAGCTCCGAAGGGTTGGGGGGCAGATCACCCGCGGGCATAATATACCAGTTGTCAAGAATATTTGATTTGAAATCGGCGAAGCGTTGGCTTTCAAAGCCCATAAGGAGATTTGTAAGACCGGGGGCGCCTTTGATGTTCATCTTCTTCGCAACGCTGGGGATACGAAGGTCCCCGTCGATGAGAAGAACGCGTTTGCCGCTTTCGGCAAGAACGTAGGAAAGGTTTACTGCGGTGGTACTCTTTCCCTCTCCGCGAATAGAGCTGGTTACGCCGATGACAGCGCACTTTAAATCTGCGGGCAAGGTGAAGGTCAAATTGGTACGAAGAAGCTTATACTGCTCGATCGCACTGAAGCCGAGATTCTTGTGAAGCGTCTTTTCGGTATTGCTTAATGTATTTGTATGGTTTTGTTGTTCGTTCTTTGCTGCCATTATAATCGACATCTTTCTTTGCGAGCCTTTACAAACACAAACACTCGCCCATATTCACTGTGATTATACCACACCTATCCCCCAAATGCAATACATATCGTTAAAAATTATTTACAAAATCAACATTTGTTTTTGGGCTTTTTATATTTTTACAATCAAAAACCGACCTCGCGATATAGGCAAGGTCGGTTTTTAATTGCAAACAATTTAATTCTCGTTGAACCATGTGATGTAATCGAATTCATCATATATTCTTACGCCATTCCAGCCCTTATATGCTTGTAACGCTCCGACCGCATCTTGTTCTTCAAAACCATGTATATAAAACGACGATGAAATATCCTTATACTCCTTGTGCGTAAAAACAATCTTATTTTTAAACGGTAGCTCATCGAACGTTTTAAGATGTTCATATGTACATCCGTCGCGGTCAGTAAAAATCACAAAACAATTTTCAAGATTCATTCTCTGCTTGCGTGAATTCCACTTTTCGACTACTTCCTCGAAGCTCTTATAATGCACACAATGAAGAGTAATGTCGCCAAGAGCAACAAGCGGATACTCGCTGTCTGTGTTTTCAATGCACTGCAACGATTGTTGCATATACTCAGAAAAGCGTTTCAACAATTTTATATAGTCATCCGCATTGATAAACATATTCACAAAAGGACTGTTGTATCGTAAACCAAGATCATGAAGCATCAAACAGCCTGTACAGTTAGACGAAATTAAGGTTAAATCATTGTTTTTTATAAGCTTGCGTTGATGTCGATTGATTGCTTTACGAAAGAGCTTATTAATTTGAATCCTAACCTTTTTCAATAGTTTTTCAAACATATCATCCTCATTTTTAGCAGCAAGTCTTAAGCTTATTCGCCAAGAAAGATACGTCTTATATTTGATATTTCCTCTTCGGTTACACCGATTGAAATCAAAAATCCTTCGACTTTATCCCTCATCGAATTTCCGGGCAACGAATTCAACTTTTCAACAAAAGCATTCATTTCCTCTAAAGAAACATATCCACCGTGATGCAAACCCGAAAGCAAGTAGTCCTTCATCATGCTTTCCTCATCGAGTCCCAAAAGCGCCTCCAACAGATAGCAAACAGTTCCGGTTCTGTCGGTTCCGTAGGTACAATGCAGATATATCGGATAATTGCTTTCAACTGCAAGGTCGGAAAAAACAGCACGTATTTTTTCTTTATTATCTTCGCTATTGAAGATATTTGAATACATAGGAGCAGAATAGTACAAATGCTTTACGCCTGCACCCAAGCCGTCGGTTCCGTGGAAATTGTCGGTTGAAAGACGCAAATCTATATCGGTCTTGATACCTAAAACGGTCAGCATTGTATTAAGACTGCTTTGTGTAACTTTATATTTTTGCTCTATCGCACCGTCCACCTCGCAGCCTCTGTAAAGCAAGCCCTGCTTTATAACCTTTCCATCAGTAGTTGTCCAGCCGCCTATATCTCGTGCATTATACACTCCATCGAGATTGAGGATACGCGGGCCATTTGCTGTTTTGAAGCTTCCGCCGACTTCTGTTTCGGTTCCATTTGAGAAAACAAGATAGATACGGTAATAATACCGAGTCCCCGTTTTTAAATTATAAACATCTATCTTGGTAACAAAGCCATCGGTGCTTATTACTTGGGGATTCTTGAAATCCTTGCTTTCGGAGATTACATATTCCGCACTTTTTACGGTATACTCCCCCGGAACGTTCTTCAGCGTATACGAAAGTCTTACGGGAAGTCCTACGTCAAGGCGGTTTTCGGCACTTGCGTGCTTTTTGTAAATCGCCATTACCGAAACATCCGAACCGCAGTTTACGAGCTCACTTGTAGCCAAATTATTGAGGTTAGCTTCTTTGGTAAAGAACGGAATCTCGACAGTCAGGCTTTCTGCCGCAGCATTTACAATCGGGTTGCTTTGGTCGGTTAAAGAATCGTCGGCATTATTTTGACTGTCGATGATAACACCGACAACGATCAGAACAAGCAGGAACGCAAGTCCTACCCCTACCCAAATCAAATACTTCTTATTTTTTTCAACAAAGCGCAAAAACTTTTCATTTTTCTTATTGTTCTTTTTTGTTTTGCTTTTTGAAGATTTGTGACGAGACTTATGAGAATGATGATGGTGGTGATGGTGGTGACTGTGTTCACCGCTGCGTCGAGTCGTATTGTCAAGCGAGTTATCTTCGTTTTCGCTGTTTACGTTATTCTCAACTTGTTGAATGACTGCATCGTCGTCAATTCTTTTATCTGCGCCCTTGGATACCGCTTCGCTCAATTCAATATCAATCTTATCCTTCAACGTATATCCCCCTTTTTTGCAATAATGAATGTACTACTTCCGTTCCTTTATAACCCGTGCGGGAACTCCCGCAACGACAGAATAAGGCGGAACATCGTGGGTCACTACCGCACCGGCAGCTATAATCGCCCCATCGCCCACATGAACGCCTGCAAGTATTATCACGAGTAAGCCTATACATAATACATCATTCACGTTTAAAAACTACAACGTGTATAATCATCTGAATAAACGCAATGCTTTTTTTATGACGGATTTAATTCTTGTTGAGAATTTTCGCGAATGCTTGACCGCGTAAAACAATTCGTGTTCTTTAAGTAATTTTTCAAACTTATAGCTTTCTACGCTTCTTTGTCGTGGTTTGATTACATTTTGATTCTTTTCAACAATTCTTTCAAAGGTACTTCTATACAAAGCAATCTCTTTATTTTCCAAAAGAAGCTTGTGCCCCTTTTCGGAATGAACGAGCACAGACGAAACGCCATTTTCGTTCCAAAACTGATCTTCTTCGTTTGCCCCCCAAAAATCGCCGATCATTATATCGCCAGTTCGGTTGTTTCCTCTAAACTTACAGGAATAGCACGCATTTTTCGCCAATACGCTAAATCCATATCCGTATTCGGTATGATAAAACTGCTCGATAAACTCGGATCCGTCAGCAAATTTTGCATACAAATACCCGGGAGTCCATTTATTTATCTTCTTTTTTACCGAGAAATCAACAATTTTACTGTTATATTTCGTTTCCAAATGACGAACATAATCGCTATGAACCTTTGCTACCGTCGGCCCATGACAGATGAGTTCAACGGTTATTAGCTTTTCGTAATCTGATTTAAGAAAAGATTTCAGTGCCGCAACTGTACAAGGAAGTCCAAAGAACAAAACATCTTTGTCGGAGTCAAGCAAATTCTTTACTTCGTTGTAAACTCCTTTTTTGTCGACCTCAACGTATTTTGAACCCTTGAATCGTTCTAATTGTTCGAGATTATCGGCTATTTCGTACACTGCCTTGGAAAAATCCACGCTATAAGAAACACCCGCCACATAACCGCCATTATTTATCATTTGCCTCGCTAATGCAGTAGCAACGCCGCCCGAAGAACATTCAAGTAGTTCTTTTTCATTCTTAATATAGCAGGCATACGCCGCTATATCGTGACCAACATAATCATCATACATAGGTGACCCCTTGAAACTGTCATTTGAATTTGTTTTTCCTTTTTTTTCAAAAAAACGCATTGCTGTCTTGAAAAGTTGCTTTGTTGATTCGGGATACAAACACATACATATCAATATTCCCAATATGCCGGTAATACACACTAAAGCAACACCGAATACTGCCCAGCGGCAATAGTTAGAAATCGTAACAAAGCCGATCAATCTCATTCCGGCAAGAGAAACGAGCACTATTGCTATCGTATTCACTGCAAGCCTTAGCAAAATGCTGCCAATCTTCTTTTTAAGTATATATTTTCCGGAAAAATAGGCATAATAAACGCATTTAAATATCGTTGATGCAAGTGTACCGATAACAACACCAAGCAAAGGATCCCAAAATATCAAAACGAGCGAAAGCGCAAGATTAATTGCAGCTTCGCCATATGCGCCTGCTTGGCTTTCCTTAAGTTTATTTGCCGCAATCGTCAAATTGAAACATGGCAAAATGAGGCAATTCAGCGCTTCGGATATAACCAGAAGCAATCCAAAAACCGGCTGAATATAATCTGCATCGGTTACCCCCGAGGTATAAATCTTAACAAACGGAACAACCAAAATAGCCGCAGTTGAAAAGAAAACAAACGATAATGCTGTAAGAATAAGCTTGTATTTTTCATAGATTCTATTAAGTTTATCGTTTTCACCCTTGGCAATCAAGTTTCCGAAAACAGCCTCCATCCCACCAGTGAATGATATCACTATATTACGCAAGCTGAAAACAATGAGATGATATACCGAATATACCGCTACGATACTCAAATCGGAAAATACTGTAAGTAGCAAAACATCAGTGTTGTTTTGAATTACATAAGCGCTGTGCTGTGCGATACCCGTAGCCTGATTGGGTAGAACCGTCTTTTCGGCAAACTTCTTGATTTTGTAATGTGTTTTTAAATAAGCCGTATATATAATCGGTCTAAGCACAAATACAAGACTGCTGACAAGCTTAACCCAAATGATATCGACCCCCGAATTCGCAAGCACTATAATAAGTATCACATTTAATACATTTGTTATCATAAATGTCGAATTTACGACATATTGCTTGCGATCTGCGTTAAACAACGTGATGTTTGAAATACCGCCCATATATTCGGCAAGCTTGCCAATGCTTATTGCTATAACAAGCACAAAAACATATTCGCGTGTAAATTCAGTCACATCAGCAATATCATAATAGAAGAAAGCCAAAATAACCGAATATGCCATAAACGCGATGCCAATAGTTCTGAAAAAGCGTTTTATTGCAAGATAAAGCTTGCTCACCCGTTCCACATCGCCGTCTGCCAATGGCTTATAAAGAGCACCGCGCGCTACACGACCGATGCCGCCTTCAAATAACGAAATATAGGATAAAAACTGTGCAATAGACGTTGTTGCTCCATATGCGGTAGAGCCGAAGGTGTCTATCATTATCCAAGGAATTATCATTCCGCATATAGTAGCAACAAGCTGGTGTGCAACAGTAGAAAATGCATTAACCTGCGCTCTATTCATGATAGACTTCCCTCCTTATATAAAAGAATTATTCCAACGCATTCTTTAAAAATCTATATGAGGATTCTCTCAGCTGATTTATAGCAGATTCGGCAAAAGTGAAATCGGCTTTTTTCGCGATAATTTCATCACCGCAACCTAATATTCTCGACTCCATTACGGTCGTTCGTATTATTTGCGATAATCTCGAATTAGTGTTTTTTACATATCCGACAAAGAAATCTTTTTGATAAATCAACGAAAAAGCAGTACCATGAAAAGAGTTTGTGATCACATACTTCGCATGATGTATAAGATATAGCCATTCCTGCGGAGAAATATCAATCGCATATTCCAAAAGAGGATCATTGTTTTTAAGATTCTTAATACGGTTACCGCCCACAACAACAAGCTTTATGCCGGTTCTTTTAGAAAATGATTTGGCTTTTTTGAACAATTCATCGGATTGGTGAACTGCATAATAAAGAATATACTCTTTCTTTGTCGAGTCGTATTCTTTCTCGATTGATTCCCAATCGGAGCGATCAAGCAAAAAAGTAGGGTCGGACACAATTTCCGCACTCCTGTTTGAAAAGCACTTTACAATCTCAGCCCCCTCTTGTTCACGAACCGAAATCGAATCGAATTGTTCGAGCTCTTTGCCTACTCGGATTCCGAACTGCTCGGAGAGCGTATCCACACCAAAGCTCGGAGCATATGAAATTCTTTTTGTTTTATCACAACAAAAGTCAAGAAAATAGCTCAAATCGCCATCGGTGATTTCGGGATTCCAAACCTGATCGCTTCCACAGATAACCGCATCGTATCTTTTCCCGACTTCGTTCAATATCTTTTTATCGGAAAAAGCTCGTTTGGGAAACATATTAAAGCTACACGATTCAAATCTTTTGAAATTTGAATAAAGCTTATAATGCATTAACTTTTTTGCGAATTTTTTTGCCATTTTCGAAAAAGAGTGCACAGAATCCCCAACGTGATTTTCAGCCTTCATATATGCATTGAAGTAATTAATAATCTCGGTATCATACCCCAGCTTTTCAACAGAGCGATATAATGCATACATTTGAAGAGTTGCGCCATAGCTGATTGAATTTGGAAAAGTCAGGATTCCTATCTTCAAATTCCTCACCTCTTTTTTTATCACAAAACCGCATTAGAAAGCATATATAAACCCATATCTGCTTTCTGTCACAGTCTTATATACAAACAGGCGCTCAATACCTTTGGATACCGAGCGCCCGTTTTTACGTTCGCGGTTGCACAAGGACCTCCCGGCCCTTGTGCAACTGGATTTCAAAATTCAGTTTGCAGGATAATACTTACCGTCTGTACCCCAATCGTATTCACCTCTGTCGAGGAGATCGTTACGAGTTGTGGGCCAGTACTTACCCGTTGCAAGCTTACCGTTGGATCTTACGTAGATGTAGAAGGTTGCACCGTTTTCGTCGGTGAGCTCAACAACACCAAGACCGCTCTGCTTGACACCATTGATGTAATAGTAGTATTCTCCGTCGATTTCAACTATGCCGTCGAGTACTTCAGCCTCGGGAGTGGGATAGTACTTGCCGTCCGTACCCCAATCGTATTCGCCTCTGTCGAGGAGATCGTTACGAGTTGTGGGCCAGTACTTACCGGTAGCGAGCTGACCGTTGGATCTTACGTATACATAGAAGATATCGCCGTTTTCGTCAGTGAATTCAACTACGCCGAGACCGCTTTGCTTAACGCCGTTGATGTAGTAATACCAATCACGGTCGATCTTGATCAAGCCGTTGTATTCATCGGGATCGATAGGACGAACCATCTTACCATTCTCATCAAACTCATACGCATCGGGAACGATATTGAAATCCTTAACATCTTCGACATAGCACTTTTCGTTTACAGCGAGCTTACCGGTGCCATGCACGTAGTAATAATCACCGTCGATGTAAATGAGACCTTCGCCGCTTGCAAGTCTGCAGTTATCATAGTAGTAGAGAGTACCGTCGATATTAACAATACCGTCATACTTGCAGAGCTTGCCATCTACGCCAAAGGTGTAGATTCTGCCATTTACGATTTCAAAGGAGGTTGTGTTTCTGGTAGCGTATACGTTGCCGGTACACATATAGTTACCGCCACCGTTCTTATCGCCCTTAAAGTAGTAATAATCGCCGTCGATTTCTACCATACCAACGTGCCAAGGAATCATACCGTTTACTGCATAACGGTTAGTTCCGTTGTGGTCGATAATACCTGTTTCGGAGTGCTGGAATTTACCGTTTTCATCGAATACGAACATCGCGGTTTCAGCATCGGTATACGACGAGGTATCCTTATGAGATTCCCAGTATGCATAGTCGTCTGCGTTGTAAGTGTAGGTAATTCCGTTGATTTCCTTTTCAGGATAAGGAACGCGGGTAATGCCTTCTGCACGATAGCCTTCATTGTCAAAGTAGTACCATGCGCCGTCTACGACGTTATCATAGTCTTCTTCGATGTAATTCCAGCCGTACAGATATGATTCTTCACCGGCATACTTCGTGCCTGCTTCCAAATACTGCCAACCGATATCTTCTGCGTCCTGATAGATATGAAAGTCTTTTGCAGGCATTGTCATATCGTAAATATCAACAACCCATTTTCCGGTCTCTTCGTCAAAGTAACTATATCCGGTAACAACTTTTTCGCCGTTAAATGTTTCATTGTTGTAACGATATTTATTGCCAATAGCGGGGATAATATCATCAGCTTCAGCCTTTGTGAGAACATCAAGCAGATTTGCGCCGTAAGGAACGGTGAGTTCATATGTTACTCCGTCAACAAGGATATTTACGGACAAGGTGAATGTTTTAACATCGCCGCATGCGCAGGTGTATGCAGCATTGTTATAATCGTGAGGTTCGTTTACGGACATTTTGTGAGATGCGTTGCTCTTACATACGTAATTTACAGTGTGATCATCGCCATTGTTAACGTAACCGGAGATCTCATAATCATGTCCGAGTGCGTCAACAGTGATGGTTTCTCTGCTGAGTTCTTCGTTACATACGGTACAGTATACTACGTTGTCGTAGGAGCCTGCGTTTTCACAGTCGGGATCTACGTTGTTTTCTACTACAACTTCGCCTTCGGTGTGACCGAGTGCGTCAACTGTGACTGTGTCTCTGCTGAGTTCTTCGCCACATACGGTACAGTATACTACGTTATCGTAGGAGCCTGCGTTTACACAGTCGGGAGCTACGTTGTTTTCTACTACAACTTCGCCTTCGGTGTGACCGAGTGCCGCATTGAGAACCTCGCCACATACGGTACAGGTCTGTGCGTGCTCACAGTCTGCCGCTGCGCCGGGAGTGTGGCCGGTTGCATTAACTGTAATGGTTTCTCTGCTGAGTTCTTCGCCGCATACGGCACAGTATACTACGTTATCGTAGGAGCCTGCGTTTACACAGTCGGGATCTACTTTGTTTTCTACTACAACTTCGCCCTCTGTGTGGCCGGTTGCATTAACTGTGATGGTTTCTCTGCTGAGCTCTTCTTTACATTCGGTACAGTATACTACTTTGTCGTAGGAGCCTGCGTTTACACAGTCGGGTGCTTTGTTGTTTTCTACTACAACTTCGCCTTCAGTGTGGAAAATCTTTCCACAACCCAAGTCGCACACGCAATCTTCATCGGCATCGGAATCAGTACAACTCGCTGTCTTTCCGCAAGAGCAAGTATGAGGAGAGGTTTCGCTGTAGCTATGTTTTACGGGAGTAAATACTGCGTAATAGGTTGCATTACCTGTTACTTCAGGGAGGGTTGGGAGAACAGGACCGTTTTTGTCAGTTGCCCAGCCTGCAAAGATGTAATGATAATTATCGTCACTGTTCTTTACAGGCTCGTCGCCACTGTACTGAGGAACAGTGCCTGCTACAACGTCGGGAGTAGTCGATACCGTTCCTTCAACATCCCAAGAAATAGAGAACTTGGGTTTTTCCCAAACCGCATAGATAATTGTGTCCGCAGAGATAGTAACATAATCGCCGGGATGCCACTCTGCAGTAGTTGCATTGGGATCGGTGCTCCAGCCGAGGAACTTGTATCCATTGGGACGAGTGAAGCTATTTTCTGCCAATGCAAACGAATAGGGCGCCATTGCGGTATTGCCGCTTCCCATAAAACTTAGCGCATTGTCAAAGTAATCGACCAGATGTGTCGTTACATCGTTTCCGTTGCAATTAGGATTATAGTATAACGTTGCGGTATAACCGGCGCCTTCATTATAAATGTTTTTCTGTACCCATTTATCAAGGAAGGAATCGTAGATATACGCATCGTACTGAGCGCCCTCTGCGCGAAGCGCTGTACCGTCGCCATGAACAAGGTCTGCCGCTGTACAGCTAATTTCTACCCAATCACTAGTCATACCATAACTGAAAGAGTTATGATCCAATTGGTTTAACGTTTCTCCGGATTTCGCAGGTGAAAGCAAAGCATATACACCCGTTTTTTCAGAGCTGATTACAGACTGGCTTCCGCTTGTATAAAGCTGACCGTTATTAATAAAGTTACCATTGATATCCAATATAGCATCGGTCACAGAAGTACGCTTAACGGTGGTGCCATTCGCATAGGTATACTTGACCGGCATCAACAGTACGCCTTTTGCATAGGTGCCCCAGTCTTCATCGTCCATTATGAACAATTCGGTTGTGTTATAGACAGTAGCATCACGTCCGACTGTTACGGTAGCGCCGGATTGAAGCACCATTGCTTGAGATATTGTAACAACACCGGTATGCACGATGATATCGATGTTATTATTTATACCCAAACGGAAGTTTGCGGAGTTTACAGACTGTCCTTCAAAGCTGAGCGAAATGCTACCGAGGGTTGCATTACCGTAAACATTGATTTCGAGACGGTCTGTTTCTGCGTTGTATTTTTTAACCGCAGTTGTACCGTCTTTCAACTCGAACATCGAGCCCGAGCCCTCCTTACCTACAAAGGAAACGGTAGCAGTCTCCGAAGCAGACAAATAAACACCTGCATGAACCATCAAGGTTGCGCCGGCTTCAATTCTTTCTTCTACTTCAATATTTTGCACGTAGTACTGGCCGAACGGGAAAAGTTTTCTGTTTGAATACAAAGTTACAAGAGAAGAAGTTACTGTACCGCCGCGATAGTCATTAATCTGCATTTTTTCGTATACCGTAGAGCCGGAATTAGCATTAACTTCGCCTGCACCACTTATGATACCCCATGCATAAAGAGTTGCGCCGTTATTAACATTTATAATAGCGCCGTCTTCCATAGCTATGTGGCCGTATTTGCCGTAAATTGCACCGCCATAGTTTATAGAAGTGCTACCGGAAGAAACATGGTGTTTAGCAGCCAATTCCAATGTTCCGTTAATTTCCAATTTGGCACCATTTGCCAACTTAAGAGTACGGTACGGTGTGGGGACAGTCCATTTCGCGCCGTTAGCAGCTAATTCGGGATCAGGTCCGTAGCTGGTAAAAGCCTCGTCAAAAGGAATCAAAACAGAAACATCGGAAGGAATAGTATAGGTACCTTCGGGTAAAGTTGCGTTTTTCAAAAGAGTAACCTTTTTATCCCCGTTTTGCGCTGCAGTGCAAGCAGCATTCAAATCGGTGTGAACCTTTCCACCTGCAAGCCAATAACCCTGCTCGTCATCCGGTACAAAGAGAGCGGAAACGATAATGTCGTTTGTGGTTTGAAGGTGGAAGGTAGCAGTGGTAGAAAGCACGTTTTCATTGGAATCGCCCCAACCAACAAATACATAACCGCTTGCAGGAGTAGCTGCCAATTGAACACCGGTAGCATAGTCGGCCTCAATCGAAGTTGCAGTTGATACAACACTGCCATTCGCCTTGATTGTACCGCCTTCCGCAGCAACCACGGTAATCTTTTTTGTACTGGTATCCAAAGCTTCAAAATTACTCAATACAATCGATGCTTCAGCTCCGGAGTTATCAGTACCGCTTGCCGGGCTGGTAATGACAATAGTGATCGATGCGCCGGGTGCCAAAGACTTTGAATAGCTGCCCGAAGGCATCGATGTTTTTGTTACGCCGTCAATCGTAAGTGTACCAAGACCGGAAGCTGCATAATCGAATTCCAGCATCAAGGTTTCGTCTGCTGTATTGTTCTTGATAGTAATCGTGTGAGAGTTTGCGGTGTAACTATATTTTCCGAACGAACAACTCGCAGTGGCTTTTGTTGTTACTGTTATAGTGCCACCGCTATTATTACCTGAACCCTGGCCGCTGACGCCGTCAGACGTAATGGCAATCTTACCGTCGAGCACTGTTGTATTCAACATTTCGACAGCAAATACACTTGTCGGTAACACCGAAAGCATCATAACGATAACTAACAGAAAGATAAAGAATCGTTTTTCAGCATTAATTTTCATAAATATTTCCTCCTGAAATATTTTTCGGAATATAATCCGGATTAATTTCGGTGAATATCACCGTGGGGTTTGCGAGAAAGCATATAATATATGGCAGTTCCTACAATTATTGCGACGAGCGACCATATATGTGATATGTGAAAAGGTCCGACGATAGTATGGAATGATTCACGGAAGAATTCCACTATAAAACGGAAGACTCCGTATGAAATCATATATATCAGATATATCTTTCCGTTATGTTTTGATTTTTTGATATGAGTTCGCAAAACAAAGTACAAAACGATATAAAAGATGAGCTCTGCTTCACGAGTCGGCCAGCGCAAACCTTCTGTGCCCGGTATAACATTACCGAGACAACAGCCGGCGGTTATGCAGTTAACACGGGCACACAAAAGAGTAAACACTGTGCATACTGTGAAGACATCAAACACATCGGAGACTTTGCGTTTAAAAAGCTTTGCGCACAAGTAATAGATTACGGGCAGGAAGAAGACCGCGCCGTATAGGCTCATTCCTCCTCCTTCGCCTGATTCCAAAAAAGCAAATACTTTTACGCATACAACGCCAACTACTGTGTGCAGGACTGACAAAACAAGTGCCATCCATTCTTTTATACGAAGTTGTTTTTTGAACTGACTTATCCAAAAATATCCAAAAGCAGTTGCAACCGCAAGGAGAATATACAAAACATTTTGAACTATCCAGTATCCCATATTCTCATCTCCTTTTGATTAGAAATTAAGCCTCCGGATAATATCTTCCGTCGGTGCCCCAATCGTACGAACCACGGGGAAGAAGGTCGTTACAAGTGGTAGGCCAATATACACCTGTTGCAATAGTTCCGTTGGAACGGACGTAGATATAGAAGGTCTTTCCCTCATCGTCTGTAAGCTTTACAACGCCGTTGCCCGACTGACGAACGCCGTTAATATAGTAATAAAACCTGCCGTTTTCTTCGTAGATACCGTTCTTTACATCGGGAACCTCGGGTTCTTCCGGGTCAACTACAGGAGGTATTTCAGGTTCTTCGGGGTCGGGTGTAACTACCGCAGGGTAATATCTGCCGTCGGCGCCCCAATCGTAACCACCGCGAGGAAGAAGATCATTACGAACGGTAGGCCAATATATTCCTGTTGCAACAGTTCCGTTGGAACGGACGTAGATATAATATGTAAAGCCATTTTCGTCAATCAGTTTAACGACGCCACTACCGGATTGACGAACACCGTTGATATAGAAAAGGAGAATCCCGTTTTCACTATATACACCGTTCTTGAGCTCGGGAACAACGGGAGTTTCGGGTTCTTCGGGTTCTTCGGGGATATAATATCTACCCTCCTCATTAAAGGTGTAAGTGCCCTGATTGAGAAGTCCATTTGTGTTGGTGATTATACATGTACCAACTGCAAGCTCACCGTTACTGCGAACGTAGATATAGAAATCAACGCCTTTGTCATCGGTAAGCTTAATGATTCCGTTGCCGGACTGAAGAACACCATTGATATAGTAGCGGAGGATGCCGTCATCGCCCTTTATGATACCGTTGAGAACAGGAAGCTCGGGTTCTTTGGGTGCGGCATAGGGCGGATCGATCATTCTGCCGTTTTCATCGAAGCTGTGCTTTCCGATAGGCATCAATCCGTTAGTCTTGGTTACCCAAACGGTTGTGTTCTTATACGCCTTTGCGTCGGCGCCTGAAATGTAGTAATAATATCCGCCCTCATATACAAGGCCGACTGTACTGTCACGCAAGCCGTTCTTAATATAGTAGGTATCGCCTTCGAATACGTAGATGCCGGTATAATCAGCTTGGAAAGCACCGTTTTCATCAAAGAGGTGCCATTTCCAGTCGGGAACACCTCTTGCGGGGACATTTGTAAATCCTGTAACGACATAAGGTATATACTTTTTGGTGGTATACCATTTGCCGTCTACATTGAACCACTGACCGTGCAACCACTTGCCTGCCCATCTGTAACGGGTACCGTTCGCATCGGTAACAAGGTCGCCGCGAGTGAGAATATTGTTGGTGAAGGTGTATGTATATCCTGCGATCTTCTGAACACCATCCACCGCTTTGCCCGTTGCGGGATCAAAGTAGTAGTCTACTAGGCTGCCATCAGCGTCATATCCGGACAACCAACCGGTTGTTTTTTCACCGAGAACAGCATAATAAAGTCCGCCGTTATATTCGATTGTGCCGGTACAAGTGCCGAGGCAGATACCGTTTTCATCGAAATTATAGAACAGGTAAACCGATTCGTCATTCATAGAAGGAATGTACTGAATACCGGTCTGTGCAACATGGTCAACATAGTAACGGTTTACACCGTCCACGTTATGCCAACCCTGAAGGAGAGTTTTATCGAGAATAAAGCTATCCTGGAAATCGGCATGAGTATCTGCAAAGTGAGCACCGCTTTCGGTTCCGCCCTCGTAACCGGT
The DNA here is from genome assembly GCA_015064955.1 of Oscillospiraceae bacterium. GTDB lineage: Bacteria > Bacillota > Clostridia > Oscillospirales > CAG-382 > Coliplasma. Next base: position 112,900 of record SVRD01000003.1, read on the forward strand.
CTTATCGGTAGAATAAGGATAGAGACCGTATTTTTGCTGGTTTACTTCAAGCTTTGCGAATGAATAGAGCGAAGAAGCGCGGAGGTAAATGTCATATGTGACAGTACCTGTATTCGCGATAATAAGCTCGTTGCCATCCCATTCGGCATCATCCTTTAAGGACGCCTTGATACCGGTGAGAATGCAAAGCGGGTTAACGTTATTTTCGTCGATCGCTTGAGTCTGATCTATCCAGTTACAAACTGCAGTGACCTTGTTATCCTCATCGATGGTAACACTCGTAAGTTCAAAGAAGTCGTTGATAACTCTAACCTCAGAAAGATCAAGTGCCACATTTTTATCAAACTGTGCATTTATACGCACTTCGGTCAATACACTTACACGTTCTGCAAGATCAAGTAGGAAGCCCCAAGCGGAAGCATTTTCAAGGTCTGCTCCGGGAAGCATATATACGATATCCTCGAGCTTCGCGGGGATTTCAATCTGCGACATATCCAATGCAAAGGTATAGGAGAATTCGACATTCTTTTTGGGATCTTCAACAGTGTAGTTGAGGTTGTTCTTCGAGGAGGCATTTGTCACCTCACGAAGCCAAGCAAGAGTGCTATTGCCCGCAGTCGCTTTATCAAAATCGAAGATCACTTCGTCTGCTCTGTACAAATTAACGTTTATAGCTGCAATAAGCTGCTGATTAGAAAGCAACATTGCACCCGCCATAAAATATCTGTAACCGGCAGCTTCCTCTGCGGTAAATGTGAAGCCGTCGATTGTTCCCGCGTTGCTATGTTCCAACACGATCATAAAGTCTTCGGGCTTCACAGCAACATCGTTGCCGTTATAAGTAGTAACGAGAGGAAGTGTAGCGGGAACACCATATACCGCATTCATGCTTTCTTCCTTCATTGTAAGTGCATCAGGAATAACAACGTGGAGTTCCTTGCTGCCGGCAATTTCGCCGTTGACGATGAAGTTAACGGTTACGTCGCCGAGTGCGGAAGAAGTGAACACGCCGTTTTCATCGATAGCACCGACAGATTCATCGGACACTGCCCAATATGCGCCCTCGGGGATAACAGCGGACGAGCCGATATTATTTACGCCGATTGCGGTGAGATTGATCGAGGTGCCGACGGTGAGGTAGTCATAGTCGGAGTCGATGATCGCGCGGTCAAATTCCTTGGAGGATTTCGCGGTAGAAACTGCGACAAGAGATGCCGCTACGCTTCTTGCGTATCCGTCGGAGGGGCGGTTGATAACCTTTATCTGATCGCTGCCCTCGGGCTTGGACATATAGGTTGAGGATCCGCCGCCGTCGAGGTTGACTGCGTGAACGCAGCCTGCTTCGTACATAATGGTAGCGATTTCCGCCATAGTACCGCCGCAGGAGAAGGGTTCCTGACGACCGTCAAGTACCATCATAACGACAGAGCCGTCTGCCTTGATACCGATCGCGGTACGGCTTGCGCGGGTTCCGCTTGCTTTGGGAACGATTGCGCCGTCTTTAACGAGGGTCGCACCGAACGCGCCGATACCTTCTTGGATTTCGTCCTTGTAGGTTTCGTAATCTTCCTTGGTACCGATCATCGCAGAGCCGTCCTTGAGGATCGCAAAGAAGCCATCGCCATCGACAGGATGCCATTCAACGCCTTCCATAACAAGAAGTCCGCCGGGTTGACCTGTAGAAGTATTGAAGCCGTCGCCGTTGGTTGCAACAACGGGAGTGAAGTTTTCAACGTCTGCATGGTTCTTGACCATAGCAGCAACCTGATCTTCGACTCGCTGCATACCCCAGCCCTTAGAGGCATCGTTGTCCTTATAGTTAGCCATGATGGTTACGTCATCACGGGTAACGTCTACGGTAGCAACGTAATATACCATCTGCTTTCCGTCAGCAGACATAGCATACTTGATATCCTGAGAGATACCGGGAGCGAGAACCGAAGAGGTGCTCGAGAATACAGAGTAATATCCGTTTGCGGGAAGCTCTTCCTCTTCCTCATCGTCGGAACCGCCGCCGTTCAAATTGCCGTCTGCATTGATAAAAAGATAGTCGGCAATCGCATAGCAGCATGCTTTACGAAGAGTTGCGTAATCGGAAATACCTCTGTCAGCTTCGAGAACCTGAATGCCAACGTTTTTGCTGTATGCATCGTACAATGCGGTACGCACTTCCTCGTTGGTAACCTTGCCTGCGAAGCGATTGTTCAAAAAGTAAGTAGCGCGGTCTGTATCATCGAGCGAAGCAGTGTAATACGATTCCATAATCTCACTGAACTTGCCCTTGCCTGCCGCGTATTCACCGATGAGATAATAGGCGTCCATATCGCCGTAGAAGTCATCCCAGCCAAATGCATCGTCTGCATTAACACCGAAACAATTCTCACGAATGTGTTTTGCCATTTCATCGATAGTTCCCGAAGGTACTAACGACTTTTCTACACAATAGAATATCAGGTCGCATACGTCACCTGCCCAGCCCGAAAGGTCATCAGACTGAATCGCAGCTGCGACGTAGGAAATGTTCATTGTGCCGAACATATGACCGAAGTCGGCAGGGTTGCCATTGGGAAGCACAAAGTTATCGATGACAATATCACGGAGGTTCATCGCACTTGTGCCGTTTGCAGCATCCTGCTCTTCGACATACGCAGTAAATCCGGTGATTTCCTCACCTGCGAGTGCATTCCAAGTACCCGTCTGATATCTTTCGACACCTGTACGGATAAAGTTGAGAACTAATTCGCCCGAATCTTTGCCGGAACTTGCAGAGTATTCATCGGCATAAATTTCAAGCTGCTTTAGTTGTGCTAAAAAGTCGGGGTAATTTGTCACACTTCCCGCAGCGAATGCAGTCATCGGAACAAGGCCGACGAGCATACACAATGTCAATGCAAGTGTGATAAGCTTTACTGTCACGCTTTTCAACATTTGAAATCTCTCCTTACTGTATTGAAATTTTATTATTTATAACAAAATAATAGCGTTATCAAACTGAAGCCGTGCTTCATCATTATTTACCTTTTTATCGGCAAGCGATTTTTTCAACATCTTGACAGTGTCTATATTCTTGGTTAATTCAACAAGCATTGTGTTTAATTTATCTTGTGAATTATCGCAGACCCAGCCGCATTCTGAATCGAGGATCATATCCTGCGACGAAGTAGTGCTCGTGGAAAGGATAGGCAAGCCGAGACTGCGAGCCTCGTCGATAACCATAGGCGCCGCCTCATGATACGAGGTAAGCAACAGCAAGTCCGCGTTCTTCATAAATCTGTACGGATTGGACTGTTCTCCGTAAAAGACAACCGAATCAGTCAAGCCAAGTGTTTTGACGAGTTCCTCAAGCTCGTTCCTTTTCGCGCCGTCGCCGACTATATGAAGCTTTGCCGCGATACCGTTTTCAATCGCCTTTGCGAACGCTTTTATCGCACGGTCTATTCCCTTTTCGTGTGAAAGGCGGGCAACCGTAAGCAAATTGACGCAGTCGTTTTTGTATTCAACAGTCTGTTCGTTTGCAAGACGACGAATCTCTTCGTATCGATGGAAGTTCTTGACCGTTACACATCTCGATTCCATTTCGGGCAATACCGAAAGGAAAGCTTCCCTGCAGCCGTCCGAGCAAGCCGCGATTTTATCGAAGCGCTTTAACAATTCGTTGTTGTACGAATTATTCGCGCCGCAATTACGGTAATCGCAGTGAAGAAATGCTATCTTCCGATCAGCTTTTACGCGGTGGATAACGTAATCCTGAACGAATCCGTAGAAGGATTTATCTTTACCGTTATGAAGGAAGGATATCGCGCAATCGTAATTGTCATCGTGCATTTTTTCACCGAGAAGGAGAAGCTTTAATGTGAATTTTCTCCCAAGCATTCTTGACACAGCGGCAAGAATTGCGCGCTTGATACCGTCAAGCCCCTTAACTTCACTCTGACTTACGCCGAGGTATCGGAACAGCCCCTTTGTTTCGGTGACCTTCACCGATTTCGGAAGCTTTTCCGAATAATCGCCTATATTCTTAAACAGGCAAAGCGTTATATCATAATCACCCTCAAGAGACCAAAGCAGGTTGTATAGACTTTTTTGAACTCCGCCGACCTTAAGGTTGTTATTGACAATAAGTAATTTTTTCATTTTCGGTCACCGTAGGGAATCATTTTCTTTCCGCCGCGGACACCCGAATATATCAACTTCAAACGGTCGAAAACTTTAATATCCGTTTCGCGTTTGAAATTAATTCCGAAGTAAAGTGCCATCAAATAGGCAGTTTTGGGAAACAGTGTGCGAACCAACACACCCTTATCGTAGAAGTACTTTTCGTTATAACCGACGAACCACGAGGAAGTATCCTTACAGCAGGTTCCGAGGCTGTATTCGTGGGTATATAGCTTTAAGCCGCGATCGAGGCAATTTTTTATAAAAATGCTGTCCTCGCCCGCACTGAACTCACATCCTCCGCCGAAGCGTTGGTGGAAGGTGATATTTTGATCGACAAGCTTGTTTCGTTTTGCCGCGATACGATACGTGCCGAATTTCATTGAGTTCCACAAACGCAAGCGTCCGCGCTTACATCGGCGTTCTTCAAACACCGTGCTGTCTTTGACCATATCGGCGCCGAAAATAATCACATCGGCATTGTGCAATTCCTCAAACGCCTTGATCACCGATTCAGCCATATCATCGTTATAGCACATATCGTCATCGCCGAACACAACAATATCGGCATCAGAAGCAAGCAGAGCGATATTGCGGTTCAAGCCTACCCCGCGGGTTGAAGTTGTAATCATCTTCAGCGTACCGTATTCGGTATCGTATTCGCTGATTTTATCATCACTTGCCTGGTTTGCAATCACCGCATCACAGCGAATATTCATTTTCTCTGCGACCGAGTGATCGGTTTGATGCATTGTTGCAACCAGAACTTGTAATTTCATTCAAGTATCTCCGTCAGTAAATTCATCGGATGCTTCGCGTATAAACATCGAACTCGAGATTCTTATGGTAATCCTTATATTCCTCATACGACCTTTCAAGATCGACCAGAACAGCATGCTGCTTTACCGTTCGTTCCTCGGGAGGAGGCAGTTCCATATAGTCGCCGTACATTGTGGTAAGAAGCTCATCATATTTTGCGGAAATCGGATATTCTCTTCCTTCAAACTCAAACTCGATAATTTCATCGAAGCACTTCCGGGAATAGATGTTTTTCTGAAAGCTTGATGCCGCACCGAGAAAGGTATGGACGTATTCGCTTTCCTCGGATCCGCCTTGTGTCAGTTTCAAGAAGAGAGGCCGCGGAAGAATCTTGCAAAAACACATAAACGCCTTTTTCTTTTTGCTGTCGGTTTCATATCCGCGTTCAGAAAGAGATTTTGCAATAACCACCTTGGACGCCAAGAACTGAAGCTTTCTGCCAAAGCCGTTATTAAAAGCGTTATCACAAGGGAACAAGTCAATATATACGCCTTGATGGGTTTCGGAATCTTTAGGATGATACTTCTCTATGCAAGCGGTATTGTTGAGTCTGAGCTTTGAGAAAAACATCGGCCAATGCTCCGAAAATTCCTTTTGAAGAAAGAAACGGTCTTTATTCAGCACTGTTTCGGCTTCATTGAGAAAGCGATTGTAGTCCCTGCGCATCATCAAAACATCTAGATCATCGTCCCAAGGAATGATACCCTTATGACGAACAGCGCCGAGCATTGTACCCGCAAATAAAACGTAGGAAATTTTCAGCTGTTTGCAGACTCGATCAAATTCTTCAAGAAGAGTCAACAATGCTTTTTGATGTTCCTGAAGAGATGCAGTTGCAAAAAGCTCCATTACGCGCTCCACAAAATTATTTTCTCATATATTTTTTTATACCGCGAACCGTATAATAAACCATCAGTTTGATGCTCTTTAATACCGAAAAGCCAAGATGCTTACGGTAAATCTTGTAACGGTTTATTGCACTTCCCTTTTTATCATAAGAACGCGAATTACTTAAAAATCGCCAATCGACCAGCACTTCCGTGCAACCGGCAGATTCATAACCGTCACGAAGAATGTCTAACCACAAACAATAATCCTCATGGTAAAACTCTTTTGTAAATCTATACTTCTCGGCAATTTTTCGAGTGATCATAACGGTTGAACATCCGATGAAGTTTTCCTTCAAAAGCTCATCGAAAGTTGATTTACATGAGACAATATAATCCGACTTACAGCTATTGCCGTTCTCGTCGATAATAGAATATGAGGTGTAGGATATATCAGCACCCGACTCTTGCATTCTTTGCAATTGTCGCTCTAATTTTTCGGGATGCCACAAATCATCACTATCTAAAAATGCGACGTATTCACCGAGGCTTAATTCGAGTCCGCGGTTTCTCGATTCCGCAGCTCCCATATTGACTTCGTTTTCAACAAGTCGAATACGGTTGTCGGTCTCAGAAAGCTTATGAACCAATTCGGAAGTCGAATCATCAGACAGATCATCAACAACTATAAGTTCCCAGTCGCGACAGCTTTGATCCATAACAGAACGAATCGCAGCTTCAATATATCGCTGACAATTGTACGCCGGCATCACAACCGAAACCAAAGGTTTTGAGTTCATACCAAATACCACGTTCATTCTCCATATATATTATGCAGGTTCTTTTTCGGACAAGCTTTTGTCAAACAAGAAAAGCATTGCCACGCCGACATAGATCGGTATCAAAAAGAATTCATCGAGAAATAGTATATCTATCGCCATCCACGGTCCGAATGAGCCAATCAAAACTATAAACGCCTGCACAGATTTGTTTGACCGAATTTCCAGTCCCTTTAACCACGTGCGAGTGAAATATACAAACCATACCAACAAGCTTATACAACCCACTAATCCGAATTGAAAAACCGCTTGCAATATCGTATTGTGAGATGCACGGCCATTCACCAACACATTCGAATACCCCTTGCCGAAAAAGAGAAGCAAAGGGTCCTCTTCAAATTCGCGCAAATATGATGCCCAAAGCTCTGTACGGCCGGTCGTGAAATCCGAGATATTTGAATCTCTGCCGAATCGTGCAACCAAAGCATCAAACATATCAACAAACACCGTTGAAGAGAGCAGAAAGCCGGCGCCTATCATCAGAGTCAAAATAACAGTAATTTTAGTAGACATCTTGCCTTTTTTGAACATATAGCCGATGAACCAGAACACGAAAAGGCAAATAGCAACAAGCATAAACGATTTGGATATCGACAGCATACCGCAATATACCAGTAATGCTATTATTACTACGATAGACAGCGTTCTCTTTTTATCTTCGCCTTCGATCAAGATCGCAAGAGCACCTCCGAGAGCGGCGGTAATATGTGCCGAATAGAAGTTTGGATCTCCGAAAAAGCCCGAAACTCTTGTTGTCGATCCGATCATTGCGGCCGTATCTATATATTGCCTGATGCTTGGGAAAACCAATAAGTATTGCGAAGATATCGCCGCCAGTATGATACCGAGCGAAAAAAACACAGTCAGCCAGTGAAAATCATAATTGCCGTTGACTTCTCTCACCAAATACGGCACGAGAAGCAGCGCCGCCATAAACATCATATATTGATTGCTGATCATCGTACCGGTCAGCGTTTTGACAAGAAGTGTTTGAGCAGCCAATACAAGAACGGGAATGAAATGGTATACGCTGACGTTTTTGCTTTTGAACAACGCGCACACAGCAAAAACGGCAAGCATTGCAAGGGTAAAGAAAGAAATCGTACCGGGTTGAAGCTTAACAAGTGACGAAAACGGCAAAAAGAACATCAATACCGGAAGAGCCATACCCTTGATAGCCGCCCAAACGGATAAAAGCAGAAAGCACGCCAGACATGCCAATAATATTATTGTATTGCCGAGCACTTGAGCGACCAACAGCCACAACGCTTCCAATATACACATCGTCAGAAACAGACGATCCATTCGAACAGCAACCATAACACCGATATCCTTATTTAGCGCCTTCGCGTTTAAATACCACCTTGATTGTCATAAACATAATTTTTAAATCATTCAAGAATGATCTTGTTTTTATATATTCAACGTCATAAACGATTTTTTCTTCGGGCTTGAGATAATACCCGCCGCGAACCTGTGCCAAGCCGGTAAGACCGGGTTTGACCTTTAATCTCTCACGGAATCCGTGAATGTATTTTTCGAACTCATCATAAAATATTTCGCGTTCGGGTCTTGGACCGACGATACTCATATCGCCCTTGAGTATGCACCAAAACTGCGGAAGCTCGTCCATACGGGTTTTTCTCAACACACGGCCCAATGCCGTTATGCGCGGATCGTCCTCGCCCTCCGACCACTGAGCTCCGTCCTTCTCCGCATCCTCATACATCGTGCGGAATTTGATAACGTTGAACTTAGCGCCGTTTAATCCCAAGCGTTCTTGACGATAGAAGGCTTTGCCCTTTGAATCGCGTTTTACCAAAAATGCGATAACCGCAATCGGAATAGCACAAACCATCAACGCAAGCGCCGAAAAAACGATATCTAACACACGCTTAAAAAACGAATATATTCTTTTGTCTTCGATTTTCCCGAGATCCTCAACGAAGAACTCACCACTACACTCATAAGGGAGCTTTACGGATATATTCTCGCGGATCTCACAGCACTGTTTTTCTGTCACTGCGTAATCCTTACTTCCAGATTTAATTAAATGCCAACAAACTATTTATTGTCAGGTGTTCTCTTTTTGTAATACCTATACTTATACTCGTATTTGGTTCCCGTGCTCAAAAGGTTGGGAATCTTCGCCAATACGGGATAATCGTAATTGGATATGACGTATTCCTCGTCGTGAATAGTGTCATCAAGAACAGCAAGAACAATAAGGAACGCCGCAGAGAGAAGCACTCCCACAATGAACCATACCGCAGTGTACATCGTAATACTCGGTGCTACCTTTTCGGTATCGGCTATAGCAGAGTCCACAACCTCCATCGAAGCACCCTCGACGACCTCGGAGATACGTTTGGGCAAAACGCTCGCGATACCGTTAGCAAGCTTTTCAGCCTCATACGGATTTGTGCAGGTAACGGTAACCTGCAAAACCTCGGTTTCATTGACAGGACCGGATTCGATCATGTCGTATATTTCTTCCCAATCGTAATCAACGCCGGTTTCGTCAATGAGTCTTTCGAGAGTAGTTCTGTTTTTAAGTAGGACAGTATATGTCTTCGCAAGGCTTTGTGCAGCAGTAAGCTCTGACGAGCTGATACTGAAGCCAAAATCGCCCACTTGGAAAGAACCGTTATTAACATACAGCATAATAGACGAGCTATATGTCGGCGTGATAGCAAAAGCAGCAACGCAGAATCCTGCCGCCGCGGCAATCATACCCGCAAGCACGATAACCCAAGCACGCTTCCACAAGCTTCTTACTATATGTAATAAATCGATAGAATAGTAATCTTTCGACCCTTGTTCTTGTTTTTTCATTGATCAATTGCTCCTTGAACCCAAAATCGACATATATGGCAGAACGACATTTCCGAGCGGTTAATTCACCAAAAGCGGTTAAGCGCAAATTCATCAAACACCAAAAAAACGATATACTGCCACATATAATTTGACTCATAACATTATAACATGTCAAATTGTTTTTTGCAATATATATTATGGATTTTTTAAAATTCTTTGTGGCAATCTTTGCCAAAACCGCTACTTTTTTTGCGCTTTTCAAAAAACAAGACCGTTCGAGAGATTTCGAGCGGTCTTGATAAGCAATATTGTTTTTTAAAGCATTCAGGGTATACCCTTCATATAAGCACAGGAGCGCCCATACCGTCTGATTGAGAATCATTGTGCTCATTAGAAGCACAATGAGCCGAAGCGATATTAATTGACGACTCTTTGATACAACGTGCAACCTGAGCGGCGCAGATATCAATAGCCTCTTCGGACAGATGAATGGTATCATCACAAATATAACGTTCGGGGTCGGAGCGAAAAAGCGCATTCAAATCGTTTATAATTACACCGCGTTCCTTTAAAAGCGGTACGATTCTCGCATTGAAGCGATCGGCATCAACATTTTTATTAAAAACATTCGATGCGCGCACGGGTGTAGTGGTTGCGAATATAACAGTTCCGTAGCGTTTTTTCAGAATATCGGCAATACGCAATATATTCTCAACGTATTCGTCCTCGGAGGTAAACGTAGCATCGTCAAACAGACGGCAAAGATCCCAAAGTCCGTTGTTCCAATGAACTATCTGCGATCCTTCCATATCAGCCGCCCAGTCAAAAAGTCCGCGCAGTGTATATTTGGCAAATCGGCAATTATCCTCGGGTGCCCAAATCTCAAATTCATCACCGAGCAGTTCTTTAACCTTAGGTCCGTATTGCTGTCTTATCGAATCTCCAAGCAAGGTAACTTTCATATCAACACACTCCTTTTCAAAAATATTTTAGCACACTTGACAAACAGAGTCAACCGATATACGCGGCAAAAGCGGCGAAGTTTATGAACTCAAAGCACGAAAATTATATAAATCAATATCCGTGCACTATCAACGATTCATTGAGTTTGTAACAATAGATTGACAATTGTTTTTATATAAAAGTGTGTTATAATAAAACCACACCGGTGATAAACAAACATTGGAGGTGCTTTTATGCAACTTACATTAGGTCAAAAAATACGCGAGCTGCGCAAGCGTGACGGACGAACACAGGAAGCTCTTGCCGAAGCCTTGGGTGTAACATCACAGGCAATATCTCGTTGGGAAGCGAACGGCGGTTATCCCGATATGGAAATGATACCTGCAATTGCGAATTATTTTCATATTTCCATCGACGAGCTGTTCGGTTATAGCTCCGACCGAGAAGAAAAGATAAAAAGCATTTTAGAAGAGGCGGACAGAATTCTTAAAAACCAAGGCTTTACCTTTTATCAGGGCAGCGTTTCGGATGATATCGAAAAAAGCATTGATATGCTGCGAAATGCCGCTGAAGAGTTTCCGAATGAGCCGAAGATATTATTAAAGCTTGCCGAATCGCTTCATATGTGGGGATATAACCAACACGGTGCAAAAGGATACTGTGATGACCACGGTATATTAAACAACGATATTGAATACAATTCAAAAAATAATTATTGGAAGGAATCGATAATTGCATACGAAAAGGTATTGAAGGCGAATCCTTCCCCCGAGGAACGCGAAATCGCAATTTGTTATATGACTCCGCTTTACTGCAAAATGGGGAGATTTGAAGACGCCAAAGCATTAGCAAAGGCACAAAACTCTATTTTGGTTTGTAAAGAAATGCTTTTGCCGGAAGCAACCGCAGGCGAAGAAATGGCTCGTTACCAAGGCGAAAGAATAATGGCATTGATACAAAATCTTCGCCTTTCGGTTTACAGCGCTATCGTTTCCAAGGTTGAGCTGCACACATCGGAATATAAATCGAAAATTGAAACAGCCTTGATCAACTTATACGAAACTATATTTGAAGACGGCAGATGCGGTCATTATCACCGAGATCTCGGGCATATGTATATGAAGTTAGCTGATTATAAATCGCAAATCGCAAATGATTTTCAAAAGGCACTTGAATACTTTGACAAAGGTTTTGATCATTATAATGAATACGAGCGAATTTTACGCGAGGATGATTATGCATATACCGCGCCGTTAGTATCTAATTTACCCACTATCAAAAAGGGTGATTTGCTTATTCTCGGTGAAGATTTTTGGAAGAAAGAAATGAAATTTTTTCCCGAAGATTTTAAAAACGATTTACGAAAAAACAAAAAATACGCAATATGCTTTGAATAGCATAAAACACCGCCGAGAGAATCAACTCTCGGCGGTTTTCTTTTTGCTCAATCAAACACTGCGAAGGTTTCGGGACAATTATACCCGAGATCACGAGGGTGGATACCCCTATTGATCGCTTCGTATACAAACATCATAGCCTTTGGCTCAAAAGGCATTGTAAGCTTTTGTTCGGGAACGCTCTTCAAGTGAGCAGGTATCGTCTTTTTGTGCGTTTTACAGTATTCAATCAGATCATCGCGTATTTCGTCACCGAAAGCTTTCTGCGCCTTGTTGCAGATTTCAAAAAATCGTTTCTTTTCTTCGTGCGTCAACACAGGTATCAGCAGCTCAGGTGTTCCGTTTTCAGTGGTTAAAAAGCCGCAATATTCCAACGCGGGAATTGCCGAAACAATACGTTCGTCGAGATCCACAGCCGAGTAGTCAATTTTATTCTTGATTACGTAAAAAAGCTTTAGCACACTCATTTCCAATTCGTTATGAGTTTTAAAATTATACAATTCGCCTTTAGCTCCGCTGTTAGAATCGAGCGACGTTTCGTAATTATAAAGCATAAGATCATGCGAGTTGAGATATCTGCCCAAGCTTGTCCAACGCATTCCCGAATGAAGATACTCCTCTTTCCCTCTTTTCTCCTCGGGAATAACATAATTATCGGGGAATATCGTTGCAAAGGCTATCCATTTTCCGCCGTTTGGTCGATCGGGAAAAATTTGCGGTTTGCGCACCGAGGTCATACAGTCATAAAGACCCGCATCGGCTATATTTATCATCATAAAACGTTCAAGTCGTTGACTGTAAAACGATGTTTGCTTCAACTCATCGATTGCAGCCTTCACGGCATTTATATATGCATAGATATGCTCATCCGCAAACGCTTCCGCTTCTTTAATGTATTTAACGTAGTCGTCGGCGTGATAAATGATAAAATCGGTATAAACCTTTCCGTCGCCCATACGCTTCATCAGTTCACCGTCAACCAATTTCTTCACGATCGGCTCGACATAAGCCGCTGCAACGCCAATCGATTTCGAAAGCTCGCTTACGGTAACGGGTTTATCATAAGCGAGGATGAGCAAATTCTGTGCCAATGCATCGTCCAATGTCAAAGACATCGGTTCGCCGTTCAATCCGAAAGATCCGCTGTTTCGCAACGCGAGATATTGAGGCATGTAACTGTTTTCACTATATTTCTCCATATTATAAAGTCCTTTCTTAATCTGTTTTCTGCCGAAATCCAAACGAAATTTCACCGTACCGACCGGCAAATTGAGTTCACTTGCAATCTCATTAACCGTTTTTCCTTTAAAATAGTATCGCACTATTACAGAACGGTAGGATTCAGAAAGATATGCAACCTCTCGCCGAATTTGTTCAGCCTCCTCGTCAGAAACAAGCGTTTCTTCCATATCAGTTTCGTTTGCAATATCAAATCCTTCACTGATCGAAATCGTAGGAAGTCTATACTTATCGCGAAGCATATCATAAAACTTTCTGTTTAACAACGTCGACAAAAACGCGCGCGGGTTATCTATTATTCCGCCTTTCTTTAAATATACAAGCGCCGCAAGCATAGTCTCTTGTACAAGATCTCGAGCGTCTTCAAGGTTGCCGCATTTTGCCAAAGCAATCGAAAGCAAATATTCCGTTTGTTTGAAAATTTGATTATTCTGCATAAATCAACTTCCTTTGTAAGCTTACACTAATAAGTCGCAAATTTCGACAATCGGTTTGATAGATTTAGAAAAATATGAATATATCTCGTATTCTTTTGAAAAATCCAAAAGAGCGCAAATAAAAAATACATAGTTCAATTATATGTAATATTATTTGTAAATCCTCCATACAACCACCGCCATATTCTCTATTAACATATCATAAGCTGTTTATTCTTTCAAGTGAAATATTCACCACACGCGCCACAGCGCATTTCACACGCAAAAAGTGCATTTCACAAATCCCGTAAAAGATTTATTTCGTTGAAAAAAGCACTTGCCGGAGCAAGTGCTTTTTCTGAGTTGGCCCAACAATTTTGAACCTTTAATTACAATGAGAAACCTTATATTTCTTTCCCATAGCTTTCTCATTGAAAGTGATATAAGAACGTTTTCTGCATTTCAAGATCAGTCGTCTGCCGTCCTCTCGATGTGTATAAACAGGCTCAAAGTTACCAGTTGTGGCTTTTAATTTCTCAGCCAACACCTCTACATATTCTTTCTTTTTACCTATGATCGAAGGGCAAGCAAAAGAAAGCTCATAGTTATAACGTTTGAATATGTTTTTGGAAATCAAGATATAGCGAGGATTTTCAATGGGTGAAAGCATTTCTGTCATAGCTGTATTGAAAATGTTCTGATCGTGAATTGATGCATTGCGCAAGTGCAATGCGACAACATAGATCTGCTTGTACGCGGTT